>DIRP01000012.1:128427-255737 GCA_002427525.1 Bacteroidales bacterium UBA5433 | reverse complement strand
ACTCCAGAGCTTTTTTGTAATTTTTGGAAGATTCTTTGTATTCACCGGTCAATGCATACAGATTGGCCAAATGCTTATAATACAGACAATTGTCCAGATTTATGGAATCTACAATTGCGTTCAGGCAGGCTTCCCCATATATAACTGCGCTATCCAGGCGGTTCAATTTCATATAAAATTGAGAAATATTAAATAAAACTCCCGGTTTATCGGTGTCATACATTCCTTTGAGAGAATCATTGACAGAGTGTATGATGGCTTCCTTGAAAGTTGGACCTGTCTGGTAAAAGAATGCGTTTACCTTTTTTACAGATGGTATTAATTCATCGGGGATAGAGTCCATAGCATTAATTTGCAGCACTATATTTTCAGCCTCTTCTGTTTTGCCTACATATATTTTAGCGTAAAACAGGTTAATATAAGCCAAAACATAATTTCTGTAATTCCCTGCCTTTTTACCAGCCTCCAGCCCCTTTTCATAACAGACCTCAGATTCAGGATAATTTCTGTTCCTAAGGTTGATGTCCCCCAAATACCCATACAGAAGCACCTGCAGAGTCTGGTTTTCTATGGCATGGGTCTTTATAACCTGTTCAGCTTCCCTCAAATGGACATATGGCAATGTGTCTATGGGATTGAGCCCATAACGGACAATCCCCAGGTAGATCAGGGAGCGGGCAAGTTTTTCGGGATCTTTGCCATTCCTGTACCATTCCGCTGCTAATGATATTATGGAATCGTCCGTGAAATCCACATAAGATTTATCCCTGGCTATGGTCAGCAACAAATTGTAATAAGACTGCACTTCCCCGGGACACTCAGACACATCCATTTGTTCCAAACTATCCAGGACAACCCGGGGCACGTGGTTCACCAAGCTGTCCAGATTAGCCAGACGAGCTTGCATTGCGTGCTGCCTGATTGCCGTATTGCAGGAAACCAGCAGCAACAAGCCAAACAGTATCAACCGGGATTTTCTCATGATTGTCCTGCTAAATTACAAAAATCGCTTCAAAGAGAAAAGAGGTAGTATAACAAATGGACGAACCACAGGTTTGGCTTAATGCAAATGAATCTGACATTTATGAAGCGCCTCAGGCCTACAAACCCAAAGCAGAAATTCTACAGGCCATAGAGCCCCTTTGAAGACAAATCCGTATGCTATAAAATTTTCATACCTTCACACAAAAACAATGGACAACGATTTAACTATACTGCTTGAGACAACAGATAGGGTAATAGCAGAAGACATTCAGGTTTTATTAGAAGACTCTCAGATTTATTCGTTGCTCGCTTCGGATAATCCGGCATCGTCTGTTTTAAGTATCTATCTCGGGTCTAATCCAATAGAAAACGTCAGCATTCAAGTAAACAAAAAAGATTATCAGAAAGCTGTTGAAATAATTAGTAACAGTGCATACAAGGATTTTTTAACAACTGTATAGCAGAAATGAAGGGTTAATCAAAATAATCCAGCAGCCACTTCCAGATAGGAATAACCTCAATAATGCGGCCATCTACTTCCAGAGTCTGTTCCTGATCTTTTGTTACAATGATTAATCTTTTACAATCCAACACTTTAGTAATTTTTCTCAAAGCATCAACTTCCCGTTTGTACGTATCCGGGCTGCTGTCGAGCCTGTAACATACCTGAATGGCCAACGATGCTTCCGGAATATAAAAATCAACTTCGTGATTTTTGTGGTAATAAAAAACGGCATCTTCCCTGCCATATTTTCTGATCAGATTAACTGCAACCAGGTTTTCAAGCAAGGCAGTATTGCCATCCAGCAAAAAAAGGTTGAGCAGTCCGTTATCCAGGAAGTAATATTTAGGATTGGTCTCTTTATTAACTAGTTTGCCTGCAATATTTTGGATGGAAAGTAAGAGCCACGCATCTTTTGCATATTCCAGGTAGTTGATGATTGTATTTGTGGTTACTTTTGCTCCTGTTGAAGAAACAATATTCGCAACTCGGTTAAAAGACAAGGGTTGTCCAACGCTTTCTGCAATTTTTTTAAACATCACTCGTAATGCAAAGCTGTTAGAAATAGTATTACGAGCTATTATATCGCCCAAAAAAACTTTTTGATATATACCGGATAGATAATTCCGTTTAACGGCAAAGTGAACTCCTTCCGGGAATCCTCCAAAAAAGAAATAATCCTGGAACTGCTTCATGAGTCTGGATTTTGTCTCTGTTGACATAGGCACTTTTTCGTTATAGCTGACTCCATTGGCAACTAAAAACTCTTTGAAACTATAGGGATACACTTCTACAGAAACAAACCTGCCTCCCAGTGTTGTTTGAATATCCGTGCTCAGCATTTTGGCATTGCTTCCTGTTATATAAACCTTATGCCCGGTATCGGCTAATCTGCGTGCAAATGTTTCCCAGCCTGCAACATTCTGAATTTCATCTAAAAATAAAACTGGTTTTTTACCATCAAGCTCTAAATGAATTTCCAGTAATAAGTTCAGATCGGTAGTTTCCATACCTATGAGACGTTCATCTTCAAAATTGACAAAGACAATCTGGTCCCATCCTGTGCCACTCCTCAGCAACTCCTGCATATGCTGATAAAGCAGGAATGATTTACCTGCCCTACGGATTCCTGTAAACACATAATTACCATACTCTTCAAATTGGAATTCTCTTGGAATAACTCTGTATTTCGCAACCTCTTCGCGTGCATCGGCAAGCACTGTTTTTAATAGATCTTTGCTAATCATTGTGAATTTTGTTTTATCTACTGAACAAAAATAGGTATTTTTTGTTTAATACACAAAACAGAATAGGCATACTTAATTGTAAGCCTTATAGGTATCTATAACGAACCTAGTTATTATAAGCGAATTGACTAATCGCTTTTATTATTATGACAGGAGAGCCTCACGCGAGTGGGGCTTTTTTGCAATACACAGTTAGATAGAAACAAAAGCCAACAGGAATTTTCTCATGATTGTCCTGCTTAATTACAAAAATCGCTGAATTTGACTATTTTTGTTAATTCCATTTTAAAACACATATCCTACTTGTTATGAAAAGAATTGTTCTTGTTTTTTCTCTTCTCTTTCTTTCTTCTTTATGGTACAACAGTTCTGCCTGCACCGTTGTGGTTGCCGGTAAAAAAGCGACTGCTGACGGCAGTGTGTTGAATTCCCACACAGATTGTGGTCCCGATAACCGCGTACGCATTATCCCCGGACAAAAATTCAAAAAAGGAGCCATGGCTCCCGTATTTTGGGGTTTGCTGGACAATACACGTCCCACAGACGATTTTGGGGAAATCCTGGGATATATTCCTCAGGTAGAGCAGACGTATACGTATTTTCATTCTGCCTATTCCCAGATCAACGAGCACCAGCTGAGCATTGGGGAAAGTACTACCAACCAACGGCCGGAACTGGAGCTGACTAAAGGCGAAGGCGACCAGATCATGACCATAGAACAGGCACAGGCCTTTGCACTGCAACGCTGCAAAACGGCCCGGGAAGCCCTGGACCTGATGACCCACCTGATGGAAACGTACGGTTTTCTGCCTTCCTGCGGAAAAGACCCCGAGCTGGTCACCCTGGCCGATCCCGACGAAGTCTGGATCCTGGAATTTTTTGCCGTGGGCAAAGGATGGAAAAAAGATAGCGGAAAGCTTGGTTGCATTTGGGCTGCCCAACGCCTGCCCGATGACCACGTGGCCGTCATTTCCAACTGGAGTGTGATCAAAGAAATAGACCTTTCCAAACCGGAAGAATTCAAAGCCTCTTCCAACTACATGAGCGTTGCCATTGAGAACGGATGGTACGATCCCAACGGAACCATGCCTTTTATCTGGAGCAATGCTTACGCAGGTATTACGCCGAGGGAAGCCCACACCCACCGCCAATGGCTCTTCAACGCCTTGTACAACCCCGGCCTTCCGGAACTGCCTCCGCGCTGGACTAGCAATCCGTACCAGAACCTGAACCAATACGGGCAGACCGTGGAGCCCATTGGTATGTATCCCTTCTCTTTTAAACCCAACAAACTCTTTACCATTCAAGACATTATGGAGTTCCAAAGGAGTACGTTCACCGGCACCATCTACGACAAAGAGAACGATGCCGTATGGTATATCCCGGGGCCCAACAACACCCTGGTAAAGAGCCCGCTGGCTACCCCCTTCCCCAGCGACAACCTGCAAAAACTGCTGAAAACCAACAGACGCCGACTGGTATCGCGCGTGGACGGCGAATACGGCTTTTGCGCCCAATTGCGCAAAGACCTGCCCAACGGCATTGGTGGCATTTACTGGGTATTTGTGGACAACGCCTATACCTCGCCCTACATTCCGTTTTTCACCGGCGTGACCAAAACACCCGATGTTTACATGGAATACCACCCCGACCACTACTCAGACACGTCTGTGCGGTGGGCTGTGGACGTAGTGGACAACTTGCTCAACCTGTGTTACCAGGAAGCAAAAAAAGACCTGGTTCGCCTGCGGGAACCTATGGAGCAATCCTTCTTTGAAAAGAACAAACAAATAGAAAAACAATACCTGGCCCTGTACCGCAAGAACCCCAAAGCGGCCACCGAACTGCTGAACAACTACGCACAGGAATGTGCAGATACCATTATGGAAACGTACAGAACGCTGCGGAATACACTTTTTGAAAAATATACAAACAACAAATTAAGGTAATCATGAGCTTGAACAGAAGGAATTTTCTGAAGGCAGCCGGCGGGCTGGCCGCCCTTACGTTCATTCCACGCCCGGTCCTGGGAGGTAAAGGATTTATAGCCCCCAGCGACCAGCTGACCAAAGGAATCATTGGCGTGGGAGGTATGGGCAGGGAACATATAAAATACGAGGGCACACGTTTGGTAGCCGTCTGCGATGTGGATACCAAACACCTGGAAGCTGCCGTACAGATGGCTCCCGACCGCGTAAAAACCTACGAACATTTCATGGATCTGATTAAAGATCCCAACGTGGACATTGTACACATAGCTACCCCTCCGCACTGGCACGGCATTATGGCTGTAGAAGCCGCCAAGGCCGGCAAAGACATCTGGTGTGAAAAACCCATGACACGTACCATTGGAGAAGGCAAACGTGTGATGGAAGCGGTCAAAAGAAACGGACGCATCTTTAGGCTGAACACCTGGTTCCGTTTCAAGGACACGTTCTATGGCCTGGGCACTACTGTGAACCCGCTTAAAAAACTGGTACAGAGTGGTATGCTGGGATGGCCGTTGAAAGTAACCATATCCCGCCACACGGGATTTGACTGGAAATTTTACTGGACGGGAAAAGAAAACCTGGTACCCGAAACCGTTCCTTCCAACCTGAACTACGACCTGTGGCTGGGCCCTGCCCCCTACAAACCTTACAACGCCCACCGCGTACACCAGACCTTCCGCGGATACTGGGATTACGACGGTGGCGGCCTGTGCGACATGGGACAACATTACATGGACCCGGTCCAGTATTTTCTGGGCAAGGACAACGAAAGCCCCGTTAAGGTAGAAATAGACGCCCCGCAACAGCACCACGATGCCGTAGGTACGTGGCGCAGCATAACTTACACCTATGCAGACGGCTGCCAGATTGTGCTTTGGGGCGGAGACCACGGCAACCCCAACACACCCTACATTGAAGGCCCCAACGGAAACGTTTACCCCGGATTCCGTTGCGATATCCCGGACTGGCAGCTGAAACTGGCAGCCTATCCCGAGCCGGAACGCCAGGAAACCGATTTTCTGGAATGCGTTCGTACCCGCAAGCCGTTTGCCCTTAACGAAATCAACGGCTTCCGCAGCAGCACCCTGGTAAACATTGGTGCCGTTGCCCTGCAACTTAACCGTACGCTACGGTTTGATTCGGAAAAACTGGAATTTATTGACGATGCCGCTGCCAACCGGTTGATGAACCAACCCATGCGCGGCCCCTGGAACATCTGATGCAATTATGAAAAAGACATGCTATATACTATCTGTCCTCCTGCTGGGAAGTATGCTTTCCCTGCACGGCCAGGATCTACAAAGAACGGCAGCCACCAAAATTGGCGACGCCCTTAATCAGCTGCCGGCTGCCAACGAAGCCCTTTTTGACCGCCTGATGGAAGACATCCTCTCCACAGGAGAAGAAGGCGTGCTCATGCTGGCCGGGAAAGTAACAGGCGACGAAACCACGCTGCCTCAGGCCGAGTATGCCCTGGGGGGGCTGGTTCAATACGTTACCCGACCCCCTGTGGCTGAGGACCTGCGCAAAGACGTGGCCCTGCATTTTGCCCATGCTTTGGAAAAAGCCGAGGACCCCGTAGTCCAAGCGTTTTTCATACGGCAACTGGGCCTGCTGGGCAGGCAGGAAAGCCTGGAAGTGCTGGCGCCTTACCTGTTTAAAGAACCTTTGGCCGGACCTGCCATCAGTGCTGTAACGGCTATTGGAGGAGAAACTGCTGTCCAATTGCTGCTGAGTGCTCCCATACAAGCCCAAACCATTAATGGGTTGGGGATGCTGGGTTCTCCGCTGGCAGAAAAAATGCTGCTGAGCCTCCTCCACACAGGAGATCCGCGGCTTCAGCCGCAGGTGTACAAAGCCTTGTCATCCTGCGGTACCCTGACAGCTTTTGACGTCATGGCCAAAGGCCCGGATCACGATTTTCTGCATTACCTGCAACGCGTAGCTCCCGGCGATCCCAAAAAAGCAACGAAAGCCTTAAAGAAATACATCCGTCCGTCCCAGCCTTCGCACCTGCGCAGTTTTGCCTTATCACTTTTGCTGGAACTGGAAAAAGAGGACGCCTTCAGTACCGTACTCAAGGCCCTGTCCGATGATGACGGAGCGTACCGAAGGACAGCCCTGGAAGGCACCCGCAGTTTTATCTCCCCCATCATCAACTCGGCCCTTATCAATAAAATGAAACGCCTGGATGCCCCGGCTCAGGCAGACGTGCTCGAATTTCTGGGCTCGCAGCACAACCCGGCACTGGCCGGCTACATTGCCGATCCCTGGCTTAGCCACGACAACCCCCGGGTGGCCGAAGCCTCGGCCCGTGCCCTGCTGCAAACAGGAGGCAAAGAAAGCCTGCAACTGCTCACAGGATTGCTGGCAAGCGATAATACCCGGCTGACCGCCATGGCGCTGGAGAACCTGCTTTCCATGCAGGGCAACGTAGTGGAAGCCGTTATGGAGGTATACGCCGAGGCATCAGACCCGGGCAAGGCCGCCGCATTGACTTTGCTGGGAAACCGCAAAGCCCGTGCCTTCGAACCTCAGGTACTGGAAGCCCTTGAGCATGCCAACCCAACCGTTCAACAAGCTGCCGCACAAGCGCTGGCAGGAGTGGCTCACCCCGATAACCGGACTACGTACTGCCGGCTCCTGGAAGAGGCTGCCCCCACGGCAGCTGCTCACCCGCAACGGGTACAGGCGCTGCAACAGGCCGTAACAGCCAGCCTGTACGGCATGGACCCGGAAGAACAATACAACGTGCTGCTGGCGCACATGCAGCAGGCAACCCCGGATGCCCGGCCCCTTTATTATGCGCCGCTGGCAGCCACCGGCACCAAAAGAGCCGTTGACTTGTTGAGCGATACCTACCTTGAAAATCGGGATATCCCCTCTTACCGGCAGATGATTGCCGGCTGGAATACCACCGGAGAACAAAAGGCAATCTTCCTCCGGAGGGCACTGGAACAGGCTCAAAACAAGGAAGATACAGAGGCTTTGCTGGTACAGCTAAGGAGTACCCGCGTGGTACAGGCACTGTTTGCCTCGGCTCCCTACCTGACGGCCAACGATCCCGGTATCCGTTTGCAGGCCGCTCTAAACATTTATAGACTGGCCGTAAACAACAAAAATTTTTACGGGCAACCGGTTACGCAATGGATAGAGCAGGCGCTGCAAATTATTGAAAATTCAGACTACCCCGATGCCATATACGAAGTGACAAACATCAGGAAGTACCTGGCAGAAACCCCCAAAGACAAAGGTTACGAACGCATTTTCAACGAAAAAGACCTGGACGGCTGGCAGGCGTTGGTGGGCAACCCCATTTCCCGCAGCAAGATGACGCCGGAAAAACTTGCCGAGGCACAGGAAAAAGAAAACGCCATAGCTTTCAGCCAGTGGGTAGTGGAAGACGGGAAACTCGTCTTTCTGGGCAAAGGAGATAACTTGTGTACCGTAAAGGATTACGGCGATTTTGAAATGTACGTTGACTGGCTGTTGTACCCCGAAGGACGGGAAGCCGATGCCGGCATTTACCTGCGCGGTTCCCCTCAGGTGCAAATCTGGGATACAGCGCGTGTACACGTAGGAGCACAAGTAGGTTCCGGCGGGTTGTACAACAATTTCAAGAACCGCTCCACCCCTACGCATGTAGCCGACAACCGCCTGGGTGACTGGAACAGCTTCTACATCCGTATGGAAGGAGAACGTGTAACGGTTTACCTGAACGGAGACCGGGTGGTGGACAACGTGATTATGGAAAATTACTGGGACCGCTCACAACCCATTTTCCCGTACGGAGCCATTGAATTGCAGGCCCACGGAAGTAAGGTAGCCTACCGCGACATTTACGTGCGCGAGCTGGAACGTCCGCAACCGTACCGTTTGTCTGCCGAAGAAGAGGCAGCCGGTTTTGAGGTGCTTTTTGACGGTAGTTCCCTGCACAAATGGACGGGAAATACCACCGATTACATGACCCGTAACGGCGTCATTGAAGTAGAACCCTCGGAACAGGGCTTTGGCGATTTATATACCCAAAAAGAATATGGAGATTTTATTTTCCGTTTTGAATTCAAGCTCACTCCCGGAGCCAACAACGGAGTAGGTATCCGTACCCCGGGTACGGGAGATGCTGCCTATGAGGGTATGGAGATCCAGATTCTGGACCATTACGACCCCATTTACCAGCCCTGGTTGCTGGATTACCAATACCACGGCTCGGTGTACGGAGTGATTCCGGCACACAACCGGGATGCCCTAAGGCCCGTAGGAGAATGGAACGAACAGGAAATATACGTTAAAGGCAATTACATACGTGTTACCCTTAACGGAGAAGTCATTACAGAAGGAGATATTTCCTCGGGTCCCGTGGACGGCAGAGAACATCCCGGATTGAAAAACAACAAGGGGAAAATAGGCTTTCTGGGACACGGATCCAAAGTTTGGTTCCGCAACATCCGTGTTAAGGAATTACCTCTTTAACAGGACGTATTCCCCGTTAAGCGATTGTCCGTCAAAAAGAAGGTCGCCGTCGTAATAGATTACCAACGTGGTAGGGGTCAGGGAACGGATCTCTACCACGTCGCTTATAGCGGCACTGCCAATGATTACCCGTATGTGAATAAAAATGCCTTCCAATGTAAAAGTGGGTGTATAATAAGGCGTTTCCTGCGGTGCCGTATATCCCATCGTTCCGTCTTCACGGAACGTAATGGTATATTTTGTGTTATCCTGATAGGCCCACGTACCAATAAGGTCATCTCTTTTAAAAGATTTTTCGCAGGAGGTAACAACAGGCAATAGCAAAGTAATCGCCAACAAGCAGGTAAAAAGACGGATTCCTGATTTTTTCATAAGTGTTAGGGTGTTATTATTCTTTTTCAAAAACAGCGAGTACAGGATAGTGGTCAGAAACGTACGGTACTTCAAAGGTCTCTGTTACGGTGCGGAAAGATACGGCTTTTGCGCCACGATAAAAAATATGGTCAATGGCCGGACCTTCGTGCCGCCCCCAGGCGTGGTAAGTAGTTAACGTGTCACTTACCGGAGCTTCCTGCCTGGCATCCAAAAAGCTTGCCTGCAGGGGTTCGAAAAGCGGGTTATCTATAGGAGCATTAAAATCTCCCGTCAAAAAAACAAGCGGGCAGTCTTTGGCAATTTCCTCCATTTTTTCTGCCAGCAACCGGGCAGATTCCAGCCGGGCTGTCTTGCCTATATGGTCAAAATGTGTGTTAAACACATAACATTCCGTTCCTGTTTTTTTGTTTTTCAGACGACCCCAGGAAACAACCCTCTTACAAGCAGCATCCCAGCCAAAAGAAGGAACGTCCGGCGTTTCGCTCAGCCAGAACGTACCGTCGTCCAACAAGTCAAACATCTCTTTCAAATAAAATACCGCGGAAAACTCTCCCAGTGTATCTCCGTCGTCACGTGCCACCCCTACCCTGGCGTATTGGGGCAAGTTGTCCAGCAGGTATGTAATCTGCTCATTGACCGGCTCCTGCAAACCTATTATATGAGGTTGCAAGGTGTTTATCATAAGCACAGAACCCGGCTTACGGATATTCCAATGATTTTCTCCGTCGTCAACAATGGACAGACGGATGTTGTAAGACATGACCTTAATAATTTCCGGTTCTTTTACACAAGAGGTAAAAAGTAATAAAGCAGCCGTTAATACAACGGCACATAAAAAATGGTAACGTTTCATAGTATTGTGTTTCAACTGTGTCCTCCGTATTCGTTTTCATCGCTGGCGGCATTCCCGTTAACCGTACCCGTATTGGTACAATTGTCCGGTGTGGGACCCGAGGCAAAAAACCCGCAGAACCCTCCTGTAAAACAGAAGTCAGACACATTGAACAATCCGGTAACAGCCCCGGAATTGGTGCAATTTTTCAAGGCCCCGCTCCCATAGCTTATCCCGGCAAACGTTACTCCAACAACACCTCCCACATATTTGTACGTGCCGGTTTCTGACAGGCGTGTTACCTGTCCTTCATTTTCGCAATCTGTCAAATTTCCTCCGTAATTGTAGGCACAGATACCTCCCATGGCAAATCTGTTTGCATTCAATTCTGTTTCTGTTCCGCCTATATGTCCCGAATTTGTACAGGATGTGAGCGTACCGCCCATATTTTCCGCAACAATCCCTGCTACATAATTGGAGCCTGTAACAGCGGCCGTATTGCTTCCATTCTCAATGCTGCCTGTTTTGTCAATATTGGCCACCAGGCCTCCTGCCGTATTGGCTCCCCATACCTCTCCGTTGTTGGTACATTTCGTAATTTTATAGGCCGTGCTTTTGGCAGCGAAGTACGTAACAATTCCTGCTGCATTATATCCGGTTATAACACCTTCATTTTCACACGATTCAATAGTTCTGTATGCTTTGGATGCAATACCGCCTGCCATAGCAACAGTACTGCTCGTACTAACGGAAACACTTCCCATATTAGTACTTTTACTAATTTTCCCTTCGCTAAGTACCGCAATACCGGCACCCCACTTCGCTGCAGTTACAGCTGCATAATTTTCACAGTTAGACAACTGCACAGAAGTACTTCCTATTTCTCCGGCAATCCCGCCGGCAGATCCTTCCGGAGCCTGTACCGTGGCTTCTTCCTTGTTGTTGCAATTGTCAAGTGTTACAGAACCATACACCTTCCCTGCAATTCCTCCCGCCATGCCGTCTGTTGATACGACAGTGACCTGCCCGTAATTGTTCAGGTAAGACAAAGCAGACCGCGAGCCATCAACCATGCCTGCAATCCCACCTGCATCTGTTTTTCCTTCTACAAGGCCTCTGTTAATACAGTCCTCCAAATCGCACAAGGTTACATCAGAACTAAAATAACCGGCAATGCCCCCTACAGAAGAAGCGCCTGTTACAGCCCCCTTGTTTTCCGAATTCCGGATTTCTGAATGGAGACTCGTTCCTGCAATACCCCCTATTCCCTCTCCGGCCTCTTCACCTGCAGTACCGGGAGCCACTTCTCCCGTATTTGTACAATTTTTAATACTACAAGATATATATTGCGTTCCGCAAATACCGCCTGTTCCGGTATCTCCCGTAACAGTTCCTTTATTATCACATCCTGTAATGGAGCACTTGCTCATAGCGTAGCCGCAAATACCGCCCGTTTTAGCCTTGCTCTTTACATCAGCTTCTTCCTGGTTTGTACAATACAACACAGATGAACTACCGTACATTTCTCCACAGATGCCCCCTGCATTCTCATTCGTTGCCTGAACAAAGCCTCTGTTGGTACACCATTCAATTGAATTGTATGAATTCATCATACCGCAAATACCACCTACAGATGCAGTTCCCAAAACACGGGAACCGGCTCTGTTTTCAGAATTTTTTATCAAATTGCCTTTACTTAAACTTTCCTCTAGTACCCCCACAATACCTCCCACAGATGACAAACCTTCCACCACACCGCTGTTGGAACAATAGGCTACCACCGATTTGTAGGTATTAGATCCGGCTATTCCACCGGCTGCTGTACGTGTACCGGTTCCCGTTACTAAGATGGTTCCGTGAAAGTGGCAGTCGGTGACCGTACTCCCTTCCAGTCTGCCGGCAATCCCTCCAACAGACAATTCCCGGTTACCGGAAGCCGACAGGGTAATAGAACAGCTTTCATCCAACGTCAGGTTCCTTATCTCTGCATTTCTCACATACCCAAACAATCCTGCCGACAGCAAATCTGTCTGAGTAATTTTCAAGTTACTCACCGTATATCCGTTCCCATCAAAAATGCCTTTCAGGCTAACACGGTTCCCGGATGTGGGATGCATGCCAATAGGAGTCCAGTTGGAAACTAAAGACATATCCAAATCTGCCCTCAGGTGTATTGTGCTGTCTGCATCCATCCAGGATTCCAGGTCTTCTCCCGCATTGACATCGTCGCGGAACGCAACCAGTTCTTCCGGCAAAGATATCCCCACCGGACGTTGTGTGACAGGGAAAGTAAATACAGAATCCTGTGCCGTCCGGAATGTAAGTACGGCCGTTCTTTCAAATCCCTGCTTTGTTGTATCTGCAGCAATTGTGAGTACATACGAGCCGGAACCGCCGGACACCTCACCCGATTGAAGAACACACCAGGAGTGGCTGCTTCCTTCGTAAGACCACTCCGTATTTGCATACAAGATTACGTCATATGCTCCGCCTTTACACCAAATATCCAGGCCTTCCGGATTCAACCACAGGCTGTCTGCCGGTAACGGTTCATCAGGATCTTCGGGATCGTCCGGAGTACCTGCCTCCTGGTTTATGGTTATGGTAGTCTTTATAGAACCGGACAAGGTAGACGTAAGGGTAATCTGCTGTTTCCGGGCCGTTATTGAATTGTTTTTTTCAACGGTAAAAACTACTTCAACCGGAACTAAAGAATAATCAGAAGATGAACGACTGGCTGTACACCAGGATTCCGGAATGTTTGCTTTCCATCCCGTGTTGGCAGATACCTTAACAGAAGCTGTTCCTCCGTCCTGATCAAAATACAACACATCCGGTTTCCCTTTCAGGTAAAACAGCATTTCGTGTTTGATACAACCTGTAAGAAAAACGGAGAAGAGTAAGATACATAACGGGAGTCCTATTTTTCTTTTCATATTTACAAAGATGCGTAAAACCTTTAATATGTTGCGCCGTCACATGAAAAAAATGTAATTTAGCAGGTATGAAAAAACTGTTGCGTCTTGTTATCATTATCCTGATAACTGTTACGTTACTGCTGTTAATGGGTTCTGCCCTTGTGGTATTTATTTTATCACCTTCCCGTTTGACCCCTCTTGTTAACAAGTACGCCAACCAATTCCTGAATGCCTATGTACATGTGGAAGAAGTTTCAGTACAACCTCTAAAGAATTTTCCCCATATTTCCCTTATCCTTAAAAACGGAATTCTTCTAGTACCTGACGCGGAACAAGATACAGACAAAACAGATACCCTGGTTGCCTTCCGGCAGTTGAGGGCTGTCCTGCAACCTGTTTCATTACTCAAAAATCACTTACACCTTTCCCGGCTTTCTTTGGAAAAAGCAACAGTTCGTTTGTACAAAAACAAAGACGGAATAGCCAACTGGGCTATTTTCCCGGAATCTGAAGACACGCTGTCTTCAGGTTTTAGTTTTTCTATTGGGCGGCTGACGGTCCGGGATACGCTGCACGTTACTTTCGACAACCGGGAAGATTCCCTGTTTTTTCAGACAAACATCGGCAACATGGCGGTACGCACCTCCCGCCGCCATTCCGGATACCATACACGTATTGACTCCTATTCAAATACACTCATTACAGGAAAAACCCGGTTTTTGGATCACATACCCTTCCTGATCAACGGCAACATAACCTTTGATTCAAATTTTGACAAGTTCCTCTTTACCGATTGCCAAGGCACACTGGATGAAGTACCTTATTACCTGAACATGTCCCTGGAGATGCATCCGGACAGCCTGGAATTGCATGGAACTTTACGTCTGGACACTGTTTTGGTCACCCGGCTCTTACACGCATGCCCGCCTTTCCTGCTGCCATTCAAGACTACTCCCACAACCAATATTCCGGTTGCCATCCAATGTACACTTGACGGCGCTTACTGTTATGAAAGCGGCGAACTGCCACCCTACAACCTGAATGTATATACAGGGAAAGGCCATTTCCTGCTCCCGGAAAAAAACTTGTCTTTTTCTTCGTTCCAGACATCCTTCACGGCTTCTTACAACCCCCGCGAAAAAAACCTCGGGACATTGCAATTGCACACCTTGGATCTGAAAAGCCGGGAGCTGGAATTACAAGCCGGCGGCAAACTGCTCTCTTATACAAACGATCCCCTGCTGGACCTCTCTGCCAAAGCCCTTATTCATGCGGAAAACCTTTCTGCTTTTATACAGGACGAACCCGAACACAACATGCAAGGTTCTGTTTCTATGGATATTCAGGCCCGGGGAAAAATCCGGGACCTAAACCCGGAAGGTTTAAAAAATATACAATTGCTTTCACATATCAGCACCCCGGGTTTCACACTGGACCTTCCCCGGAACAACATTTTCTGTAAGGCAGACAGTACAGAATTGTACCTGAACATATCCGAAACAAAGCCTTTGACCGGTTCTTTAAAAACAAAAAGACTGCAACTTGTGTTGAGCGATTCAACCCGGCTGCACTTGCAACGGGGCGACGTAAGCCTTACTATGAATTCCCATGAACCCGATCCCGGAATTCCCTTCATGCACCTCCAACTGAACGCACGTTCTGCCGGTGGCGTTTACGGCATACACCGAGGAACCCTCCGAGGACTGAAAATACAAGCAGCTGTGACACAAACCCCGGAACGGCAGCGACGGACTGCAACTACAGATACCGCCCGGCGGCGGACCGCTGATAGTACCCGGCAACGCAATGTTGCAGACACCACCCGGCGGAGGACTGCCTTTGCCGGCAATTTCATGCCCCGCCGTACACGACACGAGTTTTCTTTTGCCGACCTGCAATTCAATTTTGGTTTCACGCCGGAAACACGCGAGCTGCTACGCAAATGGCAGGTTAACGGAACATTACAAACAACGTCTGCTCAAGTAATTACGCCCATTTACCCCCTAAGGACTCGCTTACATTCCGTACACCTGGAACTTCAGGACAACTTGCTGAAAATTCACAATATGAGCATTAAGTCCGGTCACTCAGACCTGAGGCTGAGCGGACAACTTAACGGCATCCGCAGGGCGCTGACCGGAAAGGCACAACTGAACCTTTACCTGGAAATACAGGGAGATACGCTGGAAGGCAACGAACTGCTCCATGCCATAGCAGCAGGTACCGAAATCCTTAGCCAGCAAGACAGTGCCGGGTTAAAGCAACTCCGCAAAGCCGCCGCCAGCGAATCTGATACCCAGCTTGAACATATCATTACACAAGCGGCGGTAGAAAGAAAAGCGTACGAAGATCTGATTATTATCCCCGGAAATGTCAATATGCAGGTAATCCTGCAAGTTTCCAATGCCTATTACCGCCACCTGCACCTTCAGGACGTAAGCGGATCTTTGCTGGCAACAGACAGACGGTTGCATGTAAAAGACATGCAGGCTACTTCAAATGCAGGCAGTTTCTTTTTGAACGCATTGTATGCTACCCCACACAAAGACAGCCTTATGGCCGGGGTGGATCTGGAAATGCAGGATGTGTTGCTGGAAGAAGTAACACAATTGCTGCCATCCATGGATACCTTATTTCCCATGATGTCATCTTTCCGCGGATTGGTAGACCTGCAACTGGCAGTCATGTCACAACTGGACACTTCCATGAATCTGATACTGCCCACTTTACACGGAGCATGCAGAATCAGGGGAGACGGACTTGTGCTGTTGGACGGAGAGACTTTTTCGGAAATATCCCGTAAATTGTTCTTTAAAAAACGAGCCCTTAACCTGATTGACAGTATACGGGTAGAAGCTACCATTTCAGACAGCCGTGTGGATGTTTTTCCGTTTATCATGCAAATGGACCGCTACAAAGTGGCACTTGCCGGATCACACCACATGGACCAGACGTTCCATTACCACATATCCCTGCTCAAGTCACCCTTACCGTTCCGTTTGGGAATTGATGTGGTGGGAACACCGGAAAAATACAAAATTACACCGGGACGTATCCGTTTTACAGACGAAAAACTTCCCGCACTTTCCTACAGAATAGATACCATCCGCATTAACCTGCGGGAACAAATAATACACTATTTTGAAACACATCCTGTCAAAAACACCTACACCGACTTCTGAGAAAAAGGCCCTTGCCCTTATCCCGGCAAGGTATGATTCACAAAGGTTCCCGGGAAAACTCATGCAAAAACTGGGAGACGCAACGGTAATCCTGCAAACGTACCGGGCTGCAATAAATACAGGATTGTTTCGTCAGGTAGTGGTAGTAACCAACAGCCCCTTGATTTACCGGGAAATAACCGATAACGGAGGACAAGCCCTCCTCAACCGTCAGGAACATGCCTGTGGCACAGACAGAATTGCCCATGCCGTTGCTTTGTTGCCCCACGCAGAGCTTATTGTAAACATACAGGGAGACGAGCCTTTTACCCGCGCAGAGCCCCTTAAAGCACTCCTTCAAGCCATGGAAGGCAGCACAAAAGAAGCGGCAGGTTGTCCCCCTCCGGGGCCACCTGCCGCTTCTCTGATGACACCCATCACTTCAGAAGAAGAATTCCTCAACCCCAACGTAGTTAAAGTAGTCACAGACAAAGCAGGCTACGCCTTACTGTTTTCAAGAGCTCCCATTCCGCACCTGCGCCACCGGCCATGTGCCAACAGCGGTTCTCTGTTGTTGGAAAACCTGTGTTTCAGACATATCGGCGTTTATGCCTTTCGCAGAGAAACGTTGTTGCACTTTGCAACGCTCACGCCGGGCCCTTTAGAACTGTGTGAAAAATTGGAAAACCTCCGCTTTCTTGAAAACGGCATAGGTATAAAAATGGTAGCGGTTAGCAGTTATCCAAAAGGGATTGACACACCGGAAGATCTGGAAAATGCACGCCACATGCTCCAGGACCTGCCAACCGGTCAGCCCTGACTTATAAAGACCCTCCGGACGTCTTCCACTCCAATAATAGATTCTATTCTGTCTATGATATGGTTCAGTTCCTGAGCAGAACGGACCTCCATGTATATGTTACATGTAAAAAGTTCGTCCTGTGTGGTTACTGTCATGTTGTTGATATTCAAGCCCCATTCTTCGGATATTACTTGAGAAATTTCAAATGTAATTCCTTTACGGTCAACTCCAAACGTGTGAATAAGAGCAGGATAATACGTACCTTCATCTGCTTCTATATCCACATCCACAATGGTTTCTCCATGTTCTGTTGATAATTTAATGGCCAGTTCGCAGTTGCGGGTGTGTACGTATATTTTTCCACTGCCGTCCTGTGCTTCAAATCCAAGCAGTTCGTCCCCCGGCAGCGGAGAACAACATTTGGCAAAAATATACCTGGAAGGTTTTAACGAAATATTCTGTTTGCGCAAAGCACTTCTTATACAAGATTTGGCTTTATACGTTACTACGGCATCCAGCCAATCCTTATGGGGCATGATACTGTCGGACGTCCCAATTTCAACGCGGTCCCCACGTTTTAGTCCTGTTTTTACAGAGCACAACATGCCGTTGACACGGGCAAACAAGGCATGGTTTCCGATTTCCGAGTGAATGGTATAAGCAAAATCCAGTGCCGTCGCATTGTTTGGAAGCAAAATTTGTTCGCCTTTAGGCGTAAATACACGGATATCATCGTTGTACAGATTCGCTTTCACACCCTCCATAAAGAATCCGTCTTTCCCAAAGCTGTCACTGTAAACCATATCTTTTAAGGTGCCCCGGAATTCTTCCACCCAGGCACCTACTCCTCCAACACCCACGTTTTTATCTCGTTTTACAACACAACCGCGCACAGAAGCCAATTCCATGCGGGCACTCCGGATATGTACTTCTGCCCACGTTCCGTGTTCTGTCATAAACATACAGTGCAGGGCTTCGTATCCGTTTGCCTTGGGATTGTCCATGTAGTTGTGAAAACTACCCACTTTTTCCATATACAGGTCTGTCAGCAGGGAGTAGATTTGCAAACATTGGTTTTTCTCCGATACGGCACAGGCTCCTTCTGTTTTGGGAATAAATACTATGTTGAACACGTAAATACTCTCCAGCCGCCTGAAAGGCACCTGTTTTTTATTCATATGGCGCCATATGGAATAGACACTCCTTGCATCTTGTGTGATGGTAGCATCTATGTCATTTTCCTTCAGAACTTTTTCAATAGGCGCAACAAACCGGTTTCTGATGGATTGGGTTTCCAGAGCATACCCTTCCAGTATTTTTTTTATTTTGTTGTATTCTTCCGGAGAACGGAACCGGAAACTCAGGTTTTCCAATTCTGTTTTCACCTTGTACAACCCCAGGCGGTTGGCTAGCGGTGCAAAAAAGAAATCGGTTTCTCCCGTAATCTTCATCTGCTTGCTCAACGGCATACTGGCCAGGGTACGCATATTATGCAGGCGGTCTGCCAGCTTAATAAGCAATGCCCTGATGTCATACTGGACGGTCATCAACATCTTACGGATGTTGTCCACCTGCATGGATAGCTCGTATTCTTCTTTTTTCTCCTTGGTCAGACCGGCTACCAAAAAGGCAATGTCCTCGCCAAAAAGTTCTCTGATTTCTTCTATGGTATGTGGAGTATCCTCTACCACATCGTGGAGCAAAGAAGCTATAATGGAATTGGTTCCCAGGCCAATTTCTTCGTTTACAATGCGAGCAACCGCAATCGGATGCAAGATGTAAGGTTCCCCGTTTTTTCTTAATTGTTTTGCATGTGCCTCATAGGCATACTCATAAGCCTGCCTGATCCGTTCCAGATCTTCAGGCAGCCTGTTTTTCGCAGCATTCTTTAAGAAAATGTCGCGTTGTTCCTGAACCAATTTCAAAAAACCCATTTAACAAATGTAAGCATTTTTAAGTATATTTGTCCACAAATAAATACAATTTACCATGATACATCAATTACCGTCTTTGCCTTTTAAGGCTACCCTTCTGGCGCCTGCCTTAAGTGAAACAACCCTGGGATTCCATTACGGAAAACACCACCAGGCTTATGTGAACAACTTAAACAACCTGATTCCCGGCACCCCTTATGAAAACATGACATTGACAGAGATTATTGTAAAAGCTCCTGCCGGTCCTGTTTTTAACAATGCTGCCCAGGTTTTTAACCATACTTTTTACTTTGATCAGTTCAGGCCTTCGGGAGAAGTAAAAAAACGTCCGGAAAACGAACTGCTAAAAGCCCTTGAAAAACACTTTGGGAGTTTTGAAAAATTCCTGGAAGAATTTTCAGGGGCAGCTGCCACGGTTTTTGGTTCCGGTTGGGCCTGGCTTGTAGTGGAAGAAAACGGTTCTCTGGCCATCACCAAAGAGTCCAATGCCGGATGTCCCCTTACACACAAACAAAAACCCCTGCTCACGTGTGATGTCTGGGAGCATGCCTACTACCTGGATTACCAGAACAGACGCCCCGATTATATAAAAGCTTTCTGGGATATTCTGGATTGGAAAGTTATTGAAAAACGCTTTGAAGAACGGTAACTACTTTGAAAGGATAAGGCCTTTTGTACTTCCTTTTGCCCTTTTACTGGGTTTCCTTTTTCACAGTAGCTGCATACAACTGCAATTTCTGACCCCCTGGCTTATCTTCTTCATTTTATTCATGACGTTATGCGACTTGGATTTAAAAGAAGTGCGGATAAAGCCGTTGCATATTTGGCTGGTTGTTTTTCAAATCGTAGCAGCCATAGCCGTCTATGTTCTGCTCTTGCCTGTAAACAAAACATTGGCTCAGGGAGCCTTTATGGGGATATTTGCCCCGGTGGCCGTATCCTCTGCCGTGATTGCCGTTATGTTGGGAGCCAAGCTGGACAATATGGTTTCCTTCACCATACTGTCCAACCTGACCGTAGCCGTTACCGCTCCTGTTATTCTATCTTTTATTGGCGGTTCAGATAGCATACCTTTCTGGGATTCGGCCCTTATGATCGTGGGTAAAGTAGCTCCGGTTATCATCCTGCCCCTGGTAGCAGCTTTTATATGCCAGAATTATTTTCCAAAAACCAGAAAGGCAATTGTCAGGTTTAAAACCATTCCTTTCTATTTGTGGGCCTTTGCCCTAACCCTGGTAACAGGTCAAACCATAGATTTTATCTCCCGACAGAACCGGTCGGGCATTCCCTTGCTTTTGGCCATGCTTGTTGTTTCTTTAGGTCAATGCGTTTTGCACTTCTCATTTGGAAGCTGGCTGGGGAAAAAGTACGGTGACAGCATTAGTGGCTCCCAATCTTTAGGCCAGAAAAATTTTCTGCTGGCCATTTGGATTTCTCAAATGTTTTTAAGCCCCCTGGCGTCAGTGGTACCTGCTTCATACGTTTTGTGGCAAAACTTATGGAATAGCTGGCAACTGTGGCAGGTCAAAAAAAAGGAACAGCCGGGATAACCTCCCCGGCTGTTTTTTATTTTTTAATTTTTTTCCAGACTTCTTTTTCAGGCAATGGTTTGGTGCAGAAGAACCAGTCGTAGCAAGTCATTTCTGCTTTGCTTTCCATTCTTTGCTGGGCAACACCACACGATCCGGCTGTAGGAACAATCACTTCGTCTCCCGGATGCCAGTCGGCCGGCATGGCTACGCCAAATGCGTCGGCTGCCTGCAACGCAACAACAACCCGGTACAATTCGTTGAAATTACGGCCCAGACTTAACGGATAATAAATAATGGTTCTGATAATCCCCTTGGGATCAATAAAGAATACAGCCCTGACAGCCTGAGTCTGGCTTTCTCCCGGTTGTACCATTCCGTATTTGTTGGCAACTTCCATCGAAATATCTTCAATCAGGGGAAATTTCACTTCAACATCTTTCATCCCTTTGTATTCGATTTTTTCTTTAATGGTTCTGAGCCATGCAATGTGGCTGTACAACCCGTCAATGGACAGACCCACAAGCTTGCAATTAACGGCTGCAAATTTTTCCTCCATAACTGCAAAAGTCATGAATTCCGAAGTACATACCGGTGTAAAATCTGCAGGGTGACTGAAAAGGATTACCCAATTTCCTTTGTAATCTTCCGGGAAATTTATAGGTCCCTGTGTCGTGACTGCTTTGAATTGCGGGGCAGGATCCCCAATACGCGGCATGGAGACATTTGTGTCATTTTCTTTCATTTCCATAATTCTTAGTTTAATTAAATAATTAATCAAAAATACACTTTTTTTGATAGTACACAAAAGTTCATTACATTTGTATTGAACATATACTCATTATATGGCACGACCAAAAAAACTCAGAAAGGTAATCAACCCCCCGTTAATCAAAGGGTTTCGCCCTATAGGACAAGAACCGGGAAAGGACCGTACTCCCATTGTATTGGATTACGATGAATACGAAGCGTTACGCTTGACCGACTACGAATTGCAAAACCATTTGCAAGCCGCAGTGGTTATGCAAGTATCCAGAGCAACGTTTACACGTATTTACGCCGCTGCACGGCGCAAAGTAGCCGCTTCGCTTGTTGAAGGCAGGCCTATTGTGTTCCGTGGCGGTTCGGTTTACTTTTGCAGTGAATGGTATTTGTGCAGCAGGTGTAATTGCTATTTCAACCATCCGGACAAAAACATTCCCGCTATTACCTGCCCTCTTTGCCTGTCCTCTAAAGTAACTCAATGTGAAGAAGAAACATTTTAAATTATAAGACACCATGAAAATTGCCATTACTTCTACAGGAAACACCCCCGACGCCACTATGGACAGCCGTTTTGGACGTTGCATGTACTTTGTCATCTACGACACCCAAACCGGAGGAACAGAATTTATTCCCAACCCAAACAAAGAGGCCCTTGAAGGAGCCGGCCCTGCTTCTGTTCAGTTGGTTGCCTCAAAAGGCGTTGAGAAAGTAATTTCAGGCGAATTTGGTTCCAAGGTTAAAGCCATTTTTGACAGCCTGAAAATCCAACTTGTAATCCTAAACAATCCCAATACAACCATTGCTCAGATTATAGAAAAATTTACTGCACAAAAAAATTAAACGGTTTATTATGAAAAAATTTGCCATTCCCCTGGAAAACGGGAACCTGTGTGCCCATTTTGGCCATTGCAAAGAATTTGCCCTTATTGACGTAGAAGATCAAACCATCAAGTCCCAAACATTTCTTACCCCTCCCCCGCACGAACCCGGACTACTTCCCGCATGGCTGGCAGAAAAAGGAGTAACCCATATCATTGCAGGAGGCATGGGACAACGAGCTATTAATCTGTTTAAAGAAAACAATATACAAGTTTGCGTGGGTGCTGAAAGCGGTACTCCGGAAGAACTGGTTGGCAATTTCCTGAGCAACGCATTAAAAACAGGGGCCAACCTGTGCGACCATTAATTTCCGTATAGTATGAAAATTGCAATTGCCAGTGGCAAAGGAGGGACCGGAAAAACGTTTGTTGCCACCAACTTATTCTACGTTGCCGTACAGGATGGAAGGCATGTTACCCTGGCAGATTGTGATGCGGAAGAGCCTAATGTATCCGGTTTCCTGAAGGGAAAAACCATTAGAAAGAAAACCGTTTCACAAAACCTGGCTGTTATTGACCCGGAAAAATGTGTGTATTGTGGAAAATGCCGGGACTGGTGTATCTACAATGCCATCATTTGTCTGGAAGAGCAACGGAAAATTTACGTGTTGGACGATCTGTGCCATGACTGCGGTGCCTGTCTTGTTGCATGTCAGGCTGGTGCCATATCTGAAAAAGAACGCCGGCTGGGTACGGTTACCACTTCTGTTATGGGAAGTAATACCGTTCTTACAGAAGCCAGAGCAGATGTGGGGGTATATTCATCCGTACCCGTTATAAAGGCAGCTTTGGCAGAAGCAGGAGACCCCTCTTTACTGCTGCTGGATGCCCCTCCCGGCATATCCTGCCCGTTCATTGCCACCGTAGCACCGGCAGATTTTGTTGTACTTGTTACCGAGCCTACTCCTTTCGGACTTAACGACCTGGCCCTTTCTGTTGAAACATTAGAGCAGCTGGAAAAACCATTTGGCGTAGTAGTTAACCGTGACGGATTGGGAGACAATAACGTGTATGCATGGCTGGAAGAAAAAAACATCCCGTTGCTTATGCGCATACCTTTTGACAAGGAAATTGCTCGTACCTACTCACAAAGCCGGTTGCTGGCAGCAGAAGATGCGTCCTATAAAAAGAAGTTTCTGCATTTGCTCCAAAAAATAGAAACATTATGCGAAAAGTAAACCAAATCTCTGTTTTAAGTGGCAAGGGAGGTACGGGAAAAACTTCTTTGGTGGCCGCCTTTGCCACCTTGGCCCACAACCCGGTAATTGCAGACTGCGATGTAGATGCCGCTAATTTGTACCTGGTATTGCACCCCGATAATTACAAAGAAGGCGCTTTTGTTTCCGGACACAAAGCTGTCATCAGCTACAACACGTGTACACATTGCGGTCTGTGTATGACATATTGCCGGTTTGATGCTATTGAAAGGAAAATACAGAAAGATTTTCCCAAAGGAAAGATTACCATTGACTACTTAAACTGCGACGGCTGCCGGCTTTGTTCACGCGTATGTCCCGAGCAGGCCATCACTATGGTACCGGAAGACAACAGCCGCTGGTTTGTTGGCAATTACAGAAATGGAAAAATGGTCCACGCCCGCCTTTCCCCGGGAGAAGAAAACTCGGGCAAATTGGTTAGCAAAGTCAGGGAACTGGCCAGAGAAACGGCAGAAGAAGCAGCCACAGATCTCATACTCATTGACGGCCCTCCGGGTACGGGCTGCTCGGCCATAGCTTCGCTTACCGGAGCAGACAAAGTGCTGGTAGTCACAGAGCCTACAGGTAGCGGATTGCATGATTTGGTGCGCATTATGGAACTTGTAGAAAAGTTTCAGGTAAAACGATATGTGGTAATCAACAAATACGACCTAAACGACCAATTGGCAGAAGAAATACAAGAATGGTGCAACAAGGAGCAGATACCTGTACTTGGTATGATACCTTTTGATCCGCAAATAGTCCACGCCATGGTTCAATGCAAAAGTATCACCGAATGGGCCCCCGACGCACCTGCTTCTCCCCTGATTAAAGAAATATTTGAACGCCTTGTAAACGAAGAATAAAAAAGAGGACGGTCTGTTTAACCGTCCTCTTTCAGTAGCGGAGGGAGGACTCGAACCTCCGACCTTTGGGTTATGAGCCCAACGAGCTACCAACTGCTCCACTCCGCGATCAAGAAACGCAAATATACAATTTTTATATCATTCCGCCAAACTTCCTTAAAAATCTTTTCCCTTCAAACGTTTGCTGCTCGCCTGTTATTAAGTTTTTAGTAGTAACCTGTCCGTTTTCCAATTCCTCTGCGCCAATGATAACTACCCGGGCTGTTCCACGGCGTGTGGCATAATCAAATTGCTTTTTCATTTTAACGGCCTGCGGGTACAATTCACAGGATATGCCTGCATTTCGCAATTGTTTTATATACCCCAGCGCTGCTACCGCTTCCTTATCGCCCATATTGAAGAATACCATATCGGGTGCGTCCAGAATATTTTCGGGAAATTTGTCCAGACACAGCAACACATCGTAAATCCTTTCAGCACCAAAAGAGATACCTACCCCCGACATGTTTTTCAAACCAAACACACCGGTAAGGTCGTCGTACCTTCCACCTCCGCAAACACTGCCAATAGTATAGTCCAGTGCCTTTACTTCAAAAATGGCTCCTGTATAATAATCAAGTCCGCGTGCCAGTGTCAGGTCAAGTTCCACTTCCTGATCCACGCCTGTTTCTTCAATTTTATTAAATAACCAGGTCAGCTCTTCCGTCCCCTGCATACCGATTTCTGATTTCTCATCTTCAAACAATTTCCTAAGAAATGCTATCTTGGATGTATTGATTCCTTTAAAAAGCAACAAGGGTTCCAGTCTGGCCAGACCTTCCGGTGTTATGCCTTTTTCCATCAATTCTTCCCTTACACCTTCCAGCCCTGTCTTATCAAATTTATCCATGGCCACCGTGATATCTACCAACCGGTCCGGATACCCCATAACCTGTGCAATACCGGCCAGGACCTTCCTGTTGTTTATGCGGACGAGTATCCGCATATCCAGGCTGTTGAATACAGCATCAACGAGCTGTACCATTTCCAATTCATTAAACAGCGACTCAGAACCAATCACGTCGGCATCACACTGGTAAAATTCCCTGTAACGTCCTTTTTGCGGCCTGTCGGCCCTCCAAACCGGCTGAATCTGGTACCTTTTGAAAGGAAAAGTAAGCTCGTTTTGATTCTGGACTACAAACCGAGCAAAAGGAACTGTCAAATCGTAACGCAACCCTTTTTCACACACCTGCAAAGACAACGCATTGGAGTCAATCAAAGCAGGATCGTCCGGTACTTTTCCGGCCAGCGGAGCAAAACTATCCCCTGAATTTAAAATTTTGAACAACAGGCGATCGCCTTCCTCGCCATATTTCCCCAACAAAGTGGATAAATTTTCCATAGCCGGCGTTTCAATGGGGGCGTACCCAAATTTTTTGAAAACATTCCGGATGGTGTCAAAAATATAGTTCCTCCGGGACGCTTCAACAGGAGTAAAATCCCGCGTCCCTTTGGGAATGGATGGTTTCTGTGCCATGGTATTAGGATTAGTTCCTACAAATTTACAATAAATTTCAGATTTTTAGAAATTCAAGGATAGACTTAGCAGCCTTCCGCCCTGCCCCCATGGCCAGGATTACAGTGGCTGCTCCCGTTACTACGTCTCCGCCGGCAAATACACCGGGCCGGGAAGTAAGGCCGTTTTCATCTGCCACTACCCCGTTATGCCGGTTCATTTCCAGTCCGGGCGTTGTTCTGCCAAGGAGCGGATTGGAATTGGTTCCCAGGGCTATTATGGCTACATCGCAGGGAATATCAAATGCAGACCCGGCCACTTCCACAGGCCTGCGTCTTCCGCTTTCGTCGGGTTCTCCCAATTCCATGCGCACGCATTTCAATCCGGTTACCCAGCCTTTTTCGTTTCCCAAAACCGCAACGGGATTGCTCAGCAACTGAAATACAACCCCTTCTTCTTTGGCGTGGTGTACTTCTTCTATCCGGGCCGGCATTTCTTTTTCTGTACGTCTGTATACTACAGTTACCTCTGCACCCAGCCGCAACGCGGTACGTGCCGCATCCATGGCTACATTGCCTCCCCCTACCACCGTTACCCGCCGCCCTACATAAATGGGCGTGTCGGAATCCGGTGAGTACGCTGCCATCAGGTTGCTTCGTGTGAGAAATTCGTTGGCCGAGACTACTCCGTTAAAATTTTCACCCGGAATGTTCAGGAATTTGGGCAGCCCGGCACCTGTCCCAATAAAAACAGCATGAAAACCTTCTTTTTCAAACAATTGGTCAATGGTAACGGTACGGCCCACCACTACGTTGCATTCAATCTTCACCCCCATTTTCTGCAATTGCCCAATTTCATATTCTACCACCGCTTCCTTAGGCAATCTGAATTCAGGAATACCATATACCAGTACGCCTCCCGGTTTGTGCAACGCTTCAAAAATAGTCACTTCACAACCTGCCCGTGCCAAATCGGTAGCGCAAGCCAATCCTGCCGGCCCCGACCCAATAATAGCTACTTTTTTTCCATTGGGTTTGGGTTTAACAGCCGTAGAGAATTGATTCTCTTTGGCCCAGTCTGCTACATAACGTTCCAATTTTCCTATGGATATCGGTTGGTGCTTGATACCCAGAATGCACGCTCCTTCACACTGCACTTCCTGAGGACACACACGTCCGCAGATGGCCGGTAACGACGAGTCGGCAGCAATGATGGTAGCTGCTTGCGCCATATTCCCATCCAGAATAGCTTTGATAAACGTGGGAATCTGAATACTTACCGGACACCCGGCCACACACCGGGGGTTCTTGCACTGAATGCAGCGGGAAGCTTCCAAAACGGCTTCGCTGCTGTTATAACCGTAACTTACCTCGTTAAAATTTGTAACCCTTTCTGCAGGATCCTGTCCCCGTACGGGAACTCTGTTTGCCTTAACCATTTCTCAATCCAATATTACATTTATGATCCGCTTCTTGTTCTTGTGGCTTGTACATGCCCTGACGGCGCATGGCCTCGTCAAAATCAACCTGGTACGCATCAAATTCAGGCCCGTCCACACAAGCAAATTTTGTTTGCCCGCCCACCGTAACCCGGCAGGCCCCGCACATACCCGTTCCGTCCACCATCAGCGTGTTCAGGCTGACGGTGAGGGGCAGGTTGTACTCTTTGGCCGTAAGCGTAACAAATTTCATCATAATCATGGGGCCAATCGCAACAGCCTGGTCATACGTATGACCACTGTCCATCAATTCTTTCAATTTAGCGGTAACCAATCCTTTAAACCCATAGGAACCATCGTCTGTACAAACATAGACTTCCCGGGCCACCTGCCTCATTTCTTCTTCCATGATAACCAGATTACGGGTTTTTGCTCCTATGATGACTTCCACATGAGCTCCCTTCTTGTGCAAATATTTTACCTGCGGATACACCGGTGCCGTCCCCAACCCTCCTGCAATAAACAGGTACTTTTTCCCCTGCAAAACTTCTTCTTTTTCATGAATAAAATCAGAAGGCATACCCAGCGGCCCTGCAAAATCTGTAAAAGCATCTCCTTCTTCCAGAGCACATATTTTACGCGAAGAAGCCCCAACCTGCTGCGTCACAATAGTTACAGACCCTGTAACAGAGTCATAATCGCAAATGGTAAGAGGAACCCGTTCCCCCATATCATCCACCCGCACAATAAGAAATTGTCCGGGTTGTGCAGAAGAGGCAATCCGCGGAGCCAACACCTCCATCTGACAGATGTCGGGTGCAAGAAAACGTTTTTTCAATATACTGTACATAATAACGGCTTTAAAAGACGGCGCAAAGATATAAAAAAAGCCGTGTACTACAGGTCAGGGCAACCGGTCAAATTGATACCCTTTGCGTTTCAAATGCTCAAGTACCTCATCCAACCTGTTATACAATTTGTCCGTCCGGCTGTCTTCCGTTCCCGGATGGATCAGCACCAGCGCTCCGTGCAATCCGTTCTTTTCTTCAAAAGCAAGCAACTGCTCTACCAGCTCTTCCGAACTCCTGTAGGAAGTCATGTCGGGCGTGGTGTAATCGGCACGCGTAAGAATGCCCGGTGTAGGTGTAACCACTTCCATCCCCAGGGCCGCCGCCACACGTACCGTTTCTGTATTGTAATGCTCGTACGAAGGCATAAACCAACGAACGGAAGAAAGTGCAACGCCTGCCCCGGACAATGCTTTCATGTTATCTTCTATATCCCGCTGCAAACTGTCCACAGATACCAGAGATTGCTCCACATCTTTTCCCCACGGAGCATACAGCAGGTGTTTGTCACCGTGGGGCCCCATAAAATGTCCTGCTTTCACAATGTCCCGTACCAGTCCTTTCCATTTCTTGTCCCTAAGGCAATTGCCTGTTAAAAAGAAAGAAGCTTTGATGTTGTGTTTTTTCAATGTTGTAAGCACCTTGCGACCTCCCTCAAAAAGTTCGTCTGCCGTAAACACAAGGTACACCTTCTTTTCCAACGGATCCATTTTCACAATGGCACCGCGGGCATCCCGCTCCACACGCGGCTGCAAATTTTCTGCCTGCAACCGGGCCGCCTGTTTTCTGCCTTCCACTTCCCTTCCGGCCATATAATACGTAAGGGCTGCCGTACCATCCATCGTGGGCTCATTCGTTGCATAATCCCATTCCCCGTCGTGGTACAAAGCCACCCCTTTATTAAAATCCGCATACGATTCCGCAACATCTGCCAGTGCTATGTAGTGCCTGTGTTCTTCCAGACGCTCTTTCCATTGCGGGCCGTCAATCAGTCCTCCCGGGGAGCTTTTTCCCAATACCATCAAATACGAGGTATGGTGTTGCAGGGGGTAGCTCCCTCCCTGTGGAAAATCAATCACCATAGATGTGCCCCACGGGTTGCAGCCAAAAAGCCAATCCCGCAGCGAGGCTTCCATTTCCCGGTACGTGGTATCTCCGGTAAGCCGGTAATACAAATCGGCCTGGGTGATGGCTGCTGTCAGCAGGTTGTTGGAACACCAGACAAGCGGCACCCCGTTGAAAAATACACAGTCTTCTGCTCGTTTTCTTATATGCTCCAACCCTTTACGCATGAATTCCGTATATTTTTCCGCGACAGGAGTCTCCGACAACGCCAGGTAGTAATGCCCCAGGTTTATAAACGGATAATACTGGTAATGCCGGGCACGGTTCAATTCCATCCAGGGCGTCACTTCTTCCAGCCGCCCCCAGTAATCGGCCTTTTCCAGCCACTCCTCCCCTTGTCCCAGGTGGTAAAAGACGGCTGCTGCCAATTCTACGTCGTCCACGTAATTGTCTTCTTCGTAAAAATAAGGTGACGTCACGCAACACGTTTGGGTATTTCCCGGGAATTCTTCTGCAAACTCATACGCCGGTAACGCCTTGGAAGCCAGGCGGGCAGCAAATTCAGGGTCCCGTTCTTTAAATACCTCGGCCCCCATGGCAAAAGCCGAGGCAAATTTTCCTGCAGAAGAAGCAACGCCTGTGGTCCTGTTCAGGTAGTTGCCCAGGCCCTGAGGCCTTCCCGAAATAAAATAAACAGGCCGGCCACCGTCCGGTCCCCAGCCGTAATCGGCCTTGTCCCCCACGGGGAGCCGAAATCCCACGTGGTCCCTGTCATCGGCTATCTGGTTAAACATCACCCTCTCTTCCGGATTCATCTTTAGCAGCCATTCCAACCCCCAGCGCGCCTCGTCCAGAATATCCGGAATGCCGTTGGCTCCGGGACGTCCGGAAGCATCGTACTTATCATGGAACACAGATTTGTCTTCTGTCTGTGTATAAGCAAACAACATTTGAAACGTAGCGTTGGCACTCGTGGGCAGGTATTGCAGGTAATCGGTGGCATCGTGCCAGCCTCCGCGTACGTCAATTTTTTCACCCGTTCGTTCCGGATGCAAGACAATATACCCGTCGTTCTGGTGGCATAACGTATCTAAAAAGGGATTGTCCCCGCAACGCTGCTGACGCATATACCGGAGCAAAAAATCAGCCGTGCCTTCCCAGATTTCCGTTCCAATCCGAAAAGCCGGCGATTGAACTGTGCCTTGGCCGGGAAGGTCCACCTCAATCCTGTAGCCTCCCGGTTGCTGCAAGTCCGTAAAATACAGGCGGAACCCCGTTGCCATACCCCAATGCTCCGCACGGGCTTCTTTCATCTTGCCGTTAGCAACAGTACCGGAATATACCACATCCCCTGACCTGTTGTCTACAACACGAAAGCCGTCCGGATATACTTCCTCAGAGGAAATCAGGACGGCTGTTTTACTATCTGAGGGCAGGTAACCTGCCTGATTAATGCGTATCCAGGTTGTTGCTTCGTGGGCATGCGTTGCGCCGGCAATTGCAGGTACCAACAACAGCATACAGGCCAGCATCCTTGTAAAAAAACGTTTCATAGTATCATGTTTTAAGCTTCTTTACAAAGATAAGCCTATTTTTGATTTACAAAGTAAACCTCATACCGCCATATACACGTATACCCATGAGCGGTCCCCAGACCATACTGGCATTGAAACCCGGTGAAAACGGATCGTCAGCAGAAATAATGGGATGGGGCTGCCGGTAATTCGACAGGTTTTCTCCGCCGGCATAAATTTCTACCTTCTTGATCTTGCGTGTTATCTGAGCGTAAAACATGGGGAAAACAGGTGAATAGGTACCTTCCAAATCCAATATAGAAGAAGGAATTCTGGCCGGTCCGTTCAACTGCCCTGTTACATCAAATACCCAATTCCCGGAAGGCGTAGTATATTGCAAATTCAGTACACCCTTGTACTTGCTGGTCAACGGACGGTCCACCAGCCCTTTCCCTTTCAGTTCCACTTTGGATTGGTTGTACCGGAACGTGGCCAACAAAGTAAATCCCCGGAACAATTCCGTAGTCAGGTCTGCCTGGTACGTATTGGTATAAGACCGCCCGTCCAGGTTGTAGAACAAAATGGAAGGCACGGGATCATTCCACATAAATTCCTGGTCTGCAATAAGCTGGCTTTTAAAATCTGTACGAAAATATTCCACACTAAACGTAGAGGCATCTTCATAACCAAACGGCAGATCAAAGGTCAGATTAAGCCCGTATGTCCAGGCTTCTTCAATTTGGGGCGTTCCCTCAAAGAGCAGCCTGCGTCCGGTGGAAAGCATACCAATGTTATCTGTAATAACATAAGGCGATCGGTATCCCCTGCCGGCAGAAGCCCGCAATACCATATGGTCGGTAAAATTGTACCGCACGTTGGCCTTGGGCGTAAACAGCCAGCCAAACAACGTGTTATAATCTGCTCTGGCTCCTGCAATAAATACAAACTTATCGTCAAAATTGTACGTATATTCTCCAAACCCTCCATAGACATCTTCATGGCGGCTCAAATCAAAAAATGTTTCTCCACCGTCCCACCACCTGTCCCACAATTCCTGCTGCAACCGCTCCAACCTGGCAGACAATCCCACGGTAATTTTATGGTGCGCTCCCAAACTTGACATAAATAGTGCATTGGCAAAAAAATCGTGCTCCAGGGCAGAGAAATCTTTCCATCCAAAATACGCATCTTGCCGGTGCAGGTTGTAATCCACCACCAGCGCAATGTTGGGGTCAATGTGGTCGTGGTCGTGATCGTCATGGGCGTCGTGATCATGCTCATCATGCTCATGAAGGTCTCCTTCATGGTCATGCTCATGAAGGTCTCCTTCATGGTCATGATCGTGGTCGTGATCGTGGTCATGCGCCACCAGCGGTACCCCCAGCTTAAAGAAAGCATTGAGCCCCCGGTTCATAATACGTGATCCCCAGTGCGTTGCGTTGAGCTGTTGCCCCGGCACCGTCCACACATGGTCTTTTTGTCCGCCTTTGCGGTCTTCGTACAAACCCCTCAACCCAAAACGTACTTGCGCTCCGGAAGGATGTTCGTACAACCACCGGTTGGCCAGCTCGTACCTGTTGGTAAGCGGCTCGTCCAGAAAACCGTCTTTGTCCGAGTCATGCGGCAGAAAATCTGCGGCCACGTGCGCCAACGTAACGGTACTCCAGCGGTCATTAAGTTGAAGTACCGAGATGACGTTTGCCTCGGTCCGCAACGCATCGTTCAGGAACAGGTTTATATAGAGCGGCAACTGGGCCGTTGGCTTGCGGTATTCCATATTAATCTGACCTGTTATCGCTTCGTACCCGTTTACCACAGACCCCGTACCCTTGGCTATCTGGATACTTTCCAGCCATTGCCCGGGCACGAAGGAAAACGCAAAAGGAACCTGAACCCCGCGCATGGCAGGCCGGTTCTCTTCCAGCATCTGGGTATAATTTCCGCTCAGGCCCAGCAAACGGATTTGACGTGCTCCGGTTACGGCATCTGCGTACCCCACGGTCACACTGGCCGAGTTTTCAAAGCTTTCCGCCAGGTTGCAGCAAGCCATTTTACAAAGCCCTGCCGCCGTTATAACTTCTGTTTTAACGGGTGTCAGACGTGAAATAAAATTTCCTTTTTGCCGCCCCAGTATTTCCAGGGCATCCAGGGAACCGGCAGTTTCCGACAGGATAAATTCAACAAACAGGGAAGGATCGTGTACATGAATTGTATCCTGAGCATATCCCAAATAAGAAGCCACCAGCCTGTCCGATTTTCCGGCAGCAATACGGAACGATCCGTCTTCTCCGGTATATACAACGTTTGCAACGGCCTCTGCCTGCGTGGCAGGTGCCCAGAAAACGGCCGCCGCCACCGCCGGTTCCAGGTGGCCGTGTTCGTTGGTTATAAAAACTTTTCCTTTAAAATATTGTGCGTTTGTTACTAATGGAAATAAAATAAACAAACAGAAAATAACCTTTTTCATAAAATTGCGTTTAAAAAAAATAATGAATCGATTGCCTTACAGAAGGATAATGCAACGGTTCATAAACGCAAAGGAACAAGATGGTTTCCCGGATACACGGAACGTTCCGGTACTTTGCCGGGCACATAGGTTATTACAAAAGATTGTTCCGGAATGGTTGTAGTAATTTGTGCCGGCACAGCCGGAAACAAATGAGGCGGCGTAACTGTTTCTACTGCACTACAGACCCGCGCGCCGGTGCCTTTCAGAGAGGGATCGTGAATAGAGAAAACCTGTGTACTGCAACACCAGTCGTCGTGTTCCGGAACTTCTTCCGCTGCTTCTTTCTGGTCTTCCCCGGCAACGTGATTATGTACAAAAGTACAAGGCGATCCGGCATACAGCAGCAACACGTGCGGTGTTTTTTCACGTACGCAATAATGTACCGAAAAACCCATGGTAGCTGTAAGAAACAAAACAGTAACCAAAGTACAACATAGGATATTAAAAACTTTTCTCATTCTAGTCTGCAAATATAGTTATTTTTGCAAATCACAAGAACAATGTCATTATGAAAGAATTTCTAAAAACCTTTGCTGCCGTTGTTTTAGGAACGGCTCTGGTACTGTTGGCCGGCTTTTTCCTGATTTTGGGATCCCTTTCCAGCCTTATCAGAATAGGAGCGGACAGTTCCCTTACTTCCATTCCCGAGAGAGCTGTTCTGCATATTTCTTTTGAAGAAGGGATATCCACACAGGATTCGGACCTTCCCGTACTGGGTTTTTTACCCGATCAACTGGATATCGCCCGGGGCGGCAAAGGATTTCTGAGCATAGCACAAGCCATCAGGCAGGCAGCTACTGACCCGTCCATACGTATGATATACCTGGATCCACAGGCACTCAACGCTCAAATGTCGCATATAGAAGAAATCCGAAACGCCCTGCTGGCTTTTCGTCAAAGCGGAAAGCCGGTAATCAGTTATGCAGGTACTTATTCCCAGCAAGCATACTACCTGGCAACCGCCGCCGATAAAATTGTAATCAATCCCTTTGGAACGCTGATGCTGCAAGGATTCAGTATGGAAGTTAATTATTACAAAGATTTTTTTGACAAACTGGGCCTTGAAGCACAACTGGTACGCCACGGCAATTATAAAACAGCCGGAGAACCGTTCACCTCGGCTTCTATGAGCCGGGAAGAAAAGAAACAACTGCACGCCTACATGACCACAGCCTGGGAGCATTGGGAAACCAACATGGAAACCATGCGCCACTTGGAAAAAGGAACTATTGATAACCTGTGTAATACTACATTCTTACTAGATGCCACACATGCCCGCGAGGCAGGTCTGGCAGATGAGCTGTGGTACCGGGACGACATGCTTTCTTATTTATCGGGAGTGTATGACGGTCTTGCAGAACATAAAATTCCATTCCTCCCTGTTAAACAATACATCCGGTATCTGGAGTATGCAAAACAGAAACCTGTCAGAGAAAAAATTGCCATTGTTTATATAAAAGGAGAAATTGCTCCCAAGAAAGGAGCCGGAGTCTTTGCAGCAGACGCCTGCACAGAGCAGCTTGATAAATTCCGGCGTGACAGCTCCATAAAGGCCGTTGTGGTACGCATTGAAAGTCCCGGAGGAGATCCCATTGCCTCTGATATGATTGCCCGCCAACTGGAACTGATAAAAGAAGTGAAACCGGTGGTGGTTTCCATGGGAGATATGGCCGCATCCGGCGGGTACTGGGTTGCCTCGGCTTCCCATGAAATCTTTGTGCAACCTTTTACCATGACGGGTTCCATAGGCGTGTACAGCCTGTATTTTAACGTAGAAAGTGCCATGAAAGACAAGTTGGGCATTTACACCCAAACCATTACCACCCATCCTTTTGGCAACCATTTTTCCTTATACCACAGCAAAAGCAAAGACGAGCTGCAGGTTGTACAACGTTCGATTGACGGGATTTACAACAAGTTCACAGACGTAGTGGCACAGAACAGAAATATGAGCAAAGAGGAAGTGGAAGCGTTGGCTGACGGACGCATCTGGTCAGGTGCCGGGGCGGTTGAAAACGGATTGGCTGATACTATAGGAGGACTTACAGAAGCCATTGAGAGAGCTGCCCAACTGGCCGGCATAACCCAATACAGGCTGGTGTCGTACCCCAGGCCGTTGAAGATTACAGACATGATAGGGCTTGGCGGGAAAAAAGTGAGTACAGGAGCAGCAGGCCTGGTAAACCCCTTGCTGGAGGAGCCGGTACTTACCCTTCTGAAAGAACGGGGAATCCGGGCTCGCCTTCCATTTGACGAAAAAGCATTATGCTGGTAGTCGCATCCGTTACCTTAAAACGTTCATCAATCCGCCGGCCTGCCACCCATACAACATCCTGACCGGAGCAGAGCAACCGGATGGTTGACTTTTCGTACATAGGCACTTTTTCATCGGTAAGAAAATCGCTGATTTTTTTAAAACCTTTCATACCCAGCGGCATAAACTTATCACCCGGTTTGGGTTTACGTACAGTCAGCGGGAATTTCAGGGTGTCGGCATCCAAGGCAGCCACGTTCCGTTCCTGCGGAATAACGAATCCGGGCTTTCTCTCCAAACGCTCAAATGTAATTTGCTGTACCTCTTCTTGTTGCACCAATTCTCTGATTACAAGCTCGTCACGGTCAATCCACAACACGTGGGTAGGAGACAGAAATTGCTTGCCGCTCTGCCCTTCCAGGGAACGTGCCACCGCCGCTGTCTGCCCGGGATGAAAACCATACTCCGAAAGCAGGGCATGCATCCAAAACGGCACATGTCCCCCACCCAACAGGCACGGAATGGAAAAACCCCTTGCCGAGGCGCACTCCGTGCGCTTTTGTTCCGTCAAGTCATCGAGCAACAACATGGCCTGCAACAAGTTATCAGCGTTTTTTCCCATACGGGAAACAACACCCGGAACCATGTCTTCCAGAACCGGCATTACCCGGTGCCTGATTTTATTACGGGAAAAATCCGTGCTCAGGTTTGTGGAATCTATCCGGAACGGTATATCATGCCGGCGGGCATATTCCAGAATGGCTTCCGAAGGAATTTCCAACAGCGGACGAACAATATTTCCCCGCTGTTCCCGCATCCCGCACAGCCCCCTGAGTCCTGTACCGCGTATCAGGTTCAACAGCATAGTCTCTGCCCTGTCGTTAGCATTGTGTGCAACGGCCACATGGGACAAACCGCGGGAAGTGGCCAACGATTCAAACCACCCGTACCTCAAATCCCGGGCAGCCACCTCTACAGACACCCCGCGCTCGCGGGCAACTGCCGCAGCATCCACTTTCTTAACGACTACAGGTATTCCGTACTCCTGGGCCCGCAGCTCAACAAAACGCTGATCTTCATCACTCTCGGCCCCACGTAATGAAAAATTCATGTGGGCAACCAGCAACGGCGTGCAAGCCTTCCTGCCCCCATAGGATTGAATCCACTGAGCAAAAAGATGGAGCATAACCATAGAGTCTGCCCCTCCGCTGACAGCCAGCAACAGGCCGCCGGAAGTATTGCCCAGCAGTTTTTCTGCCGATTTCTTAAACATACGTTCAACCGGCATACGCTTTTTTATTTGTTAGAGAGGGTATAGGAAAAACCTATGGAGAGTATTTCCCGGAATTGTACCCTGGGTGCTTTGTTGCCGTATTTATCGGCAATTTTAATGTTGTCGTCGTAAATCAGGTTGGTCCTGATGTTGGCGTTCATAAACTTATTGATTTGCATAGAAATGGACAAATCCCAATATACCTGAATGTTTTGCGGTTTGTTCAGGTAATCGGAAAAGAGAATCAGTTCCGTGTCAACTTTTACGTTTTTAAACACCTCTTTATCCATTTTGACTTTCAGCTGCGTTCCAAACTCCATACGAACTTTCTCATCCGGTTTGTTCCCGTAGTTTTCCCTCAGCTCCGGTACACTCACTACTACAATTCCTCCTGTAAGCGGAGCAAACGTAACGGAAAGCCACGGCAGAGGATTGTAATCCATACCCAGCGCCAGCGTGGAGTTGAGCGGAGCAGCAAACTGAGAAACCAGGGTGGTGTCTTTGGCCGTATATTTGTATCCTTTGGCTATCTGCGTTTTCACCCCAAACGAGGCCGATATATACAATTTATCCGTCGCTTTGTACCCAAATTTGGAATCAAAGAACAGGCGGTCATCTGTTTTCTTCAGAATATCACCAATCGTTTTAACAAACCCGTACCCGGCCTGAAAGCGGTTTTGAAAGATGATGTCGTTTTTTGCATAGTTTGCCTTGGCATCTATATATCCTCCCAAAGAAACAGAACTGTTTCCTCCGGCCGCCCAATTGGTGAGGGATGTCTGAGAAAAGTTTACCTGCGAAAGCAGGGAGTTTGTCCAAAACGTCGGCTTCTTTGGAGGAGGCATGCTGGCCAGTGCCGCCTGCCTGCTTTCTTCAACAAAACGAGCAATCAGGATAGAATCTTCTACAGCCCGTTGCCTTGCCGAGTCAACTTGTGAAACCAGGCGGGTATACATCCTGGCAAGTTCTTCATACGTAGGGATTTTTATTGTATCCCCTGCCACTTCCTCCTGAGCAAACAAAGCAGTTATAGGAAGAATCATTACAAAAAGTACAACTAAAGTACGTATAAAATATGTTCGTTTCATACTACCTGTAATTAATAAGCCCGTGCAAAAACAACCCTTTGGCGGGAAGGCTTTCCGGTGACCATACACTTTCCGGGTATGGGGTTCTCTTCATAGGGAATCAACCGTATGGTTGCCTTTGTTTCTTCCTTAATCCGGGCTTCTGTTTCTGCTGTACCGTCCCAATGGCAAAGGAAAAACCCTCCTTCTTCTATTCTATTGCAGAATTCACTGTAACTGTCTATTTCAAATGTGTTTTTTTCCCTGAAATCCAGCGCCTTCCTGTAAATATTATCCTGAATCTCTTTCATAAGCTGAACTGCCTTATCCTCTACACCTTCCAACGGAACCACCTCTTTTGTAAGTGTATCCCTGCGCGCCAGTTCCACGGTGCCGTTTGCCAGATCCCGGGGACCAACAGCCAGGCGCAACGGAACGCCTTTTACTTCCCATTCTGTAAATTTAAAACCGGAGCGGACGTTATCCCTGTCATCCAGTTTTACCTTCAACCCCTTGGCCTCAAGCTTTTCTTTTAATTGTTCAAGATGGGAGCAACTGGCTACCCTTTCTTCTTCACCTTTATAAATGGGAACCAGGACAACCTGAATGGGAGCCAGCAACGGAGGAAGGACCAGCCCGTGGTTATCCGAATGAGCCATCACCAAAGCACCCATCAACCGGGTAGAAACTCCCCAGCTTGTAGCCCAGACATACTCCAGTTGTCCTTCTTTGTTGGCAAACTGCACATCAAAAGCCTTGGCAAAATTTTGTCCCAAAAAATGCGACGTTCCTGCCTGAAGGGCTTTTCCATCCTGCATAAGGGCTTCTATACAAAGTGTATCTACCGCACCGGCAAACCGTTCAGACGCTGTTTTGGGTCCCACCCATACGGGCAGCGCCATAATTTCTCTGGCAAAATCTGCATAAACTCCTACCATCTTATTTGTTTCCTCCACAGCTTCCTGTTCTGTAGCATGAGCTGTATGTCCCTCCTGCCATAAAAACTCCGTGGTTCTTAAAAAAAGACGCGTGCGCATTTCCCAGCGAACCACATTGGCCCACTGATTACATAATATGGGCAGATCCCTGTAGGACTTAATCCAGCTCTTATAGGTGTTCCAAATAATGGTTTCACTCGTTGGCCTTACCACCAGCTCTTCTTCCAGACGGGCATCGGGATCTACAATCAATCCCTTCCCATCCGGATCGGCTTTCAGTCGGTGGTGTGTCACCACGGCACATTCTTTGGCAAACCCTTCCACATGTTCTGCTTCTTTGCTCAGAAACGATTTAGGTATAAATAAAGGAAAATACGCATTGACATGCCCTGTTTCTTTAAAACGCCTGTCCAATTCTGCTTGCATTTTTTCCCATATGGCATACCCGTACGGTTTGATAACCATACATCCCCTGACTGCAGAATTTTCAGCCAAATCTGCTTTAATCACCAGGTTGTTATACCATTCTGAATAATTTTCTTCTCTGTTTCTGATTTCTTTTGCCATTTCCCCTCTGTTTATTGGTACAAAATTTGTAACATTTTTTATTAAAAAACCTGGCATTTACCGGCTTTTTTGTATATTTGATGCAAAAGTACATAATTTGAAACAATTAATTACAGGAGGTGCAAAATGAAAAAATTATTTTCCATTTGGATAATGTTCGCCGGACTGTTGGTAGTTTCATGCGGAACAAGTTACCACACAGCTTCTTCTGCATACGATGACGCTACGTATCTCAGGCCGGGGGTGACGGCCCGTGTACACCTGTTTGCTACAGCTCAGGAAGCTGAAGAGTTGAAGAACAAGACACTTGAGCAGGCCGGCAGGGAAGGCACACGTGTAGAAACTGTTTACACAGACCCGGAGGGTACTGTTGATATAGATGTAAAATCGGGTACCACCTACCTGATTATGAATACGCAGGATGATTCTTACGAACGAAAACTGGAAATGTTCAACGATAATCCGGAAGATAATTTCTCCCTGACTATCAACATGAACTTTGCAATGGATGACTGGTATTACGGCTCCTGGTATGGTTACGGACCTTACAACTATTGGGGATACTATTCCCATTGGTATTCGCCTTATTGGCATAACCCCTGGTGGTATTCTCCTCATTGGCATAATCCCTGGTGGTATTCTCCGTACAGGTTCTCTAGTTACTGGTACCTACCGTATTGGTATTATGACTGGTATTACCCCGGATGGGGCTACGGGTTTTCCTATTACAATCCATACAATCCCTATCACAATCCATACCCGCCATACCAGGCAAACCGCCATAATAAACCTACCTACGGAACAGACAACAGAAACGCACGTCGCGTAACTCCCGGTGACAAGATGAACCCAGCAGGCACATCTTCGGGTACAGCATCAGCCACATCACGTTCCGGCGGATCCTACAGAAGGGTTAACCCACAAATCAATCAGGTATCGGGAGCCAGAGAAGAAAGCGTTCGTGAAACCGGCAAGGCTACAGAATACAGCAGGGTAAACAGAACCACAAACCAGGCTACCGGATCGGGAGCCGTATACAGAGAAGGAACTGATGGGGCGGTATCACGTACTGAGCAATCTGCCGGTGAAAACACGTTCTACCGCAGGTCTTCCAATGCCTCAAAAAATACTACAACTACTACAACAAACCCCGGCAACAGCCGTAGCTTTTACCGGGAAGGACAACGTTCTTCCACAACCGTCAACCAACGGAACAATTCCGAATCCGGTGTAAGAAGCAATTCGGGCACATCCAGAAGCAGTACTTCTACTACCAGAAGCAATACTTCTACCACAGAAAGCAGGTCTTCCTCTTACAGAAGCAATACGTCTTCCGGCAATGCTGCTGTCTCGGGAACGCGTAGCAGTGTAAGTTCAGGTTCGCGGTCTTCGTATTCCGGCAGCACCTCGGGTAGTACCGGTACTACAAGCTCGCGCTCCGGAAGTTCTTACCACAGAAGGTAACCGGGAATAACAAAGAACCCGGGTATACTATTTTTACTTACTCCAATTACAATGAGAAAACACCTGATTCTTATAGTTTTGCTTGTTCCCTGTTCCTTGTTTGGACAAAACGCGTGGGATGCTTTTAGGTATTCACAACTAAGTTACCAGGGAACTGCCAGGTCCATGGCTTTTGGAAATGCAGGAACAGCTCTGGGGGGAGATTTTGGCTCCCTCAGTCTGAACCCGGCAGCATCTGCCCTTTACCCCTATGCCGAGATCACTTTTACTCCGGCACTGACTACCGAATTTTCTCAGGTAAATTATTTTGGACAACCGGACAGTGAAAAGTACAACAAGTTGGGTGTGTCGGAATTGGGGTTCGTTGGTTCCCGGAATACGTCCAACAGCCGTGGGCTGGTTTCCTTTTCTTATGCTTTGGGATACAACAAGGTACAAGACTTTACACAGCTTACCTCTGTACGGTACAACGGTTCCAACACAAGCTGGCTCACTCCCGTTGCCACCCTAACTGACGGAATTCCTTCCCATAAGCTGGAACAAACAACAGATGGGTACAACCCGTACTACGATTCCAATGCTCCCTGGAGGTCAATTCTGGCCTGGAACACCTACCTGCTGGACCTGGTTCCCGGAACGGATGACCAGTATATTGCAGGAACAGAAAACCTGGACGAGGAACAAAAAGAAATTTATGTGGGTGGACTTCTGGACCAGCGCTTTCTAAAAGAATCAAAAGGAAGTATGGGGGATTACCTGCTGAACATGGGGTTTAATTTCAATGACCGTATTTTTGTCGGGACCAGCCTGACGTTTCGTAACATTTACTACCGTACGTACGAAAAATTTACGGAAACAGCCCAAAACGCCCGGGAATTCCAAACAGGTTTTTCAAGTTTCTCCCATACGTACAGCCAGATTACAACAGGATCCGGATTCAACGTAAAGCTGGGGGTCATTGCCCTCCTTGTAGACAACCTGCGTCTTGGACTAAGTGTTACAACGCCAACATGGACTTCACTTACAGATGAGTGGCAGGAAAAAATGAGTGCCCAATTCCTGGATGGCAAAGAGTATGCAGATAGCCCTTACGGAACGTATTCCTATAAAGTACGTACCCCATGGCGTTACAACGCAGGTTTGTCCTACGTATTTGGCAACGTGGGACTGATTACACTCGATTACGAAGGTGTCGATTATACAACCATGCACATGGCGGCGTATCACGACAGAACGGTTTTTGAAGATGAAAACCGGGATATTCGTAACGGTTCCAGTGCGTACCAATTTAAAATGTCCCATATTTTCAGAGCAGGAGCAGAAGTCAGAATAGCTTCTTTAATAGCCCTCCGGGGCGGTTACAGTTTTTACAGTGCCGGAGAAGAGGGGTTGCCCGACACCCATATGGTATCCGGCGGACTGGGCATACGAGGAAAACAATTCTTTGCAGACCTGGGTGCTTCATACCGCCTTAAGCAGAGTGAATATTTTTCACTGTACGATATTGAAGGCCAGCCGGCTCCGGGAATCAACACCTTATCACGCTTACGGGTAGCCCTGACCTTAGGCTTTCGTTTTTAAACGTGTCATTCGGTCCGGAATCCTTTCCAGGCTTCCGGACCTTCATTCAGAATAAGATCCAGAATACTCTGTCCCGGTACAAATCCCTGCTTGTAGGAGAAAACCTGATAATAAGGTTTCGTATTTACCGAAGGAAGCCGGTAGCGGTAATCTCTTTCTCCGTAGTCCGGGAGGTACCTGTCTGTAACATGTATGGAAATATCTGCTTGCAAGACATCCAGACACCATGTAAGAATAGACAAATTGTATTCAAAAAGTGAAACCTGTCCGGTGCATGTATAAAACTGCCTTATTTCCTCTCGGTAATACTCATAAAAAGGAGATGAACTGTAGGCAGATTCCAGCGCCAGCCAGTGGATGCGCTGCCAATCCTGTGACAGATCCAGCATGACATCTTGAATCATCGTCTTGCTTCCTCTTTTACGTTTAACCGGAATAATCAGATCCTGCGGTCCGTTGGCACCGCAAATGGAGCACCGGTTGCGAACGGTTTGTTTGGTATAATGTTCGTGTTGTTCTACAACCCATATACCGTTAGGGTATACAAGAGAGAAAAAAGTTATGGGAGGCCAGTATGCAGTAGGAAACCAACCCGTTGTTCGCTCACTAATCATCCGGAATATTTGCTTTATGAGGGATAATTCCCCGTTGCGAAGACCGTATGAAAGAAAGAATAATATCCTGTTCCACAGAGGGTTCAAGCACTTCTTCCACTTTACGGCAAGCATCGCTTACGTTCATCCCCACTTGGTAAATAATCCTGTACACGTCCCTGATTCTTTCAATTTGTTGCTGGGTAAAACCGTGTCGACGTAAACCAATGATATTAACCCCTCCAAAACACAGGGGGTCGCGTCCGGCAAGTACATAAGGAGGCACATCTTTTCTAATATGAGAACCTCCTGCCACCATGGCATGTGTACCTATGTGTGAAAACTGATGTACTGCGGAAGCACCGCCCAGGATGGCATAATCATCTACATCCGTTTCACCTGCCAATCCTACATAAGATGTCAAAATGACATGTTGTTTAATATGACAATCATGAGCCACATGCACATAGCTCATAATCAGACAATTGTCCTCAATTTTTGTAACCCCTTTACCACTGGCGCGTGTACCTCTGTTGATGGTGGCATATTCGCGTACGATCACGTTATTGCCAATGTCAACATACGATACCTCTCCGGCAAATTTCAAATCCTGAGGAATGGCACCAATGACAGCTCCGGGAAAAATCTTACAACCGGCACCAATACGTACGTAATCCATAATGCAGACATGGGGGCCGATAACGGTACCTTCTCCAATTTCTACATGTTCCGCTATGGTTGTAAAAGGTCCCACCTCTACACCCGCTCCCAATTTTGCACCGGGATGTACCACATTAAATTTTTGCGCTGCTTTCATTGTCTAAACATTGGTTTCTTATCATCCGGGCAACGGCAACATTGGCTTTGTGTCCCGGCTTATGTGCGGCTACTAAAGCATGGAGGCGTTTCCCTGCCAGCATCAAATCTCCCAACAAATCCACCGTTTTATGCCTGGCACATTCGTTGGGAAAACGCAGTCCTTCCTTATTTATATATCCCGTATGCAAATGCCTGGCGGAATCTTTAAACAGCATCTGCAGCAACCTCATATCTGCTGCATCCACTTCCTGATCTGCTATTACCAGGGCATTGTCCATATCCCCCCCCTTTATCAGCCCTTTTTTTAAAAGAGGCAATACTTCGTCCAGAAACACAAACGTTCTGGCCGGAGCCAAATCTTGAAGAAAATCTATCGCTGACGAATAATAAAATCCCTGCTTGCCCACCAACCGCGGAGTAAAATCTACAAGCATACCAACTGAAAAAACAGGTGCAGGAATTACTATAATGGACGTTCCGGTATCTTTTTCTTCATAAAAAATAGGAGTTTGAGGTGTAAAATACGTTCTTTCCTCTTGTTGCACTACAACCCCCGTATCTTTCAGTGCAAGGGCAAAAGGCCATGCGCTACCGTCCAGGATAGGAACCTCGGGACCGTTCAGGTTTATATGTGCGTTATCAATCCCCATACCATACAAAGCCGCCAGCAAGTGTTCCGTAGTTCCTACTTCTGCTCCATCAAGCGCTAAAACAGTACTTCTGTTTGTATGGGCAACGTAACAGGCCTGGGCAGGTATTACCGGTTGTTTCTGTACATCTGTTCGTTGAAAACAAATACCGTATCCTTCGGGAGCGGGCAGGATATGCATCTCAACAGGATGACCGGTATGCAAACCCGTTCCTTTGAACGTTATTTCTCTCCGGATGGTTTGTTGTTTCATTTTCCCCGCTGCCCTGTTTTCTTGAAAAGCGCATACGCCTTCATGTACGTTTTGTGATCAATAGCCGGCATACCCAGCAAAGTCGTCCCTTCTTCCTTCACAGACCCAATCACTCCCGCCTGAGCTCCTACCTTTGTTTCGGAAGCAACGGTCAGGTGCCCTGCAAATCCGGCCTGCCCTCCCACCATACAATGGCTTCCCAATCGTGTAGATCCGGCAATACCGGACTGTGCGGCTATTACCGTATGGGCTCCTACTTCCACGTTGTGGGCAATCTGAATCAGATTGTCCAGTTTAACTCCCTTACGAATAATGGTTGACCCCATGGTAGCTCTGTCTATGACCGTGTTGGCTCCAATTTCCACATTGTCTTCAATAACCACATTTCCGGTCTGGGGAATTTTCAGGTACGTTCCCTCTTTAGTTGGAGCAAAACCAAATCCGTCCGACCCAATTACAGCGTTGGCATGGATGATACAATTTTCTCCAATAATACACTCATCATATACCTTAACGCCCGGATACAAAATGGTACCTGCCCCAATCCTCACCCGTTCGCCAATATATACTTGCGGGTAAATCTGAGCGCCATTTCCAATAAAAGAACGTTTACCAATATAACTGTGTGCTCCAAGATATACTTTTTTACCTATAGTGGCCCTGCGCAAAACGGTGTGTGGAAATTCCCAGCCATCCTTCTTCTTTCCTACAGCAAACATGCCTATCAGCCGAGCTACGGCAACGTAGGCATCATCTACCCTTACCAACGTAGCCTGAATTTCTCCTTTTGGTGAAAAATTCCTATTAACCAAAACAACAGATGCCTTTGTCTTGTATAAGTGCTTTTCATATTTCAAATTGGCAAGAAAACAAACCGTTCCCGGCTTACCGTATTCAATGCGGGCAACACTTTTAACAATGACGTGGGGATTCCCCGCAACCTCTCCTTGCAGTTGGTCTGCGATCATTTGGGCTGTTAGTTCCATATCTTTCCTGGTATTTCTGATTCTGAACAAATTTCGTTCCAATAATGAAATATTGCAAATCCAAAAATAAATTTGTTAAGAATCAGGAATATAATTAAATTTGCAGTTGATTAGGAACATGTGCAAGAGGACCTTGGTCCTCTTTTTTATTACAAAAAATAAGATTACCGATAATGGAAGGTTTAAATCTGATCAGTACATTCGCTGAATTCAAGGAATTGAAGAACATAGACCGCCCTACTATGATGAGCGTCCTGGAAGATGTTTTCCGTTCCCAGTTAACTAAAATGTATGGGAGTACAGATAATTTTGATGTTATAATAAATATCGACAAAGGAGATTTTGAAATCTGGAGAAACAGAGAAGTAGTGGAAACGGTCGAAGACCCAAACACCCAGATCTCCCTGGCAGAAGTATCAAAAATTGACGACTCCTACGAAGTCGGAGAGTCCTACACAGAAGAAGTCAAGCTTTCTGAGTTTGGACGCCGCGGCATTCTAACCCTTCGACAGAATTTAGCCGGCAGGATTATGGATATTGAAAAAGCCAATGTGTATGCGAAATACATAGAGCGGGTAGGTGAAATCCTGGTGGGAGAAGTTTACCAGGTGTGGAAAAAAGAAGTCCTTGTTCTGGACGAGGAAGGGAACGAACTCATTTTGCCCAAATCGGAGCAAATTCCCAGCGACTACTTCCGGAAAGGTGATACTGTACGGGCCGTTGTTATATCTGTTGAAATGCGGAACAACGTACCCGTGATCACCCTGTCGCGTACAGCCCCCAAATTCCTGGAAAGGCTTTTTGAACAAGATGTACCAGAAATATACGACGGACTTATTACTATTAAGAAAATTGTCCGTATTCCGGGAGAACGTGCAAAAGTTGCGGTAGAATCTTATGATGACCGCATAGACCCGGTGGGAGCCTGCGTGGGCGTTAAGGGTTCCCGGATCCATGGGATTGTCAGGGAGCTAAGAAATGAGAACATAGATATTATCAACTGGACAACCAATCCGCAATTGCTCATCCAAAGGGCGTTAAGTCCGGCCAAAATCACTTCTATAAGGATTAATGAAGAAGAAAAACGTGTGGGAGTTTACCTGAAACCCAATGAAGTATCTTTGGCTATTGGAAAAGGAGGCTCCAACATCAAACTGGCAGGCATGCTCATAGGGTATGAAATTGATGTTTTCAGGGAAGTGGACGAGGACGAAGAAGACGTTATGCTGGATGAGTTTAATGACGAAATTGATCAGTGGATTCTGGATGCCCTCAAACAAATTGGCTGCGATACGGCAAAAAGTGTTTTAGCCATACCCATACCGGAATTGATCAGAAGAGCAGATTTGGAAGAAGAAACCGTAACAGACGTCGTCCGCATCTTGCGCTCAGAATTTGAAAACGATACAACAGAATAGAATAAGGAATAATATATGTCGGAAAACCAAGGTATTCGCATAAGCAAAGTTGTCAAGGAGTTTAATATTGGGATTGGCACACTGACCGATTTTCTTAAAAAGAACGGCGTGGACGTTGATCCCTCCCCAAATAGCAAGATTTCTCCTCAGGCTTATGCACTTGTTGAAAAAGAATTCAACAAGGAATTGCAGCTTAAGGAAGAATCACGAAAAATCATCCTGAAAGTCAAAGATGTAACTCAGGAAGATACTCCGGAAGCACCTGTTGCAACTCCGGCATCCGGCCCGGAACAGGCTCCTGTCAAAGAAAGTAAACCTGCGCCAGAACAAAAGCCTGTAGCCGAACAAAAGCCTGTAGCAGAACAAAAACCTGTAGCAGAACAAAAACCTGTAGTAGAACAAAAACCTGCAACCAAACCAAAGCCTGCTCCGGAAACGAAAGCTGCAGAAACAGGTCCCACCGTGTTAGGCAAAATTGATTTGAGTCAATTTTCTGTCAAAGAAAGCAAACCTGCGGCTGCAAGTAAAAAACCCGTTGCAGCAAAAGAAAAACCTGTTATAGCAAAGGAAAAGTCCTCCGCTGCAACAGAGAAACCTTCCGCAACAAAAGCAGAGCCTTCCGCAACAAAAACAGAGCCTTCCGTAACAAAAGCAGAGCCTTCCGTAGCAAAGGGTCCTTCCGTGGTGAAAAAGGAACCTGCTGCACAAGCGGAACATCCCGCAGACAAAGCAAAACCGACAGGAAAAGCCAAACCGGCAAAGAAAATACCTGTTACACCCAAGGCAACAACTCCCATACATATTCATACAGAGGTAGAAAAACTGGCCGGTCCCAAAATTACCGGTCAAATCGATTTGTCTCAGTTTGACAGGAAAAAACAAACAGATTCCCGGGAAAAGGCAAAACCCGAAAAACAGAAAACCAAACGGGAACGTATCCAAAAACCCCAAAGGGAACGTGTAGATGTAAACAAAGTATCTGCCAAACGTACTGACAGCACCCGTGCAAAAGGACGAGGAAAAGAGCGCTTCAAACCCATTCATGCAGAGGTGGACGAAGATGCCATCCAAAAACAAATCAAAGAAACATACGCCCGCATGACAGAAGGCAGGGGTAAAACCCGGGGAGCCAAGCACCGCCGTGAAAAACGGGAAATTGTAAGCCAGAGAATGGCGATAGAACAGGAACGCCTGGAAAGCGAAAGCACTGTATTGAAAGTCACAGAATTTGTTACGGTAAACGAGCTGGCTACCCTCATGGATGTACCTGTAGTGAAAGTCATTGATGCCTGTATGAACCTGGGTTTGATGGTCTCTATCAACCAGCGTCTGGATGCGGAAGCCATGGTCCTGGTAGCAGAAGAATTTGGGTACCAGGTAGAATTTGTTACGGCTGAATTGCATGATACCATCCAGGAAGAAGAAGACAGCCCGGAAGATTTGTGTGAAAGGCCGCCCATTGTTACCGTTATGGGACACGTTGACCATGGAAAGACATCCCTGCTTGACCACATTCGCGATGCCAACGTCATTGCCGGAGAAGCCGGAGGCATTACCCAGCACATTGGTGCTTACAGTGTCCGCCTGGAAAACGGACGCCTGATTACCTTTTTGGACACACCCGGACACGAGGCTTTTACCGCCATGAGGGCACGGGGGGCGAAGGTTACAGACATGGCTATCATTATCATTGCTGCAGACGATGCCATCATGCCGCAGACCGTAGAAGCCATCAACCATGCTTCGGCAGCCGGAGTACCTATGGTCTTTGCCATTAACAAAATTGACAAGCAGGGAGCTAACCCTGAAAAAATACGCGAACAACTGGCCAATATGAACATCCTGGTGGAAGATTGGGGAGGAAAATACCAATGTCAGGAAATCTCGGCAAAAAAGGGAACCAACGTGGACAAACTGCTGGAAAAAATCCTTCTGGAAGCCGATTTGCTGGAACTTAAGGCCAATCCAAACAGACGTGCCGCAGGAACCATCATTGAATCCTCTCTGGACAAAGGCCGTGGTTATCTGGCAACCATTCTGGTCCAGAACGGCACACTAAAGCAGGGAGATATCCTGCTGAGCGGATGCTGTACAGGAAGAGTCCGTGCCATGTTTAATGAAAGAGGCCAAAAGGTAGAAGAAGCCGGTCCTTCCAGTCCTGTTTCTGTACTGGGCCTGAACGGAGCCCCTGCAGCCGGAGAGCTGTTTATGGTAATGGAAGACGAGAAAGAAGCACGTGATATTGCTGCCAAACGGGAACAGCTAATCCGCATCCAGGGAATCAGTACGCAGAAGCACATTACCCTGGAAGAGATTGGACGCCGTATTGCAGTAGGCAACTTCCAGGAACTGAACATTATTGTTAAAGCAGATGTGGACGGTTCCATAGAAGCTCTGGCAGATTCCCTGATTAAGCTAACAACGGAAGAAGTGCAGGTCAACGTAATCCACAAAGCAGTAGGTGGTATATCCGAATCGGATGTGTTGCTTGCTACGGCATCCAATGCCATTATCATTGGATTCCAGGTACGCCCGTCTGCCTCTGCCAGAAAATTGGCAGAAAAGGAAGAAATTGAAATCCGCCTGTATTCTGTAATTTACGATGCCATTGAAGATGTTACCAAAGGAATTGAAGGCATGTTGGCCCCGGTAGAGAAAGAAGAAATTACAGCCACCGTGGAGGTTCGTGAAACTTTCAAGATTTCCCGAATCGGCACCATTGCCGGCTGTATGGTCAAAGAGGGCAAGATCACCAGAAACGCAAAAGTACGCATCATAAGGGACGGCATTGTAATCTATACCGGTACACTGGGCTCGCTCAAGCGTTTTAAAGACGATGTAAAAGAAGTGCAATCCGGCTACGACTGCGGCTTGAACATTGACGGATACAACGACATCAAAGTAGGTGACATTATAGAGGCCTACACAATAGTAGAAATCAGACGGACTTTATAATACGTTCAATAGCGTTCTCTGGAAAACCAGAACCCTTTACGTAAAAGATAAATCAACAGCAACAGTCCTGCAACAAAGAGTTGTGTCCTAAGCCGTACATGAATGCTGGCACGGGTTACAACCAGTTCCGGATCTTCTTGCTGCATCTTTTCCCAGTTTCTAAGAGAAGGTATATCCCGGTATCCGTATTTGGCCATGACCGTTCCCTGCCTAAGGACCATCAGCCCCGGTGTGGAACGGATTACCGTAAGCAACGTATTTCTGTCTGCCGTATATACCGGCATTTCCACACCGTGCTCCTGCAAAAGCTGTTCTGTGTACGTTGCCGGAAGTGCACTTATGGCATAAAACGGAGCTCCCTTTGTTTTCCTTTCAGCTACCAAAGGTTTTATACGGCTTAATACCTTCTCATCCAGGTTGTCTTCAGATGTTATCAACAGGACAAGGGCTGTTTCCCTTTCATTCAACAACAAATCTGTCACCGATTGGCCTGTAGCATCAAATACAGAAAAATCGGACACCTTATGACGTACTCCCGTTCTTACCTCTTGGGTACTGGCGGCTACAAATGTCCAGCTGCTGTCCGGAAGGGCATCCGGTGTAAATACTTTCTGTTGTCCGTCCCGGCTGTAAATCAATTCTGTTTTAAACAAAAATTCCGGTTTATTACGGGCCTCTTCCAAAAGAAAAGCAATGTCATTGCCCACCTTAAACCCCCTGAAATCGACAAGCGGAAGGTGGCGGTAACTGTATACAGACACAAACAGAACAACCCCTGCAAAGAAAATGCAAACAGGCCATTCTGCTCTTGCCCGGGCCACAGGCGCTGTTTTGTTTCGCTGCAGAAAAAGCAAAACGGCTAACGGCAAAAAAACCAGATTTTTAAAAAATGTCTGCCAATTGGTCAGCTTTACTGCCTCTCCAAAACATCCGCAATCATCTACGGGATTAAAAACAGCCAGGAATAAGGTTAGCAGCGTAAAAAAGCCCATAAATAAAAAAACGCCCCAGGCTGCCAGGCATTTTCTAAAATCAAGAAGCAACAGTACCCCCAGCACAAATTCCGCAGAAGACAGGGCAATAGCCCCCACCAGTGAAAGAGGTTCCAAAAAAGCCACACCAAAAGCCCTGAAATATTCAGTCAGAATAAGGCTAAAGCCTACCGGATCCACCGCCTTAACTATACCGGAAAAAACAAATAAAACACCAAGTACTAAGCGGGCTATTTTCCTCATGGCAAATACGGTTTAATGCGTTCAAATATTTCCTGCCAACCGGCCATTTTCCCTGCTGCATCTTTACAAGAGACAATCCTGAACGATGTATCCAAAGCAGCCTGCTCCAGGTATACATCACGGACACGCTGCTGAAAATCTACCGAAGCTTCATGTATATCCTCCTTACCTTCCAGATACAGCCTGTCTTCTCCTTTACGTCCCAGAATCAGGTTTTCTTTTACAAAATCAAGGGGAACGTCAAGAAAAAGATTGATATCCGGTCTGGGAATACCAAAATGGACAAACTCCATATGGAGTATAAATTGGCGCAACCGTTCCCTCTCTTGCAAACTGTCAATTTTGGCACATTGAAACGCAATGTTTGAATAGACATACCTGTCCAATATGACTACTTCTCCTTGGTTCAGCCATTCTTTTAGCTGCTCCGATTTTTCGTACCGGTTGCCTGCAAACAAAAGCGCCACCAGGTAAGGATCAACCGAATAGTTGTCACCGCTTTCGCCACGTAAAAACCGGGAAATAAGCGCCCCGAAGACCGGAGTCTCGTACTGTGGAAAATGCATGAATTGAACCGATTTACTGCATTCCGTAAAATACGTTTCCATTGCTTTAAGCTGGGTAGATTTACCGGCTCCGTCCAAACCTTCCAATACAATTAACATAGTACAAAATTACACAAAAAATCGTGTCCCTGTTTTTTTATTATTTTTGTTTTATGAAAATTACTTTTCCGGCCGTCATGGGGATTCTAAACCTGACCCCCGATTCTTTTTATGCGGGATCCCGGGTACCCGGTCCCGCAGAGGCTTTCCGGCGCATTGAACAAATGGTCCGACAGGGAGCAGATGTTGTGGACATCGGGGCCTGTTCTACGCGTCCGGGAGCCGTCAGAGTCCCGGAATCAGAAGAATGGAAAAGACTGGAACCCGTTCTTAAGGAACTGACCGAAAGATTTCCCGATACTGTTTTCTCTATCGACACGTTCAGGCCGGGGATCGTAGAAAAAACGTTTTCCCTGATAGGTCCGTTTTGGGTAAACGACATTATGGCCGGCAGCGCAGATACGGGAATGGTGCCCCTGATCGCTTCGTTGCAGCTTCCCTGGATAGCCATGCACCAGGAACCTTATGAGGGCACGGAAGGCATAGCCCGCTTTTTTTTAAAAATAGCCGAAACAGCGGCAAAATGGGGCATACAACACGTGTTTTTAGACCCGGGTTTTGGATTCAACAAAAACACAGAACAAGATTTCCAGGTCCTGGAGGCACTCCCTTCCCTTGTACCTGCTGACAGTACAGGAAAGCCGGTATTTCCCCTGCTGGTCGGGATTTCCCGTAAAAGGATGACGTACCTGCCCTTGAATACGACTCCGGAACATGCTTTGGTTGCCACCTCGGCCTTGCACCTGCACCTGCTTCATAAGGGAGTTTCTGTGCTTCGCGTACATGATGTAGAGCCTGCCCGGCAAATAATCAGCCTCTATAAAAAAATGAGTATCTTTGTTAATTAACCTAATACTATACTTATGGAATTTAACCCTTTGCTGGCCATATCTCCCATAGATGGAAGGTATTATCTGCATACGGCCCCTTTAAATCAGTATTTTTCAGAATTTGCACTTATCAGATACCGTCTTCAAGTTGAAGTTGAGTATTTTATAGCTTTATGCAAATTACCTCTGCCTCAATTAAAAGAGGTGGATTCCCGCTGGTACCCAATCCTGCGTAACCTGTACAAAAACTTTTCCATTACAGACGCCAAAGTAATCAAGGCACAGGAAAAAGTAACGAACCACGACGTTAAAGCCGTAGAGTATTTCCTCAAAAACAAGATGAAAGCTATGGGCTTGTCCAATTATGCAGAATTCATCCATTTTGGTCTTACCTCTCAGGATATTAACAATACAGCCCTCCCGTTGAGCCTGAAACACGCCCTTCAAAAAGAGTACCTTCCCCTGCTAAAACAGCTTGTAACTTTGCTGGAAGAAAAAGGAAACGAATGGGGGTCGGTCCCCATGCTGGCGCACACACACGGCCAGCCTGCCTCACCCACCAGACTGGGAAAGGAACTCATGGTTTTCAAAGTCAGGCTTGAAGAACAAATTAAAAGCCTGGAGTTAATCCCTTTTGCCGGAAAATTTGGAGGTTCAACAGGTAATTTCAATGCCCACAACGTAGCCTACCCGCAGATTGACTGGCACAAATTTGCAGACAAATTCCTGAACAAAACACTGGGACTTCAACGCTCATTCCCCACAACGCAGATTGAACATTACGACCACCTGGCAGCCATGTGCCACAACCTGCTACGCATCAATACCATATGCATAGACCTGGCCAAGGATATGTGGTCTTACATATCAATGAATTACTTCAAACAACGTATTAAAGACCAGGAAATTGGTTCTTCTGCCATGCCGCACAAAATCAATCCTATTGATTTTGAAAACGCAGAAGGCAACCTGGGGGTGGCCAACGCCCTGTTTGACCACCTGGCAGCCAAACTGCCCATCTCACGTTTGCAAAGAGACCTGACAGATTCCACCGTTTCCCGCAACCTGGGAGTTCCCCTGGCACACACACTTATTGCCTTTAAAGCCTTGCAAAAAGGATTTGGAAAATTGCTTCTGAACAGAGAAGCCATTGAAAGAGACATGGAAGAAAACTGGGCAGTCATCTCTGAAGCCATCCAAACCATCCTCAGAAGGGAGAATTACCCGCAACCTTACGAAACGCTTAAAGAGTTTACGCGTACCAACATGCATATTGATAAAGAGTACCTGCATACCTTTATCCGCGGCCTGGCCGTCAGCGAGGAAGTAAAAGATGAATTGCTGCAGATTACTCCATCCAATTATACAGGACATTAATACCCCCTACCATGAAAAAATGGCTTCTTGTGACCTTGTGCCTGGGTCAGCTCCTCATATCCCGGGCACAACCGGTTGATTATGACTCCTATTTTACACCGGAAAGACTGCGTGTTGACCTGGTATTTACCGGCAATGCCCGGCAACAAGACGTATTCCTGCACTCGTTGCACAAAGAACAGCTTTGGACAGGGTCCAAAACCCGGCTGGCTGTTCCTTTTTCTTATGGCGAATACCAATACAAAGTATACGCAAGCAATAACCTGCTTCTTTTTTCAAAAGGCTTTAATTCTTTATTTTCTGAGTGGATAACCACACAGGAAGCACTGGAAACAGATAAGGCGTTTTCCACTTCTTTATGGATGCCTTTTCCAAAAGAACCTGTTTTGTTTGAAATATCCCGGCGGGTGGCACAAACCGGAAAGTGGGTCCCCTTGAAGACTTTCCGGATAGACCCCAAGGACCAACTGATACGAGAAGAAAAACCGGTTTATACAGCGGAAGCCCTCTTACAAAACGGTCCTGTTGAAAACCATGTGGACCTTCTTTTTGTTGCCGAGGGCTACCGAGCCGGAGAGCTGGATAAATTCAGAAAAGACGCCGCACGTTTTGCACAATATCTTTTTGAATACGAGCCTTTTAAGTCTAGAAAAACAGATTTTAACATCTGGATTCTTCCCCTCGTATCTGAAGATTCGGGACCGTCTTTGCCTCAGCACGATTTTTGGGCGCACACCGCGTTGTACAGTGCCTTTCACACATTTTACCTGGAAAGGTACCTCACCCTGCCGGATTTTTCTCTGTTGGCAAAGGCCGTTTCCGGAGCTCCCTTTGATGCCTTATTTGTCCTTGTAAATTCAACCCGGTATGGAGGAGGAGGCATTTATAACTATTACGGTATTGGTACGTCTGATCACCCACTAAGCAAAGAGGTTTTTGTCCATGAATTCGGGCACAGTTTTGCGGGTTTGGCCGATGAATATTACGAATCCGAAGTTGCCTATTTAGACATGTACCCCACAGATGTTGAACCTTGGGAAGCCAATATCACCACCCGGGTAGATTTTGCTTCCAAATGGGAAGACATGATGGACATTCCGGGAGTAGGCCTGTTTGAAGGCGCTGCCTATATGGCTAAAGGAATGTACCGTCCCGCAGAAGATTGCCGTATGCATACCAACCGGGCACCTGCTTTTTGTCCCGTCTGCCAAAGAGCCATAGAGCGGATTATTGATTACTTTACAAAATGAAATACGGCTTTTTCCTGTTTGATCTGGACAACACATTATGGGACTTTGATTCAAATGCCCGTGATTGCATTACAGAGCTGATTTCTATTTACAATCTGGAAGAATTTATTCCGGACCCCCATGCTTTCTACGAAAAGTACCATACCAACAACCTGGCATTGTGGGAATTGTACGAAGCGGGGAAAATGAGCCAAAAGATACTGCGTTACAAGCGGTTTGAAATTACATTAGAGCAAGCAGGCGTTCCCGGGGCAGAGAAACTGGCTTCTCTTTTTGGGGATACCTACCTGGAACTCATGCCCACAAAGACAAAACTCATGCCTTATGCGCATGAAGTGTTGGATTATATCACAGGCAAAGGAGCCTCAATAGCGCTTATTACGAACGGATTCAAACAGGTTCAGCACAAAAAAGTGCAAAGCAGCGGGCTGGATGTCTTTTTCAAAAACAAAGTGTTTATCTCGGAAGAAGTAGGATACCACAAACCCAACCCCCGGATATTCACAGCTGCCCTTACTGCCATCAACGGAAAGAAAAAAGAAACATTAATGGTGGGTGATGATTTCAGAAACGATATAGAAGGAGCACAGGTTTTTGGCATTGACCAGTTCTACTACAACCCGCACCGCGTTCCCTGTGACGGAGGTCCTACCTATATGGGACACGATCTGCGGGATCTGAAGGACCTGGTGCAATGATAAACACATCCTCGTCTTCTTTGTGAAAAAAATAATTTTCCCTTGCAAATTTCTCCAGGGAATCTTTGTTTGACTGCAATTCCCTCAGGCTTTTTTCTGTTTGACGGATTTGTTCTTTATAGTATCTTTGTTGAGATTTGTTCTCATAATATTCACCCAAAGTACGCACCCAGCCCGTTAAGCTGTTGTCGTCAAAAAACAGAATCCATACCATGAATACCAGAGCCACAATAAAAAACCTGTTTCTGAGCAACCCGGGGAGCCGGTTAAATTTAAAACGAGAACGCATAGGGTTAGGTTTTTCACAAATATAGCAGGTTTTTCAATATGCAACCCACACTTATTATCATGGCTGCCGGAATGGGCAGCAGGTACGGAGGACTCAAACAACTGGACAGGCTGGGACCGGGTGGAGACACCATTATGGATTACTCCATTTACGATGCCCTTCGGGCCGGGTTTGGCAAGATTGTATTTGTAATCCGCAAAGATTTTCAAACGGAATTTGAACAAATTTGTGCTTCCCGGTACGGCAAACATTTCCCTTTCGAATTTGTCACACAGGAATTGGATGGTATTCCCCCTCCCTACACACCCCCGGCAGGCAGAACCAAGCCCTGGGGAACAGGCCATGCCCTGCTGGTAACGTCTGAAAAGGTAAACACACCTTTTGGAATAATCAATGCCGATGATTTTTACGGCAAAGACGCATTTCATGTTCTGGCCGGATTTTTAAACCGGAACGATTTGCCACCGGGTTCCTGTGCCATGGCCGGCTACCGGCTGGAAAACACACTATCTCCGTCCGGCCCCGTATCCAGAGGTATATGCACGCGCAACAACCGGGGATTCCTTGTAGATATTGTAGAACGCCTGGGGATCCGCAAAGAAAGCGACGGCCGCATTTTGTGCACTGCCACCCATGAGGACGGCACACAAGAAGACTTGGAGCTTGCTGCCAACGCACTTTGTTCCATGAACTGCTGGGGTTTCCTTCCGGATATCTACCCCAAAGCCAAACGCCTGGTGGCACAATTCCTTCAGGAACACCAAAACGATCTGGTAAGTGAATACCACTTGCCTACCCTGGTCAATGACACCATTCAATCCGAAAACGGGACATGCCGTGTTTTGGAAACTACAGCACGCTGGTTTGGGGTAACTTACCGGGAAGACCGTCCGGGTGTTGTGGCACAACTGGAAGCCCTGCACACATCAGGCAACTACCCAACTCCCTTATTCCCGTAACCTATGTATCTATGAAAAAAATAATGAATTATTACCGGCCCGGACTTGGCGAGTCATGGCTGATCATGATTGGCATACTGTTAATAGCAGGTGCCGCCGTCACGGCAGCAGCCACCTTTGTTATCAATTGGTTGTTCCCCAATGCCGTATCATTGGATAACCCCGGCGGGTGGGCCATTCCCGTACTCTATGTAATCCCCTTTATTGTTGTAATTATATATGTAATCCTGCGTGCCTCAGGAAAATACAAAGAAGCTGCATGGAAAGGTACCCCTCCCTATGCCAATCCGCCCGCCCGGATTGGGCAGGTTCCTCTTATTTTTTACATCCTGCTCCTCCCCATACTGATTGTAAGCATGTCTGTCATCCTGGATCCTGTTACCGACTGGCTTGAAATGCCTGAATTTATGAAGAAAATGTTTGAACAGATGACGGAAACCAACGTTCCCACATTTATTGCCGTTGTGGTTGCAGCTCCCCTGCTGGAAGAATGGCTGCTCCGCAGTGTAGCCCTCAAAGGCATGTTGCAGCATATGGCTCCATGGAAAGCCATCGTGTGGTCGGCTGTCATGTTTGGTGTTATCCACGGCAATCCCTGGCAGGCTATACCCGCCTTTCTTATGGGTTGCCTCTTTGGCTGGATATATTACAGGACACGCTCTTACTGGACTTGTGTAGCATTACATGCCATAAACAACGGCATGTCATTCCTGTTGGTTGCTCTGCTTCCGCAAATAGCAACCGATACTTCGTTGCGTCAGCTGGTAGGAAACCAATCCTTCTTCATAACGTTTGGACTTTCTGTCACAACCTTGGGTCTTTCCCTCTTCTATTTATATAAAAATTTAGCACCTGCACCCGATTTGGAACTTTCTGATGAATACCAACAACCTATATCCCCTGGCCTGTAAGCCCAACCTGAAAGAACGGGTCTGGGGCTCTGAAACCTGGCTCCTGAGCGGACTGGATCAGGACGCCTCTGTAATTGAGAACGGTTTTCTAAAAGGAAACACCATCAATGAAATACTGGAAGTGTACCTGACAGATTTAGTTGGAAACACAATTTATGATATGTGCGGAGATGAATTTCCTCTGCTTATCAAACAGCTGAACGTCAATGATTTTCTATCTGTACAAGTACACCCGGACGATACCCGGGCAGCTGAAATGCACCACGCCTATGGAAAAACGGAAATGTGGTACGTCATGGATGCCAAACCCCAAGCCAGGCTGTACCTTGGATTTAACCGGGACATGACGCCTGCAGCATTTTACGAACACTGTATCAAAGGCACCTTACCGGAAGTAATGAACTGCATCACACCCAAACCGGGAGAATGTTACTACATCCCTGCCGGCCTGATTCACGCTTGCGGAGGAGGAGTAACCCTTGCCGAGGTGCAACAAGTATCCGACATAACGTACCGGATTTATGATTGGGGAAGGGAACACAACCCGGAAACAGCCAGGGAAATGCACGTAGAACTGGCCATTGACTGTATCGATTATACCAGACATATTCCCAAACCAACCACAGAAGGTGTGCTTGTAAGTTCTCCTTATTTTACCGTGCGTCTGGAAGAACTTGACGCTTCACGGGAGGTTGACGATTCGGCCATGGACAGGTTTGTTGTCTATATGCTCCTTGAAGGAGATCTTACCATTGTATGTGACGGGGCCCTGTACACACCATCCCAAAATGGCTGCCTGCTGCTACCTGCTTCCCTGGATTACTGGAAACTGAAAACAAACACAAAAGCAAAATTTTTGGAAATTACCCGTTGAAATCCCTGACCTTATCCAATTGGCGCCGTTCTTTTTTTGTGGGACGCCCCAATCCTTTCTTCCTGTAAATAACTACCGACTCCTTCGGTTGTAGCAACTTATCCAGTTCCTCTGCCGGTGTAATATCCTGTACATACATCGGGACCTCTTTTGCCGGAAGACGCCTGTCAACAGTCTTTAGTACCACATAAGAATAATAGACCGGGCCCTTTCTGACAACCAAAACATCTCCTTCTTTAACAATACGGGAAGGTTTTACCGGCTGCTCGTCTATTTTAACACGAGCCCCCTGGCAGGCATCTGCTGCCAACGAGCGCGTTTTAAACACGCGGATGGCCCACAAATACTTGTCAATCCTCATCTTTATCCAAAACAGGCTTGGGTTCGGTATTCACCGTATTCATGGCCTGATCAATACCATGCCTTATAAAAAGCTGAATGGCCTCTATGGCCTGGTCGCACAGAAAAGGCAATTCTTTCTTTTCATTTTTGTTCCAGGGACTCAACACATAATCGGCTCTGTACCCCCTGGGAAAATCATCTCCCACACCAATACGCAAACGCGCATAATTCTGTGTTCCCAGGACAGTTGTAATATGTTTTAATCCGTTATGTCCTCCATCGCTGCCTTTGGCCCGCATCCGGATTTTCCCAAACGGGAGCGCCACGTCATCCAAAACCACCAGGGTGTTCTCCAGAGGAATTCGTTCTTCGTTCATCCAATACCTGACAGCTTTTCCACTCAGATTGACATACGTAGACGGTTTAAGAAGCCAAACCGATTTACCGGCATACTTTACCTGTGCCATAGCACCATACCGTAAGGTAGAAAAGGCAGTCTTTTGCAAGGCTGCCCAGGCATCCAGAACTGAAAAACCTATGTTGTGCCGTGTACCGGCATACTCCAAACCTATGTTTCCAAGTCCTGTGATCAAATAAGACATGACCTAAAGGAAAGACTAGGCTTCCTCGTGTTTTTCAGCGGCGTTTTCTTCGGCTGCTCCTTCTTCAGCTTCTTCGGCAGCTTCTGCTGCTGCATCAGAAATAGAAGCACGCGTCATCTTAACCATGCACACGATGGTAGATGCAGGAGTAAGGATTTGAATGTTGTCAAATTTCAAATCTCCTGCTGCAATGGTACCGCCTAAAGCCAGCTTGGTAACATCAATGTTCAAAGAATCCGGCAAATCTTCCAGATTGGCGCGGATAAGTAATTTTCTGTTCAGAATATGCATCTTGCCGCCTTCACGTACCCCAATGGAATTCCCTGTCAAAACTACCGGCACAGTAACAGACACCGGTTTTTTGGGATCAATGGCTAAAAAATCCAGGTGCAATACCCTGTCATGCAGCGGATGAAATTGCGCCTGCTGCAACAGGCAAATGTGTTTCTTTTTCTCTACACTAAGCTCTACAATATAAGAGTAGGGAGTGTAAATCAAATTTTTCAGTTCTTTTTCCAATACTGAAAAATGAAGAGGTTCCATCTTGTTGCCATACAATACACAAGGTACTCTTCCTTCTTTGCGCAGTTGCTTAACGGCTGCTTTTGTAAAGTTGTCCCGTTCACGGGCTTTAATCTCAAAATGTTTCATACATGTATTAGTTAACAGTGTTACTCAATCCGGAAATCTGTACCGGATCCCATGGCACCTTACTAAGGTCCTTATAAGGGCGCGCAAAAGTAATTAAAATCTGTTGTTTTGCAAAATCAATCTGTCCGTGGCATCCAACCAAGGTATTTATTCCAGGCAGTTGCCTCAAATGCCTCCTGGGTGCGCGGAAGTGTTGTAACAGGCAAATAGGCTGCCAATCCTGAAAAATATTCAATAGGAATGGTAATGAAATTGTCGGTTGCCTTTTTGTACACCACAGCTCGTTTAAGTGCCGTAGAAAAGTCTGCATAATCTTCTGCTGATCCCAGGAGTGCTGCTACCCTGTCCATATCCCAGAACACATGTTCCGTCAGGCGGTCGTAAGTCTGCAAACCTGTCCGGTCAACCGTAAGAGGATCTGTTGGGCTGTTGTTAATCAGATTTTTAAATGCCAGCGCTACTTCCTGAATGCGATCTGTCCTTACCAGAGAAATGGTGGCAGAACGGTAATATCCCGTCTGCTCATTGTACTTGTTGTAATAAGCATTGCACAAGGCAATCAGGCTGCTTTCCCCCACATAGGGGAAAAGAGATATCGTCAATTTATCGTAAGGAAATCCTGTGTCAATAATCTCGGTTGGCGAACCCATCAGGTACCGGCTTACATCCTTCAACCGGTAATAGGTCTGTATATCAGCCATCAGACAGGCATCAAAACATACGTATTCGTGGGTGAATCTCTTTAACACCCCGGCCAGATCCGGGATTTCCATTTCTGCACTCCCGTCTTTGGCAAATGTTTTTGTCCGCGGGTAAGCAGGATCGTCAATATTGTACTGAAACGCAGCAACGGGAGTAAGAGAAAGAGGGGTAACTGCATACTTGGGCGTTTCACCGTAAAGCCCTGCAGGCAACCATCCTGTTCCGTGTGACCACAAAATAAGTCCGTATGTTTTAGCCGGACAAACTTCCCTTGCATGCTTTATTGCCTGTTCCAGCATATCCGGGTGGGCAGAATTCACCATACCATACCGGAACAGCGTGTCCGCTCTTGTAATGTGGTTGCGTTTGTAAATCCGAATCAGGTAAGCCCCCTGCTCTTTGCCGTCCGTATAAACAAACAACGCATGATCTTCCGGCAAAGAAGCATGTGCCAGCAATTCCTGCATATTTGTCTTGGCAAGTTCAGAGAGGCTGTTGTCCGCTGCCATATATACCAGCAGGCTATGCTCGTACCTGCTACGGGGGTGAAACCATTCTTCACACGAAGTAAGAGAAAGGCAAAAGAAAACCAAGCCTAAAAGATTGCCTTTTTTCATAGCGTAAAGATAATCTTTTTTTTATCTTTGTAAGAAGACATTTTTTATAAAACACATTGCATTATGAAGAGTTCAAACACACTCGCATTCCTGGGAGGTGCCCTCATAGGCGCTACGCTTGCCTTGTTATTTGCTCCTGCAAAAGGAAGTGAAACCAGAGAAAAACTTAGAGAAACCCTGGATCAGGGAGTGGATGATCTGAAACAGGAATACCACAAACACTTTCCTGTTAACCAGGAAGAAGGCCAGGACGAATAGACAAAAAGCCATGGATATTAAAGACTCGGCCAAGGAGTACCTTGGTCTGAAATCAGATGCCCTCAAACTGGGCCTGGTAGAAAATGCCAGCAGGGTTATAAACAGGCTCCTGAGCATCTTTTTGCTTATTCTGGTACTTATCACAGCCCTTGTATTTTTGGCATCAGGAGCCACCCAATGGCTGGGACAGGTACTTGAAAGTACTATAGCTGCTTCCCTTATCACAGGCGGTTTTTTTCTGTTGCTGTTTCTCGTGCTGTTTCTGTTCAGGAAAAGGCTCTTTATGAACACCTTTGTCAGGTTGTTTATAAACATTTTTTTTCATGAAAAAGACCCAAACGCATTGGAGGACTGACCCATGAGAAGCAGAAGATTTATTTATTCACAGATACGCACCATAGATCAGCTCAGGGCGGAGCGCAATTCGCTGGATTGGCACATCAAAGGCCTGGAAGACCGTGTTAAAAACAACGTGCCCGGAACATTATCCAAGGGAAAATGGATTTCCCTGATTCTTCCGGTAGCCATAACTGCATTTACTTTGGTTCGCCAGGTAAACCGGTGCGTCCGAAAAATCCGTGACAAATAATACAACCATGAAATTTATGAAAATTGCCTTTGCCTGTATTGCAGGCATAGCAGGTTTATCTTGTTCAACCGGGACAAAAAGTGCCAAAAAACAAGACGATACATTCAGATACCTGGCAGAATCATTTGCAGACATAAAGATTATCCGTTACAAGGTTCCCGGCTGGGATGACTTAACGCTACAACAAAAAACCTTTATGTATTACCTGGGAGAGGCCGCAAAAAGTGGCAGGGATATTTTCTGGGACCAAAATTTTAAACACAATCTGGAAGTCCGCAGGTGCCTGGAAACCATACTGGAAACGTATACGGGAGATAGAAACACCCCCGAATTTGAGCTCTTTCTGATCTATGCAAAACGTGTTTTTTTTAGCAACGGTATCCACCACCATTATGCAGAAGAAAAAATCCTTCCCGGTTGTACGGCCGAGTATATGAAAAGCCTGCTGGAGCTTTCAGATTACGACCCGGCAGACATAGGCAGGATCGCAGATATCATGTGCAATCCGCAGCTGTACAAAATACGTCGCAGCTCAGGCCAGGAAGGAGATTTATTGCTTGCTTCCTCCACCAATTTTTACAGCGGTGTTTCACGGGCAGAAGCAGAAACTTTTTACGCTTCTATGGAAGACCCCGGTGACCCCAGACCTGTAGAATACGGCCTGAACAGCCGGCTTGTTAAAAAGGAAGGAAACATAACGGAAGAAACGTACAAAATTGACGGGAAGTACGGCCCGGCCATTGAACAAATATGTTATTGGCTGGAAAAAGCATCCGAAGTAGCAGAAAGTCCACAGCAAGCATCTTACATACAAACACTTATTGATTATTACACAACAGGAGATCTGGCCCTGTGGGATGCGTATAACATAGCCTGGGTTCAGGACACCAACACCTTTACAGACTTTATCAACGGATTTATCGAAGTCTATGCAGACCCCCTGGGCAGAAAAGGGTCCTGGGAAGCCAATGCCAACTTCAGGGATGAAGAAGCATCCCGCAGGACGACTACCATCAGCAACCACGCCCAATGGTTTGAAGACCATTCACCGGTTGATCCCCGGTTTAAAAAGAAAGAAGCGACCGGCGTATCGGCCAAAGTCATCAACGTGGTCGTACTGGGAGGCGATGCTTACCCCTCCACCCCCATTGGTATCAACCTGCCCAATGCAGACTGGATTAGAAAAGAATATGGATCCAAATCTGTTACCATAGCCAACATTACGAATGCCTACGAAAAGGCAGCAGAAGAATCGCCCAAAAGCATGGTTGTTGAATTTTCCATTGACGAGGAAGAAGTTGCTTTCCTTAAAGAATACGGGACACTGACCGGTGACTTGCACACAGACTTGCACGAATGCCTGGGACACGGATCAGGTCAGCTGCTGCCGGGAGTTTCTCCCAACGCCTTGGGTGAATACAGTTCCACACTGGAAGAAGCACGTGCAGACTTGTTTGCTCTGTATTATCTAGCAGATCCCAAACTGGTAGAACTGGGTGTCCTTCCCAACAAAGAGGCCTACCGCGCCGAGTATATCAATTACATACGTAACGGCCTGTTTACCCAGCTTGTCCGCATTGAACCCGGGAAAGATATCACGCAGGCGCACATGCAGTGCAGGCAACTGATTGCTTCGTGGGCCTTCCGCAACGGCAACGCCATTGAGCAAATCACGGAAAACGGGAAAACATATTTTGCCATCCGCAATTATGACGAACTCCGACAATTGTTTGCTACCCTTTTGTCTGAAATTCAACGCATTAAATCAGAAGGAGATTACAAGGCCGGTAAAACGCTGGTAGAAGAATACGCCATAAAAGTAAACCGGGAACTGCACCGGGAAGTACTGGAGCGGTATGCCGCACTGGATTTGAAACCCTACGGCGGTTTTCTGAACCCCAACATGGTTCCGGTATACAACCACAAAGGCAAACTGAAAGACGTACAACTGGAATATGCGGCAGATTTTCTGCAACAGCAACTCGCGTATGGAAAAGCTTACGGATTTTTGTAGTTAAATAATTCTTCCGTAGCCAAAGAGATTTTCGTTACCGAAAAATCATCACCCCGGGGAAAAACCCAGAAAGAGTCGTTTAATGTATTGAGGTCTACACAGTCTCTTTTGTACTTGCCGTACTCATACTCTATGTGGCACGAATAGAGCGATTGTGCCGGCATAAATAAGTTATACGGTTCTCCGTTATGGACTCCTTCCAATCGAAATCCGTCCATATCGTGTATAAAAGTAGTGTCTCCGTAATCAACAAACCCTCTGGAATTGGGCAACAAGCGCAGGTCTGCCTTCTTGGTAAGGCTGTACGCTCCGGCTTCTACCTCTGCCCTCACCTGCAACCTCTCCCATTCATACCAGTCGGGGATATGGGAAAAATGCGTTTCCCCCTCAGCAGCCTGCAATGCTCCGTACTCAGACATAGTCCATCGTTTTCCACAATGGTTGCACCAGATCTGCGTCCCTCCCGAATCCATCCTGTACTCTGTCCTGCATGACGGACATTGGTACAATACTTTGTGCAATCCCCGGGCCCTGTTCCTGTAACGTACACGTATTTTATTTTCACGTTGCCAGGCAAAATCATCGTATTCAAAAGAATCGTTAATGATGGTATTGATCTGTTCAGCCGTCATTTCTTCTGACTGTTGCTGTGTAAGGATTTCTGTCATAACCGCCCGGGTACGTACCCCCCTGGATCGCGTATTCCAGAACGGTGAATTTATATGATGCCCGTAAGTTATAAGGGTTACCACCGGCACGTTCAGGTGCTTTACCAGTTTTCCCAAAGACGGTGGAAGAACGGCCTTTGTACCGCAAAGGGAATACCGCGCCTCGGGATAAACGGCTACAATTTTTCCACGGTCTGCCACTGTCTTCAGATGACGTATGAGTCTCACATCGTTTGTAAACTTACGTTTTCCAACACAGCCAACCCGGCGCATAAGCCACTCCAGACCTATGAAACCATCTATAGCCACCACATAAAAGGCCTGGTGCGGAAACGTAGCTGCAGTCGCTACAAAAAAATCGTAAAAAGCATTGTGATTACACAACAATAAATACGGAGACCGGGTTTTCTCCATGCCTTTTTTTAGTATTTTAGTACGATTGTACCACACGAGTGGGAAAACAAGAAGCCATATAACGGGCCTTAAATACCAGCTTACAGGCCTGGGTGTTTTTGCCAGGTCAAAACGCTTGACTTCGCGCAACGGAAAAAAATTCATTGCATATTTCATGCGTACAAATATATAAAAATGTAAAAACCTGTTTCCCTATTGAAAATAATTGTATATCTTTGTTTATTAAGAATTGTTTTTACATAAGATTAACCCTATAAACTATTTACTAACCTAAAAACAAGACAAATGAAAAAATTCCTTTTATTGACTTTGTCAGTCATGATGGGGTTTTCGGCATTGTTCGCTCAACACAGGGTAACCGGTAAGGTTACATCCAGTGAAGACGGTGCTCCAATTCCCTATGTGACAGTGGTTGTGGTTGGAACGACTATTTCCACACAAACAAATCTGGATGGTTCGTATTCCATTAACGTACCTACGGGCAACAACATCCTTCGCTTTACCTTTATGGGGATGCAGACTGTCAATGCAGAGATTAACGGCAGGGCGGTGGTTGACCTGGTCATGCACCCCGATGTCGTTGCACTGGAAGACGTTGTGGTTGTGGCATACGGTACAGCTAAGAAAGAGTCTCTGACCGGTTCGGCAACAGTCCTTGACAGCCAAAAACTGTCCAAGCGCGTTGTTGCCAACGTAACCAAGGCTCTTGACGGGATGTCCACCGGTGTGATTACCACCTCCGGTTCGGGACAACCCGGGTCCGATGCCTCTGTAATCATCCGTGGATACGGTTCCATCAACGCAAGCCAGACACCTCTTTACGTTGTGGACGGTATTCCTTTTAACGGTTCCCTGAACTCCATCAATCCGGCGGACATTGAAAGCATGACCGTTCTAAAAGACGCTTCTTCGGGAGCTCTGTACGGAGCACGTGGTGCCAACGGTGTTATTATGATAACCACCAAAAGAGCCAAAGGAGAAAAAGTAAGCATTACCTATAATGGGAGTGCCGGTATCTCCAACCGTGCCCTTAAACGTTACGACATGGTTAACCAGACAGATTTCGTGAACATGACCTGGGAATCCCTGCGTAACAGCTATTGCTTTGATAACGGATATTCCTGGGAAGAAGCCGGAACACTTGCTTCACAGGGTTTGGCAGACGCGCTGGGAGGGGAACTCTACAATCCGTTTAAAAACTACACCTGGGCAACTGTAATAGACCCGGCTACCGGAGCTGTCAGAGCTGATGCTAAATCGGCTTATGACGAAAACTGGATGGATGAAATCGAGCACCTGAACGCATTCCGCCACGAACACCAACTTACGGTAGCAGGTGGTACGGCTAAAACAAAAGCTTTGATGTCGCTCGGCTTCCTGGATGAAGACGGTATTCTTAAAACTACTTCATTCCAACGTTTCACCGGCCGTGCCAACATTGACAGCCAGATCAACGACTGGGTCAAAACAGGATTGAACCTGTCAGCATCCATGACGAAATCCAACTCGTCGGGCTACACAGGCTCTACTTATGCCAACGTATGGTACAGCGCCCAGTTTATGGCCCCTATCTATCCCGTATGGCTTAAAGACGACGCCGGTAACGACCTGCTGGACGAGCTGGGAAACAGACAGCTTGACTACGGAAAAACCCGTCCCAACCTGAACGATTTCAGCAGTGTGGGAACGCTCTACGACGATAAATTCCTCAGTACAGGTGACAACGTAAGTGCACGTACCTTCCTGGCTATTGGTTCAGACCAGGACAGTGCAGGCTTCCTGAAAGGTATTAAGTTGACAGCCAACTTTGGAGTGGACTTTGTTAATTCCAACAGTACGACATTCTACAACATGTACCACGGGAACGCTGCCAGCTCCAACGGACGTTTGACAAAGAGCAACGGACGTATGCTCAGCTATACCTTCAACCAGCTGCTTACCTGGAACCGCAGCTTTGGAAATCACACCTTTGATTTGCTGTTAGGACACGAGTTCTACAACTACTCCTACAGCTACCTGACAGCTCAAAAAACCAACCTGGTAGACGGTATTTTGGAATTGCGCCCCGGTACAACCATTACAGACGCAGACTCCTACTCACAGGCCTACAGGATTGAATCCTACCTGTCGCGCTTCAATTATAACTTCAAAGACAAGTATTATTTCTCCGCTTCTTTCCGTACAGACGGTACATCCCGTTTCTACAAAGACAGCCGCTGGGGGAATTTCTGGTCTGTAGGTGCCAACTGGCGTATTTCCCAGGAATCTTTCATGAGAAACGTTACCTGGATCAATAACCTGGCTTTGAAGGCCAGCTACGGTGTGCAGGGTAACGACGACCTGGGTACACTCTACGCATGGCAGAGCTTCTACAGCCTTTCCTACCCCAACTCGGGCTTTACCGGAGCTATTGTTTCTTCACTGGAAAACAAGGAACTCCGCTGGGAAAAGAACGCAAACTTTAACATCGGCCTGGATGCCAGACTGTTTGGCGGACGGATTGACCTAAACTTTGAATATTTCAACCGCCTGACTTCTGATATGTTGCTGAATTACCCCATGGCCCTTTCTACCGGCTTTAGCGGGTACGATGCTAACGTAGGAACCATGGTCAACAAGGGACTGGAACTGACTCTGTCTGCCCAATTGATTGACACCCGTGATTTTAACTGGAGGGTTACCTTCATGGGATCGCATGTAAAGAACAAAATTATTGCACTGACAGAAGACGCTCCCGAAATTGTAAGCGGTATTTACCTGTATAAGGAAGGCCTGCCCATCCGGACGTTCTACATGGCCAAATCGGCCGGTGTAGACCCCGCCAATGGCGCAAGGCTCTACTGGGTATATGACGAAAAAGACGACGATGGCAACCCCATCGATCCCTACATCAGTTCAGATTATGCCAAAGCCTCTACCAGTAAATGGTATCACGGCAGCCGTATCCCCGATTTGTATGGAAGCGTAAGCACAGAATTTACCTTCTTCAACTGTGTAGACTTGAGCATCATGGGAACCTATTCCATTGGTGGTAAAATGTACGACGGCCTGTATACAGAAGCACTCAACCCCATGTATACCGGTAACACATGGAGCGCAAACGCTTTGCGCCGCTGGCAGAAGCCCGGTGACAAGACTGACGTTCCCCGTGCCGGAATCAACGCACAGTATGCTTCAACAGACGACTATTTGATTGATGCATCGTACTTTGCCATTAAGAACATAACATTGGGGTACACACTGCCGGCTTCTGCCGCCAAAAAAATGGGTGTATCGCTGCTCCGTATTTACATTACTCTGGACAACATGACTATGTTCAATTACCTGAACGGTATGGACCCGCAGTACAACTTCTCCGGTTCTACTGACTACGTATATTCTCCTAACAAGACATACACCATTGGTCTTAACCTTAACTTTTAATTAACGGAGGAAAATGAATATGAAAAAATTATATACTCTTCTTATCATAGCGTTAGCGGTAGCTGTTACTACGGTTTCCTGTACCCCGGAATCGCTGGAAACTTCTCCCACTACAGCTGTCTCGGGAGACGGTCTGTTTGTAAATGCTACAGCTGCTCTGGTACCCTTGAACGGTATTTACCGTTCCATGTATGCATCCGGATGGTCCACCACCGATAACACACACCAGTGCTTTGGTATCACCGCCTACAACCTGATGGCCGACGTAATGGGTGAAGACCACATTATGTCCGGTCAGGGAAGCGGCTGGTTCTGGTACGATTGCACGTACGACGTTAAAGCTCGTTACACTTCCGGTGCATGGCGGTCCTACGACTTGTGGAATGCCTACTACACCTGGGTGGCCAACGCCAACTACATTATTGCTGCAGAAGAAACCATGGAAGGATTGCCCTCCGATGTCAATTACATCATTGGATCTGCCTATACCATCCGTGCTTACAGCTACTTTATGCTTCTGCAATCTTTTGCACGTACGTACAAAGGTCACGAATCAGACCCCGGCGTTCCTATTTACACAGAACCCAGCGCCGCCGGAACGGAAGGTCAGCCCCGCTCTACCGTACAGCAAGGATACGATTTGGTCGTAGCTGACATTGAAAAAGGTATTGCTTTGCTAAAAGATGCACACGGACAAACCCACAAATCCCACATTGATTATTACGTGGCTCAGGGTATTGCCGCCCGCATATACCTGACTATGGAAAATTGGAGTAAAGCCCGGGATGCCGCGGCAGAAGCACGCAAGTCAACCAGTGTTGGAGACAAAGCTGACCTTACGGCCGGGATGAACTCCGTAAAAGCCAAAAACGTAATGTGGGGGGCAGAGATTATCTCTGACCAATCCGGTATCTATGCTTCCTTCCTGATGCATATGGACTCCGAATCACCCGGTTACGGAAACACGGCTTTCAAACGTATCAACAAACAGCTCTATGCCAAAATGGGACCTGCAGACGTGCGTAACGCATGGTGGAATCCCGACGATGCTTACCAACAGGAAAAATTCAAATGGGCAGACATGAGTATCTATACCGGTGATTACATCTGGATGCGTAACGAAGAAATGGTCCTGACCCAGGCAGAAGCCGAATGCCGACTGGGTAACGACCAGGCTGCACGCGACCTGCTTATGCTGCTGATGGCCAAACGTGACCCCAACTATACCGTAACAAAATCCGGAACAGCCCTGGGTGCTCTTACCTCGGACGAAACCGGTTCGCTACTGGAGGAAATCATTAACCAGCGTCGCATTGAATTGTGGGGAGAGTACGGACGTATTTACGACATCAGACGCCTGAAACAAGGCTTTACCAGAACGGCTGCCATGGGATGGCCTACATCTGCTTTGATTCCCGGCAGGAATACACAAAACCCGGAATCCTATGCATGGGTACTTACCATACCTCAGACTGAATTTGACGGCAATAAGAACCTGAATCAATCCGTTGATCAGAATCCTATGGACGATGGTGTTTAATTGAAAGCAAAATTACTAACTATGAAAAAATTACTTAACATATTTGCGGTAGTTTCTCTGTTTGTGGTGCTTTTGGCATCGTGCAACACAGAAAAAATCAACCCCATTTACACCCCGGATGCTGCAGGATATAGCTTTACAGCTAAAGCTTCCAGCTTTACCCTTCCGGCTACTGACCCTGTATTTTCTATAAAGGTCTTTAGGAATACCACGGAAGGATCCGCTACAGTAACTCTTACTTCGCAGGCATCCCACAACGTATTTTCAATACCTGCCTCTCTGACTTTTGAAAGCGGAGAAGGAGCTGCAGACCTTAAGATAGCCATGACATCAGAAGCAGCTATCGGAGTCACCTATACCCTCAAGTTATCCATTGCTTCTCAGGATGCATCTATTGGGGCCGTCAAAGATATTGACGTGAAAGTAAACCTGGCATACAACTGGATATCCCTGGGTAATGGCCAGTTCTGCGATACCTGGACCCTTTACAGCATCCCAACGGTAGAGATACGTCAGGCAGAAGGCTTTGATCGCTGGAGGGTTATGCAACCCTACACAAAAGAGTTGCTTCTGGAAGCCGAATGGGAAGGATGGCTTGGAGGTCCGCAGAGTGCCTATATTGAATTCTGGCAAGAAGGTGATTTCCTGAAATGGGATACCAACTGGTACGCAGGCTTGTTGTATCAGGGCGATGCCGGAAGTATCATCAAGCATTACTATCCGTCATCATTAGACGCCAGCTTGGCTGACTACAATGAACTAAGTAAGTTTATTATGGACAAGGTGGCCCGTCTGCGTCCCGCTGTTTACATTGACGGCGTAGGCGGATGGCATACATCTAACAACTACTGTTACGTATCGCTCCCCGGCGGACCTAACCTGTATGATATTCTGTAATTGCCCGGATTGGCAATATTCTTTAAAAAGCCCCTTTTACGAGGGGCTTTTTCGTTATCTTTGCCAATCCAACACGTTTTCTATGAAAAAAACATTTTATTTCATTGGCATACTTATGTTGCTGTTATCCGGTTGCGAAAAGAATCCGGAACTCCCACCACAGGGAATACATCAAAACAGAGAACACCTGAAAGACACCAACCATGTTCATGCGGGCGTTGTACACATTAAGGTAACCGACCGGCTGGCAGAGCAGATAACAGACTCGTACTCTCCTGCAGAACACTTGTTTGCAGGCATGGATATAGAATCTGTCAGCCGTTCTTTTCCATACGCAGGTAAGTACGAAGCCCGTACACGTGCTGCCGGCTTGCATTTGTGGTACACAGTCACTTTTGATAAAGACAGGCCGCTTACGAAAACGGCAGTTGGCTTATCAGATATGGAAGGTGTAGAATTTGTGGAATACGTCCCGGAAATAAAATTGCAGGAAACTTCTGCCGGTTTCTTTCCGTTCAACGATCCTTTTTTTTCCAAGCAATGGCACCTGTACAACGACGGCTCCCTAAGCAACGAGTTCATAGCAGGAGCAGACATCAACGTTACGGACGTCTGGAAATACTATACTACCGGCAGCAACCGTGTAGTAGTAGCTATTGTTGATACCGGTGTAGATATCTCCCACCCCGATCTGGTAAACAACTTATGGGTAAACGAAGCAGAACTCAACGGTATAGAAGGTGTGGACGACGACGGCAACGGGATAGTGGATGACATTTACGGTGCCAACTTTATCAATTATACGGGAACCATACGGGTTGAAGAACACGGTACGCATGTGTCCGGTATTGTTGCGGCTACCAACAACAACGGCATGGGCGTATGTGGTGTCGCAGGAGGAAACGGGTCCGAAGAAGGCGTACGTCTGATGATCTGTCAAATTATGGACTCATACAACAACATTGGCGACGCAGCCGGAGCAATAAAATATGCAGCTGATAACGGTGCAGTCATCTGCCAGAATAGCTGGGGATATAAAGATGTCGTAAGAATTCCTGAAATTACAAAAGCAGCCATTGATTACTTTATAGACTACGCCGGCTACGATGAATACGGGAACCAGACAGGTCCCATGGCGGGCGGGCTGGTTGTATTTGCAGCCGGAAACGAGAATACCAACGTAGCGTATCCCGCTATGTACGAAAAGGTTGTTTCTGTAGCTTCCATTGCACCGAATTACAAAAAAGCGTACTATTCAAATTACGGAAACTGGGTAAGCATAAGTGCTCCCGGCGGTGATTACCATTATAGTTTCGGTCAGATATACAGTACTCTCCCCAATAACCAATACGGATTTATGCAAGGAACGTCTATGGCCTGTCCACAAGTATCGGGTGTTGCCGCCCTGATTGTATCGCATGCAGGAGGCCCCGGATTTACCTGCGAAACCTTAAAAAACATCCTTATTGAAAATGCATCACCGGCATTTCTGGAATATTACCCGGAATACAAAACTTCTATGGGAAGCGGTGTGGTTGATGCCTTTGCAAGTATTGCTTCTTTAAGTACTGTGCCACCGGAAAAAGTAGAAGAGATCTTTGCAGAAGCCCACTCAAACAACATAAGGTTGTCATGGGTTGTTCCTAAAGATGAAGACGATACAAAGGCCTACAGCTACCAGGTACTGACATCTTCTCAAGCGGGCGACACCCTGCGTACCGATAGGGTACGTACCGGAAACAGGGAGGTGGGTGATACCGTAATGTTTCATGTTACCAACCTGGATTTCCACACTTCCTACGTGTTTAAGATTACGGCCGGTGATTATGCAGGAAATACAGCTGCCCCATCTGAACCTTTTGTATTTCAGACAAAAGAAAACAATCCACCAACCATTGAACCTCTGGAAGGTACGCACCTCCTGCTCAAAGCTCACGAGAAAAAAACCCTGTCGTTCAACATATCAGATCCTGATGGACACAACCTTACTGCAGCTCTGGAACCGGCCAAAGATGCCCTTTTCCTATCTGTTTCAGACAACCTGGTTAAGATATCTGTTGATGCCATACTTTCGACGGCAGGTGATCACGCTGTTTTACTAATAGTAAGTGACCCGTATGATGGTACCACGCAACTGGAAATCACCTATAGCATTTTACCCAACACCCCTCCCCGAGTACTAAAAACGCCGGACGCCATTTGTTTAAACCGAGTGGGAGGAGGAGCCTCCCTGCTTCTTTCGGATACTTTCACAGATGATGACGGAGAATCCCTGCGGTACAGTGTGTCTTTCCATCCCGAAGGTCCTGCAACAACAGTCCTGACAGGAGAACAATTGAATGTAACGGCAAAAGCATACGGACAGACCACTATGACACTTACCGCAACAGATGCGCTTGGTGAAAGTTGCCACGTTACAGTACCGGTACTTGTGCGTGACGGTAAACAGCCGGTTGATCTGTACCCCAACCCGGTAACGGATACATTGCATATCCGTATGGGAGAGCCTGCAAAAGCAGACATAACCATCACTTCTTCTACCGGAACCCGGGTCTTTGAAGGCTCATTTGAAATAGCACCGTTTCTTCCGGCAAAAATAGATATGACCCCTATGAGCGGTGGTACTTATACCGTTAAGGTACGTACCAACGGACAAGAGTATGCAAAAACCATTATTAAATTGTAACGCTGTATGAAACGCATATATTCATCTCTGTTCTTTTTCTTTTTGATGTGTAACATCCCCGCTTTTGGACAAAGTGCTTCTTTTTTGGGCCTTTGGCCCGATGCCGCTACACTGGCCATGGGCGGAACGGGTACCGTTGCCACAACCGGAGCTTTTTCCTTATACAACAACACCGCCGCTACCGTTTTATCTGACACAAAGGGCGCCCTAGGGGCTTCTTATACCCTCTGGCAAACGGGCCGGACAAACCACCTGGCAGCACTGTCCGGTTTTTCCATGCTCGGCCAAAAAAATGCCATTTCTTTGGGATTCCGCAGTTACCTGCACCCTGTCAGTGAGCTTTCCAACCCGGAAGGAAATGTTACAGACACCTACAAACCCCTGGAATTTTCCGTTGACCTGGGATATGCCTACAAAATTGCCGAAAACTTTTCCGCGGGAGCTACCCTGCATTACATAAGGTCACAAATGGGACCGGAGCATGCCGGGAACGCCTTTGCCGCTGATCTGGGCTTGCTGTACAAACCGGGCTTTTTAAGCATCGGGCTGACGGCAAAAAATCTGGGAACAAAAATAAATTACGGGTACGGAGCGTACCACCTGCCGGCGCATATAGAACTGGGTACAGGTGCCCACATGGCCTTGGGGGACAAGCATGCCGTACATGCAGTCTTGCAGGGAGGATACCTGCTTGCGACAGGAGGATTTACAGCAGGGGCCGGATTGGAATACTTATACGGAAAGGTAGTAGCCGTGCGTCTGGGAGGACACTACGGCAATCCTGAAAAAGGTATTCCTTCCTATGTTAGTGCCGGGCTGGGATTCTGCCTGGGAGGTGTGAGCCTGCAGGGAACCTGGTTGCTGGGACTGCACAACAGCCTTCTGACCAACAGTTTTACCATTGGTCTGGGCTGGGCGTTTTAAAACTCATTAGCATCCAACTTATCACTCCACAGGTATTTGTTTGTTTCTTTAACCAGTATACTTGTCAAAAGCAACAACGATATCAGGTTGGGTATGGCCATAAGCGCATTCATAGAATCTGCCAGATCCCATACCATAGATAAGTTCGCAACAGATCCTACAAAGACAACAACTACCCACAGTATGCGGTAATAGAAAATTACTTTTTTCCCGCCCAGGTATTCAATGGCCTTCTCTGCATAATAAGCCCATCCCAATATAGTGGAAAAAGCAAACGTAATCAGCCCTACGTTCAGGATAATGGGTCCAAATATTTTTATCTTGCTGAACGCCAGCTTTGTAAGCAGGGCGCCGTCTTTGTAATCAATGTCAGGATAACGCAGAATACTTGTTACAAGCACCAGGCCGGTCATAGCACATACTACTACCGTATCCCAGAACGTTCCTGTAGCAGATACAAGAGCTTGCCTGACCGGGTTTTTTGTCCGTGCTGCTGCAGCTACGATAGGAGCCGATCCCATCCCCGATTCGTTGGAAAACAACCCACGTGCTATCCCATAACGCATGGCAACCATCAGCCCTCCTCCGGCCAACCCTCCTCCTATGGCTTGCGGAGTAAAGGCAGATTTAAAAATCAATATCAATGCGTTACCTAAAAAAGAAGCGTTCATGGCCAGAATAACAATACATCCGGCCACATAAAAGAAAGCCATAAAGGGAACCAGCGCTCCGCATACACTGGCAATACCTTTAATCCCAAAGAAAATAACCAACGCTACCAACAAAGCCGTCACGGCTCCGGACACGTACAAAGGCACGTTAAAAGATTCGTACAGCATGGTAGATATGGAATTGGACTGCACGGAACAGCCTATACCCAATGCCGCCAGCACGGTGAAAACACAAAACAATACAGCCAGCCATTTCATCTTCAAACCACGCTCCAGGGCGTACATGGGGCCTCCTATCATAGTGCCGTCAGACGTGGTAATACGGTATTTCACAGCCAACAACCCTTCCGCGTATTTGGTGGCTATACCAAACACACCGCTCAACCAACACCACAACACCGCCCCCGGGCCTCCCAATGATACGGCCGTAGCCACGCCAATGATATTGCCCGTACCAATGGTGGCGGCCAACGCCGTAGCCAAGGCCCCAAACTGGCTTACATCGCCCTTGGAGTCCCCATCGCTTTTGACGGAAAGGGCTATTCCTTTGAATATCTTACGTTGTGGGAATTTAAGACGGATGGTTAAAAAAATATGGGTGCCCAGTAACAAAATAATCATAGGCCATCCCCATAACAAACCGCTGAGCTTGTTAAAGAAAAATTGTATGTCTTGCATCGTGCTTTATTTAGAGTAGGCCTCCAGTCCTGCCCGGAGGAACCTTATGTAACTGTCTACGTCTGTATCATAAGAACGCGGCGCCACCAACGGAGTTCCGTCGTTATCCAACAGGATATAAGTGGGTTGTGCGTTTACTTGAAAACGGGTGCGCATAAACCAGGAGTTGATGCTGCCCAGGGTACGCAATTCTTTCCCCCGCTCGTCCGTGACCCAATCTTCCGGTAAAGCCGTAGCCCTGGCGTCTGAATGAAGGGCCACAATCACAAATGCTTCCCTCAACAACTGCTGTACACGTGCGTCACTCCACACCCGGGCTTCCATCTCTTTACAATTCACACAACCCAACCCCGTAAAATCCAGAAATACCGGCTTACCAACTTCTTTTGCATAATCCATGGCCTGCCCGTAATGAAAGAACCCTTCCAAACCGTACGGAAGGCTGAACAAGTCACTGTACTTTCTTTCTTCACCAAAAGTTGCAGCCTCGGCAGCCGGTGCCGGTGCCGGTCGGTCTATCACAAATTCCTGTGTCCCAATAGGAGGAAGGAACCCGCTAATGGCTTTGAGCGGAGCACCCCACATACCGGGAATCATATACACCACAAAAGCAAATACGGCTATGGCCAGTCCAAAACGAAATACCCCCACATATTCTGTTGGGGAATCGTTTTTAAAGCGAATCTTACCTAAAAGGTAAAAGCCCAGCAAGGAAAAAATAACAATCCATAAAGCCAGGTACACTTCCCGGTTAAGCAGGTGCCATTGGTAAATCTGATCGGCTGTGCTCAGAAATTTGAGAGAAAAGGCCAGCACTATAAAGCCCAGCACCACTTTTACTGAATTCAGCCAGCCACCCGATTTGGGAAGTTTCTGAAGCAACGAAGGAACAAAAGCAAGGATAGTAAATGGCAGAGCAAAAGCAACCGAGAAAGCAAACATGGTCACTATAGGTTCCCAGACAGCCCCCTGCGTAGATTTGATAAGTACCGTACCTACAATGGGACCCGTACACGAAAAAGACACCAGCACCAGGGTCAGGGCCAGAAAAAACGTGCCCAGGATGCCCCCGCTGTCTGCCTTTGCATCTGTTTTTGTAGTCCATCGCGCCGGAAGTGCCAGTTCAAACGCCCCAAAGAAAGAGGCGGCAAAGACAAGAAACAAAAGAAAGAACAGGATGTTGGGAATCCAGTGCGTAGCCAGCCAGTTGAAGATGTTGGCCGTCACAGAGGCTCCGCCTGTTATGTACGTTATGCCAATAATTACGGCAATGGGTACCGTATAAAGCAGCACGATAAATGTTCCGTACAATGCCGCATTCAAGCGGTTTTTGCGTTTGTTGTCGCTGCTTCTGAGAAAGAAAGATACCGTCATGGGGACCATGGGGAATACACAGGGCGTCACCAGAGCTACCAACCCAAAGGCAATGGCCTGCAGGATAATTCCCCACAACGAGCCGGATTGCGCCGGTTGCAACTCCCCCGTATCTGCCGTTTGCAGCTCCCCTGCATCCGCCGGTTGTACTGCAGCCTGCGCATGGCCTATCTGGATTTCAAACGTTTTTTCTTCCGGAGGCAGGCAGGAGGTTCCGTCACAAGCCTGCCATTCCACAGTGGCTTCTATTACACCTCCCGGCCCATCCAGTCGTACCTGTTGCACAAACACACCGCTACCCCCAAAAGAGCCAATGAGCATATCAAAAAGCGGGTCGTGTTTTTTTTCAGGAGGCAATTGCATGTGCAAGGCTCCTTCCAACACAACGCCTGCCGGTAAAACAAATGTAAAACGTGTGGCCTGGGGGCCATTCTCATACGGTCCCAGGTCATACATATGCCAAGGTGCCCGCAAGGTGGCAGTAAACTGCATTTCGTACACATTGTCTTCCATATGTACCACACTGTGGCTCCAGGTGGCCGGCTGCTCAATAAGCTGAGCAAGGGATACCTGTGCAGAAAACAGCATCCCCAAAAAAAGTAATAACAGTTTACGCATAACTAAAAAGCAACACCCAGAGTTAAACTACTTTTTGGCACAACCCCTTTAAATCCAAGTTGCCCAAACCCGGTAGGCACAGATACAAGAGTAGCGTTGTTGTGGTCTGCACGGAAACCGGATATTACAGGATAGCGGATTCCTCCCCCAATGTTCATATCCAGGGTAAACCTGCCCCACATAAAATGTACTCCAAAGAGTACCCCGGCCATCATGGTGTTGTAATATGTGAATAAATCACTATTTCTCAAATGCGGGTAATCAACCACGTCTATATAATCCGGAAGCCTGTTCTTTTCTTTCAAATACCGGTAAGCAACATAGGGTCCCAGGTACACCTGCGCCTTTTTGGGCATGCGTGCAAAATATACTTTGTAGAGCCCCTCCAGGCCAAACCCTTCTTGTTCACTATAGAAACTGTCTTCGTAGCTGAAGAGGGTCTCTCCCATCAACGTTACAGAAGGTTTTAGCGATAGAGCCGAGTTATAAAAGTTTCTCTGATAACCCAGGGCAAATGTCCCTTCAAAAAAGCGGACCGGTTCCAGAAACATCTCGTTCCTGTACCAATCCTTCTGGGCAGATCTGTTACTTTGCCCAAAAGCCCCGGTAACCAGAACCAGTAGCAATAGAGTTAAAAGTGATTTTTTCATATACGATCTATATTAAATTTACAATCCAAACGATCTTTTTTTATACGCTTCTATACATCCGTTCAGGCGTTCCATGGCCGTTGTATCGCCGGGAACGTTGTGGGAAGGATGGATATGCAACTGAACGCCGCGGTCAGCCAAAATACCTGCACACGTGGTGACTGTCATCCAGACAAGCGTCACAAACGCCATGGTAGAAACCGGTCCGATTTTATCAAAATGGTTTTTCAGGGAAACGGATGCGTCTGTCAGAGGAACACAGGAATCAACCACCAAATCTGCCAATTCAAATAAATTTTTTCCGCAGGAGTGCCTCGGCTTTTTTCCCTGTGTCTGAGCAGCCGAGCCATAAACAATGACTTTCATGCCCCGTTTGCGCGCCTCAAGTGCTACGTCAATATTGACGGCATTGATTCCGGTATGAGAAAAAATCCACAAGGTATCTCTGGCATCAAAATTCCAGGAACTCATGATGGCCGTTCCGTACCCTTCTGCTCTCTCCAGAAACAGGAACTGGTTTATACCGCTTTCGCCCGTAATACGGGTAAAAAAAGTGAGGGGTTGTTCAATAAGCGGATGAAACCCCACGAAACCTCCAATCCTGGGATACATTTCTTCAACAGGTAAGGTAGCGTGTCCGCACCCAAACGTATGTACCCAGCGTCCGGCCTCTATACTGTCCGCCATCACAGATGCTGCACGGCGTATATGTTCCATTTGTGTTTCCTGAATTGTGTCCTGTATTTTGCGGACGTTGTCAAGCCATTCTTTTGCAAGCATGTTCAAATATATTAAATATTTTTAAATAGTTTCCGTCCTGTCATCAAAAGATACAGTCCGGCCATTAGTATCCAGATAAGTAACAAATATAGCGGAAATACACGAATGGGAAGAAATCCCAACAAATAATTGAGCAAAACATTTCCGGTCAAAGCTACCGTCATGGCAATACCGATAGCCGTACCCGACAACGCTTTATACTCTGTTCCAATGTATGCAATGACTACGGGGAAGGTAGCTCCCAGTCCGATACCTATAAGAAGTACGGGTACCAACGGACGCAATCCGGCGGCCAGTCCGGCAAAACCGACTGCTATCAAAAGCATATAAGCCCATAACACCTTCCAGGGGGCAACACGCAATGTAAGCCAGCTGAGCACTACCCTGCCTGCCGTCATACCCACCACTACGAAAGTAAGCAGAAAAAGCGCTTTCTCTTTGGGCATACCATAGGAAGGACTTTCTTGTAAAAACACCGGTATCCAGTTGCTGCACAACCCTTCCAGTGCCGATTGAAAGAAGAGTATAAAGCTGAAAAGCAACAACAACGGCTGGCGTAACAAGTTCAGGCCTTCTTTCATGGGAAATCCTTGTTTAATTTTGGATTGTGGAAACGAAATAAGGCTGAAATATACAAATACAAGAAATAGCAACACCATCACATAACGGAGGATTACCGTATAAGGTGTCTGGTGGAATACCCCCAGCACAAGAGGCATCAAAATAGCTCCTATTCCATAAAACACACCCAATATACTTAGGTTGGAACTCCGGTTGTGGTCATCTGATACGTCTGTAACCAATGCGTTGCAAGAACCGTTCAAAATACCCCCGCCCATTCCTATAAAAAAAACACAGACTCCCAACCAGGGAACAGCCTGTAGAACAGAAAGTCCCAAGAAACCAAGAACCACCATGGCAGATGCCACCTGAAAAGGAGTCTTGTAACCAAATCGGTCACACCAAGGACCAAAAGCAATCGATCCGGCCAGTACTCCCAAAGGAAGTATACTTGCCAGAAAAGAAGATTGTTCCATAGTCAGGTGTAACGTTTCACGGAGCGAAGGCAATACAGCTCCAAGTGTAAGAAAAGAAATACCAAAAAACACAATACCGGCAAAGCCGGCAGCCAGAATTCTACTTTTTTTCATGGATTTGTATAGATTGAAGGGCCAGTGAGCCTGCTCCGTACAGACCTGCCCGGCCGGCAAGAGCAGATGGTTGAAAACAACATGTTTTAATTGCAATGGGCTGTGCCCACTGCCGGGCCTGTGCATGTATCCTGTCCAGGAAACGTACAGCCGGTCCAAAAACACCTCCACCCCAGACGATAATTTCAGGATTAAAAAGACTTATCAGGTTGGCAGCAGCCATCCCCCAACATTCAATAGCTTTATCTACAACGGTTATTGCTGCCGGATGTCCCAGATCGTATGCACGGAAAACAGCCTGGGTATCGGGAAATGTTTGCGGCTCTCCGGATAATGTACGGGCCCGGGCAGCCATACCAACTCCCGAAGCATACGTTTCAAAATAGCCGCACAAGCTGTATTCTTCATGGAACGGCTGTCCCAGAGCCATCCATCCGATGGCACCGGCAATACCGGATGCTCCGTTCAGGATTCGTCCTTCCGTGATAATACCTGCCCCAATGCCTGTGCCAACACTTACATAGATGGCGTTCTCCATTCCACGTGCCACTCCCCGGGCTTGTTCTCCCAAGATATAGCAGACCCTGTCGCTGGCAATGTACGTTTTCGAGTCTGGAAAAGCATCTGTAACATACTGTTTCAAAGGAAAATCGCTCCACCCGGGGATGTTGGGAGCCCAGACAGAACCTGTTTTTTCATTGGCAATTCCGGGAACACAAATCCCTATTCGTTTTTCTGTATCATGCGGTACTTGCTGTTCTTCCAGCAGAGACCGGCAAACTTCAACCAGCAGGTCTGACACCTGATACCCCCTCCGTTCTTCCAGAAACACCACCCGCTCTGCCGTTACGTCTCCACGATCAGAAAACAGGGCCGCATGCAACTTTGTACCTCCCAGATCAACCCCTATAATTTGACTCATAAATCTAAATGAATTTTACCCCCATGCTTTTCATGTGTTCAATGGCTGCCCGGTGGTCTTTTTGGTTTACGTACCCCAACCCTTCCAGCAACACCTGCACTTCGTGCCCTGCTTCCACCAGATCCTTGACTGTTTCTAAAATACAGTACTCCGTTGCAATGCCGCTTACCACAACCTGTTTTGTCAAAATCTTAGAGAGCGGAGTACCGTCCGAACGTACTGCCTGAAATCCGGAATACTCCTCTTTTATGGGAGAAGTACCTTTATGAAAAATCCGGTTCAGGTGCGGCCTTTTGTTGGGATCATTAATACGGGTATAATACGAAAGATGGATTTCATGACCGGATGTATTGACGACACAATGTGCCGGCCATTGACCTCCGTACCCTGTAAAAGAGCAATGGTTGACGGGATGTGTGTCGCACACATAAACCACTTTGTCAGCCGGATGCGTGTTAATATAATTGATGCTGTGTGATAAAGCATTTTCTGCATTTAAACAAGCCATAGTGCCGGATATGAAATCATTCAGCATATCTACCACTATATGGGTTTTGTTGGTTTCAGACATGGTTCAGTTCTTCTTTAATTTTATATATCAATCCCATTTTAAGGTCGTACAGATCATCCGATATATCTACTTTATGGTAGTGCGGGTTAATAATCCTACGCTCTGTAGGGTTCATCCGTGATAATTCATACAGGTACCTGTCCTGTTTTTGCTGCTGGGTATTGTCAGGTACCACCCGTACTCCGTTTTCTACCACTTTTTGCTGCAACACTTCAGCCGTATAAGTTCCTTCCGAGTACCGTGTCTTTTTTGTCCGGTCGTATTCATCCCTTAGCAAAATTTCGCTGCCTTTTTCTATGGCTGTTGCCAGATTGTCTCCCCTAAGACACGTCACATCGGCCTTGCTTTCGTTGTTCTGGTAAATACGGTATGTTACCTGGAACCCGGGATTTATCACCTTAGCCTTGTCATCTGATACTTTAAGCACAGGATTATCCTCCATCTGTACCAGTTTGTATACATTTCCAAAACACGGATTGTGTTTGCTGGTGGCAATAGCATCACCCACACCGTAGAAGTCTATGGCTGCATTCTGGCGCTCCAGGTCAGAGATAAGGTATTCATCCAGGGCATTGGAGGCAAAAATTACGCATTTACTTAAACCCTCGCGATCCAGTATTCCACGACACTCTCTTGACAAATAAGCCAGGTCTCCGCTGTCCAGACGAATTCCGTAAAAAGGTTTGTAGTTGTTGTCAATATTGTTGGCCTTAAATGCAGCAATGGCATTGACAATCCCGCTCTTAAGGGTATCGTAGGTGTCTACCAGCAAAATAAGACCTTCTCCCCGGTGGCTTTTAATATACATATCAAACGCTTCAAATTCCGAATGCACGCTACAACCGAAAGCTGTAATGTAACTGTGCGCCATGGTTCCTGTACTTGGAATACCAAATTCTGTGGTAGTCAATATGTTGGAAGAACTCACACAACCGGCAGTAAAAGCAGCTTTACCTCCGTGAAGTGCTGCCCAGGGACCGTGTGCCCTACGTGAACCAAATTCGCTCACCGGTTTATCAGTACTCCGGGTCACACGCGAAGCTTTTGTAGCTACGGCCATCTGGTGGTTCATGATGGTAAGTAGGGGCGTTTCCAGTATCTGAGCCTGAAGTAAAGGCGCAACAACTGTAATAATGGGCTGTTTGGGAAAAACTATTTGTCCCTCTTCCATGGCATATATATCTCCTGTAAAACGGACCCCCGTCAATTTCTTACAGAAATCCTCATACATGTCTTCCGGAAGGAATTTCCTAAAAAAAGATTCCGGCTGCGAACCCAAACTACCTGCCATTTCCAGTACTTCGTTAACCCCACTTACAACAGCCCAGTTGTTGTTATCGGGAGCTGTACGGTAAAACATGTTAAAGACGGCTTTTTTGGTGTCCAGGCCGGCATCAACAAAAGTTTTCCCCATGGTGTATTGGTATTTGTCGGAACAGTATGCTATTTTCATTACTAAAAAATTTAAATGTAAAGGTAGACAAATTAACCTTATCTTTGTTGGATAACAAATTATTCCCATGAAGAAGCTATTTCAGAACAACACAAGGTTTGCCGTCATTGGATCCGGCAGCTGGGCAACAGCCCTGATAAAGATTCTTCTGGACACACAAAAAGAAGTTTGCTGGTATGTCAGAGATCCCCAAATGATCCAATTCATAAAAGAGAACAAACACAACCCCCATTACCTTCAGGCTGCAAGATTGGATCCGCAGCGTTTGCACATGAGTGCAGATATCAACCAGCCTGTTCAGGAAGCAGATGTACTGATTTTTTGCATACCATCCACCTATTTTATTGCAGAAATGATGAACCTGACTGTGTCTCTTGACAATAAGTTCATTGTTACGGCAATCAAAGGCCTTATACCGGAACAAAACCTTTCTATTTCAGAATATTTCAACCGCATACACAACATTCCTTACGACAACATAGGGGTTATTGCAGGTCCGGTCCATGCAGAGGAAGTGGCTATGGAACGTTTGTCGTACCTGAGCGTTACATGCAAAAAGAAAAAAACGGCAGAAAAACTGGCCGAAGCATTCCGCTGCTCTTACATCCACACCAGTATCGGTACCGATATATACGGTCTGGAATACGCCGTGGTTCTGAAAAACATCTATGCCATAGCATCCGGGATGAGCCGGGCACTTGGATTTGGCGACAACTTTCAAGCAGTACTTGTAGCGTGTGCCTACCAGGAAATCCGTGCTTTTTTGAACCGATCCTATCCGGATAAAGGAAGAAACACCTCGTTATCGGGTTTTTTAGGTGACCTTTTAGTTACCTGTTATTCACAGTTCAGCCGAAACCGGACGTTCGGAAACATGATTGGCCAGGGCTATTCCATAAAAGCAGCCCAGCTGGAAATGAATATGGTAGCAGAAGGCTACTACGCTACGTCCTGCATTCACGAGATCAACAAAAAATTCAAGGTAGATATGCCCATCGCAGAGGCCATGTACAAAGTGTTGCACGAATTCCGTTCCCCTGCCATTGTTTTCCAGGCTTTGAGCCAAAAACTGAAATAGCCCATGAAACCGTTAATTCGCATAGATCCTACCTCTGCCCTGCCTTTCATTCCGTCCGGAACATGGTCGGAATGGGAAGAAAAAGCCCTGCTGGCCCTTAGCCTTCTTACAGAAGGCAAGGGAAAAGGTTCCGATTTTCTAGGCTGGGTTACCCTTCCTTCCAAGACAAAAGCGGAATTGCCGGATAGCATAGCTGCTATTTGCCGTGACTGGGAAAAAGATATTGACCTGGTTGTAGTCATAGGCATTGGAGGCTCTTACCTGGGAGCGAAAGCCGTTATAGAAGCCCTCTCCCGCTCTTTTTCTCCGCTATTGCCACAAACCGGTCCCCGTATTGTATTTGCCGGTCAAAACCTGGAAGAAGATTACCTGGCAGACTTGCTCGATCTTATGCAGCTCAAATCCACAGCCTGTGTAGTTATTTCAAAATCGGGTACTACTACAGAACCGGCCATCGCATTCCGGCTGGTTAAGCAACACCTCTACAAACGCTACGGAGCAAAGGAAGCGCAAAGACGCATTGTGGCCGTCACAGATCCCCATGGAGGGGCACTGCGCAAACTCGCAAACAGCAAGGGATACAGAACTTTTGACATACCCGGCAACGTGGGAGGCCGTTTTTCTGTTTTTACTGCCGTAGGCCTACTTCCTATGGCATTGGCAGGCATTGATATCAAGGAGCTGCTGGCAGGTGCCGTCGCGTTGGAAAAGGAAACCGTACCAGTGAGTCCCGGCAATCCGGCCGTTACGTATGCCGCGTTGCGCCATGCGTTGTACAACACCGGTAAAAAAATTGAGCTTCTTGTAACCTACCATCCCGGGCTTTTTTACCTGACCGAATGGTGGAAACAGCTTTTTGGAGAAAGCGAAGGCAAGGAACATAAAGGAATTTTCCCGGCAGGAGTCGGTTTTACAACAGACCTGCATTCCATGGGTCAATATATCCAGGACGGTGAACGCCACCTCTTTGAAACCGTACTAAGCATAAAAGACCCCTTGCGTAAGGTGGTAATTCCTCATGAACCCGGCGATGAAGACGGGTTGAATTACCTGGCCGGAAAACGCCTGGATGCCTGCAATAAAATGGCCGAGTTCGGAACACGCCTGGCTCACGTAGACGGAGGCGTACCCAACATCCGGATAGAAATACCCCGGCTTACTGCCAAGAACCTGGGTGCCCTGTTGTATTTCTTCCAAAAGTCCTGTGGAATAAGCGGTTACATGCTTGGCGTCAACCCTTTTGATCAGGAAGGAGTAGAGGCTTACAAGAAGAATATGTTTGCATTACTGGACAAACCGGGTTTTGAGGCTCAAGGTGTACTCCTCCGCAAACGCCTCTGAGCGCGCTGTCAGCGTAATAGTTCCCTCTTGCCTGCCGGCCTGGACAACAACCAGGCATTTTCCATGAAAGGCTTTGCGTTCATGCGCTACAAAAGACTCATGACTTATAGGGCTTCCGTTATCAACAGCCTTAATGGTTGCCGGACCTTCCAAGGAAAAGGTAATGAGGTTGTCTGCATCCGGCACCGGAACTCCCTGCTCATCCAATACATCTACGGTTACAAAAGCCAGGTCGTATCCATCGGCTTTTAGTACCGGTCTGTCGGCTGTAAGGCCGAGTTTTGCCGGTTTGCCGGCTGTGGAAATGCTGCGGCTGAGCAATTCCTTTCCTTCGCTGTACGACACCGCTGTAAGGGTTCCGGGTTCAAACGGTACTCGCCAGGAAGCATGCAGTCGTTCCGACGTTTTTTGCCCGGCCCCCAAAGACTTCCCGTTCAGAAACAATACTACGGAATCTGCCCCGTTGTAATACGCCCAGACATCAACCGGTTCTCCTTCCTGCCAGTTCCAATGTGGGAACACATGCAGTACCGGACGGTCTGTCCATTCGCTCTGGTACATGTAATACACATCTTTGGGAAAACCTGCCAGATCAATAATTCCAAAATACGAACTCCGTGCCGGCCACCGGTACGGCGTGGGTTCTCCCAGATAATCAAAGCCTGTCCATACAAACATGCCTGCAATAAACGGATTGTCCCTCACATACGTCCAGGCTCCTTCGTGCGTATTGCCCCAGGGAACGTGCATGTTGTCGTAAGAAGAACAAGCATGGTGCGGTGTATCGTAAGTCATCCACCACTCTCTGGGTTCAATCCGCACAGAATCCGCTGGCATCTGGTAAAAGCCCCTTGTGTGCACAGACGAGGTGGTTTCTGTGGCAATGAAAGGCATACCCGGATAATTTTCAGGCACTTCCCGGTAATTGCCTTCGTGGTAATTAAAGCCAATGATATCCAGAGCTTCTGCACGGAATACATTGTTGTAAGGAGCCGGCTCATCGCATCCGGCAGTAATGGGACGTGTGGGATCCAGTTCTTTGACAATCTCGGCAAGCCGGCGTGTAAGCAAAGCATCAAAAGGTAAATCTCCCGACATTTCCGTACTGCCGCCTGCCCGGTAATTCAAAAACAAATTGGCTTCTTGCAAATCCAGTGTATCTGCACCGGGATCGTTCCACTGTTCCGGAATTTCGTTGCCAATGCTCCACACAACAACCGACGGGTGGTTCCTGTCTCTTAAGATAAAATCCTGCAGGTCCTTTTCATACCAATCTTTAAAAAAGAGGGAATAATCGTACGCTGTTTTCTTTTTCCTCCACACATCAAATGCCTCGTCCATAACAAGAAAACCCATACGGTCACACAAATCCAGCAAATCGGGAGCCGGCGGGTTATGCGACGTTCGTATGGCATTGCACCCCATCTCTTTAAGCAATTCCAACTGACGTTCTATGGCCCGGTAATTCACGGCAGCTCCCAAAGCCCCCAGGTCGTGATGCAGGCATACCCCCCGCATCTTGAGCGGGCGTCCGTTCAGGAAAAACCCTTCATCTGCCGTAAACTCAAACGTCCTGATTCCAAAAACCGTTGTATAATTATCCAGCACCTTCCCTTTGCGGATTAATTTACTTTCCACGGTGTAGAGCCGGGGATTGTCCACATCCCAAAGAACCGGTGCCTTAACTTGCAATGCCTGCATAACTTCCGGTTGCTCTTCTGCTGTCAGGTCCACGTACGTACACTCCTTGGCCACTGTCTTTCCAAAAGGATCACGTATTTTAGTAAGCAGGTAAGCATACCCGGGGGCACCCGGATGTTGCGCTATCTTTGTTTGCACATGCACCAATGCTTGTTCTTCAGTTACAGACGGTGTGGTAACAAACGTTCCCGAATAAGGAATATGTACGGCAGCAGTCACAACCAGGCGCACATTCCTGTAAATACCGGACCCGGAATACCACCTGGAATTCGGCTGCATGGAATTGTCAACCGTTACTTCCACCAGGTTCTCCAGGTTGACAGAGTTCAAAAAAGGAGTTATATCGTAACTGAACGAAGCATATCCACAGGGGCGGTGCCCGGCCAAATGCCCGTTAACGTAAACCCGGCTGTCGCGGTATATCCCGTCAAATTCCAAAAAAACACGTTTCCCGGCCATCCCCGGATCTGTTAAAAATGTTTTGCGGTACATGCCTTTCCCTCCGGGCAAAGCCCCTCCTGACGGTGTAGCCGGATGTTCCTGAGCAAAAGAACCTTCAATGCTCCAGTCATGAGGCAGGTCCACCCGACGCCATGTCAGGGTGTCATCTATCCCCTCCATCAGAGCAAATTCCCACCCACCGTTGAAATCAGCCGGTACCCTCACCGCTCTGCGTCCGCAAGACGTCACAAGAACAGTCAGCAACGCTAAAACAAGAACTTGTTTGTGTTTCATAATAGCTTACTTTGATTTGTTTCTTCCTTAGTGAATCCCTCGTCCTCTGCCAACTCTTCTTCAGGAGCTTTTGCTGCCGCAACAGCCAATTTGTCACACTTTTCATTTTGCGGATGACCCGCATGTCCTTTTATCCACACAAACCTGACCGTATGCGAGGCAGCTGCCTGCAAGTACCGTTTCCACAAATCCACATTCTTAACCTTACGGAACCCCCTTGCCTGCCAATTCTCCAACCACCCCTCTTCTACTGCCCGCACCACGTATGTAGAGTCTGAATACACACACACCTGAGTCCCCGGTTTCTTTAAGGCTTCCAGGCCAACAATGACTGCCATCAACTCCATTCTGTTGTTGGTGGTCCGTTTGTAACCTGCCCAAATTTCGCGGTAATGCCTGCCCGACTGCAATATCACCGCATACCCTCCCGGCCCGGGGTTGCCCAACGAAGATCCGTCTGTATAAAGATCAACCTTCATGCAATTTTTCAGATTGGATCTCCAGGTTGCTGTTGCGTGTGTTGAATAAATCGCATGCCAGGAAAATGGCATGAAGCATAGATTCCGCAGAAGCCTTGTCTTCTCCGGCCAAACGGTACGCCGTACCGTGATCGGGCGAAGTCCTGATTACCGGCAACCCTGCCGTAAAGTTCACCCCCTGGCCAAAGGACAGGGCTTTGAACGGAATCAGCCCCTGGTCATGGTACATAGCCAGTACCGCATCAAATTTTCTGTACTCCGCAGCAGCAAAAAAACCATCAGCCGCATACGGACCAAACGCCATAATACCTTCCCGGTTCGTTTCCTCAATGGCCGGAATAATTACTTCCTGCTCTTCCGTTCCAAGAAGTCCTCCGTCCCCGGCGTGAGGATTCAATCCCAACACGGCGATTTTTGGTTGCCGTATGGTAAAATCATTTTTCAATGTTTCATGGAGCAAACGGATTTTATACACAATCTTTTCATGTGTCAGTTCTTCCGGTACGTTAGCCAGCGGTATATGTCCCGTAACAATACCCACCCTCAATTTGTGACTGCACAGTATCATCAAAGGGGCAGGTACTCCGAATACCTTACCCAGGTATTCTGTATGCCCCGGGAAAGCGAATCCCTCTTTTTTCATACTTTGTTTGTTAAACGGTGCGGTTACCAAAACTTGTATCCTGCCAGCCTGCAAATCTTCAACAGCTCTTTCCAGCGACTGCATAGCAGCTTGTGCTCCTTCTTCCGTCATTTTACCGGGTTCTGCCATAAATTGATCCGATACACAAGGTATCAGATTAACCATTTTGTAATGCAGATCAGATGCAGCATGTGTTATATGAACATTGAAATTTTCAACCCCGGAAGAGATTTTTTTATAAAACCCCAGCAGGCGGGGCGACCCATAAACAACAGGAGTACACAATTCATTTAGACGGCTGTCTGCCAGTGCTTTGATAAGCACCTCATACCCAATGCCATTTGTATCACCTTGTGTTATCCCTACTCGTATTTTTTTTTGCATAATTACGCAGATTAGGTAAACTATGGTACTTCTGCAACCATAGTGAATCTTACAAATATACATAAGATATCGCTATATTTGTGTTGCCATGGCTTCCATTTGGGATACGAACATACAGTTTCTGCAGGGGATGGGCCCAAAAAGGGCCGAAGAACTTAAGAAAAGCCTGAATATCGTTACGTACGGTGACCTCATTCGCCATTATCCGTTCCGTTACATTGACAGAACGCGTTTTTATGCCATCCGGGAAATCACCCCGGACCTGGCAAGCATGCAGCTTAGAGGAACCGTTAAAGATATGAGAATTGTAGCAGCGGGCTCTCCCAAGCAACGGCTGGTAGTTCTTTTGGAAGATGCTACCGGTACCATAGAGCTTGTTTTTTTTAAAGGTGTCCGGTGGTTAAAAAACAAAATCAAGCTGAACACAGAATATATTGTATTTGGCAAGCCCACCCTGTTCAACGGAAAAATCAACCTGGTACATCCGGAAATGGACATTCCGGATAGCGAAAGTCTACGGGGAAGTTCCGGGCTCCAGGCCGTTTATTCTTCAACAGAAACACTTAGGGATAAAGGTTTTACCCAAAAATTTTTCTCCCAACTGATGGCCCGTATTCTGGAACAGCTGGAAGGCCGTATTCAGGAGACCCTGCCCGTTCCGCTTGTCAAACAGCTTAAGCTTATGCCCTTGGCCATGGCGCTGGAAGAAATCCATTTTCCCGAAAACCTGCAGAACCTGCGTGCTGCACAAACACGGCTGAAGTTTGAAGAATTGTTCTACATTCAATTGGGTCTGCTTAAACAACGTGCCGTACGCCTGCGTGCAGAAGACGGATTGCCTTTCCCAAAAGTTGGAAAATCCTTTAACGGTTGTTATCAAAAACTGCCCTACGAACTAACAGGAGCACAAAAGCGTGTTATCCGGGAAATACGGGCAGACGTGGGCAGCGGCAGGCAAATGAACCGCTTGCTCCAAGGTGACGTGGGAAGCGGGAAAACCCTGGTGGCCTTGCTAAGTGCTCTTATTGCCGTGGATAACGGGTACCAGGCATGCCTGATGGCCCCGACGGAAATTCTGGCAGAGCAGCATTTTCGGTCGATTTCGCGGCTGCTGGAAGGACAGGGTGTACAGGTGGGTTTACTAACGGGATCCACAAAACAGGCAGAGCGTACCCGGCTGCACCGGGCGCTGCAGGAAGGCTCCATGGATATACTCATTGGAACGCATGCCCTGATAGAAGATACCGTCTTGTTCAAATCTCTTGGATTTGTAGTTATTGACGAACAACACCGCTTTGGGGTGGAACAGCGTGCGCGTCTGTGGAAAAAAACAGCAGGACCTCCGCCACATATTATGGTCATGACGGCAACCCCTATTCCCAGGACGCTGGCTATGACACTGTACGGAGATTTGGATGTATCTGTCCTGGATGAAATGCCTCCGGGCAGGCAACCCGTCCAAACGGTACACTACCCTGCATCACGCCGGGGAACGGTGTATTCTTTCATGCGCAAACAGATTAAAGCAGGAAGGCAGGTTTATGTGGTATATCCTTTAATCCGGGAATCGGAAAAACTGGACTATGAAAACCTGGAAACGGGATACCAGAATATTGCCACGGCATTTCCTGCCCCCCTCTATTCCGTTGCCGTAGTCCACGGACAGCAAAAAGCGGAGAACAAAGCATACGATATGGACCTTTTTGTCAAAGGCCATGCTCAGATACTCGTTGCCACCTCTGTTATTGAAGTAGGTGTAGATGTGCCCAACGCCACCGTCATGGTCATTGAAAGTGCAGAACGGTTTGGCCTGTCGCAACTGCACCAGTTGCGCGGACGTGTTGGGCGCGGAGCTGAACAGTCTTACTGCATTTTAATGACCGGTAACGCCCTGAGCAAAGAAGCCCGGGAACGTCTGAAGCTCATGTGTGACAGCAACGACGGTTTTGAGATTGCCGAGGCAGATATGCGCCTGCGAGGCCCCGGCGACCTGGAAGGAACGGCCCAAAGCGGACTGGCCTTTGATCTGCACATTGCCGATTTATCCCGGGACGGTCAAATTCTGGAATGGGCCCGCATGGAAGCCCGTAAAATCCTGGAAGAAGATCCCCTTCTGGAAACAGAAAAATACCTACTTTTAAACAAACAACTTGAAGTGCTCAGTAAAAGACAAGCAGATTACAGCAAGATTTCATAAATTCACCTGTATATCTGTATGTAAGGTAATAGTATCCTGGAGTACAAAACGCTGGTGCAGCGTTATATCATCCCTTTGTTCGGGGTAGGTGACTTTCTTGATAGTATCTTTGTATGGCAACGGACGCTCCACAATCCCGGAATCTGAAAACTCCAGAACAAATATACGCTGCCGGGAAGTCAATGTCATAATCACATTATATTTCCCCAGATTGTCCGTATACGCTGTATCTGTTTCCTGCCATTTGGTATAAGAACGGTGCATAACTACTTGAATACCGGGAACAGGCTTTCCTAAAACACTTCCAACGCTGCCTTCTACCACATAGGTAAATGTATGTTCTTCTTTTTCTACACAAGAAAGAAACAGCAACACCGGAGCCAGAATCAAAAGGCTGTATTTAAAGAACATTGAGAACCTGTTCCTTGATTTTTTCCAGTTCATCTTTCATCATTACAACAAATTGTTGCATTTGGGCATGGGCCGACTTGGAACCCAACGTATTGATTTCCCTGCCCATTTCCTGGGAAATAAAACTCAGCTTGCGCCCCGCAAATACTTCAGATTCCATGGTTTGCCTAAAATAGACACAATGCTGCTTAAGTCTGACCCGCTCTTCGTTAATATCCATTTTCTCAAGATAATAAATCAACTCCTGTTCCAAGCGATTCTGGTCCAGGGTAATTTCCTCACACATTCCTGCCATTTTATCTTCCAGACGTTTTCGTATAGAAACAATCCTTGTAGGATCCAACCTTTCCACTTCCCGTAAATACTCTTCAATAGCATCCAGATGCGTCAGCATATCCTTACCCAACAGCTCCCCTTCCTGTATCCGAAATGCATCCAGGTTATCTGCCGCTACAAATATAGTATCCAGCAAAAGTTGCCATTCTTCCGGAACAAGCTCTCTTTTTTGGACTTCCCTTACTTCCGGTATCCTGAGCAGAGCTGCCGCCAGCTCAGTAGTACTTACATCCTGGTCCATTTCATTAAAAATAGACTTCAATTCCACAAAGAGTTTTTTCACCAACCCGGCATTGAATGAATTTTCAAGAACATTCTGCTCCTGATCTACAGATATAAAAAGATCAATATTACCGCGTTGCAATTTTTCAATAAGTGCTTTACGCAAATCATGTTCGTATTCTCTGGGTATTTGAGATGTTTTAAACCCCACATCTGCTGTTTTTCCATTTACGGAACGAATCTCTACCGTATATTTTTTCCCGGCAATGGAGGCATAGGCTTTCCCATACCCGGTCATAGAACGTATCATTATTTCAGATTTTCCACAAATATACATTAATTATGACTAATATTGTAAGTTTAAAATCTCCAAAAAATGAATGCGGAAAAGACACAAATCCCGGCAGAACGTTCTTTGAATTTTATTGAGGAAATTATTGAATCTGATCTGTCGCAGGGCAAACACACATCTATTATTACCCGGTTCCCTCCGGAACCTAACGGTTACCTGCATATAGGACATGCCAAAAGCATTTGCCTGAATTTTGGTCTGGGTCTGAAATACAACGGAACAACAAACCTCCGTTTTGATGACACCAACCCCGTAAAGGAAGAAGTGGAATACGTAGATTCCATTAAAGAAGACATCAACTGGCTGGGGTTCAAGTGGGCCAATGAGTTTTATGCCTCGGACTATTTTGAACAATTGTACGACTGGGCACACCGGCTCATTGCCAAAGGACTGGCTTACGTAGATGACCAGAATCAGGAGGAAATCCGACAAACCCGGGGCACCATAACCACCCCCGGCACAAACAGCCCGTTCAGGAACAGAAGCATTCAGGAAAATGCCGACCTCTTTACCCGCATGCGGAACGGAGAATTCCCGGACGGAAGCAGGGTGTTGCGCGCAAAGATAGATATGGGACACCCTAATATGCTCATGCGCGACCCCATCATGTACCGCATCCTGCATGCCGAACACCACCGCACAGGCACTACATGGTGTATCTATCCCATGTACGATTATGCACACGGTCAATGTGATTCCATTGAAAATATTACCCATTCCATTTGTACCCTGGAATTTGACGTACATAGGCCTCTTTACGACTGGTTTATTGAAAAATTGGAGATTTTTCCATCCCATCAGTATGAATTTGCCCGCCTGAACATTACGCACACGGTAATGAGCAAAAGAAGGCTGCTGGAACTTGTACAATCCGGGTTGGTCAACGGATGGGACGACCCGCGGATGCCAACAATAAGTGGCTTAAGAAGAAGGGGCTACACCCCATCCGGCATCCGTATGTTCTCGGAAAAAGTAGGGGTAGCCAAAAGGGACAACCTGATAGAATACTCTTTAATGGAATGGTGTATACGGGAAGACCTGAACAAAACAGCACCCCGCTACATGGCTGTTCTTAATCCGTTAAAAGTAATTCTTACCAATTACCCCGAAGACAAAGTGGAATACATGACAGCTCCCCTCAACCCGGAAAATCCGGAAGCAGGGGAACGTACCATTCCTTTCTCCCGTGAGCTGTACATAGAACGGGAAGATTTTATGGAAGACCCTCCCAAAAAATTCTTCCGCTTACGCCCCGGTGGCGAAGTGCGTCTTAAATACGGCTATATTATTCGTTGTGAACAAGTTATTAAAGATACAGCCGGTGAAATTGTAGCATTGCATTGTACGTACAGTCCCGACACCAAACCGGGAACAGGTACCTGGCGCAGTGTCAAGGGAACCATCCACTGGCTTTGCGCCCGCCACGCCGTAGCCGCTGAAGTACACCTGTTTGACACGCTTTTTACAGAAGCCGATATGGGCACCCTGCCTGACGGAACGGATTACAAAGATTTTCTAAACAAAGACTCTTTCAAGGTGGTTCACGGCCTGGTTGACAAAGATGCCATTGCTGCAGCCGGCAAAGGACAACCGGGCATAGACGCTACCCGCCTGCGCATGCAATTTGAAAGGCTCGGATATTTTGTAGCCGATTACAGCTTCTCGTTTGAAAAACCCGTATTTAACAGAGTCTGTACCTTACGGGATTCTTTTGCCAAAACCCTTAAGAAGGATTAAAGATCAATCTTGCCGTTCTTTTCATCCAGCCACCGGGCCTGGGTAACAGCCAACGTTGAGTTTATCCGCACGTTAAGACGGCACTTGTATTTTTTGGACCATTTTTTTGCTTTGGAGGACAAGCCTTTTGTCAAGTAGGCTTCCACAAACGGGTGCACCTCCAGAAACACGTTTTTTAATTTCTTCTCATGAGCAAAAAAGGCCAGCTGGTTTTCAATATTTTCTGTAAACAGCAAGCTCGGGGCAATCTTTCCCGTACCATCACAGCTGGGACATTTCTCGCTTGTATTGATTTCCATGGCAGGCCTTACACGCTGCCGTGTAATTTGCATAAGTCCAAATTTGGTAACCGGCAAAATATTATGCTTTGCTCTGTCGGAAGCCATCAATTCCTGTACGCGTTTGTACAATTTCTGGCGGTGATCTGCCGTATCCATATCTATGAAATCAACAACAATAATCCCGCCCAAATCCCTCAGACGCATTTGCCTGGCTAATTCTTCAGCAACTACCATGTTCACTTCAAATGCATTGTTCTCCTGACCGTTCCCCATTTTAGAACGAATCCCGCTGTTGACATCCACAACATGCAACGCTTCTGTATGCTCAATGATGATATAAATACCCTGCTTCAACGGAACAATCCTCCCAAACGAACTTCTGATCTGACGGTTCACGTCAAACGTGTCAAAAATGGGGTCCTTTCCTTTGTACAGTTTTACAATTTTTTCTTTCTCCGGGGCAATGGTTCCAATGTACGTACAAATCTCTTCAAATACGTCCTGGTCGTTTACATAAATACTTGTGAAAGTGTCGTTAAGCAAATCACGGATAACAGTTGTAATACGACTGTTTTCCGTCAAAAGGCGGGAAGGTACCTGACCTTTCTGCATAACAGACCACGACTCTTCCCATTTGTGGATCAGTGCATTCAGTTCGGCATCCAGTACAGCTGCTTTTTTCCCTTCTGCGGCTGTTCTTACAATCAGACCGTAATTGGGTGGCAATATGCTCCGAACAAGACGCTCCAGACGGTTGCGTTCTTCTTTGAGCGTAATTCTGGAAGATAAACTGACCTTCTCAGAAAACGGCATAAGTACCATGTTTCGTCCGGCAATAGAGATGTCCGAAGTCAAACGGGAACCCTTTGTAGATATGGGCTCCTTAACAATTTGGACCAAAACAGACTGTCCGGGTTTAAGCACATCAGAAATCTTCCCTTCCTTGGGCAACACCGTACCCAATTTCAGGCTGGAATAGATTTCTTTGGGACTGTTTTTTTTTTGGATAACCTGCTGGGTAAAATAGTTTATGGTAGAAAAAGCATAGCCCAAATCAAAATAATGAATGAACGCATCTTTTTCATGACCTATATCAACAAATGCAGCATTCAGCGCCGGCATGATTTTCCTGACCTTACCCAGGTATAAATCGCCCACCGAGAAATGATTGTCGCTGGTTTCTTCCTTATGAAGTTCCATCAGCCGCTTGTTTTCAAGCAAAGCAATAGACACTTCCGCAGAAGTTACATCAATAATTAAATCTTTCTCCATTCTGTGGTTAAAGTAAGAAACCTAAAGTGCCTTTTCAAGAAAAGTAGCTTTAGGTTTCCCGGTTCTTTAGACATGTAAAGGCTTATTTCTTTTTATGACGGTTTTTACGAAGACGTTTTTTTCGTTTATGCGTCGCCATTTTATGTCTTTTTCTTTTTTTTCCGCTTGGCATAATTAAATTATTTAACGCTTTCCTTTACTTTATTCATGAAAACTTTTGCCGGCTTAAAAGCAGGAATATAGTGTTCAGGAATTATAATAGTTGTGTTTTTTGATATATTGCGGGCCGTTTTTTTGGCGCGTTTTTTCAAGATAAAGCTTCCAAAACCCCTAAGGTACACATTGTTATTCTGAATTAATGAATCTTTTACAGTTTCCATAAAACTTTCCACAACTTTTTGAACAGCAACTTTTTCCAAACCTGTTGTTTTGGCAATTTCGTTTACAATGTCTGCTTTAGTCATAATACGTTAAGATTTAAGAGTTATTTATAAGTAAAATTTATGCAAATGGAATGCAAAGGTAACTCTTAATTCTTAATATCAACGTGTTCAACAGCAAAAAAACAAAAAAAACACCTTTATGCATATCTTTGTGCCATGAACTTTACAAGCCAACTCCTGGATTGGTACAAAAATAACAAGCGGGTTTTACCGTGGAAAGAACGCAACGATCCCTATGCTATCTGGGTATCCGAGATTATCCTACAGCAGACCAGGGTACAGCAGGGAGCCGGTTATTATGCAAAGTTCCTCGAAAAATTTCCCACCGTATTTCATCTGGCCGATGCAGCAGAAGAAGAAGTACTCCGTATATGGCAAGGACTGGGGTACTATACCCGGGCACGAAATATGCATAAAACAGCAAAAACAATTGTGTCTCACTACAAAGGTGTTTTTCCTACTACTATAGAGCAGCTTAGGCAATTGAGCGGAATAGGTCCTTATACAGCTGCCGCCATAGGTTCTTTTGCCTTTGGCCTGCCTGTGGTTGCTTTGGAAGGCAATGGGTACAGAATTCTGGCCCGGTATTATGCAGTTGAGGAACCTCTGGAATCGGCAAGAGCAAAAAAAATATTTACTGACCTGGCAAACCAACAGCTGCCAAAAGACAACAGCGCAGCATTTAACCAGGCTCTTATGGACTTTGGCTCCCTTGTTTGTACACCAAAACCCCTATGCCACTCCTGTCCGCTCTCCGAAGCATGCAAGGCTTTTCGTGAAGACAAAACTGATTTGCTTCCCGCAAGACAGATAAAAACACCCCCGCGGAACAGGTATTTTAATTACCTGGTTTATACCCTGGACAACACCACCTTCATAGGTCAGCGTAAAAAAGACGACATCTGGAAAGGGCTTTATGAATTTCCACTCATAGAAACAGCAGAACCTGTTACGTTCCAACAATTATGCAACACAGAAATGTTCAAGCATATGCTTGGTACCGGTACGCTGTCTGCCTTCCCGGAACTCATCCCGGATGACACCCGCACGATGCCCCCGCACAAGCTGTCACACCAAACTATATATGCCGTTTTCTACAATATCCGGTTGCAGAATTTACTCCCTTTCCTGCAGCAGAAATACGTGCCCGTTGCCTGCAAAGATTTGTCCCAATACGCTATATCCAGACTAACAGAGAAATATCTGGTTTTTTTTCATAATTTTGCCGGCTTATGAGGGTTGTTTTCACTGCAGGCATATGGCTCTGCCTTTTTTTCTTTATCCTGCCGGTAACCGGCCGGGCACAGCGCATACCTGCTGAACAGTCTGATACTCATATTGTAATTGATGCGGTAGAGCTGACGGGAAACAAGACCACCAAAGATTTTATCATCCTAAGGGAGTTGCCTTTTTCTGTAGGAGATACCTTGCCGGTATCAGACTTCCCGGAGCAACTGCGTTTGGCAAAAGAGAACTTAAACAACCTGCTTTTGTTTAATTTCCTGGAAATAACGCCGCTTGCTTCTGTTGATAATCCCGAACTGATTACCCTGGTTATTCAAGTTGAAGAACGGTGGTATATATGGCCGCTGATTGAAGTAAAGCTGGAAGAACGTAATCTGAGTACCTGGCTGCAAAACTGGGATTTTAAAAAAATCACTATCGAAGCCGGTGCCCGTATCGACAATTTTCTGGGACTTAAGCACAAATTGGTAGTAGCAGTCCATGGCGGATACCAGTGGGGTGCTTTTCTGGGATACCGCGATATTTCTCTGGACAGAAAAGGGAAACATTTTATGAGTATGGACATGCAATGGAACGTTAGCCACAACCTGGATGTTTTCACTTCTGAAGACAAACCGGCCCGTTTCAACATACCCGACATAATCCTGGAAAAGTCCCTGGAAAGCCGTATCAATTATTCGTACCGGCCTAATATACGCACCATCCATAACATTTCAGTCGTGCATGAGTATACGGTGCTGGCAGATACCGTACTCCGGATGAACCCCCATTATTGGGGTAATGAACTGCTTAGCCGGAACGCTTTTAAACTCAATTACAGGTACCGCCTGGACCAACGCGACTACCACCCTTACCCGCTGAACGGGTATTTTCTTCAAGCCGGACTAAACACATACATCACTTCAGATGCAACGGTACGTTATGCCCAGTTAAATGTGGGATTGCAGTATTTCAAACAGCTTGCCGGCTCCCGCTGGTATGTATCTTCTGTTTTTTCCGGAGCCGCTTCGCTGTCCAATGCACAAGCCTTTATTCTGGAAAAGGCTATTGGCTATGATAACAATATGCTTAGGGGGTATGAATACACGGTGGCCGATGGACAGTCTTTTGCCATTTCAAACAATACGTTGAAATACAACCTCCTGAAGAAAAAAACATTTACACTTAATTGGCTTTCGTTTTTGCCTAAATTCAGCAAAATCCACCTGGCTGTATATGCCAACGCCCATTTTGACATGGGATACGTTCATAACAAATGGGATTACCACCGGAATGTACTTAGCAACCAATTTCTGTATGCAGGCGGGCTGGGACTGGACTTTGTCACATACTACGATATGGTCCTGGGGATCGATTATTCTGTTAACAAACAATGCCAGAACGGCTTTTTTTCCTGGAAAAATTTCTTTTTTTCCATTAAAGTTCCCTTTATTTAAATCGGTCATTTTGTCAGCAACCTGCTATGGCACGAAGATTGACTGTAATAGGAGTGATCAGATAAGATATGAACATGATTCTAAGCGATAAAATGACCGTAATTCCCTTAATGGATGCGGAGATGGATGAAACACCCGACACCCTCAAAGAAGACAATTTACCACAAGTTCTTCCCTTGCTGGTACTGCGCAATGCTGTTGTTTTCCCCGGAACGCTGATTCCCATAACAGTAGGCAGGGCCAAATCTACCAAACTGGTGCGGGAAAGTTTTGAAAGCGACAGGTGGGTAGGTGCAGTAACCCAGGCGGATCCACTGGAAGACGATCCGGAAGAAGACAAGATAAGTACATACGGCTGTCTGGCAAAAATACTGAAAATCATTGAAATGCCGGAAGGTGGCATTACCGTTATATTGCATGGCTCCCGGCGCTTTAAGGTAAACCGTATGGTTCAACGGGATCCTTATTTTGCGGCAGAAGTAAATTACCTGTCCGATATCCTCCCCCGGGAAGACGACAACAGCTACAGAGCCCTTGTGGAAGGAATAAAAGATGTGGCTGCACAAATCTTTCAGCTGACTCCCAACATCCCGCGTGAAGCAGAATTTGCCCTTAAAAACATTGACAAGGACGATTTCCTGATTAATTTTGTTGCTTCCAATGTTTACCTGGATGGCATTCAGGAAAAAATCACCTTGCTGACCATGGATTCTCTCAAAGAGCGGGCTTCCCGCCTTTTGGAATTGCTGTACAAACAACTGGAACTGTTAAAATTTAAAGAACAAATCCACCAGAAAGTCAGGGGAGAAATTGACCAGCAACAAAAAGAGTATTACCTCAGCAACCAGTTGAAAACCATTCAGGACGAACTGGGGCTGAGCCAGGATATGGAAGAGATTGAGGAACTGCGGGAAAAAGGAGCAAAAAAGAAATGGGGCAAAGAAATTGCCGAGATTTTTGAAAAAGAAGTCCAAAAGCTGGAGCGAGCCAATCCCAACCAACCCGACTATGCCATCCAGCTCAATTACCTGCAGCTTATGATTGACCTCCCCTGGAGTGAATACACCAAAGACAACCTGGATCTGAAACGTGCCCGCAGGATCCTGGACCGGGATCACTCCGGTCTGGACACTGTAAAAGAAAGAATCCTGGAACACCTGGCCGTTCTGAAGCTCAAAGGAGATATGAAATCTCCTATTTTATGCCTTTACGGTCCTCCGGGAGTAGGTAAAACATCGTTAGGCAGGTCGGTTGCCCGGGCACTTGGAAGAAACTTTGCACGCATTTCATTGGGAGGTTTGCACGACGAATCCGAAATTCGCGGCCACAGAAGAACCTACATTGGTGCTATGCCCGGAAGGATTATTCAAAGCATCAAGCGCAGCAAATCCTCCAACCCCGTTATTATTCTGGATGAAATTGACAAAGTGGGCACAGACTTCAGGGGAGACCCGTCCTCGGCTTTGCTGGAAGTGCTGGATCCGGATCAAAACAACAGCTTCCATGACAATTACCTTGATGTGGACTACGACCTCTCCAAAGTACTGTTCATTACTACCGCCAACAATATAGGTAGCATTCAACCCGCTTTGCGTGACCGTATGGAAATGATTCCCATTCACGGATACCTGGCAGAAGAAAAACGGCAAATAGCTCAGAAACACCTGTTACCCAAGCAATTAAAAGCTCACGGTCTAAAACCTGAACAACTCAGGCTGGGGAAACAAGCCATAGATGTAATCATCAACGAATATACCCGGGAATCCGGCGTAAGAAACCTGGAGAAACAACTGGCCAAAATAGCCCGGCATGTTGCCAAAAAGATTGCTATGGAAGAAGAGTACAACCCCAGAATCAGCCCCGATACAGTACGGGATATCCTGGGCGTTCAGCGCATAATTCAAGATGTTCAGAAAGGGAATGAGTTTCCGGGGGTTGTAACAGGCCTGGCCTGGACAGAAGTGGGCGGAGAAATTCTTTTTGTTGAATCCAGCCTGAGCAAAGGAAAGGGTACGCTGACAACAACCGGAAACCTGGGAGATGTCATGAAAGAATCTGCCATTATTGCTCAACAGTACCTGAAAGCCAATGCAAGTCTGCTGGACCTGGATCCTGAAATATTTGCCACTACAGACATCCATATGCACGTACCGGAAGGAGCTATTCCCAAAGACGGGCCTTCTGCAGGAATTACCATGATTTGTTCCATTGCCAGTGCCTTAAAAAACAAATGCATTCTTCAAGGGGTTGCCATGACGGCAGAAATCACGTTACGCGGCAGGCTGTTGCCTGTTGGAGGCATTAAAGAAAAAATCCTGGCAGCTAAACGGTCGGGAATCAAGACCATCATTTTGTCAGACGACAACAAAAAAGACATTGAAGAAATAAATCCTGATTTTATTAAAGGTTTGGAATTCAAGTTTATGAAGACCATACCGGAAGTCATTAATTACGTGCTCTAAATGGATGTCCGGATTGAACCGGGTTGGAAAGAAGTGCTGAAGCCGGAGTTTTCAAAGCCTTACTTTGAAAATCTGGTTTCTTTCCTTCACAAAGAAAAACGGGAAGGCAAAACAATCTATCCCCCGGGTAATCTTATATTCAATGCCTTTGAACTTACGCCTTTCTCCCGCCTTAAGGTACTTCTGCTGGGACAGGATCCCTACCACAGACCGGGTCAGGCACACGGTCTTTCCTTTTCTGTCCCCTTGGGTGTGGCCAAACCTCCTTCGTTGCATACTATTTTTACTGAACTTCAGTCAGATTTGAATATTCTCCCACCCCATCACGGTTGCCTGGAAAACTGGGCGCGGGAAGGTGTTCTGTTGCTCAATGCTATTCTGACCGTAAGAGCAGGAAGTCCCGCCTCGCATGCCAATGCAGGATGGATGGAGTTTACAGATGCCGTGATACGTACTGTTTCTGAACAAAAAGACCATGTTGTTTTTTTGTTGTGGGGTAATTTTGCCCGCAACAAGAAGCATTTGATTGACACCTCCAGACATTGTGTTCTGGAAGCAGCCCACCCCTCCCCTCTGGCACGTGGTGCCTTTTTAGGTTCCAGACCTTTTTCCTCAACAAATGCGTACCTTACGTCAAAAGGAGTTGATCCCATTGAATGGAGCCTGTAAAAACAAGGTTCTCCATTATTTTTCTTACTTTTGATGCTGAATCAAATCCTGACTGCTCATGGAAAAAATAGCTGTTTTCCCGGGGTCATTCGATCCTTTTACATTGGGACACCTGGATGTCTTATTATCTGCCCGTAAGCTTTTTGACAAAATTGTAGTTGCTGTAGGCGTCAACCAACAAAAAGTAAGCTTGTTTACCCCGGAAGCCAGGGTCGCCATGATTAAAGAAGTAGTAAAAGACCTGCCTGGTGTTGACGTCTGTTCTTTCAACGGGCTGACGGTTGATTTTTGCAGAAAAAACAACTACAACTTTATTTTTAGAGGCATCCGCACAACAACTGATTTTGAACTGGAACAGGTCATTGCTCAGGTCAATTCTAAAATGGCCCCTGAAATCCAAACCATTTTTATTCCCTCGGGGCCCAAATATTCTTTTATTTCTTCCACCGTGGTACGGGATGTGCTTCTTAACGGAGGGGATGCCAGCTGTATGCTCCCCGGTGGTATTGATTTAAAAACATTTTTAGAAATTTAAAAGCTTTCATGCTGTCTGTTTTTCTTGCCGCATTATGCCATATTACGCTATGCCTGAGTGGTGGTGGCAGTTCTCCTGTAATCCTGGCAGTACAACAGGGAGAACATATTGTTCCTGTTGACACACTGTATCCGGACTACAGAGGTTGTGTGGTTTTTGAGGCAACAAAAACACCGGAACCGGGACAATATATGTTTGTGCAGAACAACATCCGTCTGTTTAATTTTCTGATTTCCTCGCAAGATCCCATAGATATGACATTTCATGCCGGCCTGCAGGAAGGAAGGGTATATGATGTAAGGGTAGAAGGTTCTGAAGAAAACAATACCTACCTGCGTTTCTACCGGTTCCTGCAAGAACAATACGCGCGGTTAAACCGGTTGGCAGACGAAGCCGCCAATTCACCTCAGGCCCTGCCGGAGGTAATACGTCTGGAAGCCACCATTAGAGAGTACACGGAATTCCTGGCAGAACAACACAAAGGAACCCTGCTGGCCATCATTGCCAAGAATGTTTTCACCCCGGTCCTCTCGGCAAAAAGCCACCCCGTAGACTACCTGGGTTATATTGATTTTACTGACCCCCGTATACTGAATACAGCCATCCTTCCCTTACGTCTGAATGAATATGTCAACCACCAACGGGCATCCTCTCCGGAAACGCTCATACAACATACCGACAGAATCCTGGAAATGGAAATGCATCCCCGTGTACGGTCTTATGTAACACGCTACTTATTTTCTTTGTTTTATTCCAGTGACATTCTGGGAATGGAGCGTATTGCATTTCATTTGGCAACCCGGTGGTTTCCGGAAGATTCGTTACTTAGCACAGATAGTGAACTACAACGGGAAATAGAAACTTTTGTTCGGTTTAACAAGCATTGCCTGCCCGGGATGACGGCTCCGGAATTAATTTTGCCCGACGTGTATGGCAAACTGCACAACGTAAACCGGCTGAAAGCTCCGTTTACCGTTCTCATTTTCTTTGAAGACAACTGCCCGGCATGCAGCAGCCAACTGCTTAAGCTTATTGAGTTTTCAGGAAAAGAGGATGTATCGGATGTGCAATTTGTTGCCGTTTATACCGGTGACAACAAAGACATTCTGCTGCAATACACAGATTTTTTTCCGCAAAACTGGATTACCTTATGGGATCCTGAATTGAACTCGGGATTCCCGGAAAAATTTAATGTAACCCATACCCCAAAGTTGTATTTACTCAACAAAGAAAAAACCATCATCGGAAGGGATATGGGAGCAGAGACCCTGGAAAAAATGATTTCAGACCAAAAACAGAAGCCGTTTGTCCTTCCCCGTGCACCCAACCTGGTACTCACCACAGAAAATGGAAGTACGTACGCCTTGTATGATGTAACCGCCCCTTACACCATACTCTATCTGTATGATCCTTCCTGTGCGTCGTGTGGAGAAGTAACGGCCCTTCTTTACAGCATGTTCACAGCTGCTAAAGAAAGTGAAGTAATGGTCTTTGCAGTATATACGGGTTCTGATTATCTTTCCTGGAGAAAATGGCTTGCAGAAGGAAATTATTCGGAATGGATAAATGTATGGAATCCGGCTAATGATGATCGCATTTATTCGCATTTCAACACAAACGACATCCCTTTAATCATGCTTTTGGATAAAGAAAAAGGAATCATTGCCGATTACCTTTCGCCAAATGACCTTGTTTTTATATTTAATCAGCTAATGGACACTACTTTATGACGTACTATTTTAAGGATTATCTGAAAGTTTTATCGGAAAAAGGAGAACTTAAAACCATCAGCCGTTTTGTAGATCCCAACCTGGAAATTGCAGAAATTACAGACAGAGAAGCCAGCGCTCCAAATGGTGGCAAAGCTTTGTTGTTCAATAACACCGGTACTGACTTTCCTATTATTACCAACCTTTTCACTTCCGAAAAAAGAATTGCCCTCTCTTTTGAAATGAAAAGCATGGAAGAGGTAAGTACAAAAATTGTGGATTTTTATGATACACTCACGCACAACCAGGCTATTAGTCGCCACTCCAGAAAGTCTCTTTTTAATGAAGTGAGCCAGTTCTTCCCCAGAACTAGTGACGTAGGCAGTTATCAGGAAGTTGCCATTTTCCCTCCGGACTTAAACAGAATACCTTTCTTAAAAAACAGGACTTTTGATGAAGCATACAGCCTGCATGAAGTTCCCATGGTTATTAAAAACCCGATTTCTGCTCAATATGCCGTGAGCTCCACACGTCTTCTCTGGCATTCACGCTCTACTTTTCAGGTAAGCTTTGAACCGAGCTCGCTGGCTGGTCATTCCTTTCACAATTCTCCCATGGGAAGGGTCCCTGTTGCTTTCTTTCTGGGAGGAGATCCGTTGTACTGTCTTTCCGGCCTTATTCCGCGTTCCGGTGAAATGGAACCTTTTTTACTGGGAGGGTACATTCGAAAGAAAGCCGTCGTAAAAGTACCTTGTTTAAGCCAACCCATAGAGGTTCCGGAGAATTGTGACCTGGTCATTGAAGGGTACATAGATAAAAATGCACAACTGGTACCGGCTGCAGCATGCGGAAACAATACCGGGTTCTATTCTGTTGGAGGTGAAGAGCCCCTGGTTCATGTCACGTGTATTACCCACAGAAAAAACGCACACATTCCTGTTCTCATCCCAAGTATCGGGCTGCATACAACCAGGGGTTTTCTTACGAAAGCCCTTTCTACCATGGTAGAAGCCGGTATTGAAAATTCCGTTGACCGGCAGGTAAAAAAATTATGTTTTCCTCATTTTTGCAAGCAAGGTACTGTAGCTATTGTGGGAATAAACAAGTTTTATCCCGGACAGGTGGAAAAAACCGCACATGCATTCTGGGGATCCGATCAGGCTGCGCTTAATAAACTACTGATTGTTGTTGATAGCAACACAGATGTTCACAACCCTTTAAAAGTGAATGATTGTATCAGCAAATATTACAATCCGAACACAGACACTTTTTTAAGCCAGGGACCGCTAAGCGTAACAGATCATGCAGCTATGCAAAGAGGATTCGGAGGAAAACTCTGCCTTGATGCCACCTGCAAAAACAACATATCCGAAGCAACAATTCCGGTTGCCGGCAAAGCATTTGAGTTTTATCACAAATCCCAGGCAAGTCCGTCACCGGAACAAACACAAGCCCGCATACTGATTGCTGTTGATGATCAGGTTAACCTGGACGACCTCTTTCTATGCCTTTGGCTGGCCGTACCCAACACTGATCCCCTCCGGGACATACATATCCGTGATGGCATATTGTATGTAGATGCCTCTATAAAAACAGGAAGTACCAAAGAAGGTACAAGACCCTGGCCTAATATATGCTGTTCTTCTATGAAAGTTATTCAGGTTGTTGACAACTACTGGGAGCGGTTAAAAATCGGTGATTTTATTCCTTCACCATCACGCGTCCTTCATCCTCTTTTGCGGGATGGAAATGCGCAAATCAGTGAATAGATACTTAAAAAGAGCAAAACCCAGCAGGCAATACGCCCTATCCAATCTCCGTACCTGACGTAAGGTGTTAGTTTGTTGTTTAAATTAACGGTATCTCTTAACACAGCCGGGACCCACCATCCTGATTCTACAATACGTTCCCCTTTTTGGTTGATGAGAGCAGAAATCCCGGTATTGGCACAATGAGCAACACTGCGCCTTGTTTCTATGGCCCGCAACGATGCATAACTTACATGTTGCCTGTATCCGGGCGTATTCCCCCACCAACCGTCATTTGTAATCACAGCCATCAGATTGGCTCCTTTTTTTACATAACCTGCATAAAATTCACCAAAAACAGATTCAAAACAGATGGCAACTCCTGTGGAAACACCCTGTTCCTCTAAAGTAAAAACAGTTCTTTCGCTCTGAGTTCCCAATGTCCCGGATGCACCTCCAAACTTGGGAGCCAGTTTTTCAATAAAGGGAAAAACTCCGGTATACGGCATTTTTTCTGCTCCTACCACAAGCTTGGACTTGTGGTAATATTGCACCTTATCTGTAGTGTCTAACTGGATAGCTGAGTTGAACACCTCGTACCAACCGCTGCCATAGGGACGGGATGCTATGGTAGGCTTGTGGTTGGAAGGAGGATGAAACCCATACATAGTGGCTCCAAAAATTATTGCTGTCTGGGGATTCTCGGTAACAAATTCTTTATAAGACACCATAGACGGAGCAGCAAAGAAATTCCCCACGAACACTTCATTAATACATGTTTCAGGAGCCACAACAAGTTTTGTATTTGAAGTTAACCCCGAGCGCGCAAGCCCCAGAATTGCTTCATCCTGTTGTGCCTGCGACATGGCATTAAATTTCTCATGAACGGGATCGATATTGGGTTGTACCAGCACAACCTCTACCGGTGCTTGCGGTTCTTTATACGTATAAAACCTTACGATGGATAACACAACAGGAATACACAATACCACCGGAAAAACCACAAGCTTCCAGCCTTTGATTGCGCCTTTTACCCCATAGTAAAAAAATACATTAGCCAACAAAATCCAGAGACTTCCTCCCAGTGTGCCTGTTACTTCATACCACTGTACCAGCCTTATATTGGTAGCAAATCCGTTACCAAGGGTAAGCCAGGGGAACGTAATTTCTGCATCAAAATAAAAATATTCCCAGGCAATCCATAAGGCAACCAAAAACACATGGGCAATAATTTCCGGTTTTCCCTTTTTCAAGATCCATTTCTTTACCCGCCGAAAAATGGCGAAAATTACAAATGGCTGAAAGGCATTTGCCAGCACAGCCAGAATACCGCCAATAACCGTGATATACGAAATCCAGGAAATAGTAAGTGCATTCCATAGGAAAAAAGTCAGGGCATAGTACTTCCAGCAGCCTTTCCGGCCATTGACTGTAAACAGATGTTCCATCCAAAGAAGGGGAACAAATGCAAACAACATAATAAGGCCGGTATGCGGGATTAAAAACGGAATACTTAATAATGTGCCCGACAAGGCAGACAGCATGATGTTCTTGCGTACAGAGTTCATAAGACAAATCTACTAATATTAATGAAATCCTTGTTTTTTTTTAACTTTGTCAGCTATGAATGATTTTCCCCTGAATTTGCTGATGGGAATGATTGCCGGTTTTTCCGTATCGGTACCTCTTGGGCCCGCCGGGCTGTTCTGTATTCAGAGAACATTGAGCAAAGGACAACGATCCGGGCTGGTAGCCGGAATAGGAGCTGCCGCTTCTGATGTCATCTATGCGTCACTTGCTATCTTAAGCTTGTCTTTTATTAGCAACCTGATTGAAACCAACAAAAATCTGCTGTTCTTTGTGAGTGGAATTGCGCTTATGATTATTGGAATTGCCATTTTTTCCTCAAATCCGATTAAACAGCTTCGGCAAAACAGGGAGTCAAAAAAATTCTGGGAAGACTTTCTGACCGGGTTTGTTATGTCTTTTACCAATCCGGGCTGCCTGTTTCTAATCATTGGGGTATTTGCCTTTCTGGGTACCTCTGTTGATAGAAGTTCAGGTTCGTTTATCATATCTGCCATACTTTTAGGCGTTTTTTTAGGTGCAACACTCTGGTGGTTTCTTTTGAGCACTTTTGTAAGCCTCTTTAGGAAACGATTCAGACTTAGGCAATTATGGTACATCAACCGGGTGGCGGGAATTGCCATCATGCTTTTGGGGGGGGTGGCAGCAACTAAAGGATTGACCAATATGCTCCGTATGCTCATTCATTGATTTTTTGTATCTTTGCAGGCACAATGGGGATGTTTTGGTTTTGACAGCAGACGACATTGGAAAGTAAGCACGTGGAGCATTTTGTCCCGGCTCCTTAATCTCAGGACTCAAGCCTTAACTGGCAACAACAATTATGCACTCGCTGCCTGATCGTCTGTATGACTGATCGCTTAATCTTTTCGGACCAGGTCCGGGAAGACGAGTATCCCACCGGATTTTTCGCCTTTTGGTTTCCGGTATATGGGGTATCGATTACAAAAGGCTGGTTGTAAAAAATCTTCGGTTTTACAATAAGATTTTAGGAGATACGAAGTATGTGGCGCGCCTGTACGCATCATGCTTCCGACAAACAACTGCAGGATAAACGTGTAGAAAGCTTTTGAGTGCGCTGTTTGGACGGCGGTTCGAATCCGCCCATCTCCACATGAGTAAAATGCGTTTTCTCCTGGTTGCACTTGCCCTCACAGGCTGTATAAAAAATAGTACGTGGGCACCCAGGACAATTCAGACATTTGACAACAACGGGCAGGCTCTGGCCAGGTATCTGTTCACCTACGACGAGCGTGGGTACAGATTTACCGAAACAAAAGAAACATACGACGCCGATAGGCTTTCCTGGTATAAAGAATACCGCATCTCCTATGCCTATGACGCAAACGGCTACCTGTCCGGTTCTACTAAAGAACAACTTGATTCGGTTACCGGAAAATGGCTGTACCTGTCCCGCATTCAATATCATTATGACATCCGGTCTGCTTTACCGGAAACCCAAATTCATCAGGATTTTACCATAGAATCCCAAAGCTGGAACAATGTGTTTAAAGACCATTATATCCGGAATGAAACAGATCAGTTACTTTTTGTTGTCAGGGAAGTGTGGGATGGAGAAAATTGGTACAACCACGCCAGACATTCTTTTTCTTACGATGCACAAGGCAAACTGCTGGAGGAAAAAACAGGCAACTGGGATACACAAGAAAAAGAATGGATCTCAGCTTCAAGACAGGTCTATACGTACAACAAAAAAAAGAACGCTGTAAAAGACACACGGGAGTTCTGGAATAAAGAGCACCAAAAATGGGAACAAACAGGCCTCTTTTTGTATTCGTATGACAGCCATGGTAACGCAATTGAAGTCTCTTATATTCCGGCCACCGGAGATGCTGCTGAAGATACAACCCTGATTTTTTATTACAATGCTATGCAGTCTTCTATAGGACATATTTATAGTGACACAGGCTCTTTCCGGGGAATAAGAGGAACAGCTGAGTATTTCAGGCAAAAGAGATGAGCCACACTTCTTTTCTTGCGCATACTGCCCAAACACTTTACCAACAATACAAAGAGAATATTGGAGCCTGTTGCCTGGTATTTCCCGGCCGCAGAGCCGCTCTTTTTTTCCAAAAAGAACTGTCGGTTATCCCGGAACGGGAAATATGGATGCCGACTGTTCTTGGAATCACCCAACTTATTGAAAAACAGACAGGACAAAGGGCTTCCGATCCATATGTGCTGCTCCTGGAATTATTTAAGGTATATAAAGAGCTTACAGGTAAAACAGAAAACCTGGAACAGTTCGTGTTTTTAGGAAATACACTTTTACACGACTTTGATCAGGCAGATAAATACTTGCTGAACCCGGAAGTTTTATTTCACAACGTACGGGATCTCCAACAAATAGAGAACGATTACAGCTTTTTATCCACAGAGCAAAAAACAGCACTGGCTTCTTTTTGGTCTGCATTTTCCAACCGTTCCAACCATCCTCTGAACAAACATTTTATTACACTGTGGGAAATTCTTCCGGAACTTTATTCACAATTTAACCGGGTGCTTAATAACAAGGGACTTGCCTATGAAGGATTGTTGTACAAGAAAATGGTTCAAGAGTTAGAAAGCAATACCGGCAACGGCTACACAGAATCTTTCAGCAAATTCGTTTTTATAGGCTTTAATGCACTAAATCCTTGTGAAAAAAAACTATTTCATTTTCTAAAAGATAAAAACAAGGCCGCTTTTTTCTGGGATTACGACTCTTTTTACACAGAGGACACCCTACAGGAAGCAGGCATGTTCCTCAGAAACAACATCAAAGAATTTCCTTCCGTTGAGGATCCGTCCCGGACAGATCTCCTGCAAAGCAAAAAAGAAGGTATTCAGGTTATCTCTGTACCATCCCGGGTTATGCAGGCCAGAATTGTCCCTCAAATCCTCAAAGAGTATTCCTTACCTTTTACAACAAACACAGCCGTAGTCCTTTCGGATGAAGACCTTTTGGTGCCTCTGCTTTACGCTTTGGGAAGCAATGCGGATGAAAAAGAACAGATGAATGCCACTATGGGTTTCCCTCTTTCCCAAACGTCCTTATTTTCTTTGATTCAATCGTTGTTGTACTATTTTTTTCAGCCAAAAGAAGGCAGGGATTTTTTGCCGGTCAACATGCATCCTTATGTACAGGCTCTGGGTCTGGAAGACGTACTGAAGCATGTTCCCAAAGACACGCAAGAACTGTATGAAATTCTTCTACACACCATTGAACGAACAGAACAATCCCCTGCTCTGACGTCTGCTGATCCTTTATTAGCCACGGTGGCCGGAGAAACAAAAACACAAATCAACAGGTTGTACCAATCCGTTTGCAATTCGGGACTGGAAATAAACCCGTCTGTATTTGCCGATTTTACCAGGCAGCAATTGTCTTTGGCAACAATACCTTTCAGCGGAGAACCTTTATCAGGCCTACAAATCATGGGACTGCTGGAAACAAGATGTCTGGATTTTGAAAACCTGATTCTCATATCTTCACAAGACAACCTGCTACCCAGGTCCTACAAGGAACAATCTGTTATTCCTTACAACTTACGCAAAGCCTTTGGACTTCCTGCTGCCGAACAACATACGGCAATCCGTGCCTATTATTTTTACAGGCTTCTGCAACGAGCCAAAAAGGTTTTTTTGATTTACAACAGCAACCCCGACTCGGCTTATGGAGGAGAAATCAGCCGTTTTGTACGTCAGATTTCTCATGAACTTCCCAATATTTCCGTTACATATACACCGCTTGTCTTTGATTATAAAATACCTCAAATCAAACCTCTTGTTGTTTATAAAAAAGACGAAATAAAAGACCGGTTGCAAGCTTACTTGTATCCGGAATCGGGGAAAACCCTCAGTCCAACGGCTTTGCTGTCCTATATCCGTTGTCCTTTGCAGTTTTTCTTTACCAACATTAAGTCTTTAAAAGAACCTGAAATTTTACCCGGCTTATCCGACACCCTGCAAATAGGAAACAAAGCTCATGCTGCACTGGAACAATTGTACCGTCCTGTTGTGGGTAAAACACTTGAAAAAGAAGATGTGCTACACCTGATTCACAGGACACGGCAACAGCAAGACACCGGTACAGCATGTATAGGAGAACAAGTTCTTTTTGATGAAATAGCCACCTTTTACACCAAACGTTTTGTTACTTACGACGCCGGACGGGCGCCGTTTACGGTATTGGCAACAGAAAAAAAATATGCGGCAACTTTCAAACATGTGGCCATAACAGGAGTAGTTGACCGGATTGACAGAAAAGAGGGACAAGTCTATCTGATAGATTATAAGACCGGAATGAAGAAAAATACATTCAACCGCATAGAAGATCTGTTTTCCCCTGAATTATCACAAAAGAACGGAGATATTTTCCAGGTATTATGTTATACATACCTGTTTGGTGATCAAATAAATAAGTCAGCATTACCTATACCTTTGGTATTTTACCTGAATGCTCCTCTTTCATCCCCATCAGACGGATTCATTATTTATAATAAAAATACCTTGAACTCCCGGCCGGCACTGGCTTCATTACAAGAAGAATTTTTAGCACAACTGGACGCTCTTTTAAAAGAATTGTTTAATTTTAGCGTACCATTTAAACAAACAGAAGTTTCTGAAAATTGTACCTATTGTCCTTATACTTCCATTTGCCAAAGAGAAAAAATAAATGACTAAAAAAGAAAAAGAAAAAATACTTATTCCGCTTATTTTCATAATTGCAGCCGTACTTATTGTAATCTCCCTGCCGCGCGAAGGACAATTCAAATACCAATTCCAGAAAGGAAGTCCATGGATGTATGAAAATCTGGACGCATCGTTTGATTTTCCTATTCTAAAAACAGACGAAGAACTACGGACAGAACGTGACAAAATTACACGCAATTTTACCCCCTACTTCTTATTAAAACCGGACATTGAAGCGGAACAGCTCAGATCATTTTCTGCAGAAGCGGAACAAGCTCTTCTGCCCGATGAAATATTAAGCAAACTTCTTTCCTTGTATAAAAATATTTACAGCCGGGGTATCCTGGACGATGCCCGATTCAATGAATTGAATCCGGAAACCGGACTGGCAGTTGTACACGGGAAAATGGCAGATAAAAAACCCTTGACAGATATCTTTTCTCTCACAGCTGCCAAAGAAGCCTTTCTCAACGGCATTGAAAAATTTTCGCGTTCAGAATCTGCCATTATTGTAGCTTCCGGCATAGATCTCACCATTTTTCTTACCCCAAATCTGCTTTACGACGAGGGTACAACCCATGCAGTGCAGGCAAGCAGCTTACAGGATATTTCGCTTACGAAGGGAATTGTCCACACAGGGCAACGCATTATCAGCAAAGGAGAAGTAGTTACAGGTTACTCAGAACAGATACTGAATTCGTTACGAGCAGAATACAGCACAAAAATTGGTTTTTCCGGCAACATCATTCTGTTGATTATTGGCCAGACGTTGTGGATAATTCTTTCTTTATTCCTCATTTTTATTCTCATTAAAGCTATTTCACCACAGATACTCCAACGCATTCCGGAAATTGTTTTCATTCTCTTTCTATTTGTTCTGACAGTTGCCGGAGCAGCCCTCCTGTACAAAATTGAACCCTCATTCCTGTACCTGCTTCCTTTTCCTGTTATTGTCCTTTTTATGGACTCTTTTTTCCCTACACGTCTTTCCCTGCCTTTGTATATTGTTTTTCTGATACCGTTAGCTATCATCACTGACAGCTACCAGTTGCTTCTGATTAACATCATGGCCGGAGGTGTTGCTGTATTTGTTTTTAAATTCTGGGGAAGTGGTTGGCAGCAGTTCATGTCTGCCTTGCTTGTATTTTTTGCTTATTTAATTTCGGATATTTCTTTTCACCTAATTTCCGAGGGTTCTTTTGAGCAGCTGAGTGGTATGATTTTCAAGAACTACGGAATGGCTTCCATCCTCATGGTAGCCTCTTATCCTTTGGTCTTTCTTTTCGAAAAGATTTTTGGTTTTGTCTCCCTTTCCCGCTTGAGGGATCTGGCCGATACCGGCAATAAAGCACTTCGGGAATTGTCTGAAAAAGCTCCGGGAACCATGCAGCATTCGTTGCAAGTAGCTAACCTGGCAGAAATGGCAGCCCGCAATATCGGAGCTAATGCGCTCTTATGCCGCGTAGGAGCTTTATATCATGATATTGGAAAAATTAATAATCCTCAGTACTTTACAGAGAATCAAACAGCCGGCTTTAACCCCCACTCGTTACTCAATCCAAGAGAAAGCGCACGAATTATCATTCAACATGTTGAGGACGGAAAAAATATCGCAAAAAAATTCGGTCTCCCGGTGCTTATTACTGATTTCATAGAAACACATCATGGAAGAACCCGCACAGAGGCGTTTTATACTGCCTGGTGCAACGAAGGCGGAGATCCGGAAAATGTGGAAGATTTCACCTACGAAGGGCAACTCCCAACAACACGTGAACACGTAGTAGTTATGCTTGCAGATGCAGTTGAAGCGGCTTGCAGGAGTCTGAAAGATTATACCCCGGAAAATATTTCTGCCATGGTTGACAAAATGGTCCGCCAACAGGTTTCTGAGGAACAGCTTCAGAATGCAGATATTACGTACAGGGAATTACGAAAAATAAAAGAAATCCTGAACGTTCAAATTCAGGAAATATACCATTCCCGCATTACGTATCCTAAAAGAAAGCGTTTAAAGTAACACACAACTTACAGGAAAGAAAGAGCATAAACAAAAATGCCCGCCACCAGGATGGGTAGGGCTTTGTCCAGAGCCGGTCCTTCTTTACTCTTTACCCATATAAGGTGTAGGATAAAAAACGGTACCGAAGCCAGAAACATAAAACCACGCCGGCCTATCGGGAAGGCAAAAACAACAGACAACAACAAAGCACAAACAAGCAGCAACCCTTGATATACTTTTGCCGGTGCCGTACCACGAATACCTCCTGCTTCTGATAAGATTACAGCAAAAGTACGTTTTCCATAGTTTTTGTCGTTTTCAAAATCCCTGATGTTGTTAACGTTCAACACCGCTGTGCATAGCAAACCAACAGCGGTTGCAATGTAAAAAACACGTAGATCTAAAGCCCCGGCCATCAGGTAATAGCTTCCCGCAACAGCCACAGGACCAAAGAACAGAAAAACAGCCAGGTCTCCTGCTCCATAATAACCATAAGGTTTTTTACCTAAAGAATACAATATGGCGGCAGCAACGGATACGGCTCCGGCAACCAGAAACAACAAAGAGTCCAAACGTACAAAAGAACCGCAGGCAATCCGTATAAGAACCAGACCGGATCCCACAGCAAGCAAAGCCATAAAGACTATCAAGTACTTAAACTGTCTTTCCTTTATTGTATTGCTTTGCAGACTTAAAGGCTTTCTGGATGTTTGTACCTTATCCGTACCTTTTTCCCAATCACCCAATTCGTTAACAAGGTTGGACAAAGCCTGTAAAAGGCAGCCCGTAAGCAATAGAAAAAAAAACACAGGCCGTGAGAAAAAACCTTGTTTGCGGGCCAGGAGAACCCCCGTCAGAATAGAAGAAACAGACAGAAATAAGGTTCGGGGACGCAAACTTTGCACGATATGCCACATACCAAACTACTTCAGAAAGAATTGATTTAAAAATTCCTGGAAATCTTTCTTATATTGATCTCCAATAGGCACACTGGCTTCTTTGTTGAAAACAATACGATTCTGAACTACTTCCGTAATTTTTTTCAGATTCACAATAAAAGACCTGTGTACCCTCATAAAGGAGTCTTTTGGCAAACGTTCTTCTATGCTTTTCAGACTAAAAAGTGTCATTACCGGTTTGCTGTTTTCTAAAAAGATAATCACATACTCCTTTCTGCTCTCAATATATTGGATATCGGATATTTGAAGTCTTACCGTACGGGAATCTGCTCTGACAAATACATATTCACTGTCCCATTTGTTGGCTGCCTTGTTTTCATCCGAAGTGACCAGGGAAACTGCATTCCTAAGCTCGTATTGTTGTTTCACCTTTTCTGCACTCCTCATGAAATCTGTCAAGCTAAACGGTTTAAGCAGGTAGTCTGTTGCATCTGCTTTAAACCCCTCTACAGCAAAATCCGAATAGGCTGTAACAAATACAATAATGGGTTTTTCTTTTAAGGAACGTATGTACTCCATACCGTTGATATCAGGCATTTCTATATCGGTAAAAATGGCATCGATTTTTTCCGTTGCCATAACTTCCATAGCCTCTGTGGGACCGGCACAAGCTCTCACGAGCTCCAAATAGGGTATTTTCCCAACGTACATAGCTATTTGTTGAAGAGCAAGAGGTTCATCATCTATAGCAATACACCTGATTTTCATATACTATTTAGTTAGTGGGAGTTGTAAATGTACAATAAATTCCGATTCTGTTGCATCCATGGTCAGTTTATAATTGTTTCCATACAGCAGGCTCAATCGCTCCTTAACATTCTTAATGCCCACTCCCCCCTCTTTAACAGCTTTTGGTTTATCGGGAAATATTGTATTGGTAATTGAAAAATGAAACATGCCGGGCTCTACCCAAAAATTCATAGCAATGTACGTATCTTCTCCATATACAATTCCATGTTTAAAGGCATTCTCTATAAAAACAATCATGATTAGCGGTGGCAGCTGTATATTGGGCATATCCCTGGGTACCGTTATGCTTAGTTTTACATTGTCTCCGTAACGCAGCAGGTTCAAATTGCAATAAGCCCTGAATATTTCCATTTGCCTTTCAAAAGATATGGTCGTATCCGGCGTGCTTTCATACAGCATATAACGTAAAAGGCGGGACAGACTCACTATGGCCTCTTTGGCTTTCTCTTCATCCGTACCTACTAAGGCATGTATGTTATTCAGTGTATTCATGAGAAAATGAGGGCTGATCTGAAATTGTAAAAATTCCATTTTGTACCTCATTAATTTTGTATCCGCTTCATTTGTCAACATCTTATCTTTGATGCTACGAAACACAAGCCTTAGTGCGGTATTCATACCCAGAAGAAACAGAGCAATAATAAAGTTGCTTAGTAACGTAGATTCATAAGGGATAAAATTAACCCAGCGGATTCCGTACTTTACCTCTATTATATCAACAATAGCCTCACAGCTAAATACAATACCCAGCCATAAAGTAGAAAAAAGAAACAAGTACGTAAAGAAATGTTCTTTAAACAGAAAAAAAGGAACGTATACATAATGATGCAGCAGCAAACCAATAAAAAAAGGAGATAGCATGACCCAAAGAGCAAAAACATGCTGCTGAAACAATAAGGGGGTAAGAAAAGCTACACTGATAATACCCCACAAGGTCAGGTTTTCCAGCCTTCTTAGTTTTCTAAGTTCTTTTTCAATTTGGTATTCGTTATGCTCAGCCATAGAATTCGTTGACGAATATACAAATTTAACTAAGTATTGATATAAAAAAAGGCGGGATTTGACCTCCCGCCTGTAAAACAGATTTCGCATCTTTTTTTGTGTACGTTTTTAGTTCAAAAAACCATTCATTATTTATCCTGATTACAAAGTTAACTGTCCAAACCAAGAAACACAAACAGGATTCCTGTGAAATGCCGAATTATCTACGAATTCGTTCTTTTCACCAACAAACGGCCTTTATTGTTCTATGAAACGTTTAGTAACCAAAAATGTCCTTTAAATCCAATGGCACGACTTCTCCGTATCCGGAAAGATAGTCCAGGTCCAGTGCCTTAATATCACTTAAAATGCAATAAACAGTAGGTCTGTTTGCAATCCATGTTTTTTGAAACTCGGCAATATCTTTAAGTTCAATGTGTTGCACTTTTTCAAACACTTCTTTTCTCATATCTTTCCACAAGTCTCTGTCTTTGGATTGACGGTAAAAATTCAACAAAGCCCTTCCCGTAATCCGATCAGTTCGCAAGGTGCTTATCAAACCTTCCTTAGCTAGCGCAAACGATTTCTCAGATTCCGGCATTTCATTAATGATAGTATGGAAAGCTTCCATGGCTTCGGCCATCTTATCGTTCTGCGTTGCTATAAAACTGGAAAAAATATAGGGAAAATCTGACTCAATGCGTGACGGCTCATTAAACCGTGCACTGGCGCTGTATGCCAACCCCCTGGCTTCTCTCATTTCCTGGAAAACAATAGCATTCATAGAAGATCCAAAATATTCGTTATACATTCTTGCCAATGTATAAGGAACGTTGTCAAACGTCTCTCCTTCCCGGGCAGAATACGACGCATAGTACAGTTGGTTGGCTTCGTACGGGGCCAGATATACTTTGTTATCCAAAGTAATCTGCGGTTTAAAATATATTTTCTCCGGAGTTTGCAGGGGAGCATCAGGTACAGGATACACCGATGTAAAAATCTCACCTGCTTTTTCTATACTTTCAGGACCGTAGTAATACACGTCCACCTGGTATGAAAGTAAATCGCGTATCTTTTCTGTCAGGGTTGCAGGCTCTGTTTCCACTAGATCCTTTTCCGGAATAAGGAGCGTAGAGGGATTCTCCGGTCCGTACTGAACATACATTTGCAAACGTTGGAAACAGGTTCTTTGATCTGTTTTAATATCGGTTCTATTTTTTAATATATTATTAACCAATGATTTATATACCACCTCGTCCGGCTGGGCATCCAAGCCCAATTCCAGAAGAAGCTCCAGCGCCGGCTCCATATTTTCTGCCAGCCCACTCAGAGTAATAGTACACGTATTTTGTGATACCGAGGCATAAAACGAACAAGCCATCTCATAGAAAGCCCTTTTGATGTCTTCTGCACTCTTTTCGGATGTGCCCAGGTAATTCAAGTAATCAAAGGCCACCGGCAGGGCGTTGTCGTGGTTGCTGCCCACCTCAAAAACAAGTGAAAGTGTAAACATGTCGTTCAACGTATTGGGAACGTAAACCATATGCACTCCTTCAGCAAGCGTTTGTTTTTTAAAGTCCTTATTAAAATCTACAAATACCGGTTTTATGGGTTTGATTTTAGAAGCCTGTACTTCTTTCAAGAAGGCCGATGACGTATCCCGGTTCATGTGAATGGGAGTAATTTCCGGTTTTTCAATTTTTTTATAAGAGAGATCGGAGCCTTGCTTCTTATAAACAACGGCATAATTGTCATCCTTGAAATACTCCTTGGTAAACGCTACTAAATCTTCTTTTGTAACGGCTTCCATCCTTTCAATAAACTGCACCTGCTTTTCCCAGGGAATACTGTTTATAAAGGAGCTTACAAACATGTTGGCACGTCCTCTGTTATTTTCCAGCCTCCGCATCATATTTAGTTTGTAATTGTTAATGATGGCAGTAAGCAGGGATTCATCAAAATCACCTTTCCTGACCTTATCCAGACTTCCCAGCATCAACTCCTTCACTTCTTCCAGTTTTTGTCCCTGCCTGGGATTGCCCTGCATTACCAGCAGACTGCGGTCTGCCAGCATATAAGCAAAAGTCATGGCCTGCAACACTTTCTGTTGCTGGTTCAGATCCAGGTCCATAATTCCGGCCGTACCGTTGCTCAGTACTTCCCCAAGTACAGTAAATAAGGCATCCTCATCGGAGGCCACATGGGGGCCTTGCCAACCCATAGTAACATAAGCAGATTCCTGTCCCCAGACATTGTACGTCAACGGCCCCTTAACAGGCTCCTCCGGAGCAGGGGTACGGTCGGGAATATCCGGATTGGGTTCCCATGAGCCAAAATATTTGTCAATAACAGCGATCATCTCGTTGGGATTAAAGTCACCCGACAGACAAATGGCCACATTGTTGGGAACGTAATACGTTTTGTAATAATTTTTGATGTTTGTAATGGAGGGATTTTTTAAATGCTCCTGTGTTCCCAATACGGTTTGTGTACCGTAAGGATGGGAAGGGAACAGCGCAGCCAGCAATTGCTCCAGTACTTTGTCACTGTCCATGGTGGAATACATGTTGCTCTCTTCATAGACCGTTTCCAATTCTGTATGAAAACCACGGATTACATTGTCCTTAAAACGCTCTGCCTGTATCTTTGCCCAGTTTCTTATCTGATTAGAGGGAATGTCCTCTATATACACGGTCTGGTCGTAGCTGGTACCGGCGTTCGTTCCTGTGGCCCCAATAGCCGACATCAGTTTATCGTACTCATTGGGAATGGAATAGGTAGACGCCTCCAGGGAGACACTGTCTATGCGGCGGTAAATATCCTTCCGCAGTACCGGGTCTTTCGTAGCTCTGTATTCCTCAAACAAAGCCTCGATCTGGTCCAGCAACGGCTTTTCCAGTTCGTAATTTTGTGTACCAAATGTGCTGGTTCCCTTGAACATAAGGTGTTCAAAGTAGTGTGCAAGTCCCGTCGTTTCTGCCGGGTCATCTTTTGATCCCACCTTGACGGCAATGTACGTCTGAATTCTGGGAGTTTCTTTGTTTACCGTCATATATACTTTCAGACCGTTATCTAAAGTATATATGCGTGCGTTCAACGGATCACCCTCTACTGTTTCGTAGGTATATCGGGCTCCACATGACAATATGGCACCTAAAGCGCCAACCGTCAAAACAATGGTTTTGAATTTGTTTAAAACTGACATAATCATTGGGTTAATTATACAAATATACAAATAATTACACTCGGCATTATATTTGCTCTTATTGCTTGTAAAAAAAGACATGGAAGCAACTTCATCTGTATCTCTTTATTGGATTATTTTCATTGGAACAGCTCTTCTCAGCTGGATTGTACAATATACATTGCAGTCAAAATTCAGAAAATACTCAAAAATTAGTATTTCTGCAGGACTTACGGGAGCGGACGTCGCTCGTAAAATGCTGGCTGAAAATGGCATCACGGACGTGCAGGTTATTTCTGTACGTGGTAGATTAACAGACCATTACAACCCTACAACACATACTGTTAACCTGAGTGAAGGTGTGTATGGCAGCAACAGCATCATGGCTGCCGCTGTTGCCGCTCATGAATGTGGACACGCCCTGCAACACGCAACAGGATACGCACCGCTAAAGATGCGCTCGGCATTAGTGCCTGCAGTACATTTTGCCTCGCAGTGGGTCATGTTACTCATTCTCGCCGGCATGATCATGATCAACACATTTCCTCAGCTAATGCTTACCGGAATTGTTCTTTTTGCCATGACAACCTTATTCAGTTTTATTACACTGCCCGTAGAGATTAATGCAAGTAAAAGAGCACTTGCCTGGCTCAATACAACAGGAATAACCAACTACGAAACCCATCCCATGGCTGCCGATGCCCTCAAGTCTGCTGCTTACACTTATGTTGTAGCAGCTATCACTTCCCTGGCTACCTTGTTGTATTATATAACTCTGTTTTCCAGACGCCGGTAGTCAATCCGTAGGCTGTACGTGTAATCTTATTTCTTTTGTTCTCTTTGCGGATTCTTCTGTTATACTGCAACCCTGCAACAGAAACATAATTCCGCGGATGGTCCAGATGTAAAGTTATGGCAGTATACCTTACCTGCTTTCCTCTGATTCCCATTCTCTCCAACCTTTCCCCAAGCTCCCTGTCCTCTCCCCCGTACTGCAACCGTTCATCAAATCCTCCTGTTGCTACCAGGTCTTTCCTCCATCCGGAAGCATTACCTCCGTTCCAGGTAGCTTTTGCGGGTGTTATACTATTCATCAAACGAGCCTGCCAACCACAGACAGACAATTTGCCGTTTTTATACGATTTTTTTAATCCGTTTCCCTCCAGCCACTTTCTGTTAAAACACACACCTTCTTCTATTTCCTGTTTGTTTATCTTTCCCAAAAACCCTTCCGGAAGACGCACCGTACCTCCCGAAAGGAACCTGCCCTCTTCACGCATTCTTATATGCATTTCCAAAAAATCCGAACGGGGGATAATATCTCCGTCGCTAAATACCAGATAACGGCCCCGGCTCCTGGCCAGGGCCTTGTTTAAAATGGTACACTTGCGGAACCCTTTGTCCTCGTGGAACACATGTATCAAGGGATAACTGACTTTTTTTTGCATCTGTTCCACTACGTCACTTGTCTCGCTGCCCGATCCGTCATTAGCAACAAGCAGCTCAAAATTTTTATACGTCTGTGTTTCATACCCCCATAAAACCAATTGCAGGCTACCGGGCTGATTGTATGTAGATAGTATTACCGAAACCATAAGCAAGCGATCCAAAACAAAGTTAAAAAAACTTGCTGTATTGCATTTTTTTTGGTAAAAACGATAAAAAGTTTTACTTTTAATGTGTACGTTTTTGTCTTTGTGGCTATGAAAACTATTGTTATCTTATCCGCTTTGTGCCTGAGTATGTTACTTACATTACCAACAAAAGCTCAGGTAGTAGTAACAGGTCATGTTTCAGCCGAAATTGTTGATGCTGCGAATATTCCTTCGCAGATTTCTTATTCCCAATTCTATACTAATTCTCCCGATTTCGCATCTGAAATGGATTTACATTCATTCGTTTTAGGAGAAATAACTATTCAGTCCGGTAACCGGTCAGCCTACCAGGTTGTGTTAACACCTGCTACAATTACCGGTTTTGAAGGAGAATCCCTTGTGGTAGAGACCTCCTTCGCGTCCCTTGGGAATACAACAGACCAGACACTGCAATTGACAAGTAATGTCAACACATTGTATGAAAGAGGATTTGGCATCTATGAAGGATCCTACAGCTTTATCCTTGCCTACGACTAATCATTACTTTTCAAGGGTTTTCTTTATATATTGTAAATTTCATTACTTTTGTGAAATTTGCAATATATTTTTAATGCTTCACCCTTCTTTACGCTCTGAGTACAAGCATTTTGCCGGATACTTTGTCCTGTTTCTGGCAACAGTTACTTTGTTACTGTTGCCGGTGCATGCTGCTGCACAAACAGACGAGGAAGAACACCTGGAAGAAATGGTCATATATTTTTCTGTTCCCCGGATTGGAGGAGCAGATATTGGAGCTATTTTAGGCGAAACAGGTGTATACCTGTCAATTCTGGAAATTTTTGATTTTCTGAAAATTAAAAACACGTACACTGCCGGGTTCAATTCCATCAATGGTTTTTTTATTACAGAAGACGCCCCCTACGAAATTGACCGTATAAACCACAAAATTGTTTACAAAAACAAGGAACACCTGTTGAAACCGTCTGATTTTATCAGAACAGAAACCGACTTGTTTCTGAAAATTGAGTATTTCGGGCAAATTTTTGGTCTGGATTGCAGTTTCAGTTTCAGAAGCCTTTCCGTAACTATGAATACCAGTATGGAACTGCCGGTAGTCCGGGAAATGCGCCAGGAACAGATGAGAAAAAACCTGGGTAAGTTCCGGGGAGACATTGTTGCAGATACGACCATTGGAAGAAAATACCCGCTCCTGCATTTTGGGATGGCAGACTGGAATGCTATCATGACACAACAAATAGGAGGTTCTTCAGAAGCCCGCCTGGCACTGAACCTGGGAGGTGTTGTAGCAGGAGGAGAAACAAATATCCGTCTAAACTACGATACCAGAAGCGGATTTCAGAGCAGAAACCAATTCTACGAATGGCGGTTTGTCAACAACGATCTTAAAGTAATGCGACAGGCAACTTTAGGAAAAATCAGCACATTTGCCACTTCTACCATAAGTTCTCCCGTGTTGGGCGTGCAGCTTACCAATACCCCCACAACATACCGCCAGTCCTTTGGGACTTATACCCTGAGCGATGTTACAGAACCCGGCTGGACGGTTGAATTGTATGTGAACAACGTACTGATAGATTACCAGACGGCCGATGCCTCCGGATTCTATTCTTTTGAAGTACCCATGATCTATGGGAACACCAACGTTAAACTGCAATTTTACGGCCCTTGGGGTGAAGAACGCTACAAAGAGCAGACCATCAATATACCCTACAATTTTCTTCCTACCGGTACGTTTGAGTACAGGATATCGGCCGGAGTGGTGGAAGACTCGCTTTGGAGCCGTTTCTCAAGAGTAGATATGGACTACGGGGTAGCACGTTTTATGACTATAGGAGCCGGTGTGGAATACCTGTCTTCTGTCACATCATCTCCTGTAATGCCTTTTGTTCACACGTCTGTCAGACTGGCTCCCAGCCTGTTACTAACCGGTCAATACATCCATGGTGTTTATGTTAAGGGAATCCTAAACTGGCGTCTACCGTCAGATATCCAATTGGAAGCCAACTATATAAAATACAACAAAGAGCAAACCGCCATCAACACCAATTACTTAGAAGAAAGGAGGATTATGCTGTCAATTCCCATAAGAGCCCGGGGATTTTCTTTATACACCCGTATGGGACTGAACCAAATTATCATGCCCAACAGCAAATACACCACAGCCGAACTCCTGTTATCCGGCAACTTTATGGGAATCAGTACCAACCTAACCACATTTGCTTCTTTCTCCGCTTTTTCCAACGCCAACGTTTACAGCAACCTGTCCATGTCCATCCGGCTTCCGGCATCTTTTATTCTAACACCACAAACACAATTCAGCTACACACAGGGAAAATTTGTGTCTGCCAGAATGGCGCTGGAAAAAAGAATCCGTTCCAATGGGTATATCAATGTTTCTTATGAAAGAAATTTTATTTACGGTTCTTCCAACCTGGAACTGGGGATGCGCTACGATTTTTCTTTTGCACAAATTGGATTTTCTGCCCGCAGAAGCAATCAAACATATTCTTTTGTTGAAACAGCAAGCGGTAGCCTGATGGCAGACGCCCGCACAAAATACATAGGCCTGAATAATAGAAGCAGCGTAGGAAAAGGAGGTATGGTACTGCGTCCTTTCCTTGACCTGAACTGGAACGGAGTCAGGGACGAAGGTGAGCCCAAGGTGTTCGGACTGGAAGTCAGGGTTAGTGGCGGAAGAACGCGCTACAACGAACGTGATACGCTTACCCGCGTTTACGACCTGCAGCCTTATACAGAATATCTGGTTACACTTGACGGCAGCAAGCTGGATAACATTTCCTGGAAACTGTCCAATAAAACTTTAAGTGTAAAAGTTGACCCCAACCAGTTCAAACGTTTGGATATCCCCATTGTGGTTATGGGCGAAGCATCCGGACAAGTATATAAACGTGATGATAATACCCTGCGCGGACAAGGCAGGATTACAGTACATTTCTACAACAAGGATACAGTTCTGTATGCCACTACCATGTCAGAACAGGATGGTTATTTCAGTTACATTGGACTTCCCCCCGGCGATTTCCTGGCTGCCGTCGATCCGCAACAAATGGAAAAACTGGATATGACCGCATCGCCCGGCTTTATACCTTTTACTATTCAGCCTAGCATTGATGGTGATTTCATTTACGATTTGGAATTTACCATCGACTCCAACACCCCTGCCAAACCCGTACCTGTGGTGGCAAAACCGGATACTACAACTGCCAAACCCGCACCTGTGGTGGCAAAACCGGATACCACAACTGCTAAGCCCGTACCTGTGGCTGTAAAACCGACTACCACCCCCGCCAGGCCCGTAGTACCCGTCCGCCGGACAGAAGAAGTGCCTATTCAAGAAGAGCTGGTGACAGAAGGCGGATACCGCCTGCAGTTCCTCGTCCTGAACAAACCACTGGAACATCCGGAACGTTACTTTGCTCCTCTCATACAAAAACTGCCAAATCTGGATATTGTTGCTGTTTGTGGTAAAGACGGACAGTACTATTACGTAACACAACTATTCCGTACACGCAGTCAGGCACTGCATTGGATGCGTATGATCAACGCTATAGGCTGGAAAGATTGCATACTCAAACAAGAAAAAACCTCTCATTCAAATCAAATGCTTTGTGAATGAGAGGTTTTATTAGTGGGAGCTGGGAGATTCGAACTCTCGACCCCCTGCTTGTAAGGCAGGT
>DIRP01000012.1:50412-128269 GCA_002427525.1 Bacteroidales bacterium UBA5433 | reverse complement strand
GACCCCCTGCTTGTAAGGCAGGTGCTCTAAACCAGCTGAGCTAAGCTCCCAAAGGGACTGCAAAGATAGATTTATTTTCTTTCCTTGCAAAAAAAATTTCTACCACATCGGCAACTGTAAAAGTGCTGCCTCCTACAAGAATCATATCTTGTGGAGAAGCTGTTGCACATGCCTTTTTAAACGCATCCTGAACTGAAGGTATCATTTCACCACTCAAGCCCTGCTTCCCGGCCCAGTCATACAAGTCTTCAGCAGGCAAAGCTCTTTCAATTCCCGGTTGTGTAAAATAGTACCGGGCATCACGCGGTAGCAAATTTGCGATACGGTCCAGTTCTTTCTCGCGTACCACCCCAAAGACAATATACAGGTGGTCATACGTTTCCTTTGAAAGCTGTTCCTTTAAATAAGCAAGACCGTGTGCATTATGTCCTGTGTCCAGGATTACAGCCGGAGATTCTGCCACCCGCTCCCAACGCCCATGCAAACCGGTAAGGGATTCAAAGTGCTCCAGTCCTTCCGTTACAGAAGCCTCTGTAACGCACTCCATAAGTTTTGGTTGTGTCTTTTTAAGGACTTCAATGGCACTGTATGCCGTTTGCAAATTTTTCCTTTGGTACAGACTGTCTCCTTCAATGCTGTAACCGACACCGGGATTCTCATAAGCACAAGTTAGCATACTCCCCAATCTGCCGGCCTGTTCCTTAATGACAGGAAAGGACTCCGGGTGATATTCTCCTAAAACAACAGGAACTCCCGGTTTTATTATGCCGGCCTTTTCCTCGGCAATTTCAGAAAGTGTATGCCCCAGCAAATCGCAATGATCCAATCCTATATTGGTAATGACAGACAAAATGACAGATTGGGATGTCAGGATGTTTGTAGAGTCAAGTCTGCCTCCCAGGCCTGTTTCAATTACCGCCACATCTACTTTCTCTTGGGCAAAATACTGAAACGCCATAGCTGTGGTCATATCAAAAAAAGAAGGCCTCTCTTCTCCTGTTTCCTGCATTTTGTTTTCAACATAATGTGTAACAAAAGAAGCGACTTCTTCTTCCGGTATCATATGACCGTTGACCTTCATTCTTTCCCGGAAATCTTTCAGATGCGGAGAAGTATACAGTCCTGCACGCAAACCGGATACCTGAAGGATAGCTGCCAGCATATGAGCTACAGACCCTTTTCCGTTTGTACCGGCAATATGAATGCACGGATAATTCATTTGCGGGTTTCCAAGCCATTCCACCAAAGAAAGCATCCTGGCCGGATACGGTTTATACCCGCCCATTCCAACTTTCTGGTATTGGGGAAAATGTGCAATCAAAAAAGATACTGCCTGTTTGTATTCCATAACGGTACGAAATTATACTTTTTTCATTAATTTTGTAGGATACTCTAACTAATAAAATGCAAAGTCTATGTCAACCCTTCCCAAAATTTTCGTTTTAGACACCAACGTGCTGCTACACGACCATAAAGCACTTAGTAATTTTCAAGAAAATGACATGGTCATTCCCATCATTGTGCTTGAAGAATTAGATAGTTTTAAGAAAGGTAACGAACAGATTAACTTCAACGCCCGTGAATTTTCTCGTGAATTGGACAAAGTGCTGGGTGATAAAATGCTGGACGGGTGGATTCCTATGGGACACAACAGGGGCAAATTGAAGGTAGAGTTGGGACATCCTTTCCCTTCGGATATGCGGGATTCTTTCTACAAAGACACTCCCGACCACCGCATTTTAGCTACTGCCCGATTCATCAAAGAAACAAACCCGGAACAACGGGTGATCCTGGTTACTAAAGACATTAACCTGCGTATCAAATCAAAAGCTTTAGGTATTGAAGCACAAGATTACCTGACCGGCAGGGTAAAAGAAGAAAATATCTCTATCTTGTCTAAAGGAATTGTGAATCTAAACAACGTTGATTCGCAAGTTATGGCAAAATTATACCAAACAGCGCAAGGATTGAGTGACAAAGACTTAAAACTAAAGAACGCCTACGACAACCAATATTACGTGCTGCAAAACAAAGACGGATCTGCCATGGCCCGGTATCAGGCAGCACAGAAACGCCTCATTCCGGTTCCCAGCCACAGAGCCTATGGAATCACCCCCCGCAATGCGGAACAGAATTTTGCCCTGGATGCCTTACTCAACCCGGACGTAAACCTGGTATCTCTGACAGGAATTGCAGGAACCGGCAAGACCTTGCTCTCACTTGCCGCTGCACTCGCCCAGGAAAAAGAATACGACCAAATTATGCTTTCGCGTCCGGTGATCCCCCTTAAGAGCCAGGAAATGGGTTTTTTACCCGGAGACATTAAAGAAAAACTTGCCCCATATATGTTACCGCTCATGGACAACCTGAGTGTTATCAAGGGAAGCCTTAAACCAAACAGCCGGGAATATGTAAGAATAGAGGAGATGCAGCGCAATGAAAAACTACTCATTTCTCCGCTGGCCTACATACGCGGCAGAAGCCTGTCCCGGGTCTTCTTCATTGTTGACGAATCACAAAATCTTACACCACACGAAGTTAAAACCATCATTACACGTGCCGGAGAAGGAAGCAAATTGGTCTTTACAGGAGACATCCATCAAATAGATCAGCCATATCTGGACAGGTACTCGAACGGACTTACTTACCTGACTGACAAAATGTTAGGACAAGACTTGTTTGCCCACGTAAACCTGGTAAAAGGAGAAAGAAGCCGCTTAGCTGAATTAGCAGGCAATTTATTGTAACATTTTTAGTATTTTTGCAAGTCAATATCAGATATTTATCTATTATCTAATCTTATACAAATTTTATGTCAAAAATTAAACGAGTTTACAGCTTTGGAGGAAAAACCGCCGAAGGTGATGGTTCTATGAGAAACCTGCTGGGTGGCAAAGGGGCTAACCTGGCAGAAATGTGTCTTTTAGGAATTCCTGTTCCGGCGGGTTTTACAATTACCACAGGATGTTGTACAGAGTACTATGACCTGGGGTGTTCCTACCCTCAGGGATTGGCAGAAGAAGTTGCTGAGGCACTAAAGAAGACAGAATCGGTGATGCAAGCCCGTTTTGGGGATCCTCAAAACCCCCTGTTGGTGTCGTGCCGCTCCGGTGCCAGAAGTTCCATGCCCGGTATGATGGAAACAGTACTCAACATTGGACTGTGTGAAGAAACCGTTCAAGGGCTTATCAAAAAGACAAACAACCCAAGGTTTGTGTACGATGCCTACCGCCGTCTGATCATGATGTATTCAGACGTAGTGATGGAAAAGGCAGAAGGTGTTGAGCCTGAAGAAGGAAAAGGAATTCGTGTGCAATTGGACAGGTTGCTTCAGAAAATGAAAGTAGAAAAAGGATACAAGAGCGACACAGACCTTACGACAGAAGACCTGAAAAACTTGTGTGACATATTCAAGGCAAAAGTACAGGAAGTACTGGGTAAGCCTTTCCCCGACAACGCCATGGACCAGCTCTGGGGCAGTATAGGTGCCGTGCTAAAGTCGTGGAATGGGAAACGCGCCATTGCATACCGCAGGATTGAGGGCATCCCCGACGAATGGGGTACAGCCGTTTCCGTACAATCCATGGTCTATGGCAATATGGGCGAGAACTCGGCAACAGGCGTTGCCTTCTCACGTAACCCCGCCACCGGAGAACCCAGTTTTTACGGCGAGTGGCTTATAAATGCACAGGGAGAAGACGTAGTTGCCGGCATCAGAACACCCAATCCGCTCAACGAAGCCACAAAAAACGAGCAAAACAAACATATGTCTTCGCTGGAAACGGTAATGCCCCAAGCTTACCAGGAATTGGATCAAATCCAGAAAAACCTGGAAGCCCATTTCCGCGATATGCAGGATATTGAGTTTACCATACAGGAAGGCCGGCTTTGGATGCTGCAGTGCCGGGTTGGAAAACGCACCGGTGTAGCCGCTCTGAATATGGCCATGGACATGATTCAGGAAGGCCTTATTGACCGCAAGACAGCCGTTATGCGTGTGACTCCTGCGCAACTGGACGAATTGCTGCACCCCATTCTGGACCCCAATTCAGAAAAGAAAGCCAAAGTGGTAGCCAGAGGGCTTCCTGCCGGACCCGGCGGAGCTGTCGGACAGATAGTCTTTACGGCAGAAGATGCCGTTGAATGGCACAAACAAGGCAAACGTGTAATCCTGGTAAGAGAAGAAACCAATCCGGAAGACGTGGAAGGTATGCGTGTAGCAGACGGACTGCTCACAGCCCGCGGAGGTATGACCTCCCATGCTGCTCTGGTAGCCCGGGGATGGGGCAAATGCGCCATTGTAGGCTGCGAGGCTGTACACATAGATCTTAAGAAACGTGTTATGACCATCAACGGAAAACAGTATCCGGAAGGAACTCTTTTCAGCCTGAACGGAACACGCGGCTTTGTTTACGATTCCAAAGTTGAAACGATGGATGCTTCTGAAAACCACCGCTTTAAAGCTTTCATGGAAATAGTGGATTCTTTCCGTACCATGGGCGTTCGTGCCAATGCCGATACCCCGGAAGCTGCACAAACAGCTTTGGATTTTGGGGCAGAAGGAATAGGACTCTTCCGCATTGAACACATGTTCTACGGATTAAACGCAGAAGCTCCTTTGAGCAAACTGCGTAAAATCATTTTGTCGGAAAATACAACAGAACGGCAACTGGCCCTTGACGAGTTGGCTCCATATGTAAAAGTTGCTGCGAAAGAAACCTTGCGTGTTATGGACGGTTTACCCGTCACGTTCCGTTTACTCGACCCGCCTTTGCACGAATTTGTTCCTCAGACACCGGAAAAACAAAAAGAACTGGCACAAGAACTGAATATCACCGTAGAAGAAGTTATTCAACGTTCCGACCTGCTGAAAGAAGTCAACCCCATGATGGGACACCGTGGCGTTCGTCTGGGAATCTCTTACCCCGAGATCTCTGAAATGCAGATCCGTGCCATCTTTACCGCTGCTGTAGAATTAATTAAGGAAGGGTTCAATCCCAAACCCGAGATTATGGTTCCCGTCACCCTTAGCGTCAAAGAACTGGACGATCAAAAAGCCATTTGCGATAAAGTGCACCGCCAGGTACAAGATCAGTCCGGAATTACCTTTGACTATGTTTACGGCACCATGATTGAAATTCCACGTGCTACCCTGCTGGCAGACGAAATGGCCCGCAATGCAGAATTCTTCTCATTTGGAACAAACGACCTTACCCAGATGACTTATGGATTCTCCCGGGACGATATCGGCTCTTTCCTGGGTGAATACCTCAATAAGAAAATACTTCCTTTTGACCCCTTCCAGCACATTGATGAAGAATCAGTCGGAAAGCTTATGGAAACAGCTGTGACAAAAGGCCGTTCCACCAACCCCGGTATTGAACTGGGTATTTGCGGCGAGCACGGAGGTGACCCTCAGTCTGTACATTTCTGCTACAAACTGGGACTAACCTACGTTTCCTGCTCACCGTACAGGATCCCCCTGGCCAGACTAGCCGCAGCACAGGCTGCTATCCTGTCTCCCAATTCCTGATACTCCTATAGAGTTGGGTTTCAATAAACCAAAAACCGGCTGAGAAATAATTTCTTAGCCGGTTTTTCTTATCTTTGTTGTAATGAAAACCATACTCATTACAGGAGGCACGGGCTATATTGGAAGCCACACCGCTGTAGAGCTGGCAGCAGCAGGCTACCGCGTTGTTGTTGCAGACAACCTGTCCAATTCAGATACAACATGCCTGAAGGGTGTTGAGAAAATAACCAATAACAAATTGCCATTTTACCAGGTTGATTGCTGCAAAAAGGAAGAGCTGCAAAGCCTGTTCAACAACCACCGCATAGACGGAGTTATCCATTTTGCAGCCTACAAGGCTGTTGGAGAGAGTGTTGAAAAACCTCTGGTATATTACAGCAACAACATCACTTCTTTTCTTACGGTTCTTCAGGTATTGCTGGAGAACGGAGGAGGTAACATGGTGTTTTCCTCCTCGGCAACTGTTTACGGACAACCGGACACCCTCCCGGTTACCGAAAATACTCCAAGAGGTAAGGCAACCAACCCGTACGGCAATACCAAGAAGATTTGTGAAGATATTTTGCTGGATGCCACAAAAGCCAACCCACTGCTGAAAGGAATCATTCTGCGGTATTTCAATCCCATTGGAGCGCATCCTTCTGCCCTCATTGGAGAATTGCCGCGCGGAGTACCCAACAACCTGGTACCTTTTATTACACAAACAGCTGCGGGCGTCAGGGATGTGTTACAAATTTTTGGAAACGATTACAACACGCCGGACGGAACAGCCCTGCGTGATTACATAGATGTAACTGACCTGGCCCGGGCACATGTATGCGCACTGAACAAGATGCAGGAAAAGAACGGTCCCGGATCCTGCGAAATCTATAACGTAGGCACCGGACGCCCCCTTTCGGTACTGGAGCTGGTACAGAAGTTCTGCACAGTAAATAAGGTAGATGTGAAGTACAAATTCGCCGAAAGGCGCGCAGGCGACGTAGAAGCTGTCTGGGCAGATACTTCACTGGCCAACAGAATCCTGGAATGGAAAGCAGAAAAACCTATTGAAGAAACACTAGCCAATGCCTGGGCATGGGAAAAAAAATTGCGCGGCTTATGACTAAAAAAATGACACCCGGTTTATTCAGTAAAGGACAAATGAGCCACACCCACCCCAAATGGGAGCAATCCCTGCAACGGGGCCGGGAGTATTTCCCTCATGAAGAAAAACCGGACGAAACACGTTCTCCCTTTTACAGAGACTATTCGCGCATTCTGCACTGTACATCATACCGCCGCCTGAAACATAAAACCCAGGTGTTTTTTGCTACACAGAACGACCACATTTGCACACGCATGGAACATGTGAATCATGTGGCATCCATCAGCTATACCATTTCCAAATTCATGGGGCTGAATACAGAACTTACCCAGGCCATTGCCTTGGGCCACGATTTGGGTCACAGCCCGTTTGGACACGAAGGAGAAACGCTCCTTTCAGAAATCATGCAACAATGGGACGGTTCTTTCTGGCATGAAAAAAACGGACTCTACACGGCAGATAAGATTGCTACCCTGCCCAATGCCTACGGAATTCATAAAAACCTGCGGCTCACGTATGCCGTACGTGACGGAATTATTTCCCATTGCGGAGAAACCGATGAAAACGGACTGTACCCCCGTGTTCAGGCCGTTGATTTGGAGCAAATTGAACGTCCCAACCAATACATGCCGTATACTTGGGAAGGTTGCGTAGTCAAGTTGTCGGACAAAATTGCATACCTGGGCCGGGATATTGAGGATGCCATTGAACTGAACCTGCTGGAGCCCGACCGTCTGGAACAACTGAACAAACTGCTTCGTAAGGTCCCCTTGCCCCGGGGTGTGGAAGACAACAAACCCCTGGTGGCCAACAACACAGCCCTGATAGAACTGTTTATAAAAGATCTGTGTACCCATTCCTCGCCGGAAGAAGGCATGCATTTTTCCCACACGTATTACGACCTGTTGGTTGAAATTAAAGAGTTCAACTACCGGCACATCTATTTCCACCCCCGGTTGGTGTATTACCAGGAATACGCACGCTGCATTATCCGGACTGTTTTTGACTTTCTGGACACATTCTACGGGAGCGACTTGCTTAAGAACATAGAGGACAGTATGTATAAATTCCCTACGCTGTTACGGTACTTCCGGGAATGGCTTATCAAATACAGCCTTATTGATCCAAAGGCCCGGGAAGACGCCCGGTTTGAAAACGATTTGATTTATGACCTTTCCGACAGAACGCAATACCGCAGGGCCATCATCGATTATATTGCGGGGATGACAGACAATTTTGCCATCCGCGTGTACCAGGAAATCATTTCTTTCTGACCGGCTTTATCCGGCTTTATCCCGCTCTATTACAATTCCTTGATAAGTCCCGAGAACAGGATAGTTCCCGTGCTTTTTTCCTTGATGAAAAGCAGAAAAGGCCTGTCCACATGAAAAGGGATGGGTTGCGGATCCGGTCCTGCAGAAGTGAGTTCGAATCCAATAATGGTTACGGCAGCCGCCTCGGTGCCTTTCTCATCTACCTGAATGCGGGTACTCTGCTTAACCATACCTATAAAAAGCGGAATGTCACTGATGTGCGAAAAATCTGCCATCAGTGGGTCAAAGGCAATCCCCATACCCATACGTGCCAATACAGGGATCATCATGTCTTCTGTATCAAAAGCCAACTCAAAACGCGGCATACGCACGTGAAGCGTGGCCGGATAAAGGGATTCCATCCAGTCATTCCACGTGGCTATGTCCAGGGACAAAGCCAGGTCTTCTGCAGACATGCCTTCGGCCGGCAAGGCTACTACCATACTAAACGCTTCATTTCCGTATGGCAATTCGGCCAAGGCTACTTTCTTGTTCGTATAGTAACGGAGCGTTTGCGTCTGCTCCATAAAAACAATTTGTGAAGTATGACCCGAGGCATTTTGGAAAGGACCTTTCCGACTGTCTTTTTTGTCAAAAGTACTTTTCCAATCGCCTTTAAAGTAGAGAGCATTTGTGTAAAACAACCTGTACGCCGGGTCAATGCGGTCAATGATCTCTTTGATCATTCCTTTTGTGTTTTCGCTGCACCAAGCGTTGATTACGTCAGGTGATTTTGGATCGTTAAAATCCAGTTTGTTGATAGATGCATCGTAATAATCCTGCAAAGAGTTCGTAAAGGACTCTTTCACCGGAAAGGTTTGCTCTATCCATGCAGCATTGGCTACAAGCAAGTCAACAGTATTGTCTGCTTTTTTTAAGGCGGGAACAAGCATTTTGTAAAAATCATTCATCTGTTCCAAAGAAAAGTTCCCAAACCCCAGGGTTGCCTTCATACCTTCCATGGTAGTTCCTGCACCGCCGTTTGTTACGGCAGAAAGCGCCATGGATGCACTCAGGGGAGAAATAAACAGATTGCCTTTCTCCAGTTCCCTGCACATTTCCTTGAAAAAGTCAATAGCAAATACCTGGCTGCTGTCCAGCACCTCTTGCTGGGCTTTGGTCAGGACAATATCTTGCCTGTCAATAGGAGATTTTCTGTCCCATTTAGAACAGGAAATAAAAGAAAAACCGAAAAGGACGGCGAAAATACAAAAACCGGATAATGATTTCATATGCATAATTTAATTGTGATACACACGATATACTATAATCTAAATGCACGAAATCTCGCAATACTGCATATTCCGGTATTTTTCGTCACCATCCTTCCCGGCAAGAAAGACAGAGCCTATAAAGGGGAAAAATCTTCTTTCCCGGCCCCACACAGCGGGCACACCCAATCTTCAGGGATGTCTTCAAAGGCAGTTCCTGGAGCAACACCGTTATCGGGATCTCCTTCAGCAGGGTCGTAAACGTACCCACACAAATCGCATTCGTACTTTTTCATAAACTTTATATTTTGATACGGTAAAAGTAGCATTTTTTATTTACTTTTGTTTCCATTGTGCTCATAGATTCAAAAAAATTACTAAACCTGGCACTTGGCAAAGGCGGAGATTATGCAGACCTCTACCTGGAACAAACGTACTCTAACGACCTTGTGCTCAGAGACGGAGAAGTCAACACAGTGGGGGTACTCCACGAAGGAGGTCTGGGTATACGGGTAGTAAAAGACCAAAATACCGGGTATGCTTTTACAGAAAGTTCCCTGCCGGCAGACAGGGAAAAAGCAGCCATTACGGCTTCTTACATTGCAGATAAAGGTACATCCGTACAGACTCCGGACCGGTTTACCACATTATACCTGCCTGACAGGTATCGGGTTCAAACTCCGTGGGATAGCATTACTGCACAGGAAAAAATACCTTTCCTGTACGAACTGAACGACCTGGTATTTGGAGCAGACAAACGCGTTTGTAAAGTTATTGCACGCCTGGCAGACAGTACTTCAACCATTGAATTTCACAACTCCCTGGGAGAACATTTTTTAGATATACGCCCCCTGGCCTCACTCAGGGTAACCTGCATAATGGAACAGGAAGGACAAATAGAAACAGCCTCTGTTTCACGATCATTCCGTATGGGAGCCGAGTTCCTGACCCTTGAACTCATTAAAGAACTATCCCGGGAAGTAGTGGATCAGACGGCTTTCCTCTTTGGTGCCAGGCAACCGAAAGGCGGGGAAATGCCCGTTGTGATGTCTGCCGGCAGTTCCGGTATTTTATTGCACGAGGCAGTGGGACATGCCTTTGAGGCCGATTTTATAAGAAAGAACGAATCCGTCTTTTCCGAGAAAATGGGCCAACGTGTCTGCAAACAGGGAATCCATGTGGTTGATGACGGCACCCTTCCGGGAAACAGGGGGTCTTTGAATGTTGATGATGAAGGCGTTCCTACGCAGAAAACGTACCTGGTCACGGACGGCATACTTACGTCTTTTTTGCACGACCGCATCTCGGCCCGCTTCTTCAATACAAACCCTACCGGAAACGGAAGGCGGGAATCTTTCCGCTATATGCCCCTGCCACGCATGCGTACGACCTATATGGAAAACGGTCCCGATTGCGAAGAAACTTTGATTGCCTCTGTAAAAAAAGGACTGTATGTGGACACTTTCAGCAACGGACAAGTGCAGATTGGAGCCGGTGATTTTACTTTTTTTGTCAAAAGCGGCTACCTGATTGAAAACGGAAAATTAACACAACCGATTAAAGACACCAACATTATTGGCAACGGACCCCAAACTTTAGCCGGTATTACCGGAGTAGCCAACAACCTGATTATAGATAACGGAGCGTGGACGTGCGGCAAAGGGCAAAGCTGTCCTGTTTCGTGTGGTATGCCTTCTGTTCTTATCAATGCACTTACCGTAGGAGGACGTATATGAAAGAAAAAGACCTGTTGCAGGAAACAGCAGCGTACGCCCTGAAATCTGCATTAAAAAAAGGCGCCTCTGCTGCCCGTGTTACAGCCGTCAGGGATGAATCAGACGGACTTACGGTATTGAATAACACCCTGGAACAAATCCAAAGTGCCGTTGAATCTGTATTGCAAATTCACGTATTTGCAGACGGCCGTTACGGTACATGTTCCACCAATAAAACAGAAGCAGCCGACATTGACCGCCTCCTGGATCAAACCATGGCTTCTGTAAGATTGCTGGCTCCTGATCCATACAGAAAACTGGTTCCGGAAACAATCCGTTACAACGGTCCCCCGTTGCAGAACGCCTTTACGGATGAAGTAAGTACCCGGCAGAAAAAAGAACTGCTGTTTACCTGTGCTGATGCCGTGTACGGTAAAGACCCGGCGTTGATTAACGTATCTGCACGTTTTGAAGATACCAGAAGGTGGTTGCATATGAAAGATTCTGCAGGCCTGGATTGTACCTCAGATGAAACCTGGTACAGTTTATCAGCCGAATGCTCGGTCAAAGGTTCGGACGGCACCCGCCCCTTTGACTGGGATTATATAGGCGGTCTCTCTCCGGCTGCGCTGGGTATTGGTGTTACAGACAACAACCACACCATTCCCCAAGCCTGTGCAGCCACAGCCCTCCAACGCGCCCTGGCCAAAAGGAATCCGCAAAAAATAAAATCGGGCCGGTACCACGTAATAGTAGAAAACCGGGCAGCATCTACCTTGCTGGCTCCTGTTATAGACGCCCTGTCCGGTCCCTCACTCCAGCAACAAAACTCTTTTCTGTTGAACAAACTGGAACAGCGTGTGGGCTCTTCTGTGTTAACGCTTATTGATAACCCGCATAAAATGGAGTTGCCCGGTTGTAGCTTCTTTGATACCGAGGGAACCGCAACTAAAAAGAGAACTGTTATTGATCAAGGCATATTGCACGTATTCTACCTGAACACCTATTATAGTGCAAAAATGAACATGCCCTGTACCATATCTTCTCCTTCTACTCTAATCCTTACCGGAGGGAGCGGCAGCATGATATCCCTGGCCGGAAATATGCACAACGGTTTGGTTATAACCGGGTTTAACGGTGGAAATTGCAATTCGGCAACGGGAGACTTTTCTTACGGTATAGAAGGGTTTCTTGTTGAAAACGGGCAAATAACCACCCCGGTGAACGAAATGGTCATGACAGGAAACATGACAGAACTTTGGAATCAATTAATAATGGCCGGCGATGATGCCCTGACCACATCTTCCTGGCTCATACCTTCTCTGTTATTTGAACATGTTGAATTGGCAGGCCTATAAGCAAAACGTATGAAAAAGCCATCCCTTTTTGTCAGCCTTATTCCCCTACTTCTTCTTATTGTTATTATTTTTACGTGTGTCCGGATATTTGGGGACCAGGTGACAGCCGGCCCTTCCCAGTTCACATTGCTTTTTGTAACTGTAATTGCCTTTGCTATTTCCCACATCTTCTACGGTCTGACCTGGGAGCAGGCAGAAGAGGGCATGGTAACCCACCTGAAGAACACCTACCCGGCCATCCTCATATTGATTGCCATTGGCGCTCTTATAGGAAGCTGGATGTGCAGTGGTATTATTCCATCTATGATCTACTACGGCCTGAAGGTTATTCATCCGGCTGTATTTTTACCGTTGACTTTTGTCATAAGTAGTGTCATATCTCTGGTAACGGGCAGCTCCTGGAGTACCGTAGGCACTTTTGGAGTAGCGTTGCTGGGAGCAGGTCAAATCATTGGATTTCCTACCCCCTGGCTGGCAGGAGCCATCATTTCCGGAGCCTATTTCGGAGATCAGATGTCACCGCTTTCAGACACAACAAACCTGGCTTCTTCTTTTTGCAATGTACCGCTCTTTACCCACATCCGGTATATGCTGGTAAACAGTTTACCTGTATTTATCATATGCCTGATTATCTACCTGATTGCAGGGCTTACCATCCCCACAGACAGTACCGTTGACATACAGACCCAGTTGCTTGCTTTGCAAAACACCTTTAATATTTCCGGATGGTTTCTTCTGATTCCTTTGATTTCCATATTCCTGGTTGTCAAAAAAGTCCCTCCTTTTGTAACGTTATTTGTTTCCGCCCTGGCCGGTGCTATAGCTGCTGTACTATTCCAGCCCCAAATTTGCGACGCTATTGGTGGAGGACGCTTTGCAGCTGCCATTACCATGATTGGTTCCCACGTAGAAATTGATACAGGAGATAAAATCTTAAACAACCTGACTTCAACAAACGGTATGGCAGGCATGATGAATACCGTTTGGCTGATTTTATGCGTTATTGCCTATGCCGGTGTCATGTCAGCCTCTGGCATGATTCATGTTATTACTCAATACCTGCTCAAGTTTATGAAGAATACGGTATCTACCATAGCTTCTACTCTGGGCACATGTATTTTTTTCAATATGACACTGGGAGATCAGTATATGACCATCATCATGCCCGCCAACATGTTCACGGAGAGCTACCGGAAACAGGGTTTTGCTCCGGAATTGCTTTCCCGGACCATTGAAGAATCGGCAACGGTCACCTCTGTGCTGGTTCCCTGGAACACATGTGCTGTGGCACAGTCTACCGTTTTAAACGTGGCTACCCTCACTTACCTTCCCTACTGTTTTTTCAACCTGATTCTTCCTGTTTTCTCGTTGTTTGCAGCAGCCGTGGGATATAAAATAAGACGATTAAAAAACTAATAAATTCAACAATTATGACCATTTCAGACGAAAAAGTAGTATCTGTTTCCTACACGCTTGTTGTTGACGGAGACGTCATTGAAACTGTCACGGAAGATAAACCCATGCAATTTATATACGGCCTTGGGTACCTACTGGCAGCATTTGAGGAAAAATTGCAAGGTAAAAAAACAGGCGACCTCTTTTCCTTCACTTTAGATGCAAAAGAAGGGTACGGAGAAATAGATCCCCATGCTGTTGTAGAACTTTCCAAAGATTTGTTTAAGGTTAACGGAAAAATTGAAGAAGGACTGCTGGTAAAAGATAAAATCATTCCCATGCAGGATTCTCAGGGAAACCGGCTGAACGGAATTATAGAAGATATTTTGGAAGATTCGGTAAAAATGAACTTCAACCATCCGCTGGCAGGCTGTGAGCTTCAGTTTTCAGGCAAAGTGGTAGACATAAGAGACGCCACAGAGAAAGAACTCATCCAGGGACTGTACGGAGAAAGAGCCGAGGATGCCTGTGCAGGAAGCTGCGAAGGCTGTTCCGGCTGCAGCTGATTGCCTGCCGGATGTAAAACCCGGGTTATTCCCCGGTCATCAGACTGCTTCTTGTTACCGGAGTACTATCCAATCCTGCAAATTGACCTTCCAGCCATTTGTAATAGCCGGTAATGGCTATCATGGCTGCATTGTCTGTAGTAAAGCGCAACGGAGGTATAAAGACCTCCCAGTGGCGCTTTGCTGCTTCCCGGGTCATCCTGTCGCGTAATCCGCTATTGGCAGATACCCCTCCGGCAAGGGCTACCCGCCTTATACCGGTTTCTTTAACAGCCTTTACCACTTTCTCCAATAGAATGTCCACCAGTGTTTGCTGAAGTCCTGCAGCCAAATGCGCTTTGTTTTCTGCAATAAACTCCGGATCTTCCATTTGCTTGTCTCTGAGAAAATACAGAAAGGACGTTTTCACTCCGCTAAAACTGAAATCAAGGTCTTTAATCCGAGGACGGGCAAAAGAATACAACCCGGGATCTCCTTCGGCTGCCAATTTGTCAATATGCGGACCTCCGGGGTATTCCAGCCCCAGCAATTTGGCACCTTTATCAAATGCTTCTCCCACCGCGTCATCAATGGTTTGTCCCAGTATATCAAAAGTCAGCGGAGCATTCACCTGCAAAATCTGCGTATGTCCTCCCGACACAAGCAGGCAAAGAAAAGGGAATTGCGGTTTGGGTGTTTTCGGTTCCACATCAATAAAATGACTTAACACATGGCCTGTAAGGTGATTCACCTCAATCAGGGGGATTCCCGCAGCCAAGGACAGCCCTTTGGCAAAGGAAGTCCCAACCAATAGTGAGCCGAGCAAACCCGGTCCCCTTGTAAAAGCAATAGCATCCATATCCTGCATTCCAAGACCTGCTATTTCCAAAGCCCGGCTTACAACCGGAACAATATGCTGCTGGTGTGCACGGCTGGCAAGCTCGGGAACCACTCCTCCATACTTGCTGTGTACATCCTGAGATGCCATAACATTAGAAAGCATGTGTGTGTTCTTTAATACAGCTGCCGACGTATCGTCACATGAAGATTCAATCCCTAAAATATAAGCCATAGCGCTATTATTGAGCACTACAAATTTGGGCATTTTTTTCTTAACTTTGTTTGTTTACAGCTTCCCCTATGAAGACCTTCAGGAACATACTGCACACGTTACTCTTTGTAATCGTCATTTTGCTGACCGGTTTGTTCATTACACTTGAAGTTCCTTCAGTACAAAGTCGCCTGGCCGACAAAACAGCCGACTGGCTTTCCCAAGCCTCGGGGGCAGAGATTCAAATTGGATCGGTTCACTTTCTTTTTTTTAACAAGCTGATTTTAAGCGATATATTAATAATATCCCAATCAGACACACTCCTCCACACCCACAAGTTATCGGCAACGCTGGGAAGTTTCAACCCCCTTGGAAAGCGAATTGGGTTGCGTCGGGTCCTTCTTTCTGACGGATCGTTTCATCTGATTACAAAAGAGGGGGAGAACAACATAAGTGCTGTTTTTCCGCACGAGAAAAACAAAGACACCTCCGCCGGGTCTTTTACCTGGGACATACGCGCCAACCGGGTTAAACTGGAACGGTTTGCCTACCACATGGTTAACGAAGACCGTACCTCGGCTCACAACAATCCCCACAGCATAGATTTTACAAACATGCATGTTACAGAGATAACCCTGGAAACACGCAACATCCGTTTGCAAAACGGTGTGCTCAGAGGTCGGATGGATCACCTGACCGCAAGGGAACAATCCGGTTATTTCCTGCGACACATGGAAGGAGATGTTACGGTAACTAATAAAGAGGCTCTTGTTAAAAATCTGGTGATTCAGGATGACTATTCCGTTATTACTGCGCATCATTTTTTAATGCACTATGGAAACGTGAACAATCTGTCTGATTATGTAAACAAGGTTCAGATGGAGCTGGATATGGACAACGCCTTTGTATCATTCAAGTCCATCGCTTATTATGCCGGGGGTCTCTCCTCTGATTTTGTTCTGGACCTGAAAGCTTCCGGTAAAGTAACAGGTACAGTAAGCAACCTGCAGTCAGATCTGCTGGATGTACATTCTGTAACAGGAAAGACACGGATCTTGTGCAACTTCCTTCTTACAGGACTGCCTATAGCGGAAGAATCGGTATTGCTGGTTGGTATTGACAGTTTGCACTCAGACATAGGTGATCTCAACCACATACTGTATTCCATTGCCGCGGTAGACCTAAAAAATCTGGAACAACATGCAGGTCCGCGTACTGCCTTCGATTTTAGAGGACGGCTGGCCGGTTTGCTTACTGATTTTGTAGTTGACGGAAATCTTAGAGGAGATTTTGGCAACCTGAATCTGGACCTCCTTATCAACAGCAAGGGGCACCACGACGGAGTTCTCTTGTCCGGTATGGCAAACATTTCACGCCTGGATCTTGGTATGTTAACAGGAATAGAAACATTGGGAACATGTTCACTCTATACAAAAGCTGCAGCCACCATCAAGCGGGGAGGCTTCCGAAACCTTCATACACATATTGATACACTCTCTCTGGCGTACCTTGAATTTAACAACTACGTTTTCCGGGATTTTAAACTGCTGGGAGAATTCCAAAACGGTGTTTTTGATGGCAGAATGAGTGCTTCTGACCCCAACCTGCATTTTCTGTTCCAGGGTCGTGCAGATTTATCCGGATCAGCCAAAGCTACAGCTAATTTTTTTGCCAACATTGCCTACGCAGATCTTCACCGTCTGAATTTGTACAAAAGCGATTCACTGGCCATAGTAAGCGGTTTGGTGCAGGCAGATTTTTCCCATATAAACAACAAGGGTGACATTGACGGTACCATCCGGGCCACGGATTTATCACTGCAAAATTCTTCAGGAACACATACACTGGAACATTTTTTTCTGGAAAGCAGCTTGGCGGAAGACGGAAAAACCTGTCTGGTTACCGTTGATTCTGAGGCGCTTAAGGCAAACTATACAGGAACGGACAGACTTGTTACTTTCCTGAAAAGGCTGGCTGATAACAACCTTTTCAGCTACCTGCCGGCTTACTTTAATTCCGGTAATCAAAGCAGAACATGGACACAAGATACCGCTACGCTGGATTTAACCATTCACAACAGTGCTTTTTTTGAAGAACTGCTCATGCCCGGATTGTATATTTCTCCGGGTACTCAACTGGCTTTGTATGATTTTGGGAACGACAGCATTCGTTCGGTAATTCGTTCCGAAAGATTGGGCTACAAGGAGCACAACCTGAAAGATCTTGACATGTTAGCCGTTGCCGGAAAAAACGGGTTGCACATTGACCTGGAGTGTACAGAAATGACTGTAAACCCATTTAAAGCAGACACCTTCAGACTAACATCCACAACCAACGACAACCGGATTGATCTGGATTTTTTATACAACCACAAAGAAGGAAAATTGAACAGCCTGTGCCTGAACTCACAGATACTCTTTGATCGGCAAACAGCAACAAACACTCCGGTCATTACGGCCATTGTATCTTCTGACAGCATTCTATTTAACGGAAAGACCTGGTCGCTGCATACAGGCAACCTGGTAGTTTCCGATGAGAGGATTGCGTTACACAATATACTCTTGCAACATACCGGAAATGTAGAAATACCGGAATACCTACGCATAGACGGTGCTATCTCCCGCACATTGACCGATACACTCTTTGTTGAACTCTCCCAATTTGATGCTTCTGTTTTCAATACGTTACTCCCTGCAAAATACCCGTTTGAATTTCAAGGATCTTTTACCGGAACAGGATACCTGACCGATTTTCATAACGACCGGCATATTGCGGCCAACGTACTGGGAGAACATGTTTATATCAACGATTCGTTGGCCGGTGATATCCGATTGCTCAGTTCGTGGAATCCTAAAGCAGACCACCTGAACCTGCAGGTTAGTACTACCCTGCCCAATGGAAAACAACCGTTGTACGCAACCGGAAGTTACAGCCCTTCCTCACGAAATCTTGATATACAGGCTTCTTTCAAGGATTTTGAAGCAGCCTTGGTTGCTCCCCTTTTAAACAACCTGGTTACTGATGTTTACGGACACATCTCGGGAGATATGCTCCTTACAGGCACCTTACCGCATCTTGACCTTACCAGCCAAAACACAAGGGTCGACAACTTACATTTCACCATTGACTATACCAAAGTGCCTTATGCATTATCGGGGCCTGTTTTGCTTACCCGGGAAGGCCTCTTCCTGCCCCGGAACACCCTTCGGGATGCCGGAGGCAACTACGGCATTGTAAAAGGCGGCCTTCATTACAAGCATTTCCGGGATATTGAAGCCGATGTAACATTGGATTTTGTGAACCTGCACAGCCTGAATCTGACTGAGAAAGATAACGATATCTTTTACGGACAAGCCTATGCTACGGGTAACCTGTTGATAAAAGGACCTTTTGACGATATTTTGCTGGATATTTCTATACGACCGGAACCCTTTACAAGTATTCACATACCCCTTTCCTCTGCGGTCCAGGCAAGGCAAACAAGCCTGCTGTCTTTTACCCAACCGGAACCCTCCTATACAGGAAGGGATCCCTACATACTTGCTGCACACAAACAGAACAACCAAAAGGAAAAAAACAAAAACTTAACACTTAGTATCAAGACAGAACTTACTACAGATGCAGAAGTGCTGTTAGAAATCAACAAAATGACGGGAGATATTATTCAAGCCCGCGGTACCGGATTAATCAACCTTGGATTGGACCCCAAAGACGACGTTTTTTCCATACTGGGTGACTGCTCCATTGAAAGTGGAAGTTATCTTTTTGGACTTCAGGGTATTGTGTCTAAAAGATTTCAAATTGTACCGGGAGGTTCTGTTTCTTTTAACGGAGGTATTGACAACACACAACTTAACCTTACAGCTTCCTACAAAACCAAAGCTTCTCTCCATACTTTACTGGCAGACACCTCATTTGTAAGCAATAGAAGGGACGTTGACTGCCAAATACTTATGTCCGGAAACATGATGAACCCCAACCTGGGTTTTCATATTGAACTGGACGATATTGATCCTATGACACGTGCACGTGTTGAAAGCGCCTTGTCCACAGATGATAAAGTTATGCGCCAATTTGTAGCCCTTCTTGTATCAAGCAATTTCATTCCGGAACAGGAATCGGGGATTGTTAACAACTCCAACCTGCTGTATTCAAATGCTACAGAAATTTTATCCAACCAGCTGAACAATATTTTTGTCCAATTGAATATTCCACTGGATGTTGGATTTAACTACCAACCGGGACAAAGCGGAGATATCTTTGACGTAGCCATTTCTACACGGCTGTTTAACAACCGTGTGGTAATCAATGGCAATATGGGCAACAACCCCTATACGCGCAACGAAAACGATTTGGTTGGCAACGTAGACATTGAATTAAAACTTGGTGAAAAAGGAAAATTCCGGCTGAAAGCATTCAGTCATGCGGCTGATCAATACTCCAACTACCTGGACAATACCCAACGCAGTGGAGCGGGATTCGTATATCAGGAAGAGTTTGGTTCGTTCCGGCAGTTGTGGAGAAGGTGGCTCAAACTACCGTAAGAACACCATCAGGCTACCGTAAGACAGCTCCTGTTTCTTTATAGAAAGCGTGTACCAATTGCTCCATTATTTGTTCTACACAAGCATCTGTCAACGTTTTTTGCGCATCACGGAACACAAAATGCAACGCATATTGTTTTTTCCCTTCAGGAACGCCCTTTCCCCGGTACACATCAAACAAGCTGATACGCTGCAACAGTTTTTTTTCTGTTCTGAACGCCGTAGCATGCAATTGCTCATACGTCACATCGGCATTGACCACCAGAGCCAGGTCCCTGTGTACTTCCGGGAAACGAGGCAAGTTAGAAAATTTCACTTTTTTTCTCCGGACTATTTTGAAAAAAAGATCCCAGTGAAATTCCGCCATAAAAACCGGCTGTTTAATATCCATTACGGCAAGGCATGAACGACTTACGCTCCCCACATCTGCCAACACATCGCCGTTGATAACGTACCGGACACCTTCCTCAAAAATATCTTTTGGAGCCCGGAAGGAACGTATTTTCATCAAATCAATCCCAAAACTGCCTGCTAGATATTCCACATAAGATTTCAGCAGGAAAAAATCTGCCGGACGTGAAGGAGTATGCCAGTTCAGAGGCCTGTCATTTCCAGTTATGAACAATGCCAAACATTCTCTTTCTACATAATCGCCCAACTCTGTACCGGGTCCCTTCAGGCTGTACACATTCCCTTGTTCAAAAAATTTCAGGTCGTACTGCTGCCTGTTGGTATTATAAGAAACAGCTTCCAGTCCTCCCCAAAGAAGTGTCTGACGCATAGCATCCAAATCGCTACTCAAGGGGTTCAAAATCCGGACAGTAGCTTGTGGAGAATACGTAGTTAACCCGTCATAATAACCTGCACGGGTCAGAGAATTGCACATGATTTCCCTAAAACCCAAAGAGGCGAGCCTGTCACCTGCCAGGTCCCTGATTCGCTGCGGTTGGGGATCTTCTGCTATCCCATAAGAGGCCTGTATCCTATCCGGAAGTTCAATGTTGTTGTATCCGTATATCCTCAACACCTCTTCTGCCACATCGCAGGCACGGGTTACATCTACCCGGTATGTAGGAATAGCAGCCACTACTTTTTTATTCCGATCGGTTTCACCGCTTGCTTCCATTATTTCAATTTCCAGCGCTTCCAGAATCCTGTCTGTGGTTTCTTTTCCAATATCCTTTCCTATTAAGGAAAACATGCTATCGTAATCCAGTGTAACCCGGGTCGGCAAAACCGGGTGGGGATACACATCAATAATCTTACCTTCTACCTGCGCCCCACAGAGTTCCTGCATAAGCAAAACGGCCCGTTTCAGGACATATACGGTTGCATTAGGATCTGTACCTCTTTCAAAACGGAAAGATGCATCTGTTTTCAATCCGTGACGTTTGGAAGTACGCCGTATCCAGGTAGGATGAAACCAGGCTGATTCCAGAAAAACAGACGTGGTACTTTCTGTCACTCCGCTGTTCAGCCCTCCAAAAACACCTCCAATACACATGGGTTCTTTTGTATTGCAAATCATAAGATCCTGCCCGTCAAGAATTCGCTCTTTTTCGTCCAAGGTAACAAACCGGCTCCCATGCTCAGCCTGCCGCACTACCACACAATCTCCCTCAATGCCCTTTCTGTCAAAAGCATGCAAGGGCTGTCCCGTTTCAAGTAAAACATAATTGGTAATGTCCACCACATTGTTAATAGGCCGGATTCCTGTCAGCCGCAAACGTTCCTGCAACCAAGCCGGAGAAGGCCCTACCTTTAAATTACTTAACGTAATACCACTGTAACGTGGCGCTGCTTGTGGTGCTTCTACAACAACCTTTACGCCTTCCGTTGCCGGATTTTCCCTGAAAGCCGATACATCCGGGTGTGTAAAAGATATGTCCTGTCCCCTTCCCTTGTACCAGGCAGCCAGATCACGTGCCACCCCAATATGAGATGCCGCATCTATTCTGTTAGGTGTTAGTCCAATCTCAAAGACAGCATAGGTAGGAAGGTTCAGGTACTCTGCAGCCGGAACACCTACAGGCGTTTCTTTGGGCAGCACCATAATCCCGTCGTGCGAAGCACCAATTCCCAGCTCATCCTCTGCACAGATCATCCCGAACGATTCTTCTCCCCGTATCTTGCTTTTTTTAATAGTAATTTGTTCTCCGTTAGTAAAAGTCAATTCTGCACCGGGAGTTGCCAGAAACACTTTCTGACCTGCCGTCACATTAGGAGCACCACATACTACGGGAACAAGTTCCCCGCTTCCCGTACTAACTGTTGTCAAAGACAAATGATCCGAATTGGGATGCGGTACGCAGGTTATTACTTGTGCTGTAACAACACCTTTCAGTCCTCCCGGAACTGATTCAGTAATCTCTAAAGACTCTACTTCCAATCCAATATCAGTGAGTACTTCAGCAGTCTGCCGGGGATTCATATCCAGGGGCAGGTAATCTTTCAACCAATTATACAGGATTTTCATACCTATGGATTATTCAAACAAAGTTGCAACAAAAGATTTTTTATCAAATACTTGCAGGTCATCAATCCCTTCTCCCAGTCCAATAAATTTGACCGGCACCTGCAACATGTCACTAATGCCAATTACTACCCCTCCTTTGGCCGTTCCGTCAAGCTTGGTCACTGCCAGAGCCGTCACATCCGTAGCCTTGGAGAACTCACGTGCCTGCTGGTACGCATTCTGACCGGTAGAACCATCCAGGACCAACAGCACCTCGTGGGGTGCATCCGGAATTAGTTTCTGCAGCACTTTCTTAATCTTGGCCAGTTCGTTCATCAGATTGACCTTATTGTGCAAACGCCCAGCCGTATCAATCAACAAAACATCCATATCTCTGGAGATTGCCGAGGCCAGTGAATCGTACGCTACAGCCGCCGGATCACTCCCCATAGCCTGCTTGACAATAGGGACCTGTGACCGTTCACTCCAAATGGTCAGCTGTTCAATAGCTGCTGCCCGGAACGTATCCGCTGCACCCAGCATCACCTGCTTTCCTGCTTTTTTAAGCTGTGCCGCCAATTTCCCAATAGTTGTTGTTTTCCCTGTTCCGTTAACTCCCACAACCAGTACCACATACGGTTTTTTTGAAAAATCAAAAGGAATGACCTCGTTGGTTACCTTATTTTCCAAAAGCAGGGCTTCTATCTCTTCACGCAGGTATTTGTTCAGCTCTTCCGTGTTCATATATTTATCCTTTTGTACACGGTCTTCTAACCTTTCAATAATACGTAACGTAGTATCTACACCTACATCAGAAGCAACCAACGCCTCTTCTATATCATCCAACACCTGATCATCCACCCTGGAACGGCCCATCACAACACGGGACAAACGGCTGAACAAGCCTTTCTTTGTCTTTTCCAGTCCTTTATTGAGAATATCCTCTGTCATTTTTGGCAAACATAAGAATGCAAATATAAGAAAAAACAGGGTGCCCGTAAATAAAAAAGCCCCCCTGCGGAGAGCTTTTTAATGAATCACCTTATTTAGAGGTTTTAACCTAAAGAGATATCTGCATTATTTAGATGCAAAGAACTCACTTTCTTTTTCTACAGGAATAATATCTTCCTGGAAAATATAAGCACCGCTGCGTTTGGAACGGACCATGCGGATGCATTTCACGTTGCCTTTTCCGGCTGTTTTGTCTTTCAATGTTGCAACTGCTTTCTTTGCCATAGGTACCTTGTTTTATTATTTAATCTCTCTGTGAATGGTAACTTTCTTAAGGAAAGGATTGTATTTTTTACGCTCCAGTCTTTGGGTGGTGTTCTTTTTGTTCTTTGTTGTTATGTAACGAGACATTCCCGGAACACCGCTTTCTTTTTGTTCCGTACATTCCAAAATGACCTGTACTCTGTTTTCTTTTTTTGCCATAAGACGAAAATTTAAACTATGTCAATCAAACCTTTTTCTCTGGAAGCTTTTAAAACAGCAGCCAGTCCTTTTTTATTGATGGTACGGATCCCGGCGGCTGTCACCTTTAATGTTATGTAACGACCCTCTTCCTCTGACCAAAAACGTTTTGTTTTCAAATTGGGTGCAAATTCACGTTTGGTCCGGCGTTTTGAATGGGATACCTTATTCCCGACCATCCTCTTCTTTCCTGTAACTTGACATACTCGTGCCATGGGTTCTGTATTTATTTGATATTATTTCTTTTTAGGGGGTTGCAAATATCTGCATTTTTTTTGTAAACCCAAAATTTATTTAAACCTGACCTTCAATAACCTGTCCCAACGGATGCTCGAAGGAAAAGATTTGTACTTGTCAGTTGAGAACCAGACCACCAATGGATTGCCCACAACCCTGTCTTCCGGGACAAAGCCCCAGTAGCGCGAATCAAGCGAATTGTGCCGGTTATCACCCATCATAAAGTAATAATCCATGGCAAAGGTATAGTGTGCCGTTTCCTCACCATCAATACGAACAGTACCATTATCCTCCTCCAGGACATGGCCTTCATACTTGGTTATGATTCGCCTGTACAAGGGCAGGTTCTGCGGAGTAAGTGTTACAGTCGTACCTGCCTTTGGAATCCATAACGGCCCGTAATTATCGCGGGTCCAGGGAAAGTCTTCTGATACCACAAACGGAAACAGAACCAATTGTGAGTCCGGATAATCGGGAGGAAACACGTCAATGTTTTGTGTAATCGAAACAATATTCCTCAAGGCACGCAACTCTTCTGCAACTGCTGTGTTAAGCGGAATAGAAGCATAACCCGGAATCCTGTTGTCAAAATGCGTCTCTGCCGGTGAAACATGGTATTTGTCCAGCAGACGCGGATTCAACGGCTGGCCATCCGTAATAAGCGTATACGTATTGCGAATACCGGGAATGAAAGGCTGAGGCAATCCGTTAACAAACACATGTCCATCCCTTACTTCCAACGTATCTCCCGCAACGGCTACACATCTTTTTACATAATTATCTTCTTTTCCCGGCGGCCTTACTTTTACCGGTCCATAATGATTTAATGTACTCTGTTTCCCGTTCAGCCTTACATGGGTATAGTAATCATCGGTGGGGTAATTAACAAGCACGGTATCTCCATGCGGAAAATTGAAAACAACCACATCATTCCGACCTGTTTTTTTGAACCCGGCCATCCGTTTGTAAGGTTTCTCAATAACTCTGGAATACGATTCTTTCCCAAAAATCACATTGTGCGTAAGCGGAACCGTCAAGGGGTTTCTGGGTCTTACAGGACCGTATTTCAATTTCCCCACAAACAGGTAATCACCTGTCATCAAGGTGTTTTCCATAGAGGACGTAGGGATCATATACGCTTCAAAGAAAAAGGACTTAACAAACGTAGCGGCTACCAACGCAAAAATAATCGCATCCAGCCAATCCAGCCATACATTTCTTTTTTCTCCTTTTTCATACTTCTTTTTCCAAAACGCCCACTTGACCTTTTTTGTGATATACAGGTCAAAAATGACAATAAGTCCCAGGAGCCACCAGAAATTTCCCAGCCAGATGACCCAAAGAAGATAACATACAGCTACTACGGAAAACTTGATCCAGCGGTTCAAATCTTACTTATTTTATGGAGTTTATAATGGCCTCAAATGCCTGGGGGTTGTTCATGGCCAGATCTGCCAAAACCTTGCGGTTCAGACCAATATTTGATTTGTTCACTTTCCCCATAAATTGTGAATACGACATACCGTGCATACGTGCAGCTGCGTTTATGCGCTGTATCCATAGAGCACGAAATGACCTTTTTTTGTTTTTACGATCCCGGTAGGCATAAGTGAGCCCCTTTTCGTATGTGTGTTTGGCTACCGTCCATACGTTACGGCGTGCCAGAAAATTCCCCTTCGTCTGTTTTAGAATTTTTTTGCGTCGGGCTCTTGAAGCCACTGCATTTACCGATCTTGGCATAATAAAATTTCTTTGCGGCTGTCAGCGTTCTCCACCTTTGAGATACTTTTTCTGCTGGGCAACCTGGTTATTAATTGCTGCTCAGTTATACACAAAGCAGATCTTTGATACGCTTCTCATCTGTCTTATCTACCAAACCGGTGTAAGCCAGATTGCGTTTCTGTTTTTTTGTTTTTTTTGTGAGGATATGGCTATGGTAAGCGTGTTTCCTTTTAATTTTTCCGGTACCGGTCAGCGTAAAACGCTTCTTTGCTCCGGAATTCGTTTTCATTTTTGGCATAGGGTTCTCCTTTAAATAATTATTTTTTCTTCACATTGGCTTTTATAGGCGCAAGCATCATTATCATGCGCTTTCCTTCCAGTTTAGGCATCTGTTCCGCCTTTCCGTGGTCTTCCAAATCTACCGCAAACCTAAGCAACAGTTTTTCTCCCTGTTCTGAAAAGACAATGGACCTTCCGCGGAAAAAGACAAAAGCTTTTACTTTAAAACCGTCTTTCAGAAATTCAATGGCATGCTTCAACTTAAACTGGTAATCATGTTCATCTGTATTGGGACCAAAACGAATCTCTTTAACCACTATCCGCGAAGCATTGGCCTTCATCTCCTTGGCTTTCTTCTTTCGTTGGTACAAAAACTTCTGGTAATCAATAATCTTACAAACCGGAGGATCTGCCTGAGCCGATATTTCTACCAGATCCAGGTTCAGTTTTTCCGCCATCTTCAAGGCCTGGGCAATGGGGTATATGCCCTGCTTTTCAATATTATCGCCCACAAGACGCACTTGTGGCGAAGTAATTTCAGCATTGGCCCTGGGGCCGTCATCCTGCTGCGGAGACCTTTGGTAATTTCTGTTACCGGGGCGCCTTTGCGGTGCAGGCTTGGGTCTGTAAGGTGTTGCGATAGTTGTTTCCTCCTTTTTACTAATGTGTTAATTCTTCTATCTCTTTACGGAGCAATGTAACAAATTTTTCCAACTTCATGGTCCCTTTATCACCTTCTCCCTGACGGCGTACAGAAATTGTACCGGTTGTTTCTTCTTTTTCCCCAACAACCAGCAGGTAAGGAATCCGTTTTAATTCATTCTCTCTAATACGCTTACCCACAGTTTCGTTCCTACCGTCAATAGAGGCGCGAATATCGGAATTATTCAAGAAATCACAAACTTTTTTGGCAAAATCATTGAATTTTTCACTCAAGGGCAACACCACAACTTGTTCCGGAGCCAGCCAAAGCGGAAATTTTCCTGCCGTATGCTCCAACAGAACGGCCACAAAACGTTCCATAGAACCAAAGGGGGCCCTGTGAATCATTACCGGCCTGTGTCTTTTATCATCTGCTCCAATATATTCCAGGTCAAAACGTTCCGGCAGGTTGTAATCTACCTGAATGGTACCCAGCTGCCATTTTCTTCCCAGGGCGTCACGTACCATAAAATCTAATTTGGGTCCGTAAAAAGCAGCCTCTCCATAGGCCACTTGTGTTTCCAGTTTTCTTTCTTCTACGGCCTCCAGAATGGCCTGTTCTGCTTTTTCCCAATTTTCATCCGAGCCAATGTACTTTGTTTTGTCTTCTTTGTCCCGTAGGGAAATTTGAATGGTATAGTCATTGAAGCTAAGTGTTTTGAATATATATAACACAATATCAATGACTTTACAAAATTCTTCTTTCAACTGATCCGGCCGGCAAAAGATGTGGGCATCGTCTTGAGTAAACCCGCGGACACGGGTAAGACCGTGCAACTCTCCGCTTTGTTCGTAACGGTAAACGGTACCAAATTCTGCCAACCTCACAGGCATGTCTTTGTAAGACCGGGGTTTTGACTTGTAAATTTCGCAATGGTGCGGGCAGTTCATGGGTTTAAGCAAGAACTCTTCTCCTTCCTGCGGAGTCTTGATGGGCTTAAAACTGTCTTTCCCGTATTTGGCGTAATGTCCGCTTGTTACGTACAGTTCTTTCTGACCAATATGCGGTGTGATTACCTGTTCATACCCGTGTTCTTTCTGTACGGCTTTTAAAAAATTTTCAAGCCGCTCCCTCAGAGCTGCCCCGCGTGGCAACCACAGGGGAAGACCCTGCCCCACCCGTTGTGAAAATGCAAAGAGTTCCAGCTCCCGTCCCAGTTTGCGGTGATCCCTCTTTTTGGCTTCTTCCAGCATCTGCAGGTATTCATCCAATTGGGACTTTTTGGGAAACGAAATACCGTAAATACGCGTAAGCATGTTGCGGTTTTCATCCCCGCGCCAATAAGCTCCGGCTATTGATGTAAGTTTGATAGCCCGGATCAGGGACGTATCCGGAATATGCGGGCCTCTGCATAAATCTGTAAAAGCCCCGTTTGTATAAAACGTAATGGTCCCATCTTCCAGGTCATTGATCAGCTCGCATTTGTATTGGTCCCCTTTTTCTTTATAAACTTCCAACGCTTCTTTCTTACTAATTTCTTTCCGTTCAAACGGTTGCTTTGTATGGGCTATCCGGTACATTTCCTTTTCTACGACCTGCAAATCAGCTTCTGTCAATTGGCGGTCACCCAGATCAATATCATAGTAAAACCCATTCTCAACAGCTGGTCCAATCCCAAATTTCACCCCGGGAAAAAGGGTTTCCAAGGCAGCCGCCATCACGTGTGACGAGGAATGCCAGAACACTTGTTTCCCTTCCTCGTCCTCCCATTTCAGAAATCGAACAGATGCGTCTTCTGTCAGGGGCATCCTGATATCTGTTACTACCCCGTCAACTTGCATAGCCAACACATCTGCTGCCAGCCGGGGGCTTATACCGCGGGCTACTTCCATGCCCGTAATTCCTTTGTTGTATGTTTTTATTTTCCCATCCGGAAAAGTAATTGCAATCATGCGTTCAATAATTAAATCACTATTTGTTCCAAACTACAAAGTTAGGTATTTTTTAAAAATTTTGGTTACTTTGTACTCCTTATCACAAACCTTTTGCAGATGAACCATCAATTTTGGAACAAGGCCGCCATTTACGGTATCCTACTGGCCCTTATCACCATTCTTTTTTCAGTACTACAAACAGTATTACCTTCCGGCAGCAAGATTCTTGGGTTTTCACTCTGGGCCATAAGACTGGCCGGAACCGTGGGTTTGTTGTTTTACGTTATGAAAGATTTTGGCAAAGAGCAGGACACGTACCTGTATGCCAATGCATTCAAATTTGGACTTGCCGTTTCCTTTTGTTCGTCTATCATAGCAGCTGCCTATTATTACCTGCATGTCATGTTTCTCTTCCCTGAATCTTCTTCACAAATGGCTAATGCCATGCTCATGGGACTGGAGCAGGCAGGTGTGACAGAGGCAGATTTTAATATAGATAAATTGATTGACCGTTTGCCTGTTATTCTTACCCTCTCCCAATTTGTTTATTTCAACATCCTGGGACTTCTTTGGTCTTCCCTGCTGGCTAACGGAGCCAAACACCCTACGGACAAGACCCCTTTTAACTAATGCTTCCAAGCCATGGACCTTTCAATTGTCATTGCCTTGTACAACGAGCGGGAGTCGCTTCCGGAACTGCTGGAACGTATCCGGGAAGTCCTAAGCAAACCGCTTGACAGCCGTAAAAACGAGGCACCACGGTACGAAGTAATTTTTATTGACGACGGCAGTACGGACGAGTCCTGGGATTTTATTACCCTGCAGGCAAAAGAGGACCAACGGATCCGAGGCATACGATTCCGCCGCAACTACGGAAAATCAGCCGCTTTGTACTGCGGTTTTAAAGCAGCGCTAGGTGATGTTGTTGTTACCATGGACGCCGACCTTCAGGACGATCCGGCGGAAATTCCGGCCCTGTACCACATGGTGGCAGACGGAACGTTTGATTTGGTATCGGGGTGGAAAAAGAAACGCAAAGACAGAGTCCTTACCAAAAATATCCCGTCACGCATTTACAACGCTACAGCCCGAGCCGTTACAGGCATTAAACTCCACGACATGAACTGCGGTCTGAAAGCGTACAGCAACCAGGTAGTCAAAAACATAGAGGTGTATGGGGAAATGCACCGCTACATACCCTACCTGGCCAAAGAAGCCGGCTTTACAAAAATTGGAGAAAAACCGGTAGTACATGCCCGTCGCAAATACGGAAAAAGCAAGTTCGGACTGAGCCGTTTTGTAAACGGATACCTGGACCTTTTGACCCTCTGGTTTTTGGCCCGTTTTGGTAAAAGGCCCATGCACATTTTTGGGCTTTTTGGTTCGCTTATGTTCTTTGCCGGCGGCATCATAACCGTGTGGCTGATTGTTCAAAAAATCTACTGGCAATCCCATGGAATGCCGTTCCGGGCCGTTACGGACCAACCACTTTTCTATTTGGCTCTTCTTGCGGTTGTACTGGGTATGCAGCTGTTTCTGGCCGGCTTCATTGGCGAGTTAATCACCCGCAATGCTTCTGAAAGAAACACCTACCACATTGCTCAGGAGATTTGACCCTTAACTCAGGAAATTAATCCTTACAGATGAATACATTGGCCGGCTGCCTGCGCAGCCGCTTCCATAATACTTTCGCTCATGGTAGGATGTGGAAAAATGGAATGCATCAAATCGCAGGCAGCAATTTGTTTTCCGTAGGCAGCCACCAAAGGTCCTATCATTTCCGTAGCATGGGCACCAATAATATGAGCCCCTAACAAACGGTCATCCTGCGCATCAAATACCAACTTCACAAAACCATCTCTTTCTCCCGCAGCTGTTGCTTTCCCGGAAGCTGTAAACGGAAACTTTCCTATCTTAATGTCTATACCCTTTTCCTTTGCATCTTTTTCACGCAACCCAAAAGAAGCAATTTCAGGCGTAGCGTAAATACATCCCGGCACGCTGCTGTAATCCACATCCGGGACATCCAGCCCGGCCATCCGCTCTACACAGCACAATGCCTCTGCAGAAGCCAGATGCGCCAATGCCGGCGTAGCCAGCACGTCTCCGGCAGCATAAATACCCGGAACCGTTGTCATGTAATTCTTATCTGTTACAATCCTTCCACGGTGCATTTCCACACCCAGCTCTTCCAACCCCATGTTAGCCGTATTGGGAACTACCCCTGCCGCCGAGAGAACTACATCTGCATCTATACATTCTTCCCCCTTTTTTGTTTTCACATGCAGGCGGCACCCTGTGGCAAATTTTTCTGCCCCCGTAACACCGGCCGAAGTCATTATTTTTATACCGGCCTTGCGGAACGAACGGCTCAGCTGAGCTGCCACATCGGCATCTTCTGTGGGGACAATCTGATCCAGGTATTCAATCAGGGTTACTTTGGTTCCCAAAGAGTGGTAGAAATAAGCCAGCTCTGTACCAATGGCGCCCGAACCTATCACAGCCATAGTGCCCGGGATTTCTTCCGGTACCATAGCCTGGCGGTAACCAATAATCCTTTTCCCATCAATAGATGCTCCCGGCAACGAATTGGGCTTTGAACCGGTAGCTACCAATATATTTTTTGCTTCTATTGTGGTTGTTCCCACGGCCACCTTACCCGGCTCCGGGATGCAGCCGCGGCCATGAATGACTTCAACTTTATTCTTCTTTAAGAGGAATTCTACTCCTTTGGCCATCTGGGCCGAGACTTCCCGGCTACGGGCAACTATGGCTGTCAGGTCCGGCTCTGCATTCCCCGGCACGTTTATGCCGTATGCAGCTGCATTCCGGGACATATTCAGGACCTCTACACTTTTAAGCAACGCCTTGGTAGGAATACATCCCCAGTTCAGACATACGCCGCCCAACGGCCCTCTTTCAATGATGACAGTTTTGAACCCCAACTGCGATGCACGGATTGCGGCCACATATCCTGCCGGCCCCGATCCAATGATTGCTAAATCGTAAGACATAAAATTAGAACTTGTATGAAATAAATTAAACGTTTTTGCCGTGACACTGTTTGAATTTTTTCCCGCTGCCGCAAGGACAGGGATCGTTTCTTCCCACTTGTTTTTCCACATGGACAGGAGCATTGGACCGGGGCTCTGCCGATTGTGTCAGCATATCCGGACGTGATGTTTGTGTCTGGCTCATATCTGTCCTTCTCTCGCTGTCTGCCTTATCCAGCCTGTCCTGATTTTGTCGCAGCGGAATATGTGCCTTAAGCAAGAAAGAAAGTACGTCGCGTGCAATTTTCTCCAACATCTGGCTAAAGAGATTGAAACTCTCAAACTTATATACCAATAACGGATCTTTCTGTTCGTACGTAGCACTTTGAACGGATTGCTTCAAATCATCCATATCCCTAAGATGTTCTTTCCAGTATTCATCTATCATTATCAGGTTTATAGTTTTATTGATAGCCCGTAGCAATTCCCTGCCTTTGCTTTCGTACGCCTTTTTCAGGTTCACAATTACCTGATAAATCCGCTTTCCGTCACCCACAGGAACTACTACATTTTCATACGTAGCTCGCTGGGTTTCGTATATATTTTTCATAATGGGCCACGCCTGTGCAACCAAAACATCGGCCCGGCGGTTGTAGGATTTATGGATTTGTTCTGACAACAATCCGGACAACTCGGCTATATTGCTGTCTTTGAATGTTTCCCTGTCAAATCCACATTCGATGGAAATCTGACGGATAAGCTCATGGTTAAACTCATCAAAATCTACCCCGTCCATCTGTTGGGCAAAGGCTTCAGCAAAGTCCGACATCATATTGGCTACGTCCACATCTACCCGTTCTCCGTACAAAGCATTGCGGCGCCGCGTATAAATGACCTCCCGTTGTGAATTCATTACGTCGTCGTATTCCAAAAGCCTTTTTCTGACACCAAAGTTGTTTTCTTCCACCTTTTTCTGTGCCCTCTCAATGGAACTGGACAACATGGAGTGCTGTAATACTTCTCCATCCTGCATGCCCATCTTGTCCACCACAGAAGCAATCCTTCCGCTGCCAAAAAGCCGCATTAAATCGTCTTCCAGAGAAACAAAGAAAACAGATGAGCCGGGGTCTCCCTGACGGCCTGCCCGTCCGCGTAACTGCCTGTCCACCCGACGGCTGTCGTGGCGTTCTGTTCCAATAATAGCCAAACCTCCCGCTTCCTTCACGCCTTCCCGCAATTTGATATCCGTTCCCCTACCGGCCATATTTGTAGCTATAGTGACAGCCCCTGCATGTCCCGCCCCTGCTACAATATCGGCTTCCCGGGCATGTTGCTTGGCATTCAGCACATCGTGTTGAATGCCCCGCATCTTCAGCATACGGCTCAGCAACTCCGATACTTCCACAGAAGTAGTACCTACAAGAACCGGCCGGCCGGCTTTTGTCAACTCGGTAATCTTATCAATTACAGCGTTGTATTTTTCTCGCTTTGTTTTATATATCAGATCGTCTTCGTCAATCCGTACCACCGGACGGTTGGTTGGAATGACCACCACATCCAGCTTATAGATAGACCAGAATTCACCGGCCTCTGTTTCTGCTGTTCCCGTCATACCGGCCAGTTTATGGTACATTCTGAAATAATTCTGTAGCGTAATGGTAGCAAATGTCTGGGTAGCCGCTTCTACTTTTACACGCTCCTTAGCCTCTATAGCCTGATGCAGCCCATCCGAATACCGCCTGCCTTCCAAAACCCGCCCCGTCTGCTCGTCAACTATCTTAATTTTATTATCCGCCACAATATACTCTACGTCTTTATCAAACATAGCGTATGCCTTCAGCAGCTGGTTGACCGTATGTACCCTTTCGGATTTGATGGCATACTCACCCAGTAACTCGTCTTTTGCTGTTGCCTTTTCCTGCGGACTCTTGTCTGTTTTTTCCAATTCAGATATAGCCGTACCAATGTCCGGAAGAATGAAAAACGCAGGATCACTTACCCTTTTGGCAATCAAATCGTGTCCTTTTTCTGTCAGATCAACAGAGCGGTGCTGCTCCTCAATAACAAAATACAAGTCGTCTGTTATCAGGTGCATTTGCTTGTTGTTGTCCTGCATATAAAAATTCTCTGTTTTCTGCAACAATTGCTTAATACCCGTTTCGCTCAGGTATTTAATAAGAGGCGTATATTTTGGAAGCCCCTTAAAGGCTCTGAGCAACAGCTTACCCCCATTTTCCTCATCTCCTTCTTCAATCAGCCGCCGCGCTTCTGCCAACAGTTGTTGAACAAGCGACCGCTGTGCCGAGTACAACTGTTCCACAATAGGCCGGAATTCATTAAACTGCTGATCTTCACCTTTGGCAACGGGACCGGAGATTATCAACGGAGTACGGGCATCGTCCACCAGAACCGAGTCTACTTCGTCCACAATGGCATAATGGTGCTTTCTCTGGACCAGATCTTCAGCATTGATGGCCATGTTGTCGCGCAGGTAATCAAAGCCAAATTCGTTGTTTGTTCCAAAGGTAATATCGGCTCGGTATGCTCTACGGCGTTCCTCTGAATTGGGCTGGTGTTTATCCAGGCAATCCACTTTGAGCCCATGAAATTCATAAAGAGGCCCCATCCATTCCGAGTCACGTCTGGAAAGGTAATCGTTCACCGTAACTACGTGCACCCCCTTGCCTGCCAGAGCATTCAAAAAGACCGGAAGGGTAGCCACCAGCGTTTTTCCTTCCCCGGTGGCCATCTCGGCAATTTTTCCCTCATGGAGCACCACCCCGCCAATGAGCTGTACATCGTAATGGATCATGTCCCAGGTTATCATATTTCCACCGGCCATCCACGAGTTGTGCCAAACAGCTTTGTCTTTGTGAATTTCTACGTGATCTTTTTTTGTGGACAACTGACGGTCAAATTCAGTAGCTGTCACCTCCAGCGTTTTGTTTTCGTAAAAACGTCTGGCAGTAGATTTCATAATGGCAAAGGCTTGGGGAAGTACACGTTCCAGAACCTCCTCTATCTTTTCGTCTATTTTCTTTGTGAGTTTATCTACCTCAGTAGCCAGGGCTTCTTTTTTCTCCAATTCAATGTCTACATCCTCCAGCTGTTCCCTTAACGCAGCTTTCTGCTTTTCGTCATCTGCAATGTAATCACGGATGGTCTCCTTGATTTTCTGCGTTTCTGCCCGCAAACCATCGTGGTCTAATACATCAATCCTTTCGTATTCCTTTTTTATTTTTTCCAGGTAGGGGTTAAGTTGTTTGAGGTCCCTGTCTGCCTTGGATCCAAAAATCTTTCCAATAACTTTTATAAAAGAAGCCATATTTGAAATCTTAAATCTTGAACTTGTAACTTACAAAGGTACATTATTCTTGCCAATCTTTTGCCCGTAAAAAAAGAGACTGACACGTTTTGGTCAGTCTCTTTTAAGATCATCCGAAGATCTAAAATTATTCGGCTTCAATAGCGCCGACCGGACATACTGCAGCACAAGCCCCACAATCAATGCATTCATCTGCATCAATCACATAAATATCACCGGAAGATATAGCTTCTACGGGACATTCATCAATACACGTTCCACATGCTATGCAGTTTTCAGTAATTCTGTGTGCCATGGTAAAAGTGACTGTTAGTTGTAAATAATGCTGCAAATATATGAATTAAATTCTTACTACCTTTGTAAATAGTCAAGTTTTGTAGTATGAAACTGCTTCTTTTATTGCTTGCTGCCGTTTTGTTCCAAAGTTCCCCTCAGGAACAGGAAGACAACCGGGTGGTTTTTGATAAAATGGTTCATGATTTTGGTGATTTTACCATACAAGACGGACCAAAAACGCATACATTTGTATTTACAAACAAATGGGACAAACCTGTTATAATTCAAAGTGTTATTTCTTCGTGCGGCTGTGCGGCTCCGGACTGGACACGGGAACCTGTCAATCCCGGAGCCACCGGGAATATTACCGTTACTTTCAACAACAACCTGGGCCCCTATCCTTTTGAAAAATCGTTATCTGTTTATCTGGCAGGGTTCCCCCGTCCCTATGTTTTAAGAATTCGTGGGGTGGTACACCCCAAAAAAGTCTCTGTTGAACAGACACATCCGGTAGTTATGGGCCCTGTAAGGCTCCGAAAAAAAGACCTGGAACTGGGCCAAATCCGCCAGGGAATGAGAAAAACCGACTCTGTTGAAATCATCAATACAGGAAAGAAACCTGTTTTTTTGAAAGCAACAAGCGACCACCCCAACCTGACAATTCAAATACCTTCCGGACGACTGGACCCCGGAGAAAAAGGATTTATTTGCTATGGCGTTGATACCCGGCAACAAGAAATATGGGGAGATGCCACCTTCCATGCCCGGCTGATCATCAACGGAAAGGAAGACCCGAGGCACGTACTTACCGTAAAAGCAGCTATAAAAATGAATCCTGACGGCCTTAGCAAAGACGAAAAAGCAAAGGCTCCCATTCCGCAGATGAACAAAAGTGCTGTAGATTTTTCAATTGTTGCTGCCGGATCAACAATTACGGCAGATTTCATTCTTTTTAACAAAGGAAAAACCCCGTTGATCATATACGCCATTGACACCAGCCATCCGGAAATTGAAATCACCATGAACCGGCAGGTAGCCCCCGGAGCAGAGACTCCCATAAGAGTAATCATTCCCGGCCAGGCGACAAAAGAACCGGATGAAGTAATTTACACCATAAGTCTGACTACCAACGCACCTTCCAGACCTACAATAAATCTGTTGGTTTACGGGCATATAAAATAGATAACCACCATGGATTCCCCCAAGAACAGCAACTCTGCCTTAATTGTGAACAAAGGAATAGCGCAACCTCCGGCAATTAACCCCAGGGCTTTTCAAATCCTGAAAAAAAGACCGGAGAAAAGCCTGAGTACAACGGCTCTTCTTGAAGGAATCCGCAACGGAAGCACACCCTTGTTGGCGCAAGCCATTACACTGGTAGAAAGCACGCTGGAAAAAGACAGGGAAAAAGCCGGGGATTTGATCTCTGCCTGCCTGCCCTACTCAGGTAATTCCATCAGAATTGGCATCACCGGCGTTCCGGGTGTTGGAAAAAGTACGTTTATTGAAACCTTTGGAAAGCATCTTACAAGCGTCGGACACAAGTTGGCGGTACTTGCCATTGACCCCAGCAGCGGGAAAACTAAAGGAAGTATTCTGGGAGATAAAACCCGTATGGAAACGTTGGCCAACGACCCCCGGGCATTTATCAGGCCATCTCCCAGCGGAGGCTCCCTGGGAGGCGTTGCCCGCAAGACCAGAGAATCTGTAATCCTCTGTGAAGCAGCCGGATTTGATACGGTTTTTATTGAAACGGTAGGTGTTGGCCAGTCTGAAACCGCCGTCCATTCCATGACAGACTTTTTTCTGTTGCTTATGCTTACCGGTGCCGGTGACGGTCTGCAGGGCATTAAGCGGGGTATTATGGAAATGTCCGACCTGCTGGTTATCCATAAAGCAGACGGAAGCAACATAGAAAAAGCCATGCAGGCCAAAGTGTTGTATCAGGGAGCCCTGCAGCTCTTCCCATCCAGTCCTTCGGGCTGGACCCCTACCGTTCTCACCGCTTCTTCTTTAGAAAATACAGGAATGGAGAAGATATACACCACCATTCAGGAATACATGCAATTGACTAAAGGCAACAAATTCTTTTATAAACAACGCGCAGAGCAATCTGTTCATTGGATGCGCGAGAGTGTAGACGACCATTTACTGACCCGTTTTTATAACAATCCCCGTATAAAAAACGCATTACCGGAAATGGAAAAAAAAGTAAGGGAAGGTAAAACAGATTCATTCAGCGCTGCATCTGAACTGTTAAAACTCTTGTAATTTCATTAAACATACAACCTATGTGGTTACTTGAAATCATCAAACAGAGTGTTCTTATTACCGGGCTTGTGGTTGTGATGATGATTTTTATTGAATACATCAACATCACCAGCAAAGGATCTGCTTTGGAAAAGTTACAAAACAAGCCCTTCCTGCAAATCATCCTTTCCGCCTTGCTGGGAGTACTGCCCGGGTGCAGCGGGGGTTTTGTGGTGGTAAGTCTCTATACACACAATCTGATTTCCTTTGGAGCACTAGTTGCCATGATGGTAGCAACTGCCGGTGACGAGGCCTTTCTCATGCTGGCCATCATACCTAAAGAAGCCCTTATCCTTTTCGCAGTTCTTTTTGTACTGTCCATTGCGGCAGGTTTGCTGACCAATAAATTTGTACCCAACGCCCTGTCTCCCTGCTGTCCGGAAAAGTTCCAGATTCATACACCCGAACACGGAGATCATAAACATTTGAGCGTATGGGGAAACTTGCGTGACAACCTGAAAAGGCCGGGTTCCAGGCGGCTGATCCTGCTTTTTGGATTGCTTGTGTTTATTATCGGCATTTCTGCCGGATTTCTGGAACATGAGCACCACGGTCATGAGCACTTACACCATTCCATTTTTTCTGAAAAATGGTTGAACCTGATTTTCGCCGGATTATCACTTATCACCCTGATTTTTACGTTGTTTTCAACACGTCATTTTATTGAAGAACATATCTGGAACCATATTGTAAAACACCATTTTCTAAAAATCCTGATATGGACTTTTGGAACATTGCTTGTTATTCATTTTCTTGTTGGGAATCTGGATATTACCCGGTGGATCAACGAACAATACTGGGTAGTCTTATCAGTGGCCATTTTGATTGGAATCATCCCCACCTCGGGTCCTCATCTTGTTTTCGTTACCCTCTTTGCCACAGGGACCATTCCCTTCAGCATACTTCTGGCCAACAGTATTGTTCAGGAAGGCCATGCCGGGCTGCCCCTGCTGGCAGAAACAAAAAAAGGCTTTGTTCTTGCCAAAGCCTTAAAAATTTTTCTTGCGCTGTTGGTAACAGCAGGTATCCGGTTTATTGGTTCATGGTGATTAGAAACTCATCGTTATCCTGCGTTCTTACCAACCGGTCTTTCATGAACTCCATAGCTTCAACGGAATTCATGTCTGCCAGATAATTACGTAAAATCCAGAGACGGTTCAGTTTGTCTTTATCCATGAGCAAATCTTCACGCCGGGTAGAACTGAGCGTTACGTCCACAGCCGGGAAAATGCGTTTGTTGGAAAGTTTCCTGTCAAGTTGCAATTCCAAATTACCTGTTCCTTTAAATTCCTCAAAAATCACTTCATCCATCTTAGAGCCTGTATCAATCAGAGCTGTGGCCAGGATAGTAAGCGATCCTCCGTTCTCAATATTTCTGGCAGCCCCAAAGAATCGTTTCGGTTTTTGCAATGCGTTGGCATCTACTCCTCCGCTCAGAACTTTACCACTGGCGGGTTGAACGGTATTAAAGGCTCTTGCCAGACGGGTAATGCTATCCAGCAAAATAACCACATCGTGTCCGCATTCCACCAAACGTTTTGCCTTCTCCAAAACAATCCCGGCTACTTTCACGTGACGTTCTGCAGATTCGTCAAAGGTAGAGGCAATCACCTCGGCTTTTACATTACGTGCCATATCGGTCACCTCTTCCGGACGTTCATCAATGAGCAGAACAATCATATATACCTCGGGGTTGTTGTCTGCTATAGCATTTGCCAGGGATTGCAGCAATACGGTCTTTCCGGTTTTAGGCTGAGCCACAATCAACCCACGTTGTCCTTTCCCGATAGGTGTAAACAGGTCCACCACCCTGTTTGACAACGTATTATGATTGTTCGAAGTAATATCAAATTTTTTATCCGGAAAAAGAGGCGTCAAAAAATCAAACGGTACCCTGTCACGAATAAATTCAGGATGGCGTCCGTTGATTTCATGAATCTTAACCAAAGGAAAGAACTTTTCGTTTTCTTTGGGAGGCCGGATTTCTCCACTTACTGTGTCACCGGTCTTAAGCCCGTACATTTTGATTTGTTGCTGAGACAGGTAAATATCATCCGGAGAATTCAGGTAGTTGTAATCAGAAGAACGGAGGAATCCGTATCCGTCCGGCATCATTTCCAATACACCGATGGCTTTGACCACGCCTTCGTATTCCGGTTTCTTGGCTACGGGTTCCTGATGCGGCTGACCGGCATGCGTTCCCGTTTGACGAGCACCTGTTGACTCCTCTTCTTTCTTTGTTTCTTTCTTTTCGGGTTCTTCTGTTTTTCTGGGCCTTCCCCTGGGTCTTACGGCTTTCTTTACTTCCGGATCAGCCTCCGGTTTTGCCGAGGTTGCCTCCGGTTTAGTTTCTTCCTCAAAAAGCCCTTTTTGTTCTGCTTTTGCCCCTCCTGCTTGCTTTGCTTCAGCAGGCTTTGCTCCGGCAACAGGTTTGCCGTCAGCAACGGATTTCTCTTCTGCCGCAGTCTTTGCGTCAGTAGCTTTTTTTGCATCAGCTGCCTTCTTTGCATCCGCCGCTTTCTTTGCATCAGCTGCCTTCTTATCCTCAACTACTTTCTTGTCTTCTGCAGGTTTCTTGTCTTCTGCAGGTTTTTTATCCTCAGCAGCTTTCTTTGCTGCCGGGGCAGGTTTTTGCTCTGCCGGCCGGGTCTCCTTTACGTTTTTGGAATCTTTTGCCGGTTTCGGAACTTGTGTTTTTATTTTAGGATTATTCTTGTCAGATGCAGCAGAAGCTCCTGTCTCTGCTTGCACATCTAAAATCTGATAAATCAGGTCATTTTTTGCATAAGATTCCAATTTCTTGATACCCAATGCCTCTGCAATTCTATGGAGCTCTTCCATAGCCTTGTTGCTAAGCTCAATAATGTCGTACATTCAAAATATGTTAAAACTGTGGGTAATAGCTGTGAAAAGCAGCTAAGATGATGCAAATATAGGTAAAAATTTTAATTATCCCAGTAACTCGAAGATTTCTTGTATTGAAGCACATCTGCCAGAGCAGAAGCTTTGGCAGCTATGCGAAAACTCCAGCTTTCCCACTGTCCGTTAGGAACCCAGGAAAAAGAAATCTGAAAGCAATGCAGGTCGTACGTGGCACTCAACTGGGTTGTAGTAAGCTTAAATTTCATTAAATCCAAACCGCTTCTCAGGTTGATATTAAAATCTTTTGTAATCTTAACCTGTGCAGAAAAGCCAAGCGTTTGTGTAAAGTTGTGGTTGGTATTAAGTGTTTCGTTGGCGTAAGTGTATGATTTGTTATAGGAAAAACTGTAATTAAAATTAACAGACCAGGGAATTTCAGGATCCATGTAATACACCCATCCGCCGGGAATATAAGCTCCCGTATAAGGGTCTTCATATAGTAGCTGGTATGCACTGTTTTTGGAATCTTTACCACCCCCGTTGAACGAATAAGAAGTAGAAAAACTGGCGTTAGTCAATCTGGCCAGACTGCCTGATCTAATCAGAGCAAGGGTATTGATACGCTGTCCCCGCTCGTTGACTGCATACGGATCAAAAACCGCATTGGCATTTATTCCCAGCTTTTCAAATATAGAGGTTGATAACGTCACATTTATATTGGAAAGTTTCATGGAATCTGCCAAAAAATTGTAAGAACCGCTCAGCGACAAATTATCTATAAGTTTTACTTTTTTTAACCCACCCTTTTCTGTAGTATCTTTTTTATTGAAAACTTTAGCTTCCAAATTGTTACCCAAAGAAAAACTAAGAGCAGCCGTACGGCCTTTGGAGGGTGGACCGTACACAGATTTGTTGTATTTATTATACTCCACCGTATGCTCCTTACCCAGGCTGTCTGTATAATCAAGCGTTACAAATCCGTTGGCTCTTGTCCCCAGTTCCGGACGAATGCTAAACCCAACCGAAGGGGTCATCATGTGCCGTATGGCACGCACTTTTCCTGTAGGTTTGAAATTAAACATCCCATATATACGGGTGGACATGGACAACCCTCCGGAATACGATTGGGTAACACCAAATTCCGAAAAAGGCTTGGACAGTTCAGAGACCACTTTCTGGGTTTCCGGGTCAAAATCCCTTGTTTCGCTCATAAAGTGCCAGTTCATACCATAACTGACCGAAGGGGTAAAGTTTAGGTATTTCAACAACGTAAAACTGGGTAGCCCAATAGCAAAATTGTGCTGCATTCCCGTTCTGAAATCGTCCCAAAAATCAGGTGTTCCAAACTGAGACGCCTTAAAATTAAGTTTGTTCTGAAAGGCCGTGTTGTAACTGATGGTAATATCTTCGTAAAATTTTTTCTTTCCTACCTGAACCTTACGTTTGAACGGATTAATCCGGCTCATGGTCAATGTCATGTTTGGCAACGTCAGGGCATAGGAAGAATCCCTGTTATTCTGGCTGTGCAGCAGGTTTATGGAAAAGTTGAATGGCGTACCGGCAAAAGTTCTGGCATAAGAAATACTGGAAGATGTCTGTGACTGCAGCGCTTCATCAATAGACTGGCTGTTGTACCGGTTGTTGGTTGGGCTCGAAAAATTTACCGAGGCGCTGAAAGAAGTCCCCGGTCGTTTCTTCGGATCCTGCGTATGGTTCCAGCGAATAGAAAAGTCACCCGATTCGCTGTAATCAGGCGACCCCCTTTCCCCGGTAACATTTTTGGAATAATTGACATTCAGTCCTCCGTTGTATTTATACCTGTTTTTGTAACGGGCAGTTCCTTTCACACCCCACGAACCCATAGAGTAAATGTCACCTGTAACAGAAAAGTCCAGGTAATCTCCAAAGACAAAATAGTAGCCCAAATCCCTCAGAAAAAAACCACGAGCCACCTCTTCTCCGTACGTAGGAATAAGCAATCCGCCTGACCGGTCGGGACGTTTGGGTACAAAGCCAAAAGGCACAATAATGGGAGTTGGTACGTCTGCAACAACTACATAGGAAGGACCAAAAATAGTCTGAGCCACGTTTCCGTCATCATCAGTCGTAATCTTGGCATTGGTCATATGCAAATAAAAATGTGGATGCTCGGCGTCACAGGTAGTATATTTCCCATCCTTGATGTTTATGGAATTGTCGGGCATTTTTTTCAAACTTGTCCCATGCAGAAAACCTTGTTCGTCTTGTGTTACCATATTGTTAATACGGGCTTTTTTGGAACCAAAATTGTAATACACAGATTCCATCTCGTACTGGTTGTTCCCTTCTTTCATTACAGGTTTTCCTTGCATAGTCCCCAGAGAATCAATTACTCCGGTTGCAAACACCGTCCTGGCATCAGCATCGTACTCCATGTATTCTGCCGTTATTTCCATATTACCGTAAATAACTTTTACATCGCCGTAATAATACAACATGGTTTTCCCTTGCGTAAAGTCTTCCACAACAGAATCTCTGGCAACAGAAAAAGCGGGTGCGTCCAGCTGGGTACGTGAACGGATCATGTCCATCCGGGCCAGGCTGTCCAAATCGATTTGCGACAACCCCACCTCGGCTTTTTCCATTCCGGTATACTTGCTTAACTTCTCCCACATTTCAGACAAAGGGGATTTCACCGGCCTGTATGAAGCCGGAGCGTACAACCGATTTTTGTACTTCTCGCTTACAGGTGCAATAGTATTTTCAAGGGTGCGTTTCTGCTGCCCCGGCAAAAATTGCGTACCCAGTAGCAGGAATACCAGACAGCATACCGTATGCAAAATACTTTTCTTATCTTTGCCTTCCGCAGACATAAACTGCAAATATATATGAAAAAACTGATTCCCGTACTGGTTGCCCTCTTCTGTCTTTGCAATTCGCATGCCACCATGGGACAAGTGTTTTCAGGTCCTGTAATTCGCAAAATAGTACTGGATCCCGGTCATGGAGGAAAGGATCCCGGAGCCTTAAGCCCGGACAGAAAACTAAGAGAAAAAGATATCAACCTGGCCGTAGCAAAGTACCTGGGACAAGAAATCAACGCCAGGTATCCGGAAATCACCGTACTTTATACCCGTGATAAAGACGTAGCCATAGGTTTGGATAAACGTGGAACTATGGCTTCTGAACACCACGCAGACTTGTTTATCTCTATTCACGTAAACTCGGCGCGCAAAAGTACAACCCTTGGCGTTGGACCGGAAACGTGGGTTTTTGGTGGGGACAGAAGCCAAAGAAAGGACGGGAGTTATGATGTGGTTTTGAAAGAAAACGAGGTCATCAAATTTGAAGAAGATTACAAAACCAAATACGAAGGGTTTGATCCGGACAACCCCCAATCCATGATTGTTTTCAACTTTCAAAAAGAAGCCATCATGCGTCAATCCCGAATTTTGGGAAGCTGTATTCAGCAATCTCTGCGTAAGGGACCGTTGCGGGGTGTAGACAAAGACAGAGGTATGAAAGAAGGCGGATTTGTAGTACTGGCCTATTGCTCCATGCCTGCTATACTGGTAGAGCTCGGATTCCTGAACAGTTCTGTGGATAGAAAAGTGCTGGGTTCGGCAGACGGACAAAAAAAAATTGCCAAACAACTTTTTCAAGGGTTTGAAAACTACATGAAAACGTATGCAGAAAATAGTAAATACACAGAAACAATAATAGAAACAGGAACAGAAAGCCCTACGGCCGCATCGGCACTCCGGTACCATGTACAGGTAGGCGCATCCAAAACACTACTTGCTGCCGACCACAGCCTGGTAGTAACTTACCCCGGATTACAACATATTGTCTGCGAAGACCAATTGTACAAATACAAATACTTTCTAGGAGATTTTGCAGATTTGAAGGAAGCGCAAAACTATTGTAATACATTAAGAGCCGGTTCTTTTCCGGATGCTTTTGTAATAACCCTGAAAGACGGCCGTCTTGTTCCCCTTAATAAGTAAAGTATGAAAAGAAAAAAAATTACCCGTGAACTGAAAATTGGCATTTTTTCACTAATTGTAATAGGAGCCTTGTACTTTACCATTCAGTTTCTGAAAGGCAATGATTTTTTTAGCGGAACAAATACTTACTACGCAGTCTATCCCAATGTCTCCGGCCTGGAACCCACAAGTCCTGTTTCTGTATTAGGTCTGACAGCCGGAGCTATCGATAAAATCCAATTTGACCAGAAAAACAGGCAGATGGTTGTAAAAATTAAACTGAAAAAAGAGTTCTCTCTGCCCAAAGGAACTGTAGCTGAAATATACAGTGCAGACATTTTGGGAGGTAAAGCCGTGCAGCTGCTGCTGGGCAACGAACCCGGAATACACCATGCGGGAGATACGCTGGCCTCTTCTGTTCAACGTGATCTTACCAGTATGCTTACAAATGAAATAGGCATGCTCAAAGATGGTATTTCGGAACTTCTGTCCAATCTGGACCAGGCTGTTTTGCAGCTTAATCAATTCCTGGATCATGAAAACAGGGACAGTGTAAAAGAAATACTGGAACACTTGAACGGTTCCCTAAAAGATATCAACACCTTTACTAATGCACTGAGCTACAACAAAGGTACCGTGAACCGTGTTGTAGCCGGAGCCGATACGCTCCTTACAGAACTTAATCAGGCAGCAGAACAACTGAGCACTACCCTGGCACATTTTGAAAGAATATCGTCTCAACTGAAAGATACAGACATAACCGGTATTGTGGACGGTTTAAAAGAACTGATTGACCAACTGAAGGACCCGGAAGGCTCTTTGGGCCAACTTACCTCTGACCCTCAATTGTACCATGCTGTAAATGGAGTTCTAGCCAGAGCAGACTCCCTCATCCGTCTAATTAGCGAAAACCCCAAAAAATATCTCAAAATCACTGTTTTTTAACAGCCCTGTTTTTGTCTTAAACATTGATGTATCAACGAAAGGCAGTTTTTCAACTTTTGTATATACTTGATTTTCTGCACTTTAGAAATTTAGTTTTTTTTCAGCTTGATTATTAAGGCTTTATTGAATTTTTCAAAAATACAAGTGTTTTTCATTTTTTTTTACCATTTTTTTCAACCATTTTTGTAACACTTTAACCCCAAATCCTAATATGTCCCTGTCACCACACAAAATTGTTTGGAATAATTGCTTGTCTATTATCAAAGATAATATTCAATCTTCAAGCTTCAGTACATGGTTTGACCCCATTGTACCTCTTAAGCTGAAGAACAATGTCCTTACAATAGAAGTTCCTTCGCACTTTTTCAGGGAATATATTGAGGAGCACTTCATTGACATTCTGGGACACTGCCTAAGAAAAGAGTTGGGGAATTCCGCCAAACTGGAATACTGTGTAAAAGTAGATTCGAACAGTAAAGGGGTCCCTATGCCTCACCAGGGTCAAGGACCTTTCCAGAACAAATCCATTCCTTTTTCCCGAATCAACAAAGATGACATTGCCAGTCCGTATGTGGTTCCGGGATTGCAGCAAATAAAAATTGACCCGCAATTAAACGCTGCGTACTCTTTTGACAATTTTATAGAAGGTCCCTGCAACCGGCTGGCACGTATAGCGGGAATGAGTATTGCCGAAACACCGGGAGGTCCCTTTAACCCTTTGTTTATTTATGGAGGATCCGGTTTGGGCAAGACACACCTGGCTCAGGCAATTGGTATAGAAATTAAAAACCGGCTACCGGAGAAAATCGTACTGTACGTTTCTGCCAATTTGTTCCAAATCCAATTCATGGATGCCGTCAACATAAAAAATAAACTCACGGATTTTATGCGGTTCTACCAAATGATAGACGTGCTGATTATTGACGATGTGCAGGAATTTGCCGGCAAGCCGGGAACTCAAAACGCTTATTTTAACATTTTCAACCACCTGCACCAATCAGGTAAACAGCTGATCCTCACAAGTGATAAGGCACCTGTTGACCTGAAAGACCTGGACGAAAGACTGCTTTCCCGCTTTAAATGGGGTCTTTCAGCTGAATTACAATCCCCGGATTATGCCACCCGACTGGCTATTCTGGAAAAAAAATCCTACAACGAAGGGGTTGAAGTACCGCCGGAAGTACTTGAATTTATTGCACGCCAGGTAACCACCAATGTCCGGGAAATTGAAGGAACATTATGTTCCCTTCTTGCCCAGGCAACCTTTAACAAAAAACCAATTACACTGCAACTGGCACGAACCATTACAGACAGGCTGGTTAACAATACACCTAAAGAAATTACTGTACAGGAAATCCAGAAAACAGTCTGTAACTACTTTGGTATTCAACCGGATATATTGGTATCAAAAACCCGCAAACGGGAAATTTGCCAGGCACGTCAGATTGCTATGTACCTAAGCCGGAACCATACAAAAAATTCACTTTCTACTATAGGATCACTTATTGGTGGCAAAGACCATGCTACCGTACTGCATTCCTGTAATACCGTCTGCAACTTGATGGACACCGACCGTGTATTCCGGCAATACGTTACAGACATTGAGAAAAAGCTCAAGAACGGCTAAACCCAATACCATGCATATCCCGGAACCTTCTCCTGTATTTCATTTCTTTTTTGAAATATGTAAAATCCCGCGAGAAAGCGGAAATGAAGCTGCTATAACCCATTATCTGGAACAATTTGCCAAAGAACGCAGACTGGAATACAAAACAGATGCAACAGGTAATGTCATCATACGCAAGCCGGCTTCTGCCGGACGGGAAAACAGACCCGGTGTAATCTTGCAAAGCCATACAGATATGGTTTGCGAAAAAAATGAAGGCACCTCCTTTGATTTTGCAAAAGACGCTATACAATGCTACACGGAAGATGGCTGGCTTAAAGCAAAAGGCACCACCCTGGGCGCAGATGACGGTATTGGTGTAGCAGCCCAACTGGCTGTTCTGGACGACCAATCCCTGGAACACGGGCCTTTGGAATGCTTATTTACGGTACAAGAAGAAACCGGTTTGGACGGAGCCAGAGCCGTTGCCCCGGGATTCATGCAAGGATCTATTTTGCTAAACCTGGACTCAGAAGATGAAGGGGAAATATTCATAGGCTGTGCCGGTGGGATTGATACCTCGGCTTATTTCAAATATAAAGAAATTCCGCTTACACGGGCAGACGAACCGGTTGCCCTCAAAGTAAGCATCTCCGGCGGTACCGGAGGACACAGCGGGGATGAAATTCACAAAGACCTGTGCAATGCTGTACAAACACTGGCTCGTTTCCTGTGGAATGCACAGCAAAAATTTTGTATGGACATCAGCCATATTTCAGGAGGTAACAAACGCAACGCCATAGCCCGCGAAGCGACGGCTGTTTGTGTTATCAGCAAAAAAGACGCGCTACAATTCAAAGATCTTTTTAACGAACTTGCTGCTGCATGGGAACGGGAACACAAACACACAGATCCGGAACTCACAAGTGCAGTTTCAGAAATCCCTGTGCCGGAAACATGCATAGACGGAGAAACAGCGGAAAGACTTATTGCCGCGTTGTACTCCTGCCCCCACGGGGTACTTGCCATGAGCAAGGAAATACCGGGGCTGGTGGAAACATCTACCAACCTGGCATCTGTCAGAACAGATGCCAAAGAGCAGACCATCCGTATTGGAACAAGCCAAAGAAGTGCCCTGAATTCTTCCCGTAAAAATGCAGCATTCCGTATTGAAAGCCTGTTTCGCCTGGCCGGAGCAGAAGTTGTTCATGAAGGAGAATATCCGGGATGGGCACCCAATCCTGATTCCCCCATATTAAAAATCAGCGAGAAAGCTTATAAGGATCTGTTCAACACTCCCGCTCAGGTCAAGGCCATCCATGCCGGGCTGGAATGCGGTATCTTTCTGGATGCCTATCCGAATCTGGATATGATTTCTTTTGGACCTACCATCAAGGGAGTCCATTCACCGGCAGAAAGATTGGATATAGACAGTACTCAAAAATTCTGGGACCTGCTTCTTGAAATTTTAAAAAAGGTATAACATGGGAAAAGTATCCGTATCTATGCTGTCTGCTGACTTCAGCCATTTGGCCCGTTCATGTAACATGGTCAATGAAAGTCCTGCCTGGGGCTTTCATCTGGATATCATGGACGGCGTTTTTGTTCCAAACATTTCCTATGGATTTCCTGTTATAGAAGCCATTGCAAAGCACGCTAAAAAGCCTTTAGATGCACACCTGATGGTTGTAGAGCCATCCCGGTATTACCAACGTTACAAAGACTCAGGAATTGATTGGCTAACGGTTCATTACGAAGCCTGTCCCCACCTGAACCGGGATTTGCAGGAAATACGCCGTTTGGGAATGAAGGCAGGAATCGCCTTAAATCCGGCTACTCCTGTTTCCCTGCTGGATCAGGCCATATATTATGCAGACCTTGTATTAATCATGTCTGTAAACCCGGGCTTTGGAGGTCAGGCTTTTATTGAGAGCTCCTATGAAAAAATTGAGCAGCTTAACCGCATGCGAAATGAAAAACACCTGGACTTTCTCATACAAGTAGACGGCGGAATACAGGATGGTAATGCAGGAAAATTATACAAAAAAGGCGCCGACATACTGGTAGCCGGTAACTATGTTTTTAAAGCAAAAGATCCGATTGCTGCCATTTCGGCCATTACTTAAGAACAGCCAGCAACGTTTCACACCCCCACACCTTTTGCCCTATTTCTACCTTGACCTCTGCATCCAAAGGCAACAAAACATCAAGTCTGGAACCCAATTTTATAATACCCATTTCACTTCCCTGTAAAACCTGTTTACCGGTTTTTGCCTTACATACTACACGCCGGGCAATGAGTCCTGCAATTTGACGTACACCTATGGTGTGTTCTCCTCGGTGTATAAATACTATAGCATGCTCATTTTTTTCAGAAGATTTGGGGTGCCACGCAACCATTTTGTCACCGGGATGGTATTTGTAATAGACAATAGTCCCTCCGTAAGGATACCAATTTACATGGACATTGAAAATGTTCATAAAAATGGATACCTGCAACCTTTTTTCCTGAAGAAATTCGTTTACCATTACCTCTTCTATCATAACAATTTTTCCGTCGGCCGGTGCTACTACACCGTTATCGTTAATCAAGATTTTACGGTTGGGAATACGAAAAAAGACCAATACCTGAAATATAAGATAGGCTGCTACCAGGCCAAAGCCTGTAAGCACCCACACATTTTTCCAGGAGAAGACAAAAATAGCTGCCAGCAACAGGCCAAGAAACGTGAAAACAAGCAGAATACTTCCAATGCCTTCTTTATGTATTCTCATTATGAAACAATCAAATTAACAAACAATATATAAATAACTGCTATGGGAAGTGCAATAAGAGCGGCATCAAAACGGTCAAGTAACCCTCCGTGTCCCGGCATAATGGTACCCGTATCTTTTACTCCGAAGCTCCTTTTCATAACAGATTCAATTAAATCTCCGAGTACTCCAAACACACTTATTATCAAAGCCAGAACAGCGTAATGAGCCCAGGGAAGGGACAAAGGATCCCACACATTCAGCACAGCAGCAGCCACTTGGGCAAACACTATACTTCCCGCAAAACCTTCCCACGATTTTTTAGGTGAAATCCTGGGGAAAAGCTTGTGTCCGCTTTTCTGCCCAAAACCCATCCCTATTAAGTAGCCACCAATATCAGACGCCCACAATATTACAAAAAGGGATAACAGTCTGAATCCCTGAAAAGTGCCTGTCGAAGGAAAAGATAAAAAATTGAATATAGAAAAAGGAACAGCAATATAGAGTATAGGAAGAAACAAGTATGCAGCAAATTTGAGTACATCTTCCGATTTATTGTACAAGACGGTAATCCACGCAGCTGTAACAGGCAGTGGCATAATTAACAACAAATAACGGGCTTCCCACAAACCGTATCGGGCTATAACATACGTAGTCAGATAAAGAAGGACTGCTGAAAGAAAGCCAAATACCTGCCCCGGCTTATTCCAGCTATCAAGGGACATACGGTAAAATTCCATAGTCATCAAACTAACGCACACCAACATAAGAACCGCATACGCAAGGGGATGAAAAAGCATGCCCGGTACCATGAGAGCAATAAATACCAGGCCGCTTAACGTTCTTTTTACCAGTGTACTCACGTTATGTCTATGCTTTTGTATCGTCTGCCGTGGCGCGTTTCCCGAAAATGGCTTCCAGGTCGTCTGAGAAGATGACTTCTTTTTCCAACAGCAATTCTGCCAATTTTAAAAAGTTGTCTTTGTTCTTATTTAAAATATCACGCGCTGTATCATAAGCCTGGTCAATAATCCGTTTAACCTCTTTATCAATCAATTGCGAAGTTTGCTCGCTGTATGGTTTGCCCAGATTAAACCCGGCATTTTCCGTTGAGTCGTAAAAGGATACATTACCAATCACATCACTCATACCAAAATAAGCCACCATGGCATATGCCTGACGTGTAACCTTTTCCAGGTCGTTCATAGCCCCTGTGGAAATATGTCCAATCATCAATTCTTCAGCTGCCCTCCCTCCCAAAGCCGAGGCCATCTCATCCATCATCTGCTCCACAGTGGTTATGGCACGCTCCTCCGGCAAGTACCAGGCCGCTCCCAAAGCCCTGCCCCGGGGAATAATGGTCACCTTTAACAACGGATTGGCATGCTTGAGCAACCAACTAACCGTCGCATGTCCGCTTTCGTGAAAAGCAATGGTACGTTTCTCCTGCGGACTTATGATTTTACTCTTCCGTTCCAGCCCCCCTACAATCCGGTCGATGGCATCCAGAAAATCTTGTTTTTGTATAGCTTTTTTGTTTTTACGTGCTGCAATAAGAGCCGCCTCGTTACATACATTGGCAATATCTGCTCCGGAAAAACCCGGTGTTTGTTTTGCCAGAAATTCCAATTCAAAACCGGCTTCCAATTTTAGTCCGCGGGAATGTACCTTAAATATTTCCAGGCGTTCTTTCAACTCCGGCAAATCCACGTGAATCTGCCGGTCAAAACGGCCTGCCCGCAACAAGGCCTTATCCAGAATATCTGCCCTGTTGGTAGCAGCCAGAATAATGACACCGCTGTTGGTCCCAAAACCATCCATTTCTGTAAGCAGCTGGTTTAGTGTGTTTTCACGCTCATCATTGGAAGTAAACCCCGTGTTTTTACTACGTGCCCTGCCCACCGCATCTATTTCATCTATAAAAACAATGCTGGGAGCCTTTTCTTTTGCCTGGCGGAACAAATCCCTTACCCTGGATGCACCCACACCTACAAACATTTCTACAAAGTCGGAACCGGAAATGGAAAAGAAAGGTACATTTGCCTCACCTGCCACAGCTTTTGCCAGCAATGTTTTTCCTGTTCCCGGAGGTCCTACCAGCAGAGCCCCTTTAGGGATTTTACCGCCCAGGTTGGTATAACGGTCCGGATTCTTCAGAAAATCAACAATTTCCATTACTTCCACTTTGGCCTCTTCTAACCCTGCCACATCTTTAAAGGTTACGTGATCTGTGGTCTTATTTTTCTCAAAAAGCTTGGCCTGGGAACGTCCCACATTAAAAATACCTCCTCCGCCTCCCGCTCCTTCCGGTCCTTTGGACATCCGCCGGAACATAAAGACCCACATAAGTATCAGAAGCAAAGGGAAAAGCAACCAATCTATGATCCTGCCCCAATAACTGGAGCGTTGTTCTACTTCTATTTTAAAACGTTGTTCCTCCGGAAGTGAATTACGCAACTGTTCAAATTGTGTTTCAGCGTCAAAGCTGTCAGATACAATAAAGTAAAATTGCGGAGCAAACCTGGGGATTTTATCTCCAAATTTTGTTTTGTATTGTTCCAGGGCATCCGGTTTAATATACAACTCTGCACGCTGCAAATTGCTTACATAAACCAATTTTTCAATTTCAAACCCCGGTCCCATCTGTTCTTTAACTGTTATCCACTCTGTCTTTACGGGATCACCGGAACGGTTTGAGAACATGAAAAAGATGATAATTGCAATCAAAATGATATACACCCAGAAAAAAGGATTAAAACGCTTTTTCCCGGGAGGTAAAGAAGGTTTGGGGTTATTTTTATTAGGGACGTTTCCGTTCATGATATGCTATAAATTAATCTGTATAATGTTGCATTTCCGCATCTGCCCACAAATCTTCCAGCCGGTAGAAATGTCTGTATTCTGTCTGAAAAATATGAACTACAATATCTGAATAATCCAGGATTACCCAAAATCGGTTTTCCTTTCCCTGGCTCCTGATCACAGGACGATTCAGTTGAACCAACATCTGTTCTTCCACTTCATTTGCAATGGCTTCTACCTGAATCCCCGAGTCTGCATGGCAAATAACAAAATAATCGCAAATGGCAGTCCCCAATTTCCTGAGATCCATACTGCAAACACCTTGTGCTTTCTTTTCCAGCATGGCTTCAGCTATGACTTTAAGCTCTTTCATATATATGTTTCAAACCCTTACAAAGGTAAGGATAAATTAGTACTTTTGCGACAATGTTTGAACCACGCATCATCCGTTTGGAAGAAATTGATTCTACCAACTCAGAGGCCCGGCGCAACCTGGAACATGCCCCGGAAGGCACGGTATGGACCGCCTTATACCAAACCAGCGGCCGCGGACAGTATAACCGCCACTGGGAAAGTAGTAAAGGCATGAATTTGCTGGCTACCCTTCTGTTACGGCCAGTATTTCTTCCAACCAATAAGCAATTTCTCATTTCAAAGTGTACTGCGCTTGCCATTTGTGATTTCCTTCAGGCCTTAGGCCCGGATGCCGTCATTAAATGGCCAAACGACATTTATATTAACTCAAAAAAAATTTGCGGAATTCTCATTGAGCATCAGGTGTCCGGAAACAAACTCTTGTCCAGTATTATAGGTTTTGGAATCAATGTCAACCAATGCCATTTTCCGGGAGCTCCCAATCCTACCTCCATACTTCTTGAAACAAATACCCACTACCCGGTGGATATGTTGTTACCACAAGTACTCCAGCAAATACAAAAGTGGTACCAAAGATTAAAAGACGGGAACATCGGCCTTATTGACAGTTCGTATGAAAATTTGCTTACCAACAAGTCAGATTACGAAAAGAACCGGACCATAGATTCTGCAAACAACCTGGCCGCCTCTGCAGGTCCCTGCTCCGACTGAACAATGGCACGGGATACATGCAGCAGCAGGTCACCGTCGGCTGTTTTTCCATACTGCATCACCTTTTCCAAAGAACCTCCCTGGGCACCAATTCCCGGGATCAGCAGAAACCTGTCCGGCGCAGCTTCCCTTACCGAGCATAACATTTCAGGACGCGTAGCCCCCGCTACATACATAATCCTGTTGTTGTCAGCCCAGGTATTTGCCGTATCAATAACCTGCCTGAAAAGAGGTTTGTCTCCTGTTCCGGGAAACAACTGAAAATCGGTAGCAGAGGGATTGGATGTCAAAGCCAAAAGAATCACCCATTTGTTTTTGTACTCTAAAAAAGGAGCCACAGAATCGTAACCCATATAAGGAGAAAGAGTTACTGCATCAAAATCCATGCGTTCAAAAAAAGTACGCGCGTATTCTCGGGCTGTATTTCCAATATCCCCTCTTTTAGCATCGGCAATCAGAAAGTGGTCCGGCCAGGCAGTACGCAAGTAGTTCACAGTCTGCTCCAGGCATCTCCAGCCTTCCCATCCGGCAGCTTCATAAAAAGCGGTATTGGGTTTAAAGGCAACAGCATAAGGGGCTGTTTGGTCAATGATCCTCTTGTTCACCTCAAAAGAAACCGGTGCGGTATCCAATCCCACACACAAACAGCTGCGTTTGCGGTTAATCTCCCTGTTAAGCTCCTGACGGGTCATTTTTCAAACGTTCTGTATTTTCTGCAATTTGCAAATGATCAATTACTTCCGTTATTTCTCCATCCATAAAAACCGGAAGGTTGTGCATAGTATAATTGATCCTGTGATCAGTGACACGGCTTTGCGGGTAATTGTACGTTCTAACCTTGGCAGAACGGTCTCCCGTAGAGACCATGGTTTTGCGTTTGGAGGCAATCTGGTTCAGGTACTTTTCATATTCCATATTGTACAAACGGGTTCTGAGCTCTGCCAGAGCTTTATCATAATTTTTCAATTGTGACTTTTCATCCTGGCACTGCACTACTATTCCGGACGGAATATGTGTCAGCCGGATGGCAGAGTACGTAGTATTCACACTCTGTCCGCCGGGCCCCGAAGAACAAAACGTATCTTTACGGATGTCTTTTTCCTGCAATTCAATATCAAATTCATCCGCCTCGGGCAAAACAGCAACGGAGGCAGCCGATGTGTGAACCCGCCCCTGTGTTTCTGTTTGTGGTACCCTTTGTACCCTGTGAACCCCGCTCTCGTACTTCATGATACCATAAACTCCTTTTCCTGAAATCTTGAATATAATTTCTTTGAAACCACCCGATGTACCTTCAGATGTATTGGTTATCTCCAGTTTCCATCCGTTTTTTTCTGCAAATTTGCTGTACATCCTAAACAAATCTCCTGCAAAAATAGAAGCCTCATCACCTCCCGTTCCGGCCCGGATTTCCACAATGGCATCCTTACTGTCCTGAGGATCTGCCGGAATAAGTAAAAATTTGATTTCTTGCTCCATAACGGGAATTTGCTCTTCCAGCCCGGCTATTTCTTCTTTTGCAAACTCCCTCATTTCCTCGTCTTTCTCTGTTAGTAAAAGTTCTTTTGCCACAGCCAGATCCCGAATAGCATTTCTATACCCCTCTCCGGCCTGTATAACCGGCTCTAACTCTGCATATTCTTTACTAAGAGCTACGTATTTTTTCATATCCTGTACCAGTAAAGGATCCGACAATTGCTGCTGCAATGCCTGATATTTTTGACGCAACCCTTCCAATTTTGCTACTAGTGAATTTTCTGACATACTTATGATTTAACGTGCAAAGATACTTTTTTTCCTGAAAATGAAAGAGGGTGGCTTTCCGGCCACCCTCTTTTCACATGTAGATCTTTCAAAGTATTCTATTCGTATTGTTGCAGAATTCCTTTGATCATGTCCGGCGTCAACCGGCCGTGTACGTGGTCTCCTATCATGATAACGGGAGCCAGACCACAGGCGCCAATACAACGCAGGCAGTCAAGTGAAAACTTTCCGTCTTCCGTGACTTGTCCAACCTTAATTTTCAGTTCTTCCTCCAGAGCTTCCACAATTTTTTCTGCTCCGCGAACAAAACAAGCGGTTCCCAGGCAGACAGATATGGGATACTTTCCTTTGGGAGTCATGGTAAAGAAAGAGTAAAAAGAAACTACACCGTAAATCTTTGCCAAAGGCATGTTTAGATTCAATGCAATTTCGTTTTGAACTGCTTCAGGCAAATAACCAAAATGTCCCTGTGTGCTGTGAAGGATATTGATCAATTCACCGTGTTTGTTCCCGAAAGATTGGCAAATCTCTTTTATTGTCTTTTTGTGACTATCTTCTAATTCATATTTCTTCATTAGGGTAAGAATTAACGGGTTATTTTCTTGGATGACAAAAATAGCATGTATGTAACAATTCATGGGATTTTTCACTAAGCGGTTTCCCAAGGAATTCTTCATAAAGCGTTATGATTTCCGGATTCTCGTGTGATTTCCGGATGACCTTATTGGCGTCTTCCTGGTAGATGGCTTTCATACGGGCTTCCAGTACAGAAGAATCGCCTCTGTGGAGCGGCTGTCCCGCCCCGCCAATACATCCGCCGGGGCAAGCCATAATCTCAATAGCGTGGAAGTTGTACATACCACTTTTGATACCGTCCAGCAACTTTCTGGCATTCCCCAGGGTATGAGCTATACCAATATGGATGGGTGTTCCGTCAAAGTCTATCGTGGCCTGACGGATGCCTTCTAAACCTCTAAGTTCGTGGAAGTCAACATTTTCCAGCTCTTTTCCGGTAAACAGCTCGTAAGCCGTACGTGTGGCAGCTTCAATCACACCACCGGTAACACCAAAAATAACACCGGCTCCTGTGGATTCTCCCATAAAGCGGTCATAGTTTTCATCTTCCAGGGAGTTAAAATCTATGTTAGCGTATTTAATCAAACGAGCCAGTTCACGTGTTGTCAGGGAGTAATCTACATCCGGGTTTCCGTCAACAAAGAACTCTTCTCTTTGGCACTCATACTTTTTGGCAACGCAAGGCATGATAGAAACAACAACCATGTCTTCCCTCTTTATACCCAGTTTCTGTGCCAGGTATGTTTTGGCAATAGGACCAAACATTTGCTGCGGTGAACGTGCTGTTGAAGGCACATCCAACATATCCGGATAATTGGTTTCAAAGAAATTTACCCAGGCCGGACAACAAGAAGTTAAAATAGGCAACCTTACATCCTTGTCTCCTTGCAAATGCCTTGAAATCCTGTTCAGCAATTCTGTTCCCTCTTCCATAATGGTAAGGTCAGCAGCAAAATCTGTATCAAGCACCTTGTCAAAACCCAAGGCCCTGAGTGCAGCCACCATCTTTCCTGTAACAAGAGTTCCGGGAGCGTAACCGAATTCTTCGCCCAATGCTGCGCGTACGGCAGGTGCTGTCTGTACTACAACAAATTTCTTTTCATCTGCCAGAGCACGGATTACCTGAGGTGTGCTGTCAACGCATGTAAGAGCTCCCGTGGGACACACGGCAATACACTGCCCGCAGAACGTACAGGGACTGTCTTTCAAATCCTGCTCAAAGGCCGGTGCAACAACTGCCATAAACCCGCGGTTGATAGCGCTAAGTGCTCCAACGGTTTGAATTTCATTACATACGGTTTCACAACTGCGACACATCACGCATTTATCCATATTGCGGATCAAAGAAGGCGATTCGTCTTTGCGGTACGTAGAAATGGCTGCATTTTCCACAGAGGTTATTTCGCGAATACCCATGATAATAGCCAGATTCTGCAATTCGCAACATCCGGACGAAGGGCAGGTAAGGCAATCCTTTGGGTGGTCAGAAATGAGCAGTTCCACTACCGTTCTGCGGGCGTTCATGGCACGCAGGGAATGTGTCAGTACCTCCATCCCTTCGGCACATTTTGTAACACAGGCAGGAGCCAATGTTTTGCGCCCTTTTATTTCAACAACACAAACGCGGCAGCTTCCCGGTTTGTGCTCCCGCGAAAGGTGCGGCAAATTCATGTAGCAAAGAGTGGGGATTTTAATCCCTGCCTGTTTTGCTGCCTGAAGGATAGTCGTTCCCTTGGGAACCTCTAAATGTTTATTGTCTATTGTAATTTTTACAGTTTCCATATTCGCGCTTATTGAACTAAGATTGCATTAAACTTACACTTCGTATAACATACACCGCAACGGATGCAGAGATCCTGGTTAATAGAGTGCGGTTGCTTTCTTTCACCTGAAATGGCTCCTACCGGGCAATTCCTTGCACAAAGCGTACATCCGGTACATGCTTCCGTAATAATGGAATACCTTGCCAGTGCCTTGCATTTTTTGGCTTCGCATTTTTTATCTACTACGTGAGCCAGGTATTCGTTATAGAAATTGTCGAGTGTAGAAAGGACGGGGTTGGGAGACGTTTGTCCCAGTCCGCACAGAGCCGTATCCCGGATTACACTTGCCAGGTTTCTCAGGTGGTCCAGATCCTCCATCTCACCCTTACCCTGGCATATCTTTTCCAGAATTTCCAGCATGCGTTTGTTCCCTACACGGCAGGGAGTACATTTCCCGCAAGACTCTTCTACTATAAATTCCAGGTAAAACTTGGCAATGGATACCATGCAATCGTCTTCGTCCATTACAATCATCCCGCCGGATCCCATCATAGAGCCGGCTGCTACCAGGCTGTCAAAGTCTATGGGCGTATCCAGGTGTTTTTCTGTCAGACATCCGCCCGAAGGACCTCCTGTCTGAACAGCTTTGAATTTTTTACCTCCTTTTATGCCACCGCCAATTTCAAAAATAATCTCACGCAAGGTAATTCCCATGGGAACCTCAATAAGTCCCACGTTGTTAATCTTTCCGGCAAGAGCAAACACTTTGGTACCCTTGGATTTTTCTGTTCCAATAGTAGTAAACCACTCGGGGCCCTTCAGAAAAATAACAGGAACGTTAGCAAATGTTTCTACGTTGTTCACGCAGGTAGGTTTTTTATTAAAACCGGATTCTGCAGGGAACGGAGGCTTGAAATTGGGTTCTCCCCTACCTCCTTCCATAGAGGCGATAAGTCCTGTTTCTTCACCGCAGACAAAAGCACCTGCACCATAACGCAACTCCATTTCAAAAGAAAAATTGGTTCCCAGAATATTTTTACCCAGCAACCCGTATTCGTTGGCTTGTTTAATGGCAACTTGCAAGCGTCTGATAGCCAGTGGATATTCAGCGCGGATATATACAACACCTTTGCTTGCTCCCACACAATAACCGCAAATGGCCATGGCTTCTATAACTGTGTTGGGGTCACCTTCCAAAATGGAACGGTCCATAAAAGCACCGGGGTCGCCTTCGTCAGCATTACATACCACATATTTCTGATCTGCGGAATATTTGCTGGTAAACTCCCACTTCATTCCTGTAGGAAATCCTGCTCCTCCCCTTCCTCTTAAGCCACTCTGCTTTAGCATGTCAATAGCCTGCTGAGGTGTCAGTTCCGAAATAACCTGCGCCAGCGCAGAATATCCTTCCCGGGCTATATATTCATCAATGTTCTCCGGATCAATAAAGCCGCAATTCCTCAGGGCAATACGCATCTGTTTTTGATAAAACCCCATATGCTTGGAATCAGAAACGTGTTCCTTTGTTTCGGGATTTTCATACAACAGACGGGCTACTTTTCTTCCTTTCAGAATGTGTTCTGCTACAATCTCTTCTGCGTCTTCCGGTTTAACTTGTGTGTAGAACGTGTTGTCCGGGATCACTTTAACAATAGGCCCTTTCTCACAGAAACCAAAGCACCCGGTAATTACCACCTGTGCATCTTCTGTCAGACCGTGAGCCTTCAGTGATTCATTCAGTTTTTCTACAATTTTTGCGCTTGCAGAGGCCTGGCAACCAGTCCCGCCGCAAACAAGTAATTGCATTTTATACATTATGATTCTATATTAATTGAATGGATTAAATAGTCTGGTAGTTAGCCGGTAGAATACCGTCAAGCAATTCATTGTTCTTTATATATTTATCAATTATTTCTTCTGCTTTTTTGACATCGACATAAGAAAATACTACCGGGTCATGTCCCGGTTTCTTCACTTCAACTGTGGGTTCTGCATAGCAATATCCCATACACCCGGTTTGGGTAACAACAGCAGGAATTTTTTCGTTTCTGATTTTTTCAACAAGTGCATTCATAACCGTGCGGGCACCCGAAGCAATTCCACACGTAGCCATGGCAACTTTAATTTGTACCAAGCTGTCGGGATGATTGCTTTTTTCCCGGATTTCCAGGCTTTGTTCGAGTTGCTGTTTCTTCTGACGCAATTCGTCCAATGATTTAATCTTTGTCATAGTCAATAAAAAATTTTTAAATTTTACCTTAACGCAATCAGCAAAGTAAGCCTAAATTATTGAATCTGGCAAACTTTCAGATCTGTTTGATTTGTCTTTATCATTTCTTCTATCATACCCATCACATGCAAGTCACTTAAGGGAGTGTCTCCCAATACTTCTTTCAACTGAAAGGTGTCTATTTCATAGGATTTTCCGTTGTAAGAATACTTGTATTCAAAATCCACAAGGGGATTGGCAGATACCATCAGAACAACGGCATTGGGGATATCTCCCAAAGGAGGCCTGTCTATATGATCGTATTGAAAATGTACCGATAACAAGGTACCTTTTCCCGGCTCGGAAGTTACTTCCAGACCGCCGCCGCTTTGTTCCGCCGTCTGCCGCAAAAGAGGCACTCCAAGACCCACGCGCCTTGTAGTACGGGAGGTAAAAAAGGGATCACTCAGTTTTTTTACCTGCTCTTTGGTCATCCCCCGCCCGTTGTCTTTTACTGCCATACTCAGCTTATTTTTTATCAGATCTTCGTCCACTGTTATAGTAATCAAAGAAGCTCCCGCAGACAAAGAATTCTGCACTATATCAAGCAAATGCAATGCCAAGTCGTTCATAATTTACAAGAAAGTTAATGCTTTTTTCAACCCTGCAAAACCAGCTGTTTCCATTTCAAAAACCGTATGCACTTCCCCAACCTGATGAAGAAAATGTGCGTCCGAAGATCGGATAAACTTGTATTTTTTTAAATAAGCGTTTTTCTCAAGAAAAGATACCACTTCTGTATGACGCGATAGTTCCAGCGCATCGACCTTCATACCGGGCGGAACAAATCCCAACTGGCTCAAAAGGGAGTTCCTGGGTCTTTCTATGTGCGCCGGAATAAACAACCCCCCTATGGAATGTACAAAAGCCTCTACCTGATCAATATTCTGTTCAATGGCAGAAATCAGCAAATGCGGTACTTCTCCCAGAACGTTTTCTTCTTCGTCTACCCAAAACTGGTATCCAAAAAAATCGGGGTCGTTGGGAATGGAAGGCAGGTATTTTTCCAGATACCCCTGCAATTCTTCCCGTTGGGCATCTGTTTCTACAAGAGTCAAACAATGCACTTCTTCTTTTGTGGTAATTTCTGCACCACAAATAACAGCCACCCCTTCCCTTTCCCCCACACGACGTATTTCCGGAGCCTGAAGGGTTGAATTATGATCTGTAATAGCAATCAGATCAAGCTGCTGTTCCTTTGCTTTCTGAATAATATTGCGTGGCGTCATCTCTATGTCGCCACACGGAGACAAAAATGTATGAATATGCAGATCAGCCCTTAAGCCAGCCATGATGTGATCAGGGATGAAGCAACCGGTACAAACGGCCGGAAAGTTCAAAAGCCTGCTCCGTCGTCCCTAAAATGGATATCTGTTCCTGGCGTGCCAATTCCGCCGTATCTTCATCGGGTGCAAATCCTTTTACAAGAATAACGGCTGCCAGCTCTTTAAGCGATGCAACAGCCATAACGTTTTTATGTGTCTGCAGCGTAATCCATACATAACCTGCATCTGCATAACCCATCACATCACTCAGCAAATCGGATGTATAACCACCTTCTATTTCTTTTTCCAAACCTTCTTCTCCGGTAAAAATTGTCAAACCTAAGGTTTGGGCCATTTCTTTAACTGTCATGTTTTATAAATTAGTAAGTTATTCTCTGAATCGTTTTTTTCCCCAAATTTTCTCTATCATTTCTGCATCTGCCTGGTAAGCATGTCGGATTACACAATGTTCCATGGTAGCCCTGTTGCAAACAATGTCTTCTGCCAGGGCTTCGCAGGTAGGTGCCCCGCACGCTCCACAGTCAATATCGGGCAGCAGACCGCGTAACCTGCTGGCTTCTTCCATACGCTGCAACGCAATGGTAATATCGGGATGGTATTTGATCATAGCCCTTGGTTCCACGGGTTCCATGGGGATGTATCCGGAACAGACGTTCCTGAATTCCTGATCAAGCATATGCTTCTTCGGAAGTTCCTCTGCCAGTTTTTCTATACGCTCTTTAATAAGAAAACGGTTGTCCTGAACCAGGATTCCTCCGCAACAAGACATATCACAGCCTCTAAGTTCCAAGAAATCCACACCTTTAATTTCCTCGTTTTCAAGGCGTTCCAAAAAGTCAATTACATTGGGCATGCTATCAATAGCTAAAGCACGTCCTTTGATATTCACGGCTTCTCCTCCCGTAGTTGGCCAGTGGATACCTACAGAAGACAAGGAAGAGTGGATAAGGGTACAGTGTTCGTTCTCACTCGTGCCCTTTTGTTTGTAGGCAAGAAACACCTTGTTGTAGAGCTCAGACATATTGATAACCCCGTTGATGGGAGATACGTACCCTCCCACAGGAGCCTTGATAGCTGCTATTTTAGCTGCACACGGTGTAACATAAAAAATACCCACATCTTCTAACGGTACCCCATTTTTCTCGTATTCTCTTCTGTAATACTGAGCTGTTATCTCCAGGGGGGGGATCAGACGCATGATCTGATCTGCAAAAGAAGGGAAACTTACCTGGATAAGGCGTACTACTGCAGGACAGTACGAAGAAAGCACCGGTTTTTCTCCTTTAAACTCTTCTACATACCGGTTGATCTCATCTACCAGAATGTCGGCTCCCTGCTCAACGGTACAAAGTTCCGTAAATCCCATATCATACAGAATCCCTTTGATGGCATCCAAAGTGAGTTTTTCTTCAAATTGCGCAAAGAAAATAGACGGAATAAGCAAGAGTCTGTGTTTGAATTGAAATATCCTGGCAATGTCATCGTCTTCTACCAGAATGGCTTTAACCGGACACACCTTAAAACATTCTCCGCAATCAATACACCACTCCGGATGCAATGTTGCTTTTCCGTCAATCACACGAAGCGCCTCTGTAGGACACACCCGCATACAACGCGAACAGCCAATGCAGAGCTCCTTATTTATACGCAATGCGTGATGAAACGGTTTTTTTTGCTGATCCATATCTTGTTAACTGATTTGAATGGTAATTTCTACTGTTGTTCCTTTGTTCGGAACAGAGTGTAAGTTAAAAACATCTGCATTTTTACAAATGTTGGGCAGGCCCATTCCGGCTCCAAACCCCATTTCTCTTACTTCCTGCGATGCTGTGGAATAGCCGGGTGTCATGGCTTTTTCAATATCGGGAATTCCCGGTCCTTCATCTGTTAATTTTAAAAACACACGTTCAGGGCTGATCTGTGCTACAATTTCTCCTTTGTATGCATGAGCAACAATGTTTACCTCGGCTTCGTACAAAGCTACTACCACCCTTTTGATAACAGATGCGTCTACACCCAATTCCTTAAGTGTGCGTCGTACCTGAGAAGACGCCGTTCCGGCAGAAGTAAAATCGCCTCCTTGTATATTAAATGACAGATCCACTAAAAAACTCCTTTTAGTCCGGCCCCGTAAAGGATACCAGACGCCTTAAACATAGAAAACGGACTAACAATCAGGACAATTCCGCTGTCTTCAGCCAAATCAACCATTTCCTGGGGAGGTGTTTTTCCTCTGACCAGCAATACGTATTTTAAATCGCTCATTTCTGCCGTCCTTATACTCTGAACATTAGACAAGCCTGTAATAAGCATGAAGTCACTGCGGCATACAGTCAACACATCGCTCATCAGATCAGAAGCAAAGCAATATTCAACACCTTCTTCTTTCCCTATTTTTCCACTCAGTATTTTCCCCTGAACCAGCGACACTATTTCGTGAATTGTCATTTTGATACTTATTTATGAATGAATAGATTTTATGTAACAACGTCTGCGTGTGTGTAATTGTGTATCGTATTCTTTCCAGACTTCAACGGCCTGGTTGTTTTCCAACTGAGGATTGGTAACAGCCCAGCGAAGTTTTTTACGAATGACGGCCTTGTTCGTATGGTAATGGTAAATAGAACTCAGCCCTTTCCCTTTCCAGTCCGGACGTGCGCCTACCATCATCAGGTCAATGTCCTTGTAAAAAAAATAACCTTTCAATATATGGAACCATCCGAAAGGAAACAAATACCCCCGGGCTTTCTGCAAGGCTTTTGACATACTGGGAAAAGAAATGGAAAAAGCAGCCACCTTGTTGTTCGCGTCAATGATAAAATAGGAAAGATCCGGATTAAGCAGTTTGATGTACAAGCGCAGGCTGTCATTAATTTCATCGGAGGTAAGAGGAATGAAATTAGTTACAGTCATAAAACTTTCGTTGTACATCTGGAAAAAATCCTCAACATAGGGCTCAAAATCCTTATAATTCCTCCACTTCAAAAGCCTCAGATCGTATTTTCTCATAAGATGCCCGTTGATTCTTTCCACCTTATCCGGAACAGGTTGTTGTGCCGGCATAATATACTGAAGCCAGTCCAATTCTTTTTTAAATCCCATACGCTCAAGAAACTCGGGATAGTAAGGGTAGTTATACAGGCAGTTGAACTGAGACAGGTTCTCAAACCCTTCAACCATCATGCCCTGCTTGTTCCATGTATTAAAACCAAGCGGTCCGTGAATTTCCGTCATTCCTTCACCTATACCCCACTCCGTTACCGTACGGATAAGAGCCTCTGCCACAGCAAAATTTTCTATGAAATCAAACCAGCCAAAACGTACCCTTTTGTAGTTGTATAGTTCATTGGCACGGGGATTTATAATGCCCACTACCCTCCCTACAACCTTGTTGTTCCCGTCACAGGCAATCCAGATCTTTCGGCTGCAATACTGCATGCTGGGAGAATCCAGGATACTTTTAATTTCATCAGATACCAGAGCGGGAACATAATAAGGATTGTTCTTATAGAGTTCTAAAGGAAAACGGGCAAACCGTTTCATTTCTTTTTTTGTGGAAATTTCCTTGATTTCGAAAGTCATGGTGCTCGTTTAAAAGAATTTTCAAAGGTACGAATTTCCAGCAGATTACAAATGATCGTCTGGGCACATACGCACCCAAATACAGCAGGCAGGTAAGAAATGGTACCTGTCCTTGATTTTTTATTTTCCCCGGCACAGGGAATAGTAGCACCCTGCACAGGCAATTCCATGGAGAACACGGCTTTGAACCCCGAGTGGATACCCAGTTTGCGCAACCGTTTTCTTACTACAGATGCCAAAGGGCAATGGCAGGTACGTGAAATATCTTCTACCCGGATTGCGGTAGCATCAAAGCGGGCACCCGCTCCCATGGAACTGACCAAAGGTGTTTGCTTTTGCAGGAAATACTGTATCAGAGCAATCTTTGGGGACAGGGTGTCTATAGCATCTGCCACGTAATGCGGTTGGTACCCATCCAGCAGTTCCGGAATGGAGTTCTCGTCCAGGTATTGGTTGCACGTATCCAGGATAATATCCGGGTTGATACGGCGCAACCGCTCTTCCATAACCCGGATTTTAAGAAACCCCTCTGTATCTGTCAGTGCTGTAAGTTGCCTGTTTCTATTTGTCACGGTGACCACATCGTGATCTATGAGTATCAAATGACCTATTCCGGCCCGGGCCAGCATTTCTGCTGCATACGCACCCACACCTCCCAGTCCGGCAACCAGCACTGTGCTTTTACGCAAAACGTCCAGTTTTTCTTCTCCAACTAACAGACAGGTCCGATCAAACCACTGTTCCATATTTCAGTCTTTCGCTTTGATTTTAGCCTCTTCCCAGATTTCGTTCATCTGACTTAGTGTCATTTCTTCCAATGAACGTCCTTTTTTAATGGTTTTTTCTTCTAAATAGCCGAACCTGGCAATAAAAGTCCGGTTTGTTCGTTCCAACGCATCTTCCGGATTGATCCCGTACAACCGGGCAGCATTGACCAATGCGAACAGCAAATCTCCAAACTCGGCTTCCATCTTATCCGCATCTTCCTTTTCCCATTCCACACGAAATTCCTCCAGCTCTTCTTGCACTTTGTCCCATACCTGTTCTCTTTTTTCCCAATCAAACCCCATAGCCCGGGCCTTATCCTGAATTCTGAAGGCTTTAATCAGGGCCGGCAATCCGGCAGGTACCCCGGAAAGAACAGATTTATTACCGTTTTTTTCCTTTGCCTTCAAATGTTCCCAATTTTTAATTACAGTATCTGACGTATCTGCCCGGATATCTCCAAAAATATGAGGGTGCCTGAATTTTAATTTTTCCGACAGCTGATTGATTACATCTCCTATATCAAACGCCCCTTTCTCCCGGCCAATTTTTGCATAAAAAACGATATGCAACAAAAGGTCACCCAATTCTTTTGATACCTCCTGAAGGTTCCCCTTAAGAATAGCTTCACTCAATTCGTACGTTTCTTCAATAGTAAGGGTACGCAGACTTTCCAATGTCTGCTCGCTGTCCCAAGGACACTGTTCCCGTAATGTGTCCATGATATCCAACAACTCTCCAAAGCTTTCCAATACTTGTTTTCTATCCATAATTGTAAAATTGTATCTGTACTTCGTCGTAAACGGCAATATTTTCAAGCACGGCCAGATTCCCCATAAAAACAGCAAGTTCCAAAAAATCTGTGCTGTTAAACAAGGCCAGCAACTGACCGGGGCGTACACCGGCATACTGTTCCGAAAGGGTTGAAATACGGGTATAAGGACCTTGCAAGAAAATGCTAAAAACCCTTCCACCTCCAATTTTTTCAAACAAGGAGCGGGTTATGTTGGTAACGGCATTTCCATAAGAATCAATATAAACCACCTGTCCCATGATGTAATCGTTTTCAGCTACAGGAGCCGGCCGCGCTTCTGTTTTCATTTCTGCAGACAAGGTGCGCTCTTCCAACACACCTTCGACAAGGGCTTTAACGGCTTTTACATACGTTTCCAATTCAGAAAAAGTACCTTCCCTGTGTACAATGGCACGTACCCAATCAGGCCGGTTATCAAAAAGTAATGAAAACCTGCCGTCATTTACCGTAATGAAATAATGTCCTTCGTACAAGGCTACCGACATGGGCATTTGATCTGTTGCCATGGCCTGAACTGCCAGAATGTGTATGCTCCCGACAGGAAAATTTCTGTACGCCTGTTTGAGTACAAACACACCCATCCGCACATCAAAGGGGTTAATATGGTGTGTTATTTCAAAAACACGAGCCACCCCAAGGAGCTTTCCTTCCAGAGCTGCAGCATAATAATCCCGTTTGTTCCAATCGCTGGTAATGGTTACTACTGCCATACAAATGCAAATGTAAGCATTTGCCCTGTGTTTTTGCTTTGTCATGAAAAATGATTTACTTTACTGTCCTTAAAAAATCAAAGAACATGAAGAAAAATATTGTTGCGAAACAACTGATACTCATAGGCTTGGGAATTCTCATGCTTACATCGTGTTTTCCTCAGGAACAAACCGAGTACCTGACTATATATCCGTCAACAGTCAATCCCGGCCCTATTGCATGGTCGGGAACCGTTACTGTAAAATCCTCTGAAAGTTGGTACATGGAACCTGTAGGCAATGCCGACTGGTGTACTGTATATCCCGATAAAAGCGTACCGGGAAATGTAGAAGTAACTGTAAGTGTAACCCGGTTACCCGGCTCACTCCCGCGTACTGCCATTTTTTCTGTAAAATCCACATCGGGAATAGAAAAGTTTCTTATTGTTGAACAAAAGGATTCAGATGAATTCGGATACTATCTGGAGTTTTTTGGAGATCCTGAATTTTCATACTATGTACACCCCCAGGATGTCAAACCTATAAAATTGCGGGTCAATACCAATGTGGCTGAATGGGTAACTTATGTATCCGAAGGTGCGGAAGACTGGCTTTTTGCCCGGCGGGACAAAGACACCCTGATTATCACGGTACAAGATGCAAAAGGACCGGCCGGCAGAAAGGGTACAGTTACAGCCTCTGCAGGAGGTTCTATTTCACAAACCCTGTCTTTTTCACAAATGGGACTTCACGAATACGGAGCTGCAACCAAAAATTTCTCGCTTCCCATCCCGGGTATTCCCGATTCCGAGTTGCAATTCAGTTACGTATATTCCAGAGCCAAGATTACCCTGTTGCTCTTATGGGGCACCTGGTGTCCGGATTGTACCAATTTTATGCCTATGGTTAAAGAGTTGTACGAAGAATTTAAAGACCACGGTTTTAAAATCTACGGAGTGGCCATGGAAATCGAAGGAATGGAGCAGGAATATCTTGATTACCTGGAAAGCAATGGGATGAATGCTATAGATGAAGAAACGGGCAAGAAACTCTGGTGGGAAAACAGACCTGTTTTTAATCCGGTAGAGCAGATTAAGGTAAACGCATTTTCCAGGCTGTTCTACGGAGACTTGCTTCTGACCGGGGAAGTAAAAAATTTCGTGCCCGCATTTTTCTTCGTTGACGGAGGTGGTTACATTGTGAAAACATACGTTGACAATTACAGTTTACGTACAGATGCCAGCATCCGTTTGCTGTACAAAAACATGCGTACCTTTTTAAGCCGCCAGCTGGAGTGTTGCGGCGGCTAACCCCACGGCTGTTACTTAAACGCCGTTTCGCTCAATCCCGGACCGTCCAGGGCAAGATCCCCAAAATAGTCCGGGACTTTTCTTCCTTTAAGCTGGTCAACATACAACTTTGCCAAATACTGCGACAGCATGAACCCGTGGCCGCGCATACCCAGGAACAGGCCTCGGCCCGGATCAACAATGTACCTGGGTTCTGTATAGTAACCGCTCCAGAAAGCCTGAAATCCCGCATCGGCAAGCCGAGGTAGCCACTGAATAAATACCTCGGAAACAATGTTCAGAAAATCCTCTGTATTGCCCTTCACATTCTTGCCCGACTCCTGCATATCCACAAGGGGCGAGGCACATCCGATGATCTGTCCCGTATCTGCCAGCTGCTGTCCGTAGACGGCCGAAAAGCCTTTGTATTTGCGGCGGTCAATGAGCATGTCCAGCGCCTTTCCGTCTTTCCCGAGCAAGGGCAATCGCTTGGTAATGAACGCCTGATGCCTTACCGGATAGACGCCGGGGAAGTAGCCTAATTTTCTTGCAAATTCTTCTCCGTTCTGTCCCAGCGCATTGATGAACAATTTTGTTTTAAACACCCGGTAGGTGTTCTTGTGATCAAGAACAAGTATGGTATACGTATCTCCCTGTTTATCCACATCCATAACACGTGTCTGCTCCAGTACGCGGCCACCGGCCTCTGTCCCCAGATGCCTTATCATGTCCAGGGTTTTCCCCGGACTTGCCTGCCAGCAATTGTTGGTAATCTGGGCATGGCTGTATGTCTTCAACTGCGTATTGAATGCCGGAGAAATCATTTTTGCAAAATCTTTTGCCTCTACCATTACGGCATCTGACCAGGCCATAGCCGCCTCTAAAGAATTATACGTCTCGGAGTCGTGGATGAAATTTACGTACCGGGATATGTGGAAATCAATGGTGCCTTTTTTATCCAGTTCTTTAAAAATTTCCAGGTTGTGCTCCGCGATATCTGCCAAAGCCGGAAGGCTGAAAGCAGGCCGTCCTCCGGCAATGTTTCTCCAGGAACTGCCCCGGTCGCAATTGGCCAAAACGGGGGCAAATCCCTCTTCTGCCAGGTAACGGTACAAAGCACTTCCTGCTATCCCTCCGCCTGCTACAAAAGCACCTGCCTGCTCGTAATCATGTTCCTTGTTTACACCAACGGGCACAATCACCTCTTGCGGTTGCCCGGCAGGATACAATTCTCCCATTTGCACCAGATTGGCCATGGGTCCTCTGGGAGTCAAATCAGAGAGCACCTGAATCCCGTAACTTCTTAACGTCTGCACAGCGCGCGGCAGGCAACGCGACCCCCGGCAGGCACCCATGCCCATCCGGGAAATATGCTTCAACTCGTCTGCCGTAATGGAACTGCGGTCACCTATGAGCTTCAGCAAATCTTCCAAGGTAACATCCTCGCAATGGCACATATATATTTCACTCCCTTCCCTTTCTCCGGCAGGATGCATCTTCAGAGGTTCCGGATACGCTTCCTTTACAATAAATCCACGCAATTCCAGGATGTCTTCCGGAACGGGTTCATGAATTTTCACACGGGCTACATTCGTTTTGTTGGGACGTACCATAAGCCGCTCCAACGTGCCCTCTGCGCGTTTTTTACCTTGATTGTCTATCAGGTACACCTCTGCACCTGCTGACACTTCGTATTCAACCGGAAGGAAAAGCGTATTACGTTTCAGATCAAAGCCAAAAATGGCCAACCCGGGACACTGGCTGACACATTGCATACACCCAATGCATTTTTCATAATCTACTACCGGAACAGATGAGGTAGAGTCCTTTGTTATGGCACCGTGCGGACAGGCAAACGTACAGGGATTGCAGGCAAATCCGTACAGGCAGTCAAACAGTACAAACGGTTTGGCCTTCATGCGTTCCGGTGAAGGAATTCGCGGATTCTCCAGAATCCTGACAGGGTGTTGCTGCGAATCAATGTACTCTTTAGATACCGCCAGGTACTCTTCATAAGAAATCCTCATGTTCATTTGCTGCATAATCTCATAGGCACATTGTTTGCCACGAAGTACTGCAGAAGTACCTTCACCAATACGAATGGAATCCCCCACTCCATGGCACCTCGGGCCATAAGCTTCCCTGCCTTTACGCAACAACTGGTCATCCGGAATCAACCCGGTGCAAATGTTAATGGTATCTATCCCTTCCAGTATCTTTTCCGTACCCGGAATTACCTTAAAATCTTTACATTGGGCAACCACAGCTCCCGTAATACCGGTATTATCCTTATTGGGTATGGCTTCCAGGAGGATATGGGACGTCACAATGGGAATGCCCAGCCGCCGTACGCGGTTGGCCTGAACGGGAAAACCGCCTTCATGGGGCATAGCCTCTATAATGGCTTTCACCTGAGCCCCTGCCTGCATGGCCTGGTACGATGTCAGGTACCCTATGTTTCCGGCGCCTACCGTAAGAATATTTTTCCCCAGCAACGTAAGTTCACTGTTCATCATCCGTTGGAAAACAGCAGCCGTATATACCCCCGGCACATCATCGTTACGGAAGGCCGGCATAAAGGGAACGGCACCGGTTGCGATTACCAGGTATTCTGCATCGGCATAAAAGATTTCCTGGGTTTCAATATTTTTGATTGCCAGTCTTTTGTTATCAAAAACATCCCAAACGGTACTGTTAAGCAATATACCGTCGTGGTTTTCCCCGGCCAGACTGGCTGCAATTTCAAAACCGCGCATGCCCCCAAAGCGTTTTTCCTTTTCAAAAAAGAAAAACTGGTGGGTCTGCATATTAAACTGACCGCCAATGCGGCCGTTGTTATCTATGACAAGGTTGGGAATCCCCTTTTTGTTCAGTTCTTCACGGACGGCCAGGCCGGCAGGACCGGCTCCAATAATGGCTACAACCGTTTTATAAACTTTTACGGAGCGAGAACCCGGAATGGTTCCTCCCTCTGTCAGGAAACCGTCCGGAATGCGTCTTACTTCTTGTACTCCGTCCACTTTAGTAATACAAATCCGACGCACGTTGCCGTCAACCAGCATTTCACAGGCACCGCACTTGCCAATCCCGCAAGAAAGGCTTCTGTTTCTATGTTCCAGACTGTGTTTGTGTACCAACAATCCGGCCTGGTGCAAAGCGGCTGCAATCGTAAAACCTCTTTGGCCGTAAACCGTTTGTCCTTCAAATGAAAAGGCAATTTTATCCTCTTCCGGAATGGGGAGAATAGGATGTTTTCTTATAGATGACATGAGCTGTGTTTTAGAAAAAAACGAATCACAAACTTATAAATTTTTTCATTGATTTATACACTTTGTCTTCTTTTTACTTTCACAAATGAATTATTTCACATCAGTTTATTCATTACTATTTAAACAAGGAGAAGTATGAGCAGAAAGATTGTAAAAGGGGCAGTATGTATACTACTTGCTGCCATGTGGGCCTGCAATGGCCTCGTGATTGTTAAAGACCCCCAGGGGCAACTAATGGTAAGTGTTGACGTAGAAACACCCTATGGCGTACAAACCAAAAGTTTTGATGTGGACTCCTATGTGTTTTTGATCAAAAACAGCTTGGGAGATACCATTTACCGCAACACGGTAAGTGAAGTTAAAAACACGCCTGTATCGTTAGACGAAGGTGAATATTCGGTTATTGTGTTCAACGAGCCTTTTTCCTCTCCGGCTTTTGGAAAGCCGTATTTCCATGCCATAGAAACAGCAAAAATTATTTCGGGAGAGGCATGTAACGTGCATCTGATCTGTACCCAAAAGAACGCAGGGGTCCGCGTATTATTTTCAGCACAGTATAAAGAGAGCTATCCAAACGGTTACATGGCCATTTCTGACTTTACAGAAGAACTGGAGTTTAATAAAAACACAGAAGACCTGTGGGGATATTTCCGGGCCGGAGATGTGGAGCTTACGTTGCACTCAGATACAGATCTGACAGACAGAGCAGAAAGGACCCTCAATGCAAATTACATGTACACGTTTTTAGTAGAGCAGGCGGGTGATGTATCTGTGAAGGTTGAGCCTGCTTTTACTATTGGTGTGGACACAACCCGCATACGTGAACAAATGGCTTGGAATCATTCTGACGAGCCGCCGGGATTGACAAAAGAAACAGCCTGCACCGTTGCCCAGGCACGCCAACTGCCTGCAGATACAAAAGATGTTTGGGTCTGTGGGTATATTGTAGGATGTTACCTGTCAAGCAGAGTTTTTGCTCCCGGAGAGACTTCCGTTGCCTCCAATCTGGCCTTGGCAGACAACCCCGACGAACAAATAAAAGAAAATACGTATTCTATAGAACTGAAAAGCGGAACTGCAATCAGAAACGCCTTAAATCTTATAGATAACGACAATCTGAATAAAAAAGTATGGCTAAAAGGAACTACCAGCCATAATTATATGGATATTCACGGATTAAAAAGCTTAAAGGATTATTCCTGGTAAAAACAAGAGGCAGCCCGAGAACCGGACCTGCCTCTACCGTTGAAACCTATAAACCTAAAACCACTTAATAGATGCAGGTGCGCACAAAAACGTTGCACGCACCTGCATCTTTTTTTTTAAAAAACCTTATTTAATCCTTTGGTGGTACTGAAATCCAGAAACAAAGCGGCATATACGCAGGAATTCCACCCCCCAGGTACGAGCTTACCTGTGAAGATGCTGAACTTCCTGATTCTTTGTATCCGTAATCTGAGTGAAAGAAACAAATGGCCTGTTCTCCGTACCTCATCTCCTGCATGCATTTAACAAAACCTGCTATGGCAGACTCTTCATCGTCACTTTTCTTATCATCATCATCATCCGCCGCCGGAATCAGTACATCAAAAAGGGTATAATTTTTCTCATCCGAATAAATTCTGTATTTAAGAGCCGAGTCTGCCACGTTGGTGTCAAAAACATGTCCGTTTAAAAATTTACCAATATAATAAGCCCCTACCGACGTACCACGCTTAAGAGAATCTCCTGTTCCCGGAACAAGTGTTACTTTGTAAAACCCTCTGGCCAACGAATCAACCCCGGGGTAATGCCTGTCCCGAAAAGCTTCCAGTGTATCTATCTGGTAACGGTCCATATCATCAACCACCTTTACCAACTCCAAATCGTATACCAAAGTACTTGAATTTTCAGTACTCCCCCCCTCTGTATAGTTTGACAACCAGTAAGGGAGCCAAATCCTTCTAATTTCTCCTTCCCGCATAACAAGCAGCATTTCTTCCAATCCCCTTAAAATTGAATACGCTCCCATAGGCCATTGCAGCGGAATGTACGCATTCGCATAACTGAATGCTCCCAGCTGCCGCGCCACTGCTTCGTCTGTACTGGCATTTATGTCGTACTGCAGGTCTCTTATGGTCTCCCGTATAAAAACCATAGCAGAGTCTGTGTTTTTCTTACCCAATCCCTGTTGTAAGATGGTATAATACAACCCCGATTCTGTTTTCTGCAACGTGTCCAGGTGTACAATCTTTACATGAGCGGCTAAAACCTTTTCATGTAGTTCCTTCACATTCTCTTCCGGCGTACGTGCACAAGAAGAAATAGCAGCCGGCAGCAATACCGTCAAAGCCATCAGATAAAAGATGCGTCTTTTCATTGGGACAAAGATATTTGTTTTTTAACAACCTGTACAAACCAAACTTCAAACAACAAAGGCGACATGGCAGGCACCTGACCTACTTTTGTATTGCCAAAACCAAAGTCTGTGTTAAAAACCAGGTAGGCATGCTCCCCGGGAGCCATGCCCCGGAATCCGTAATCCAGCCCTTTCAGCAATTCCCCGCCCCCTATGGCGCCTGAGCATAACAGGGCCTGATCTTCCGGAAGCGTTCTGTTGTTGGCAGTAGCCACACTGTCTGAGTTGGTATGAAATAACGTTCCTTTCCCATTTGAGAAAATATATCCGGCATAATAGAAACGTACCGTATCTCCTTCTGCAACAGTATCTGCCGCATAGGAGGACTTCCCCCGTTCCAGTATAGCCCTTACTACTCCGTTTTGGTACAACACTGTATCACAGGAAAGGTTTTGTACGTATTGGTCTATTGCAGCTTCTTGCTGAATAATCAGCAGTTTCCTATCCTCTTTTGTACAGGAACCAAGACTAATGAATACTACAGCAAAGACAATGACATAAAACCTCATTCCGGTTTTTGTTTTAATTTTTCTTGTTTTCCTTTAATGCAATTATTGTGCCCAGTGCTTCTTTTAGACGCTCCTCAATTCTTTCCGGCACATTTTCCATCTTCCCCGCAGAAGCATTGTAATGACCTCCTCCGTTAAAAAATTCTTTGGCAATTCCATTAACGGCAATGTCTCCCATAGACCTGAGCGAAACCTTAATATGGTCGTGTCTTTGAAGGAAAAAAGCCGAGACAGTTATTCCCCGGATGGCCAGCGGAAAATTCACAAACCCTTCTGCGTCCCCAATCCTGTATCCGTAAGCATCCAGGATGTCTTTGGTAAGCACAATATAGCCCGTGTTATACTCGGGCAACAATTTAATATGTTGCAAAGCATATCCCATCAACCGCATTCGATTGACAGAAAAATTACGGTATACCTTGTTAAATATTTCCTCTGTATCTGCCCCACAAGCCTTCAAGGCAGAAGCCACCAGGAATGTATCCGGAAAAACACTGTTGGCAAATTGGTTCGTATCTGTTATGATACCGGTCAACAAAGCAGTAGCCTGAGCCGCACTGATTGTTGCATTCGGTTTCCAGGCTTTAAGTACGCGGTAAATCAGTTCGCAGGAAGAACTGATACGGGTAGTGGAAAAGACCAGATCAAATTCATTCTTGACGGGATCAATATGGTGATCCATCAAAATTTTATACAATGATGAATTTTTTATTACCGGACCCATCATCTCCATTCGCGAAAAACTACTTACATCGACAGCAATTATCAAATCGGCTTGTTCAATTGCCTTACTTACTGCTTTTTGTTGCAATACATAAATTAGTATTTCTTTATCCTTGTCCAGAAAATCCAAAAATTCCGGATAAGGTGTTGGGCATGCCATAGTTACATGGTATCCCTGCTCTTTCAAAAATACCCCCAGACCGACCATCGCCCCTATGGCATCTCCGTCGGGATTCACGTGGGTAGCAATAAAAATTCGCTTAGAACGCGACAACGCTCCATCCCATCTTGCTATCAGATTCTTTGAAAAAAGGCCTTTCATAAAAAAGATATTGATGCAAATATAATTGATTTATTGCAAGGGTTATTTTTTTTCCTAATTTTGCAGGACATCTGCGTGATAATACTAATTATTCAATAATGAAAAAGATTTTTACCATTGTAATCCTGCCTGTGATTATTATTATCCTGGGCTTTTTTATAGTCAAAAGCCTGACTGCTCCCCTAAATTTTGAAAAAGATCGTAACTTCCGTCAACTGCTGGCTATTGAAAGACTAAAAGACATCCGTACCCTGCAAACCTCTTATAAGACAGAGTTCGGAAAATATGCCGAGAATTTTGACACCCTGGAAAATTTTTACAACAACGGTTATATTACCATCGTCCGGCAAATTGGTTCCTTTGACGACTCGGTAGCCGTAGCTCAGGGCCGCGTATTCCGTGACAGTATGGAAATGGCTGTCAAAGACACGTTGCTCAAGTATCCCGGATTTAACATTGACTCCCTCCGCTGGGTACCCCTGGTAGGCGAAGAATTTGAAATGCGGGCTGTAGTGAAAAAAGTATCCGGAGTGGACGTTCCGCTTTTTGAAGCATGTTCTCCTTTTGATGTACTTTTAAAAGGTCTTAACCGTCAATTGATAGTTAACCTGAACGAAGAACGTAACATCACCAACCGCTATCCGGGCATAAAAGTAGGTAGTATTGACCAACCCAACAATAACGCGGGGAACTGGGAATAAAAACATGTCTGCGCACATCAAAATACCGCAGGCACACCACAGACTGTCCATTCATATTGGTGTGAATGGACTTTCTTTTGTTGTAGAAGACACACAGAATGACGACTGCCTTTTATGTAAAAGCCATTCGTATGCATTTCCGGGAAACGATTACAACGAATGGGCAAAAGAAGTAGGAAACGTTATTAAGCAGGAAGAATTGTTGCAAAAACGCTTTTCTAACTGCCATGTGGTACTTGATACCCACAGGCATACCCTTATTCCTTCTTCTCTTTTTAAACCGGAACGAGCCATTGAAATTCTTGAACAGCTGTTTGATGTAGCTTACCTGGATGAAATCAATTACACCACCATCAATCCTCTGGAATCTACATGCATTTATGCACTTCCGGCTCCCGTCAATGCCATGGTGGCTAAACACCAGCACAAAGCCAAATTTTATGCCGGTATCATTCCCCTGTTACGCTACATTATGGAACAAAAGGAATACTCAAGGGCCCTGATGTGTTACACACCCACCCATGCAGACCTCATTCTCATGCAGGGAGAACGTCTGCTCTTGTGTAACTCTTATGCCGTTGACCGATTTAGAACAGCGCTGTATTTCTTGTTTTTTGCCCTCAAACAATGGCAACTGAACCCCAAAAGCCTGAGCCTGTACATCACCGGATCCTTTACACAGGCACACATGAAGCAACTGTGTACCTTCTTCCCGTCAGTAACCATAGCAACAAACCCCGCCAACCCCCTCCCCACAGAATCTATGAACCTGCTTTACGGCCCGCACTTTTTCCCGGTAAGCACCTAAATAATCGGCTCCTTCCGTAAACTTCTTCCATTCAGTTTCAGCTAATTTTCATACTCAATTATTCTTTGTAGCTTTGAAATACCATGCGTATTATCAGCGGAACATTAAAAGGACGTATACTTACACCTCCTAAATCCTTTACAGCACACCCCACCACAGATTATGCCAAAGAAGGGCTTTTCAACATGTTGGAGAACAATCTGGATTTATCTTCCGTCCGGGTCCTGGATTTATTTTCCGGTAGCGGAAACATTGCGTTTGAATTTGCTTCCCGAGGATGCCCATCCGTTGTATGCGTGGAAATGGACCCGGCCCATGCCCGTTATATCAGCAAAACAGCCGAAACACTTGCTGTCGCAGGCCGCGTACGTGTTGTCAGAAACAACGTCTTTGATTTTCTTAACATATGCACCTCCCGGTTCCACGTCGTATTTGCCGATCCCCCGTACGACCTGCCCGGTCTGGAGCTCCTGCCGGAAAAAATTATGCAGGCAGGCATTCTTGAAGAAGGGTTGATTGTACTGGAACATCCGGGGCAGTTTTCATTCACCAATACTCCGGGTTTTCAGAAAACCAGGAAATACGGACACGTGCATTTTAGTTTTTTTGCACTTTCAAAAACATTACCTACATTTGCACTCCCAACCAAATAAGGTCCGGTAGTTCAGTTTGGTTAGAATACGTGCCTGTCACGCACGGGGTCGCGGGTTCGAGTCCCGTCCGGACCGCTCCACAAGAAGCCAATCAGTTGATAAATAGACGATTGGCTTTTTTCATTCTCTGTTTTTGTCATTAAAACATCATTCCTATCTTGCAGCCCCCCCCCACTTGCCCACTTGCTCACTTGCTCACCCGTTCACTTGCTCACCCGCTCACCATGGCAACACGTCCGGCTGTATCGGCACGGAAAATCC
>DIRP01000012.1:0-50207 GCA_002427525.1 Bacteroidales bacterium UBA5433 | reverse complement strand
CCTCCCTTTTCGGGAGCCAATGTTTTCCTTTGCCGATACAGACCGTTCGCTTGGCGTATTCCGTTGCAGTTCCGCCGTTTTCTCTGAAGGGTAGTGAGTAGCAGTATCCAAGCTAAGACAGCAACAAGCAGACCTTCAGCAAGATGCAACGCTACATCATTTCGCGACACTTACTACCCTTAATCATAATGAATTTGGCCTATCGTCAAGTGAGTGCAACGCACTACTTTGTTGCACAAATATTTGGGATGGGTATATAAAAAGCATAACTTTACATTGAGCTGTTTAAGAAACAGTTAAACACCAAGACTCAAATAACACATGGGAGAAGCATTAACAAAATCAGGAATAAGGACCTTTTTGGCACCCATTCGCTGGATAACCATAACAAGTCTTGTGTTTTTTCTGGCTTCCGGAGCAATTAATAATGTGAGGGTATGGATTTATATTGGCGTATACGTTGTTGGCGGACTAACCGTAGGAGTCGTACTCATAAAAAAAACGCCTAGACTTTTACATGACAGAGGAAAGATGCAAAAAGGAACAAAGCTATTTGATAAATACATTATCCTGACTTACTTTCTATTTGCTATTATACTAACTCCGCTTATTGCGGGAATTGATCAAAGATTTAATCTAACTGATGCAATGCCTTTCTACTATTTGTATATTGGTATAATTCTGTACATAATTTCAGCAATCTTTTCTACATGGCCCATGCTGCACAATCCTTTCTTTGAAGGTACCTTACGTATTCAAAAAGATAAAGATCATACTCTAATAAATACAGGCCCATACAGTATTGTACGACACCCGGGATACCTGGGAATGCTTTTAGGTTCCGTATCGTTACCGTTAGCCCTGGGTTCCGTACTTGCACTAATCCCCCTGTTTGTACTGATTGTTTTGATTCTTGTCAGAACATATTATGAAGATACCACCCTACAAAAAGAATTAGCCGGATACTCGGAATATTGTAAAGACGTTAGGTATAGATTAATTCCTTTTATTTGGTAAGTCAATGAATCCTTGATATGAACAACTTTGACACAACCACCCGCACATCTTCCCCTCGCATAGAGCAACTCAGGCCGAACGAGATTTTCGTCTTTGGCAGCAACCTCTCCGGAGCCCACGGGGGTGGTGCCGCCCTGCTGGCTGTAAATAAATTCGGAGCCGTATGGGGCCGGGGCATCGGCCTGCAAGGGCAATCTTACGCCATCCCAACCATGCACGGGGGTCCCGAGGCCATAAAACCCTACGTGGACGAATTCATCCAATTTGCCGAACGCCATCCCGACCTGACCTTCCTGGTCACCGAAATTGGTTGCGGCATTGCCGGCTTCACCCCCTCCCAAATAGCTCCCCTCTTCGCCCCTGCCACACACCTTCCCAACATCTACCTTCCGGCGCGCTTCTGGGCCGTGCTACGGTGACACGCCGAGGCTCCTCTTATTTAATTTTTATGAAATTTTGAGGATCAATCAAAGTGTTTGGCGTTCCCAAACGGATGGCAGCTGACACATCAGGACAAAGAAGTAACTCCGATATAGAGCTTAGCTTCCCTCAGCAATCCTGATTTTTGCAAATTTGAGCAACAGGGTTTTTACTCCGCCAAATTCAAAATCAATGACTGCTTTTGTGTTGGGCATGGCGCCTTCCATAGACACAATGCGGCCGGGGCCAAAACGGTCGTGTTCAATGGCCATGCCCGTTTTCAGAAGGGACGGGTCTGCCGGCACAAAGTCCTCTGTGGAGGACGTATTGCGGGGAGCGGAGGAACGGGAAGGAACAGGACGGGAGGTAGCAGACGGAGCGAAACCGGGCCGAGAGCCGGAAGCGGGCTGGGAGCCGAAACCGGAACGGGAAGTAGTAGGCTGAGCGAAACCGGGCCGAGAGCCGGAAGCGGATTGGGAGCTGAAACCGGAACGGTAGGTACCGGATTGCGCAGAGCCCGGACGGGAAAAATCCGTACCCAAACGGTTCAATGTGGGGGCGGGAGACAGCGGACGGGAAAGGAATGCCGGGTCGATTTCACGCAGGAAGCGGCTGGGCGGGTTGGATTCCGTTTTGCCCCAGCGCATACGGGAGCGGGCGTAGGAAAGGGTGAGTGTTTTCTTGGCGCGGGTCATGGCCACGTAAAACAAACGCCGTTCCTCCTCCAGTTCTTCCTGTATATCAGAAGAAAGCATCGAAGGAAAGAGCCTTTCTTCCATGCCTGCTACGTAGATATGTGAAAATTCCAGGCCTTTTGCCGAGTGGGCTGTCATCAGACTTACCTTTTCCTGATCGGGGCTTTCCTGTTCGTCTGCCTGTGTCAGCAAAGTAACGTTGTTCAGAAACCTGTCCAGGGTGGGTTTTCCTTCTCCCGGTTCCGGAACGGATACCTCTGTTTCCAGCTCGGCTTCTTCTCCGGCTACGCCACAAAAAGCCTGCAGGCTATTGAACAGTTCTTCCACGTTGTTCAACTTAGACATGCCTTCAATGGATTTGTCCTCCCGCAACATATGCAGGTAACCGGACAAGGTGGCTACTTCCATGGACAATTCAAAGGCGTTCTTGCCTTCTTCCTGTGAAGCTTGTACCGTTTCAATTACCTGAGAAAAAGCTCGCAGACGCTCTCCCATGCTGCCCCCCAGGCCGGCCGCCTGAAGGTCCCCGTTTTGTATATAGGCCAGCGAAGACATACCCGAGAAAAAGGCCGCATTGCTCAATTTTTGCAAGGTTACGGCACCAATGCCCCGCGAAGGCACGGCCACAGCACGGCGAAAAGCTTCCTCGTCGTGCGGGTTGACCACCAGACGTATGTAGGCGAGCATGTCTTTCACCTCGGCCCGTTCATAAAAGGAAAACCCTCCGTAAACCTTATAAGGTATATTCCTGCGACGAAGCGCCTCTTCAAAAAGACGGGATTGGGCGTTGGTACGGTACAGAATGGCAAAAGCTCCGTACCCGTCTTTTGTAGTGTACATCTTATCTGTAATAGAGCCAACGACCATAAACGCTTCTTCTGCGTCTGTGTAGGCACTCAGGAGTTCAATTTTTTCTCCCGGTACCGATTCCGAGAAGCATTCCTTGCGCATACGGCGTGTGTTGTGCTTAATCAGGCTGTTGGCCGCTTTTACTACCGTTTGTGTGGAGCGGTAATTTTGCTCCAGCCGGAATTCTTTGGCCTCGGGAAAGTCTTTGCTGAAATTGAGGATGTTTTCAATACGGGCACCGCGAAAGGCGTAAATACTTTGGGCATCGTCCCCGACTACGGTGATGTTGCGGTTGGTCAATGCCAGGTTTTTGATAATCAGGTATTGTACCAGGTTGGTGTCCTGGTATTCATCAACCAGGATGTACCGGAATTGTTGGCGGTAATGCTCCAGAACCTGCTCGTTCTGTTGCAACAGGATGTTGGTATATAACAACAAATCGTCAAAATCCATGGCTCCGGCCAGCTGGCATTTTTTGGCATACAAAGCGTAAACATCGGCAATCCGCGGTCTGCCGGACAGCTCATCAGCCAGACGTACCTGGTCGTTGGCCCGGTAAGCATTGGCTGTCAGCAAGTTGTTCTTGGCACGCGAAATGCGCGACATGATTTCTCCCGGCTGGTATTTTTTCTCATCCAATTCCAACTCTTTGATGCACCTTTTTATAGCCGTTTTTGAGTCGGACTTATCGTATATGGTAAAATTGCGGGGAAAGTTCAGCACCTCTGCCTCCTTTCTTAAAATACGGGCAAAAACAGCATGGAACGTCCCCATCCATAAAAAACGAACGTATTCCGGTCCCACCAGCATAGCCAGGCGTTCTTTCATCTCTTTGGCAGCCTTGTTGGTAAAGGTTAAGGCCAGGATGGACGAGGCAGGAATCCCCTGCTCCAGCATGTGCGCAATCCGGCATGTTAATACTTTTGTTTTGCCGCTTCCGGCACCCGCTATAATCAACGACGGACCTGTGGTATTTTCAACAGCTTCTCTTTGAGCTTTGTTCAACTCCTCCAAATAATTCTCCTTCATGCGGGCAAATATAGGGAAAAAGCCATTGAAAATTTTATCTTTGTAACGGCAAAAAAGTACGTATGAGTACGTGTTATAAATTAAGAAAAGGACTGGATATCCCGCTGAAAGGGCAAGCAGCTATGTTTGTTGATCCTCCGGTATCGGGAACGCTTTATGAGCTAAAACCTGCCGACTTTAAAAATGTCATTCCCAAGCTTCTTGTCCATGAAGGAGATGCAGTCCTGGCAGGCAGTCCTGTGTATTGTGACAAGGCCTATCCGGAAATAGTATTTACTGCTCCGGTAAGTGGCACGGTTAGTTCTATTGTGCGCGGGGAAAAAAGAAAGCTGACGGGCATCAGGATTGTACCGGATAACAAGAACAACAAGGCCGTATTTCCGGTTGGCGCACCGGAAGATCTTGCTCCGGGAAGCGTGAGGGAAATCCTCCTGGCCAGCGGTTGCTGGCCGTACATTATCCGCAGGCCGTACGGTACGCCTGCCCGGCCGGAAGAGGAACCTATGCACATTTACATCAGTTGCTTTGACTCGGCACCGCTTGCACCCGATTACGATTTTGCCTTTGCTGCCGAGGAAGAAGCGTTGCAGATGGGCTTGCGTGTCATGGAGCGGTTGTGCCCGGGCAAGGTGCATCTGGGACTGTCGGATAAAACCTCGGCCCACAGCGTATTTCACCGGCTGCCGGGGAAAAAGCACGTGTTCTCCGGACCACATCCGGCAGGCAACCCGGGGATACAAATACACCACGTATGCCCGGCAGGAAAAGACAGGGTAATATGGACGCTCAGCCCGTTGGGACTGGTTGTTATCGGAAGGCTGTTCCTGCAGGGTACCTACGACACAACAAGGCTGGTTGCCGTTACGGGGTCTGCCCTGGAAAGGACCGGATACATTCCTTGTCATGCAGGGGCTCAGATTACATCACTTACCGGATTCCTGCAAAAAAATGGTATGGAAATCCGAGCCATAAGCGGTAATCCCCTGACAGGAGATACGGTGGGAGAAGATGGCTTTCTGGGATTCCACCACCAGCAGGTAACGTTCTTACCGGAAGGATACAACCGGGAATTGTTGGGATGGGCCCGTCCCCTGCGGTTGCACCGCTTTAGCGCTGCCCGCACATACCTTACGTTTCTGGCTCCGCTGCTGGGGAAAACGGCTCAATTTAATCTGGATACCAATACAAACGGAGGCCCGCGTGCTTTTGTCATGACCGGAGATTACCAGAAGGTCCTGCCTATGGATATTTTTGTTTCCCACTTGCTGAAAGCTACGTTGGCCGGCGAAGTGGAAAAAATGGAAAAACTGGGAATTTACGAGGTGCTCCCGGAAGATGTTGCCCTGTGTGAATTTATTTGTTCGTCAAAAATTGAAATCCAGGATATTGTACAACAAGGGATTGACCTGATGATTAAAGAAATGCAATGAAACGCCCCAACAATATAAAGTTTCCGGAAAACATAATCCGTCGCATAAAGCCGGTTTTCAGTAAAGGCGGTCGGTTATCTTTCCTACATTCCACCTTTGATGCTTTTGAATCGTTTCTTCTGGTACCCGGAACGGTTACGCGCAAAGGGTCCCACGTAAGGGATTGCAACGACCTTAAACGCGTTATGATTGTAGTGGTCATTGCCCTGATTCCCTGTTTACTCTTTGGAATGTACAATACAGGGTGGCAACATTATACGGCTATGGGAACCCGGGCGGCCGGTACCGGTTTCTTTCAGATATTTTGGTTTGGATTCCTCAAGGTCCTTCCCCTGCTTGTTGTATCGTATGTTACAGGATTGGGCATTGAGTTTACCATAGCGCAAATCCGCGGGCACCAGGTTAACGAAGGATACCTGGTCACAGGCATGCTCATCCCCCTGATAGTCCCGGTTACCATCCCCTTGTGGATGCTGGCAACTGCCGTGGCTTTTTCAGTTCTTATTGGAAAAGAAATCTTTGGAGGTACCGGCATGAACATTTGGAATCCGGCCATGCTTACCCGGGCCTTTCTGTTTTTCTCGTACCCCCGACACATGACGGGAGATTCCATCTGGGTGGACGGAATAAGCGGTGCCACCCCGCTGGCACAAATAACAGAAACGGCCGGTTCGGTGGCAGGCATTACAGACGGATTGCCATCCTGGATACACATGTTCCTGGGACTTGTTCCGGGTTCTGTGGGAGAAACGTCTGTCGTATGTGTTTTACTGGGTGCCGCTATCCTGTTGTTTACAGGAGTCGCCAGCTGGAAGATCATGGTTTCCTGCATTGCCGGAGCCGGGCTTATGTCCCTGGCCGGAAACATTCCCCTACACTACCACCTGGTCATGGGAGGATTTGCCTTTGGCTGTGTATTTATGGCCACCGACCCCGTTACAAGCCCGCAGACAGAAACGGGAAAATGGATTTTCGGATTTCTCATTGGCCTGTTTACCATACTCATCCGACTCTTTAATCCGGGGTATCCGGAAGGCATGATGTTATCCGTATTGTTAATGAACACATTTGCTCCCCTGATTGACCACACGGTTGTTGCCGTCAGTACCGGACGCAGAATGAAAAAAATTGCCACGCATGGATAAATCGAAAACAAACGGAAACCTTTACACCTTTCTTTATGCCGCTATCCTGGTTACGATAACGGCAGCTCTGTTGGCGTTTGTTTCGGAAGTCCTGAAACCCCGGCAAACGGCAAACCAAAAAGAAGAAACCCGGCAAAGTATTTTGCGAGCCGTACACCTGGAGGGACAACCCTATGAACAATACATCCGGGATACCTGCGTGGGGCCGCAGCAGCTACCCTTATTCATCTGTACCCCGGACGACGGAATTCGCAAATACATTGTCCCACTCAGTGGAAAAGGCTTGTGGGGACCACTGTGGGGGTACATGGCACTTGATGCTGACGGGCAAACCGTATATGGGGCCGTTTTTGACCACCAGGGAGAGACGCCCGGACTAGGAGCCGAGATATCAAAGCCGGAATTCAGCAACCCGTTCCGTGGAAAATCCCTGTACCGGGACGGAACATTTGTATCCATTGCCGTACTTAAGCAAAAAGGCAGTGCCGGTAATAACCCCCATGCTGTGGACGGCATTTCAGGAGGAACCATAACAAGCCGGGGCGTTGAAAATATGATACGGGAAACTTTGTTACTATACCTGCCGTTGATCAACCAACTAATCCAAGAAGAAGCGCATGAATAAACGTACATTCCTTGACCCCCTGTTTAAAACCAGCCCCATTCCTGTTCTTGCGCTGGGCATCTGTTCTGCACTGGCTGTGACAGTCAAACTGGAACCGGCCCTTGTCATGGCACTTGCCGTAACGCTGGTAACCGGTTTTTCAGAATTACTTCTTTCCCTCATCCGCCATACCATCCCCAACCGCATCCGCATTATTGTGCAACTGATGGTAGTCGCTACCCTGGTTATCATTGTAGATCAAATACTGAAAGCTTTTGCCTGGGAAATAAGCAAACAACTTTCTGTCTTTGTGGGATTGATTATCACCAACTGCATCATTATGGGTCGTATAGAGGCTTTTGCCCTGAACAACAAACCCATACCTTCTTTTTTTGACGGAATCGCCAACGGACTGGGGTACGGAATCATTCTGGTAGCGGTAGCCGCCATCCGGGAATTGCTGGGAAATGGCACGTTGCTGGGCTATACCATTATACCGGAACGCTGGTACGTTTTGCAAGGAGGTTTTTACGAAAACAACGGACTCTTTATCCTACCCCCCATGGCACTGATAATCTTAGGCCTGATTGTTTGGATTTACAATGCCGGAAATACTAAAAGTGTATGGAACAATTAATAAACATAGTTGTAAAAGGCATCTTTACAGAGAATATGATCTTTGCCTATTTTCTGGGCATGTGTTCTTACCTGGCTGTTTCTAAAACCGTTAAAACTGCAACAGGCCTGGGTGTTGCCGTACTTTTTGTATTGCTCATTACACTTCCTGTAAATTACCTGCTGCATAAATACGTGCTCGCTCCGGATGCACTGGCACGGATTAACCCTGCCTGGGCAGGGACAGACCTCAGTTTTTTAAGTTTCATCTTGTTCATAGCCGTTATTGCTGCTATTGTACAGCTGGTAGAAATGGTCATAGAAAAATTTTCTCCCGCCTTGTACAACAACCTGGGCATATTCCTGCCCCTGATTGCCGTAAACTGCGCCATACTGGGAGCATCGCTGTTTATGCAGGAAAGGGATTACAGCAATGTTTTAGAGGTAGGAGCTTATGCCCTGGGGTCCGGACTGGGCTGGCTGCTGGCCATTGTTTCCATTGCAGCCATCCGGGAAAAACTAAGTTACTCAAACATCCCGGGTCCCATGCGGGGACTGGGCATATCCTTTATTATTACAGGCCTTATGGGTATTGCTTTTATGAGTTTTATGGGAATCAAATTTTAACTTGTATCTAACACCGGAGTACTGATTATGCCACTGGTTCCGTTTTTATTTCTATCTGTTTCCGTTATCCTGGTGGTTACCCTTATTTTGGTAACCGTGTTGCTCTACGCCAAACACAAGTTGCTGCCCTCGGGGGAAGTGACCCTTACCATCAATGGTGAAAAAACCCTGCAAGCCGAGCCGGGCAATTCCCTGCTAAGCACCTTGGCGCAACATAAAGTTTACCTGCCCTCTGCCTGCGGAGGAGGAGGCACGTGCGGCCTTTGTAAGTGCCGTATTTTATCAGGCGGAGGCTCTATCCTGGCTACCGAAACAGGGTTCTTCACACGCAGGGAGCAACAGAACCAATGGCGCCTTGCCTGCCAGGTAAAAGTTAGGGAAAATATGGAAGTGGAAATACCTGTACAGGTGCTGGGTGTGAAAAAGTGGGAATGTAAAGTAATCAGCAACCACAACCTGACATCTTTAATTAAAGAGCTGGTAATACAGCTACCGGAAGGAGAAACCCTTGACTTCAAACCCGGAGGCTATGTGCAGATTGACGTTCCGCCCGTATCTGTAGATTTTGCAAAAGATATACAGATAGATACGCCTTTTATGGACGGTTGGAACTCTTTTGGTTTCCCCGGACTGAAAATGGTAAACAAAGAATACGGATTCCGCGCCTACTCCATGGCCAACCATCCGGCAGAAGGCAACAGAATTGTATTGAACGTACGTATTTCTCCTCCACCGTGGGACCGCTCACGCGGTACCTTTATGAAAGTCAACCCGGGGGTGTGCTCGTCCTATGTTTTTTCCCGCAAACCGGGAGACACCATAAAAGTGTCCGGCCCTTACGGGGATTTTTTCCTAAAAAACACACCGGCCGAAAAAGTATTTGTTGGTGGAGGTGCCGGCATGGCCCCCATGCGTTCCCACATTTTCCATTTATTCAAGACGTTAAAGACAGACTGCAAGGTATCTTTCTGGTACGGTGCCCGTTCCCGAAAAGAGGTTTTTTACGAACAGGAATTCAGGGATATAGAAGCCGCCTTCCCCAACTTTTCTTTTCACATAGCGTTGTCAGATCCGCAGCCGGAAGATGATTGGAAAGGAGCTGTCGGTTTTATCCACCAGGTGTTATTTGACAAGTACCTGCAAACACATCCGGAACCGGAAGAGGCGGAATACTACCTGTGTGGCCCACCTTTGATGACTTCCGCTACCACAGAGATGCTGGACAACCTGGGGGTCCCGAAAGAGCACATTCTATTTGACGATTTCGGAGGCTAATACTTTTTGAATCAACAGCCGGATAGAAGCAAAACAACCATTCAGTTTGGATTCCAGCTCCCCCCTGGGAATCCACGCTACTTTTTCAATACCCTCTTCTGTTTGGGGGCTCAAATTGGCCCGGCTGCTTTCTGTCATCTTAAACCAGGCTGTCATTTTAATCACATTGTTCCCGCAATAGTTGTAACAATGGTACGTTTTATCGTATTTCTCATCTACCAGTTGCAATGCCTGCGCTCCCGTTTCTTCTGCCACTTCCCTAAGGGCGGTTTCTTGCAAAGACTCGCCACGTTCCTGCTTTCCTTTAGGAAGATCCCATCGCCCGTAACGGTAAATCATAAGCAGATCTCCGGAGGGATTGGTAACAAGTCCTCCTGCTGCCTGTATAATTTCAAACCGGTTACATACCTGCGCAAGGGATTCGCCGGGATCTTCAACCGGAATGAGCACATGTTTTACTGTGTTATGGGCCTGAAAGCTGTCAATCAAATCTTCCCACGAACGGTATTGATCCAAAGATTCTACAACAGTATCCGGATGTGAATGGGAAAGGGAGTCGTTTTGGCAAAACTGAAGGCGTCTATTATTGAAGAAAATACTGTACATTTGTACAAAGATATGTGATTATTATGGAATCTGTTGAAAAAAAAGTTGCACAACAATTGTTAGAAATAGAAGCTGTGCAGCTCAACATTGAAAAACCCTTTCAATGGGCATCGGGATGGAAGTCTCCTATATATTGCGATAACCGAAAAATTCTTTCTGTTCCCCAAGTCAGGGGCTTCATACGTAATGCCATGTGCCAATCTATTTTGCACAATTACCCTTCCGTTGATGTCATTGCCGGTGTAGCCACCGGAGCCATTGCCATGGGAGCACTTATTGCAGATACGCTAAACAAACCTTTTGTGTATGTTCGTCCCCGTAGAAAAGAACACGGGACAGGAGCACAAATTGAAGGCACCTTCCCTCCCAAAGCAAACGTTGTGGTTGTGGAAGACCTTATTTCTACAGGACACTCTGCTCTTTCTGCTGTTGATTGCCTTAAGATGTCTTATGCTAACGTGTTGGGTGTCAGCGCTATTTTCTCCTACAATTTTGATGTGGCGCGCAGGGCTTTTGAAAAAAGCAACTGCAAACTTGTTACACTCACCAATTACGAAAACCTTCTGGAAGAAGCAGTCATAAAAAAATGGATTAGTCCGGAGCAGATAGAAACACTCAAGGTTTGGCGTCTGACTCCCAATACATGGGGACAATAAATATGTCAAAAACACACGTTACAGGAGAATCCTGTTTTATCAACAAACCGGCCGATGCCGTATTTGATCTTTTTTCCGATTTTTCACGTCTTGCAGACACCTTGCCGGAAGAACACAAAGACAAAGTAACCATTACTCAAGACACCATTCTGGCCAATGCGCAAGGCATGCAAGTGGGTGTCAAAGTCACAGAGCGTCAGGCTCCTTCTCTTATTGTAATGGAACAACACGGAAGTGTTCCGTTTTCGTTTAACCTGTATGTACATATCCGGCCACAAGAAGAAGGCTGCCGGCTGCAATTGGAACTGGACGCCCAATTGAATATGATGATGAAGATGATGTTAGGCGGGAAATTGCAAGAATTTGTAAACCAGTTTACGTCTAAATTGGCAGAAGGGCTTAACAAATAAATTCCCAAAACCGGGAGGTTTATGAGGACGGATTTTCAGAATATGCTGAAATCATGGCTTTCCGCAGAAGAAGCAGAACGTCTGATAGCTACGCTGGACACCCCGCCACCTGTCAGTATCCGTCAGCATGCCCTGAAAGCCCAAGGAGAACTCTTCCCTGGATCTGAACCCATTCCCTGGTGTCCCCGGGGAAGGTACCTGAGTACAAGGCCTGTCTTTACTCTGGATCCCCGTTTTCATGCAGGAGCGTATTATGTACAGGAAGCATCCGGCATGTCTGTATGCCGGCTGGAACCTTTTTTGACCGAAATGACGGCCCCCCGCATACTGGATGCCTGTGCGGCTCCGGGAGGAAAAAGCACTTTGTTGCTGGATATGCTCCCTGAGGACGGGCTGTTGGTAAGCAACGAAACCATCCGTTCCCGAATCCCCGTACTGAGCCACAATATAGCCCGTTGGGGATACGGCCGGGTGGCTGTTACGGGAAACGACCCGTCAGCCTTCCGGAAACTGGCAGGCTTCTTTGATGTCCTGGTTGCCGATGTGCCCTGTTCCGGAGAAGGTCTTTTCCGCAAAGACCCTGCATCAAGAAGCACCTGGTCTCCGGCTCTGGTGGACCTGTGCGTAGCCAGACAACGACGTATTGTCAGTGACCTGTGGCCTTCCCTGCGGCAGGGAGGGTTACTGCTCTACAGTACCTGTACTTTTAATACAAAAGAAAACGAAGAGCAGGTTGACTGGATATGCAACACACTGGGAGCACGTACGCTTCTGGAACCGCAAAAATACCTGCCCCACCGGATTACCGGAGAAGGTTTTTTTCTGGCGTTGCTGGAAAAAACAGCCTCGGCTGCAAAACAGGAAAAATTTACAGCATGGCAAAGCAAAACCAAAACGCGTATGCCCGGCAACCATCCGGAGCCATTAAATGGTTCGTACCTCTATACCATGAAGGAAGACCTGCTGAAAGCAACTCCGGCCTGCCTGCAAAGGGAAATGGCCTTTTTAGAAACTTCTCTGCACGTAGTACATTCCGGAATTGCCGTGGCCGTTAAAAAAGGGAACGATTGGATTCCCCATCCGGATTTATCTCTTTCTGTTGATTTAAAACAAAATGCCTTCCCCCGGCTTGAGGTTACACATACAGAAGCTCTTGCCTTTTTGCGCAAAGAAACCGTGATATGTCCCGAAGGGACAGAAAAAGGATTTGTTTTAATTACCTTTGAGGAGTACCCCCTCGGCTTTATTAAAAACCTGGGAAAGAGGTCAAACAACCTCCACCCTGCCTCGCGAAGAATTCTTATGCAACAACCAACCAATCATATATCATGAAAATACTTACAGCAGAACAATACCAAAAAAAAGGCAGGCGTTTTCATAAATTGGAAAAAGCCCTTTCCGGGCCTATGTATTCCTTTATGAAAAAGAAAAACGCCTCGTTGAGAAAAGAAGTTTTTATAGATACTCCTCTGGGACGTACACGTACCGTATGGTACGGATTTGAGAATCCTTCTCCCGCCCCTTTGTACATAGACTTGCATGGCGGAGGCTTTATCCTGGGCAGTCCGGAAATGGATGAAAAGTTGAACATAGAATGGAGCCGGGTTTTGGGTTGTAAAATTATTAGTATAGATTATCCCAAAGCTCCCGACCACCCTTTCCCTGCAGCCGTGAATCAAATTTATGAAGTGGTAAACTTTTTGTTTGACCGGGCAGATGAATACGGTATAGATACAGAAAGAATTGCAATAGGCGGACACAGCGCAGGGGCAAACCTGACAACAGTAACCTGTATGAAGGCTAAGAAAGAAGGTAAGATTCGGTTTTTATGCCAATTCTTGAATTGTCCTCCTTTAGACCTGGCAACCACAGCTATGGAAAAACCCCACCCAAAAGGAAGTATTCCCAAAAAAATGTCTTTCATTTTTGACAGCTGCTATGTAGGAGATGGCAATGCCCGCGATCCGTATTTATCCCCCATTTATGCAACAGAAGAAGAACTAAAGGGATTGCCTCCGGCACTGGTTATAGTGGGCGGACGCGACTCGTTGCATAATGAAGGAGTCTTATACTACAACATGTTAATGAAGAATGGCGTAGATGCGCAATTGTTGGATTATCCGGAAGGGCTTCATTGCTTTATTTACAAAAAATCCAATCACGGACAAGATGCCATTGCACAAGCTACGGCATTCCTAAAGAAATATTTGGAGTAAAAAATCCCGGGTCCCGGGCAGAAATGGTTTCAAAGGAAAGCAACTTTACGGCATAGGCAGTACCGTCTGCCAAACCATAACGGATATTCCGCAACTGCAGCCCGTCTTCTTCCAGCTGTAAGATTATCCAGGTGAAAACAGAATCGTTATGGTACGGGACAAGGTTCAGTTCCCACAAAGACCTTCCCTCCGGATTTTCCTTTTGTACAGATGCCGGTGATAGATAAAAACCATCGCGTAGTTGTGTAAAAAATGCCGAGGGGTTTTCCAGAATACCGGCTGCCTGTGCATCATGTGGCAGTTCCTCCCACTCGTCTATACCTTGATTGTATAACCATTTTTCCCGGCCGTTACAATACACGTGAAACTCATCCAGGTGTACCACAAACATATTTTCCTGAAGTATCAGGGTGCCTTCTGCCGTTTGGTTCCATAAGAAATCCATTTGAAGCGCCGGAGCCTCTTTCACATCTTCCAGAAAACGGTCCAGAACACAATCTGCACTTTGGTTTTGCGCCAACAAGCTTCCTGCAATTGCCGGCAACAACCCTGCTATTATAAAAACACGTTTCATAAGGTTTTTAACATGTCTTCCAAAATTTCCGGACTCGATACCAACAGTTCCCTTGGGCTGCTGCCCTTGGGTGGTCCCACAATACCGGCTTCTTCCAACTGGTCCATAATCCTTCCGGCCCTGTTGTATCCCAGGCGAAACCTTCTCTGCAACATAGACGTAGACCCCTCACCGTTCTGAACCAGAAGCCTGGCTGCCTCTTCAAATAACTCGTCACGTTGTTCTGCAGCGCCAAAGGACGATTCTTTTCTATCAGATTCTGCATATTCCGGCAATTCAAAAGGACCCGGATATCCCTGTTGATTCGCTATAAATTCTACCATCCTTTCCACCTCGGGGGTGTCAATAAAGGCACATTGTACACGCAACAGGTCAGTACCGGCAGACAGAAGCATATCTCCTCTTCCAACCAATTGATTGGCTTCAGATACGTCAATAATAGTTCGTGAATCAATTTTTGAGGCTACCCTAAAAGCAATCCGGGCCGGGAAATTGGCCTTGATGGTTCCCGTGATAATATTTGTTGTGGGACGCTGGGTGGCAATAACCAGGTGGATACCTGTCGCACGCCCCATTTGCGCCAGACGGGTAAGCGGTCCTTCCACATCCCGGCCTGCTGTCATAATCAGGTCTGCAAATTCATCAATGATTACTACAATAAAAGGCATGAAACGGTGGCCCTTGTTCGGATTCAACACCCTGTCCCTAAACTTTTTATTGTATTCCTTGATGTTACGAACCCCGGCTTTATTGTACAATTCCAGACGCTCGTCCATTTCAATGCACAGCGAATTAAGGGTATATACCACTTTCTTTGTGTCAATGATAATGGGGCTGTCTGCTTCCGGAAGCTGTGCCAGAAAATGTTTGTCCAGTTTGGAATACAAGTTCAATTCCACACGTTTTGGGTCAACCAGTACCAACTTAAGATAAGCCGGGTGCATTTTGTACAGCAGAGAAGCTAAAATAGCATTCAACGCCACAGATTTCCCCTGACCGGTAGCACCGGCTACCAGCAGGTGGGGCAGGCGGGCCAGATCCAGCATCACTATTTCATTGGAAATGCTCTTCCCTAAAACAATAGGCAAATCTTCCCGGGATTCTTTAAATTTTTTGGAATCCAAAACACTCCGTATGGGCACCAAAGAAGGTTTATCATTGGCCACTTCAATCCCCACCATATTTGTTCCGGGGATGGGAGCAATAACCCGCATTCCCCGGGCAGCCAAAGAAAGCATGATATCATCTTCCAGACGGGTAAATTGCGAAATTCTGATTCCCGGCGACAATACAATTTTATATAACGTAACCGTTGGACCGGGAGTAGCTACAATCTTTTCTATCTGTATATCAAATGTCCTTAGGCATTCCACAATCTTCTTGTTGTTTCTCTCCAACTCTTCCTGCGGGACCTCTGTAATTTGGTCTTTATAATATTCCAGCAACTCTAAAGGCGGCTTCTTATAACGGGGCAAATCCTGCCTGGGGTCATAAAACAACATCTTGCCGTCCGTCGATTCTTCTTCAGATAGTTCAATTTCAAATCCGGGTAACGGGTCGGCAACGCCGGCAGTACCGACAACCCCCGCAGCACCCGCAGCTCCGGAAACTCCTGCAGTACCGGCAGCTCCGGAAACTCCTGCAGTACCCACGATTCCTGTTGCATCCGCTGATCCGGTGCCTGACCCGTCTGCCATTGCTACTTCCAGTACAGGATTTTTCACTCCCCCCTTATCGGAGCTATTGCTGTCCATTGCAGTGCCGGACACGGCTTCTGCAGCTGCCTCGCGGGCTTTCCTGCGGGAAGTTCTTATGCGGTGAACAATAAACGGCAACGGGAAAGCAGTCAGAACAAAAAACAGCAACAAGCCTGTACCTACCGTTCCCAGCATACCTATCAGCCATTCGTTGACCCGGTAACCATACGTTCCCCCCACCCCGGAGCCAAATACCGTACGTAAAGACGTAAAACTAAAAATATACCCCAGGGCAACAGAAAGGATAATGCAGCCAAAGGCCATGATAAAAAATAAAGGAACAATTTTTACCCGGCGTATCTTTAACAAAAAGATGGAAAGGGCAATCAGAAAAAGGGGAATGATAAAGGCGCTCAAGCCAAACCATTCTCCTATGAACCAATGGGACCAACGTGCTCCCAACAAGCCTCCCCTATTGGCTGCTTCCATTTCTGTAACCAGCAAATTGTCGCGACTCAGCAAACTTTGGTCAACTGTCCATGTGAACAGATACGATACAAACGTTATCAGCAAATAAATCCCAACGGCAAGCACAAGCCAGCCTGCAACAATACGGATGTTCTCCCTGCGTTGGAGCTTTTTAGTCATGAAATCAATTGTTGGAAACCGTTCTTTTCTTTTTCTTGCCTTTATGCCATTGTCCCTGACGTTGTGTACGTGTACCCGGAATATTTGGCTGTCTGAATTCACCCTGGATCTCTGACAGTTTTGCCCCTTCGGGAACCGTCAGAGTTCCGTTGGAAAGTGTCTTAATATCATTAAAAATAGTCTGATCGGCTACGGTGTCTTTATTCCAGATAAGATATTGTTTGCGCATGTAGGAAGCTAAAGCCATAGTCATTTCATCCCGCTCTTCTCCTTCCGGCTTAGAAGCTATGGCCATTACCATATTCTGAATGTTTCTCCCGTAATGCATTACTTTAACAGGTTCCCTTTGTGCCTCTATTTGGTGAGGTTTGGCTGAAAAGCTATCTTGTTCAGGAGGGGGAAAAGGCGAATCAACATCCAGCTTATACTCTGCAATAATGTGAACATGATCCCACAATTTGTGGTAATAATCATTCATTTCCCGCAATTGCGGATTCAGAGCACTCATGGCATTCACAATCGCCTTGACCTGTCTGGTGCGTTTTTCTCTGTCCTGAATCTGAACGGCTTCTTCCACCATATTCTGGATATAGCGGCCGTATTCAGGCAGTATTAAACTTTTTCTCTGTGTGTTATAATCCATTTAAATACAATTTCAACTTGCTAATATACAAAAACAATCTCATGAAGCAGTACCCATCCCTGTCTGCCATCTTCCAATTCAATGCGTGCCCACTCTCCCATTTCTTCCAATACGCGTACCTTGGTACCTTCATGTAAAACCAACAAATCCTTACCCTGGGCCCCCGGTGCAGATTTTACCGGGCTTACTGCAGAAACCACAACAGCCGTGTCTTCCCTTGTCATTTCTTTTTTTGACTGCCAGGCAAAAATACCCGAGGTAACCGATAAAAGAAAGACAAGAATCGATAGCACAAAAGAGGTCTTTCTAACCTTGATCCTGTCTGCAAAAAGAAACAATAGAAAAAGGCCCAACGCCAGTGCCAACAATACGAAAGAAATAGCGGACCACATACCGGAAGGTAATACCCGGTGGCTCTTATGCAACCACGCTGCTACAAAAAACTGCGGTACCGGCTCAATTCTATCAATACATTGATCACGGGCAACTGAAAGATTGTACTGTACATCCGGATTGTTTGGGTCCAGACGCAACGCTTTTTCATAATACACGATGGCCTGGGCCATATAATGCATTTTAAAATATGCATTACCCATGTTGTAGTACAAAGCAGCAGATTCGGTTCCGGTTTGCTCAATCTGTAAGTACACGTCCAGGGCTTCGCTGTATGCAGCATTTGTATAACAGGAATTGGCATAGTCCCACAAACTGTCTGCAACAGTTCGACCACTCCCTGCACTATGTTGTGCCCCGGAAACAATCCCCGGAGCAAGCAACAGCATGGCTAAAAAAAAGAACTTTTTCATGTCAATTTCTATTTCAGGGCTTGTTCCATTTTACTAATTACCGTAACGGCTTGTTCAAAAATCCGCTCTTTTTCCAGCTGTCCCGGATCCGGCGCATAACGTGCAAATTCACAAGATTCTATCAATTGGGTATAATCTGCAATAAGGTTTTCAGCGACCTGACGCTCTTTCAACAAGGATTCTATCCGCTCTCTTGAACTGTCTGCCTGTGACAAAGCCAGTTTGTCTGCAATGTAGCCCCACAGGGCACGGTTCAATTCTTCGTAATAACCTGCAAACAAATGTTGTTTCATATAACCTTCAGCAGTTTTCAATCGTGCTCTGGCTATTTTGTTAGCACGACTATTACGTACCCTTACCACATCACTTCTGTGTTTCCTCCTTTTGCTAAGCCACACATAAACAGCTCCTGCACCTGACAGAATAAGGACCAGGGTAAGGTAATAATACACACTTCCCGTATAACAGAAACCCTTGTTACGCCACACAGGACGGGTGGTATAAATATGCCTGATATCCTGCCCCAGGCTTTCTACCGTTCTTCTGTGAGCAGGATTGTACACTCCTGAAGAAAGTCCGGTTTCTGTATTCTTGCCCACCTTTAATACCATGGGTTCACTTCGCAATGTTCTATACTGACCCGATCCAATATCGTAAAAAGAAAACTCAACAGAGGGGATAGTGAAATCTCCGTGACTTCTGGGGATAACCGGGTATTCAAAAGTCTTTGATCCGGAAAATGTACCATCCTTGCTGGTAAAATCATCTGTTATTTTAGCATCGTATACTTCAAAGTCAGGCGGGAACTGTACCACCGGTGCTTCCAGCAGGTTAATATTACCTGCTCCTGTAACGGTTAAATATACAGACACAGCATCGTGAGCCCGGATTGAGTCTTTCCCCAAAGATGTTTTTAAGGAATACTTGCCTACAGCTCCTTTAAACGAAGCCGGTGCCCCTGCCGGCAAATCCTTTACCGTTACCGTTACGGCAGGTGCAACAACCCTTTTGCGTACCGTTTGGTACGTATCAAAGAAATCATCGAGCAAAGACTGTCCTCTGCGGGTACTGCGCACCTGAATAACACATACAATTTCGGAAGGGTCAATGCGGATGTCTCCGGTCTGTTGGGGCAACAAAACATAACTCCTTAGCGTGGCTGCCTGGTATATTTCGCCACCCACATTTTCGCGTTGCCATTCTATTTGCTGAGGTGCATACACTTCCTGATTCCAGAATCCATTAAATTCCGGAAACCGGATATCTTCAGCTCCGGCCACGTTTACCCGGGTATATAATTTAAGAGTTGCGGTCAGCGGCTCTCCTTTAACAACCCTTCTTTTGTTCACCGACAAACGTAAAAACACATCTTCGTCCGTGATAGTTGCAGACGCCGTTGCCGGTTCCTCCCGCTGCTCTCTTACCGGCTTTTCTGCACCCTTTATTACCTCTATAGTTGCGGGCTGAGTTTTGTACGTCACGTTGTCAGAAACAACAGATGCCTCTTCAATGGTATAGCGTCCCGGTTCAGAAGCTTCCAGAATATACGTATAACTAACAGACCGACTTTGCGTCCTTCGTCCGTTAATATATTCCATCCTGTTCATGGTAGAAGTTGTTGGTCCGGCCAAAACCACAAAATCTTGAATTAGTGGCGGATTGAATGTTTCATGAGGCAAATCCGTTGCTGTAAACACCAGACGGAACCTTTCCCCTGTTGTAACAACTTTTGGTACCTCAACGGTAAACCGGCCTTGTGCACCTGCTTGCACAAAACATAAAACACCCAATACGGCTACGACAAATTTTTTCATTGACATGTTGTGTTTTACCAATTTTTACCGGAACGTACCGGAACTGCAGCTTTTGCCTTCTCCTTTTGTATCTTGTCTTGCGTTTCTTTTTCTTTCTGTTGCATGGCTTCCAGGATTTGCTGAGCTGCCTGTGGCGAAATAGCCGGCTGCTCCTGCTCGCGGTCTTTGTCCTGGTCCTTGTCCTGATCCTTGTCCTTGTCCTGATCCTTGTCCTGATCCTTGTCCTGATCCTTGTCCTGATCCTTGTCCTGATCCTGATCCTGGTCTTGATCCTGGTCTTGTTGGTCCTGCTGGTCTTTCAACATCTTTTGGGCATAAGCCAGGTTTGTTTTTGTTTCCATATCTTCCGGATTCTGACGCAAGGCATTTTTATACGCTTCTATACTTTGCGCATAACCTTTATCGGCCAGATGGAAATTCCCAAAATTATGCCAGGCATCTGCTTTTTGTGCAGGAACTTGCAGGGAGTCCGGAACGCTTTCCATAACTGCAGCTGCCTGCCGGTTGTCCCCCGTCAGGTACATGGCATTTGCCATGTTGTATTTTGCTTTCAAAGAGGTGGAATCTTTTGTTGCAGCCCTTTGGTAATCCAGCAAGGCTTTTTCCATATTCCCACTACGAAACGCCTTGTTTCCGGCACGGATATCTTTTTTATCTGCCTGAGCTGCAGCGGTTAAAGTAAACCCTGTGAAGACAAGAAAACACACTGTAGTTTTTGTAAAGATATCAAAACTTGCAAATTTCCTTCCTTTCCGTTCGCCTATCAACATTTCCAGTAAGAAGAAAAAAAGCGCTATCCCAAAAAAATACATAAACTGCTCGTTAAAATCTTCAAAAATTACCGATTGAAACTCCTGTTCGTCCATTTTTCTGACTTCGTCTATAATTCCCTGCAGGCCAAAATCAGAATTACCGGCTCTCACATACAGACCACCTCCCGTTGCAGCCACTTCCATGAGTGTTTTTTCATCCAATTTGGTTACCACGGTATTTCCTTCCTCATCCTTAAGCAATGTTCCGTCTGCCAGGGGAATAGGTTTCCCTGTTTCTGAACCAATGCCAATGCAATGTATACGGATTCCCTGACCGGCTGCTTCTGTCGCTGCCGCTACCGGGTCATCTTCGTGGTTTTCTCCATCCGATATGACAATCAAAGCCCTGCTTTCCGGAGTATCCAGACTAAAACTCCGTATTCCGGTAATTATAGCCTGCCCCATAGCCGTTCCCTGTTTAGGTACAGAGCCCGTGTTGATGGTATTCAAAAACGCTTTTGCACTCACATAATCTGTCGTAACCGGGAGCTGTACAAAAGCTTCTCCTGCAAAAACAATCAAGCCGATTCTGTCACGGCCCAGGTTGTCTACCAGACGCGATACCGCCAGTTTGGCCCGCTCCAGTCTGTTGGGAGAGTAATCCTGAGCCAACATTGAATTGGAAACGTCCAGAGCAATGATAATTTCTACACCTGTACGCTTAACTTCCTTAACACGTGCCCCCGTACGCGGACGTGCCAGACCGAGTACAAAAAAGAACAAACCCAGTGAAAACAAACTGATTTTCAACCATCCTCGGCGGCGGGAAACGGTAGGCATAAGAGGTTCCAGCAGCTTAGGGTCTCCAAACCGCCGGAGCATTCTTTTACCATAATTCCTGTACAACCCGTAAGTAACAAACAGGAGCGGAATCACCGCAAGAATCCATAAATACTGTGCCTGAGCTAACTCTATCATATGTTATTAAGGTATTCTTTTCAAAACAATCCAACGTAGCAAAAATTCCAAAGCCAGGGCAAACAAAGTAATTAATGCAAAAAATACAAACTTTTCTTTATACACAGGAAAAGAATCTACCAGCGTTTTGCTTTTTTCCATCTTGTTAATCTGGCTGTAAATAGACATTAACTTGGTATTGTCTGTTGCCCTGAAATATTCTCCACCTGTCATGTCTGCAACCTGTTCCAGCAATTCTTCGTCAATTTCAACCGGTATCTGTTGAATCTGTACACCATAGGGTGTCATGACCGGATAAGGAGCCGTTCCGCGCGCTCCCACTCCAATGGTATATACCCGAATACCGTAGGTGCGTGCTATTTCAGCTGCCGTTAACGGGGTTACTTCGCCCCGGTTGTTCACACCGTCCGTAAGCAGGATTATCACCCGGCTTACGGCGTCCGAATCTTTTAAACGGGCTACTGCCGTAGCCAATCCGTTCCCTATAGCCGTTCCGTCTTCAATCAATCCCGTCTGCACGTCCTTCATCATATTAATAAGGGTAACTCGATCTGTAGTCAATGGACATTGTGTATAAGATTCCCCGGCAAACACCACTATCCCCATCCTGTCGGTAGGTCTTTCTGCAATAAATTGGATAGCAATATCCTTGGCAGCCGCAATCCGGTCCGGTTTAAAATCGCGGGCCAACATAGAAGAAGACACATCAATAGTAAGCATGATGTCAATTCCTTCTGTTGTTGTAGTTTCATAATCTGACGAAGAGCGCGGACGAGCCATGGCCAGAATCAAAGCTGCCAGAGCAATCAACCGCAAGATAAACGGTACATGGTACAATGTTTTCTTAAAGGACTTACTGCCGTGTTTGAACGGCTGGAGGGACGATACCTGCAGTGCCGGCGCATTTTTCCCTTTCCATTCCTTATACACATACCAACCCGCCAAAGGAATTAGCAAGAATAACAAAAACAGAAGCCGTGGGTATTCAAAAAACATATATCAATAATTTATTCTCCTCACTCCTCACTCCTCACCTCCACTGTATGAGTTACAAAATAAATGGCCTGGTCCAAGGCTGTTATATTTTCAGATTCCGATGGAACGTATTTGGCGAATTTTGCCAGATCTCCTATCGTAAGCATAGAAGACAATGTGTCCAACACTTCTTTCGTAAGCAGTGTATCGTTGTCCTGCTGTGCTTGTAAGGAGGCAAGCATTTCTGCCGAGGTTTGCTCCATGGCCTGAATACCCCACCTTCCTTTCAGGTACAGACGTAACGTGTCTGTTATAAGGGTATAATATGGTTTTGCTTTTTGCTTTTTCCAGAGCTCCTGCTTTTTAATAGCCGTAAAGACCTTAAGAGCCGCTATGTGCGGAGGGTCCTCCGGATCGGGATTTCCAAAAACAGGCAAATTTTCTCTACGCCGTTTCACAATCCGGACAGTCAGCAGGATGGCTGCAGCCAAAACCAGAATGGCAGCAACCAGGGATAACACCTCGGCCCATGTTATCGGATACCGCATTTGCGGTTTGATTCCATACGGCTCAAAAGAGGTGGTGTCTATTGGTATGGTATTTACATACAAATCCGGCCCCTGGAACAGCAGGGTGTCTATGGTTCCGTCTTCTCTTTTTAAGTAAAGGGGCATGTGGGGCAAGCTGTAAGAACCGCTGTCAAACGAGGTAATCAGTATCCGTGCCCGTATGCTTTCCACACGCCTTTTACGTACCAAAGAATCCAGCTTCAGTTGCGATAGCGCCTCTACACCTTCCGTGATATTAAAAGGAAGTTCCGGAAAGGCAGCGGCTTCAATTTCTGTATTTATCCAACTATCCTTTGGCAGGAACATGTTCCACCATACCTGATCTCCAATAAGAATGCTGTCTTTTTCCAATACAGATTCCAATGCAGCAGCCGGTGGCTGTTGCCCCGCCGTTGTTACCGGCCGCTGTTGCGCAGGGCTAACCAGCGGGCAGAGCAGAAGCAACGTTAAAATCAAACCATACAATCTGAATCTTGGCATAATCAGGGTCTGTTTTTAAAAAGCCGGATCAACGGTTGAACGTAATCCTGATCCGTAGCTATCTTTACGAAATCCACCTGGTATTTGGTAAGGAGGTTTTTTATACTTTCCTGGCTGGTCTGGTACCAGCGGGCATACTCTTCCCTCACTTTTCTGCGGGAAGTATCTATCCATTGTTCACGGGCTGTTTCGGCATCTGTCATACGTACCAGGCCTATGTTGGGAAGTTCGGTCTCCCGATAGTCGTAAATTTGAATGGCCGCCAGGTCGTGTTTGTTAACGGCAATTTTCAATGCCTCTTCAAAACGCGGGTGTTCATCAGGTCCTACGTCCATCAAATCTGACAAAAGAAATGCCGTACAACGTTTTTTTATGGCATTTGTTAGAAAACGAAGCGCTTCAGAGATGTTGGTTCCTTTGCTTTCTGGCTCAAACTCCAGCATCTCGCGTATGATGTGCAACAAGTGAGACCTTCCTTTTTTTGGAGGAATGAATTTTTCCACCCGGTCACTAAAAAACAGAGCGCCCACCTTGTCGTTATTTAGAGAAGCCGAGAAGCTTAATACAGCAGCTACTTCTGCCAGCAATTCTTTTTTCAGTTTCTCCCTTGTTCCAAACCAGCGGGAACCGCTGACATCAATAAGCAACACAACTGTCAATTCCCGCTCCTCTTCAAAGACCTTAACGTAAGGAGCATTCATACGCGCTGTAACATTCCAATCCATATTCCGAACATCATCGCCAAACTGGTATTCACGTACCTCGCTGAATGCCATCCCCCTGCCCTTATAGGCAGAATGGTACTCTCCGGCAAAAATCTGCCGCGACAATCCTCTTGTCCTGATTTCTATCTTTCGAACATTCTTGAGCAAATCGTTAGTCATGAGCAGCTATTAAGGAACTTCAACAGCATTAATGATAGAAGTTATGATATCTTCTGGTACTACGTTTTCTGCCTCTGCCTGGTACGTAAGACCAATTCTATGACGCAGTACTTCATAAGCAACAGCACGGACATCCTCAGGAATGACATACCCCCGACGCCGGATAAAAGCATAAGCTTTAGATGCAGTGGCCAGGGATATGCTGGCCCGGGGTGAAGAGCCGTATGCGATCATCTGTTTGAGCTGTGGCAGGTTGTAATTTTCCGGTTCCCTTGTTGCAAATACCAGATCAACAATGTAACGTTCAATTTTTTCGTCCATATAGACTTCCCTTACAACTTCACGTGCTTTTCGTATGTCTGCAGGTTTTAATACCTGAGCTGCTGTGGGAAATTCTCCGGCATTGTTCATACGAATAATAAGCTTCTCTTCTTCTTTTTTAGGGTAATCCACAACCACTTTTAGCATAAAACGGTCCACCTGCGCTTCCGGTAACGGGTACGTTCCTTCTTGCTCTATCGGGTTTTGTGTTGCCAGAACCAGAAAAGGCTCCGGCAAGGGGAACGTGTGTTCTCCAATGGTTACCTGTCTTTCCTGCATAGCTTCCAGAAGAGCAGACTGCACTTTTGCCGGAGAACGGTTGATTTCATCTGCCAAAATAAAGTTTGCAAAAACAGGTCCCTTCTTAACCTGGAATTCTTCTGTACGCTGACTGTATATAAGCGTTCCTATAAGGTCCGCCGGCAACAGATCCGGTGTAAACTGAATACGGCTGAATTTGGCATCAATCACACTTGCCAGTGTCCTTATGGCTAACGTTTTAGCCAAACCGGGAACCCCTTCAAGCAAGATATGACCATTTGCAAGAAGCCCAATCAACAAGTTTTCTACCAACTGCTTTTGTCCAACAATTACTTTACTCATTTCCAGGGACATAATGTCAACAAAAGCACTTTCCCGCTGAATCCGTTCGTTCAACTCTTTAATGTTTACGCTTTCCATATTTTCAATTATATTTGTCAAAGATACATCCTTTATGCGTTATTTTATTCACTTGTCCTTTAACGGAACTAACTACCACGGCTGGCAAATCCAAAAAAACGCACCCGGTGTACAGGCCTTTGTTCAGGAAGCACTCAGCCGTATATTGGGCAATGCCACAGCTGTCACCGGTTGTGGCCGTACAGACGCGGGTGTTCACGCAAGGGACTTCCGGGCTCATTTTAATTATTCCGACAACCCCCTTGATTGCGACCTCTTAACTTACAAAGTTAATGCCATATTACCTCAGGACATTCATATAAACGGCATTTTTCCTGTTCCTGAAAACCTGCATGCCCGTTTTCATGCAACCGGCAGAACCTACAGGTATTTTATCCGCACAACCAAAGAACCCTTTCTAAAGGAGTTCTCTGCTGCCCCCGGAACGTATGCCGACAAGCTTCCGGACATGGAACTGATGAACCATGCAGCTGCGTTACTTGTGGGAACTCACGATTTCACAAGTTTTGCCAAATTACATTCAACAACAAAAACCAACATCTGTACCGTAACAGAAGCCTTCTGGTTTACCACAGTACCGGAATTTGCCATTGAACCCCTTTGGGTATTCCAGGTTACAGCCAATCGTTTCTTAAGAGATATGGTTCGTTGTATGGTAGGAACGCTGCTGGAAATTGGGAAAAAGAAAAAACCGGTGGAATGGATTTTGCAGTTAATAACAGAAAAAAATCGTTCTTTTGCAGGATATTCCGTACCGGCCGAAGGCTTGTTTCTTTGGGAGGTTACTTACGACACATTTAAACAATAAACTGATATGTTGCACATTGTACTTCAAACAGAAGCTATTGCAGAAGCTTCTTCCTCTATTTCCTTATTGTCCATGGCCGCAAAAGGCGGATGGCTTATGCTTGTTTTACTGGCCTTATCCATTATGGCAGTCTATATTTTTGGGGAGCGAATGGTTGTTTTACGAAAAGCCGCCAAAGTAGATGAAAATTTTATGAACAATATAAAAGAATACATATACGACGGGAAAGTCCAATCTGCCATACATCTGTGTGAAAGCAAAAACACGTTGACCGCACGACTCATCAGGAAAGGACTACAAAACATAGGACGCCCCCTTACCGATATCAAATCTGCTATTGAAAATGTAGGAAGCATTGAAGTAGCACGTTTGGAAAAAGGGCTTCCTGTACTGGCTTCCATTGCGGGAGGGGCCCCCATGGTTGGGTTTCTGGGAACGGTTTTAGGTATGATTAAGGCATTTTACAATATGTCCATGGCCGGCAACAATATTGATATTACCCTCCTTTCAGAAGGAATCTATATTGCCATGGTTACTACGGTGGGTGGCCTGATAATTGGTATTCCCGCATATTTTGCTTACAATTACCTGGCAACACGTATTGGGTCCATTGTTAATACTATGGAAAAAGATACGCTGGATTTTCTGGATCTGTTGCAGGAACCTTTAAAATAGGAACGTATGGCTATTAAAAGAAATACAAAAGTGGAGGCCAATTTTACTATGGCCTCTATGACAGACATTGTGTTCCTGTTGTTGTTGTTCTTTCTGGTAACTTCAACACTTATTAATCCCAATGCCCTTAAGCTCTTGTTACCCAAAAGCACCAACCAGATTCCTGATAAAGGACAGGTAAGTGTTTCCATAAAACATTACCAACAGGCCGGCACTTTTTCCTACCACATAAACGGCAGCAACAATGCCGTTCATTTTAGTGAGATTGAACCCAGAATACAAGAAATACTGCAAGACAGCGACGACCCTACCATATCCTTGTACGTAGATAAGTCGGTTCCCATGGAACAAGTTGTTCAGGTCATGAACATTGCAAAACGCAACCGGTACAAAATTATACTGGCTACTTCTCCCGAATAGTTGTTTTAAATTATGCATACAGGACGGGAAAATAATACAGGTATTATACTCACCGTAGCATTTCATCTGCTGTTGGTTGTCTTTCTTTTATTGCTGGAGATGCAGTTCTCTCCTTCGGATAAAACAAACCTGTTGCAAATTGAAATTGAACTGGAAGAAGAGCAACCTCCTGAACCTGTCCGGCTTCTTGCAGAACAAGGTACGGCACCCAGATCTCCTCGTCCCGTTCCGGAAAAAGAGCCGGTTCTGGTACAGCAAGCTGTAGTACCCACCCCGGTGGAGGGAGAACAACGTACTGCAGAAAGCACCCCTACAGAAGAAGGCGATGTAGCAGTAACAGACCCGGACCCTCCCGTAATCAACGAGAGGGCTTTATTCCGCAGCCGGGATAGTGACACCCTGCAGGGTGAACAGACAGGTCTCCGTACTTTCCCGCAGAGACAAGCCGGTGACGCTGCCGGCAATACAGATACAGGCAATCCTGCCGGACAACCCACAGCCCAGCTGGAAGGACGCTCCATCGTTGGAAAGTTGCCTCTGCCGGAATATGCAGAAAATCTTTCAGGAAGGGTAGTTGTAAAAATCCTGGTTGATACGTACGGTACAGTTGTTTCTGCCACTCCCGGCATAGAAGGTACTACAGTGCAAAACAAAACCCTCTGGGAAGCAGCAAGGAAGGCAGCCTTACAGGCACGTTTTAACGTATCCGGTACTGCTTCCGCAATTCAGGAGGGCAAAATCACCTATGTGTTTGCTTTGAAATAACCGATTCTATTCGTAACGCAGCGCTTCTATGGGATCCAGCCTGCTGGCACGAACTGCAGGTATGTAGCCCGACAGAATACTGACTACAAAACACACGGCAACACCCAGCAACATCCACAACCACGGCACGATAAAAGATGTTTTCATACCAATAGAAGTCAGATTCCCTGCAAAAATACCCAATACTATACCTCCAACTCCTCCCAGTTGTCCAATAACAATCGCTTCAAATAGAAATTGCTGCTTAATTATGGCAGAAGTAGCTCCCATGGCTTTTCGGACACCAATCTCCCGTGTTCGCTCATTGACAGACACCAACATAATATTCATCAACCCAACTGCTGCACCCAGGAGCGTAATAAATCCAATAATCACGGCTGCTACGGTTACTATCCTCATGGTTTCCATGGAACGCTCCAACATATCTTCGCTTCTTTCAATCTGGAAATCGGTCTGGTCTGTAGGAGAAAGCCTCCGAACTGTCCTGAATCGGATCTCTGCTTCTTCATAGGCACTTCTGCTGTTTTGACCTGGATTTGGTTGGATCTTAATTTGAAAATTCATATTTTCTCCACCGAATGCACTACGGGCATTCCCAAGTGGTAAGAAAATCTGCTTGTCTGCTCCTCCGCCAAAAGAAGAACCCTTAGAACGCAACACACCTATTACCTGATACCGTCTGCCGTCAACATTCAAAAATTCCCCTAACGGATTCTTTCCTCCAAACAGATGAAGCAACCCATCCCCGATAACCGTAACAAACCCCGAAGAGCTCATCTCAAATTGCGAAAAAGTACGTCCTGAAAGAAGGTCCAGCGCATTTACCTGAAAATATTCCGGATTTACTCCCATGGCCGTAATATCCGGGTTGGTTTTCTCTGACCCGTAACCAACTTCCAGCATACTGCGTGCCGTTGCATACACTGCAATTTTTGCAGGAACAGGATAATTTTCAATGAAATCCATTGCCTGCCAATACGTTATGTGAGGTCTGTTCCGCACCCTTCTTCTTGTTTCAGCAGATTGACCCCGCAAGGATTTGGACCGAATAGTTATGGTGCTGGCTCCCATACGGTTAAAGCTATCTGTTACAGAACCTTTTATTGCGTCAATGGCTGTAAGGATACCTACAAGCGCCATGATGCCTATGGCAATCATCAGAATGGTGAGGATAGAACGCAATTTATTGGTCTTAACTGCTGTAAGAGAAACATTTAAGTTTTCACGGAATAAAGGAGAAAATCTCAAAAAGGACGGACGCTTCATAATGCAATATTAAGAAATTTCACGTACATTTGCGGTTCAAAATCAAAAAGAAATGCAGAAAAAAGAAGATTCCGGCAAAAAGAGTACGGAAGAACGCCCAAAACGCAATCGCATAACGTCCTCTTACCAGCAGGAATCAGGCCGCGAAAAAACCCGCCGGGATGGCGGCAACGACCGGGAAAGACCACACCGGAATAGTGGCTACAACTCTGACAGGCCACGCCGCGAAGGCGGCTACAATTCCGACAGGCCACGCCGCGAAGGCGGCTATAATTCCGACAGACCACGCCGTGAAGGAGGCTACCACTCTGACAAACCACGTCGCGAAGGCGGCTATAATTCCGACAGACCACGTCGCGAAGGCGGCTACAATTCCGACAGACCACGTCGCGAAGGCGGCTACAAATCTGACAGGCCGCGCCGCGAAGGAGACTACAATTCTGACAGACCACGTCGCGAAGGCGGCTACAATTCCGACAAACCGCGCCGCGAAAGCACGGCACGCAAAAAGGAGCAAGCCCCCAGCCCCAAACAACCCAAAGTTCCGGGAGAAATCAGGCTGAACCGGTTTATCGCCAACTCGGGCCTTTGTTCACGCAGAGAGGCTGATATTTTCATAGAAACAGGACTTGTTACCGTAAACGGCCAGGCAGAAACACGCCTTGGCGTCAAAGTCATGGCAACCGACGATGTACGTGTAAACGACCAACGCATTAAACCGGAGGCCATGACGTATCTGATTATGAACAAACCCAGTGGCTATGTGACAACCATGAAGGACAAGAATGCAGAAGACACCGTCATGGATCTGATTGCAGGACAATGCAAACAGCGGGTTTTCCCGGTTGGCAGACTTGATAAAAACACCACGGGAGTGCTGTTGTTCACGAACGACGGAGACCTTACAGAAAAACTCACCCACCCTTCCTACAACAAGAAAAAGATTTACCAGGCCCGACTTGATAAAAACCTGAAAAGATCTGATATGGAGAAACTGGTAGAAGGGATTCAGCTGGAAGACGGTCCTATGCACGTTGATATGATTTCATACCTGGACAACGACGAGAAAGAAATTGGGTTGGAAATCCACTCCGGAAAGAACCGAATAGTTCACAGACTCTTTGAATCACTGGACTATAAGGTAAAAAAGCTTGACCGGGTATATTTTGCGGGACTTACAAAAAAGGGATTGGAACGCGGGCAATGGCGTTTCCTGACGCCGGAAGAAGTAAGCAGGCTAAAAACAGGTTTCTATGAGTAACACATGAAAGAATCCCGAAAAGCAGCAGTACATAAAGCCGGATTTGTCAACATTATTGGAAATCCCAATGTGGGGAAGTCCACCCTGATGAACACCCTTGTAGGTGAAAAATTATCTATTACCACACCCAAAGCACAAACTACCCGCCACCGCATAATGGGTATTGTGAACAGTCCCAATTATCAGATTGTCTACTCAGATACGCCGGGGATTATCCGTCCGCATTACCTGCTACAAAAAGAAATGATGCAGTTTGTTGACACAGCCATAACAGATGCTGATATCGTTTTGTATGTTACGGACGTTGTGGAAAAAGCAGATAAAAACAAGGAATACATAGAAAAACTTCAGCAACTGGAAGTCCCCGTTCTGGTGGCACTAAACAAAATTGATAAGAGCTCCAGGGAAGAAGTCATAATCCTGCTGGCTCTCTGGCAGGAAAAGCTGCCCAACGCCACCATATTCCCGGTAAGTGCCTTGGAAGGTTTTAACATGGAATCTCTCCTAAACCATATCCTGGAACATTTGCCCGAAGCGCCTCCCTGGTTTGATAAGGAACAACTGACAGATAAAAGCCTTCGGTTTTTTGCTTCGGAAATCATACGTGAAAAAATCTTCCGCAATTACGCGCAGGAAATACCCTATTGCACAGAAGTAGAAGTGGAAGAGTTCCGGGAAACGCAAGAACGTTACAGTATCCGGGCCATCATTTATGTAATGCGAGATTCACAAAAAGGCATCCTTATTGGCAACAAAGGCAGTGCCCTTAAAAAAACCGGAACACAGGCGCGCCTGGATATGGAAGATTTCTTTCAAAAAAGCGTATACCTGGAACTATATGTCAAAGTCCTCCCCAACTGGAGGGATAGCAGAAGCCGACTCCGCCAGTTTGGTTACTGATTGATCCTCCAGCACTTTCAGGGCTTTTTCCAGCACGTTGTCAATTCTGCCCAAGTAAGGATAATACCCTTTGTCTTCCAAATGTGTATTCCTCCCAATATAAGCCTTGATCTGAGTCATTATTATATCACCACATTCTTCCCACTGAGCCTGTACCGGCTGTATGCCCTGTTTACGTATATAAGCCAAAAATTCGTATTCAGGCCGGTGTTCAGCAAAAAATTGTTCCAGATTTTCAAATGCATCTATGGCCGACAATTGTTTTCTGTTTCGGTCGGCGAATTCCATACTAAAACGGATGGGCAGGTTTTGCCTGGACAGGCGCATGTACAAATCGTTTACTTTGGTAGTATCCAGTGGTACAAACACATCCGGAATAATACCTCCTCCGCCATACAGCACTTTTCCCCCGGGTGTTACATACCGCAGCGAATCATTTCTTGGAATGGAGTCTTCCTGCAGCAATTCCCCGTGACGGTACCTGTCCAGCAAATCAAAACTATACTCCCTTGAGCTGTTCCCATAGGGTTTCTGAATGGACCTTCCCAAGGGTGTATAAAAACGAGCTACCGTAAGCCTGAGTCCTGAATTGTCAGAAAAATAAACAGGTTCCTGAACTAACCCTTTTCCATACGACCGTCGCCCGACAATAGTTCCCCTGTCGTTATCCTGCAAAGCTCCCGCCATGATTTCAGAAGAAGAAGCCGAGACTTCGTTGATCAAAAGTACCAGAGGCATATCGTAACAGAACCCCCTTTTATAGGTGCTAAAGTCCTGCCTTTTTCTGTGTACCCCCTCTGTATAAACCACCAGCTTGTTTGCGTCCAGAAATTCTCCGGCAATCTTCAGAGCCTGATCCAAATACCCTCCCGTATTGTCACGAAGGTCAAAAATAAGCTGTTTCATTCCGGCTTGCATCAAGTCTGCCAGTGCTTCCAGGATTTCTGTATAACTGGTCATAGAAAACCGGGATAATTTAATATAGCCCGTAACAGGGTTGACCATATAGGCCACATCTACGCTATTTACCGGAATTTTGTCCCGAATTATGGAAAACATAATAGGACTATCTTCCCCATAGCGTTTGACAAGAACGTCAACCTTAGTTCCCTTAGGGCCTTTGAGCAACCGCACAATGGAATCCTGAGGCATTTGAACACCGGCTACTGTTTGCTCTCCTACTTGTATGATTTTATCCCCCGCCTGCAACCCCATTTTTTCAGAAGGCCCGCCTACCACAACATTGATTACAGTTGCCGTATCGTTGGGGACGTTAAAGACAATGCCAATCCCTTCAATATTGCCCCGCAGTTCTTCATCTGCTGAACGCAGCTCTTCCGGAGGCAGGTAAATGGAATGGGGATCCAATGCGTCCATAATGGCCGGAAGTGTTTCCTCAATAAAAGCGGACACATCTACAGAATCTACATAATTGTGCTGAATCTGGTTTAAAACAAGTTCCAGCTTGGTCCATTCCTTGCCCAATTGTCCCCTCACACCGTTCCCCCTTTTGTATCCGCTCCACCGCAGACCGACGGCAATAAGGAGTGCACACAACACAACCAGAATTACAATGCCGGTTTTTCTTATTCTACGCTGCTCTTCCATAATTTGTTTAGTATTTATCTACCTGAATACCTGCTCTTTTTAACAACTCAATGCCATCCTGCGACCTGTAATTATCGCTATATACCACGCGTACAATCCCAGCCTGAATAATCAATTTGGCACATTCAATACAAGGAGACGCTGTTATATAAATAGTAGCCCCTTCACTGCTGTTGTTGCTCCGGGCTACCTTGGTAATGGCATTTGCTTCTGCATGCAATACATACGGCTTTGTACCCCCATCTTCATCTTCACAAACATTCTCAAAACCACGCGGAGTACCGTTATATCCATCAGAAATAATCATCCTGTTCTTGACCATCAAGGCGCCTACTTTTCTTCTTTCGCAATATGAATTTTGAGCCCATATGCGGGCCATCTCCAGATAATGGAGGTCAAATTGGGTCTGCTTATCCATTGTACAGAAAACGCTTAATACTTCTTTTAGGGGTTTTTTCAAATTCTTCCGGGACAATTCTAACTCTGGCAATTTGACAATATTTGGGCAATTCCAGGTTAATCTGATCACGTAAAGATTCCATAGTTGTCACCATGGCCGAATCCGGTAATCCGTCAGCAGCTGCTTTTTCAAAGTCCGGGTAAACAAGTGCCACCAGTTTTCCATCTTCCATAATCACCAAGCTCTCATTTACATAAGACATGTTGTTTATAGAACTTTCAATTTCTTCCGGATAAATATTTTGTCCGTTAGGTCCCAGAATCATGGTTTTGGAACGCCCTTTAATAAACAGATACCCGTCTTTATCAATGGTTCCCAAATCTCCTGTTTTCATCCACCCGTCTTCCGTAAAAGTTTGCCTTGTGGCTTCCGGATTTTTGTAATAACCCAACATAACGTTATCTCCTTTCAGCTGGATATCACCGGGAATATTTACCGGATCGGAAGAATCGATACGGATTTGCATACGCGGAGCTGCTTTTCCGCAGGAAAAAAGAGGCCTTTCGTTCCAGGGCGAATAAGAAACAATAGGTCCGCATTCGGTAAGTCCGTATCCTACAGTAAAAGCAAGGCGTATCTTCTTAAGAAACGGCTCTACTTCATGGTTCAGGGGTGCACCTCCAACAATAATCTCCAGGAATTCTCCTCCAAAGGCCTGTACCAGTTCGTCGTGAATACGCTTTTTGATTTTCTGGTCAATAAAAGGCATACGCAACATCATTTTAACAGAGGGACGCTTGAGAAGCGGAAGCAATTTTTGCTTGTAAATCTTTTCAATGATCATGGGCACGGCAATAATTACCTTAGGCTTAATGTCCTGAAAAGCTTCTGCAATTACCTTGGGCGATGGCATACGTGTAAGAAAATGCACATGAGATCCACTGGTCATCTCATAAAGCAATTCAAACATTAGTCCGTACATATGAGCAGAAGGAAGCATAGATACTACCTTGGCTCCGTTGCTTACCTGAGGCATTACCTCCCAGCCAAAGAGAATATTGGACAACAGAGAGCGGTAAGGCAGCATCACCCCTTTGGAAAAACCGGTTGTGCCGCTTGTGTAATTTATCAGAGCCAGCTCGTCCGGTTGGTCCTTGTAATAACTGATATCATCCGGCTTCATTCCGTCTTTATACATGCCTTCAAAGGCTGCATCAAGACCATTGCGGATGTTGATGATTTCTTGATCCGGTGCGTAAAGGATATCAAAATCATTCAGACCCACAATGGCTTCCAGGTTGGGCATCTCGGCTTCATTCAGACTTTCCCAAACCTGTTCGCCCACAAAGAAAATACGTGAATCGGAATGGTTCACCAAATGCTGGATGTTCCCCGGTTTGAATTCATGCAATATAGGTACTACTACAGCACCGTATGTGATACATGCCAGAAAGGCAATAGCCCAGTTGGCCTGGTTTCTGCCGCATAAAGCTACTTTATCTCCCTGCTTTAAACCGCATTGTTCAAATCCTAAATGAATTAAACGAATGCGAACAGCCACATCCCTGTAATAAAACGTATCCCCTTTAAAATCTGTCAGGGCTTTGAAGTCCCAGTATTTTTTAAAACTTGCTTCAAAAAATTCATTCAGGGATTTCCTGTTCAACATTTCCTGATTCATAATTGTTATTTATTAAATGACAATACATACCTCCGGTTGCCATCAGCCGGGAGTGCGTGCCCCGTTCCACAATCCGCCCCCTGTTAAGCACCACAATCTCATCTGCATTTCTGATGGTTGAGAGCCTGTGCGCAATCACAACCGTTGTTCTGTCTTTCATGAGTCTTGCCAATGCTTCCTGTACCATTTTTTCACTTTCCATATCAAGAGCGCTGGTAGCTTCGTCAAGAATCAGAATAGACGGATTGCGTAAGACTGCCCGGGCAATCGCCAGTCTTTGCCTTTGCCCCCCCGAAAGTCTTTCCCCCCTGTCACCAATACCTGTGTCGTAACCATTCTCCAGCTCCATAATAAAATCGTGGGCATTAGCTACTTTGGCAGCCTGTTCAATCTCTGCATGCGGCACATCTTTCAACCCAAAGGTAATATTATTTGCCACAGTATCGTTAAACAGGATTGCCTCTTGGGTGACAATCCCCATCCGGCTGACCAGATCTTTCTTTTTGTATTGTTTTATATTTACACCATCCAACAGAATCTCCCCTTGTTCCACATCGTAGAACCGAGGCAATAAATCTGCCAACGTGGTCTTACCTGCACCCGAAGGACCGGCCAAGGCAATTACCTTCCCTTTAGGAATCTTTAAATTAATATCTTTCAACACATACGGCCCCTCTTCATTGTATTTGAAACTTACATTCCTATATTCAATACCTTCTGTAAAAGCAACCAAAGGCAAAGCCGCAGGGTCTTCTTCTATTACTTCCGGAGCATCCAGGATGTTAAAAATCCGCTCCGCAGAAACCATCCCTTTCCGTATGCTGGCATATGCCTTGGTTATTGATTTGGACGGCTCCAGTACACGCCAATAGAAGCCAATATAAACAATAAAAACAGGCCAGTCCATACCCAACTCTCCGTTAAGCTGGAGCCAGCCTCCATAAAAAAGAATACACGCTGCAATGGCTACTCCCAAAAATTCACTCAGGGGCGAGGCAAGCTCTTGCCGGTTGTACAACTTTCTTACCTCTTTACGGTGCTGCTCATTTGCCTGCTGAAAACGATCTCCAACATAAGTCCGGGCATCAAAAGCTTGTATGATACGGGTTCCGGAAACGGCTTCTTCAAAATGACTTAACAGCCTGCCCAAAAGCCCCTGGGAAATCTGTGCTCCGGAACGTAAAGCCCTGGTTATCCGACCAATCAGCAGAACAGAAACCGGCAAGGTAACCAACGCAACCAAGGTAAGCCGCGGACTCATATAAAACAGGACTATTAAAAAGCCCACTACCAAAAGAGGATCTCTGAAAATAATGTGAAACGAACTGGCAACCGAGTGTTGTACTTCGTTTACATCATTGGATACAACAGATAAAATATCGCCCTTCCGGCACCTGTGGAAGAATCCTAAAGGTTTGCGTGTGATTTCATGAAACAAATGGTCCCGCAGGTTCTTCATAAGATTGGTACGTACAGTCACCAGAATTCTTTGTGACGCATACTGCATAAGGTTGGACAACAAAGAAGCTGTTATAAGACATACAGCCACATAAACCAGAGCCATCATTACCCCCTCATCTACCTTAATACGTACCAGATAGTAACGGAACATATCCAAAATACGTGCAAAAGAAAACCCCTGTTCCGGATACACCGGAACAGCATCCAATGTGTCCGGCTGGAACAAAACGGTAAGTAAAGGAGCAATCAACGCATAATTGGCAATGCCAAACAAGACACCTAATACGGAAATTAACAGGTAGCCCGGCCAGTATTTACCATAAGGTTTACCATAGGCCATTATGCGCAGGAAAGATTTCATTAATCTTCTATTTCTTCAAAATCTACATATTCTCCTGCCTGTTTGCCAATGATCTTTTCCCGGGATTGGTTTTTTGTTGCCTTCTCTGACGGAGTTTGCTTTCTGTACATTTTTTTAACCTTCATGGACATAAGCATAGGCACCCCGCGCATAAAAAAATAAACAACAAGAATAGCAAAAAGTATAACCAGAATATTCATTTTATTGCAACATTAATGTAATGGACTTACCTTCAATAGTTGTGCCGTACAGTTCAAACGGCCCTAACAATTTCACTTCTTTACGCGGATCAAGGCAATCCGGCTGTAAAGATACAGCACAAACCTGTCCTGTGGCAGAAAGGATCAGCGTCCTGCTGTCAGTATAGAGTACCCAGTATCCAGTACCCTCTTCTGAAATGTAGCGAGGTTCTCCGGTCAGGTATCCGGGAAGCAACACGTCATCCCAACCGTCTGCCAATGTACCGTATTTATCGTAACAACTCAGTTTATTGTCCTGATGTACCAGCAAAATCCGATAATTCTTATTGCCTTCCGGATCAAAAACATAGGGACCATACAGAATACTTGTTGTAAATGCTTTGGGATACGGAGACACATTGCGTCCCAGGCGGTCAATCAAATACAGCCTGTTTCCAATGGCAAACAACATTTGCAACTTGTTGTTCTTTAAAAAATCAATCTGCACAACCCTATCCTGAACAAGACCTTCCATGGTTTTTTCCCACAACACCTTACCGGAATGATCTCTGAGTATAAGCCTGCACTCGGGCCAGGGTGACTGAAACAATTCGTTGCTCTTTCCCGTAAAATGGTTCGTTACTTTATAGGGTGGTTTTTCACGTGCCAGAGTGTCCTGCCCCGGACCGGAGCGCAACCGTATTTCACGACGTCGCGGAACGAGCGGGGAAACTTCCAGAGAATCTCCGTAAACAGACAGGTGCGCATACATCCTGTCTTCCAAGGAAGAAAATTGAAGAAAAGCATACTGGGCATTGAATTTTCTACTAAAATCAAGGTGATTTATATACCTTTTATCCACAAGCGGTAACACCGGATCGGGACCGGCAGAAAGTTGCAGGAACAGCGTTACTCCGGATGTGTTCATTACTCCCTTAAAAGCTTTAGTCTGCGAAATAGCTGCTGACAGGGTATGGGTATCACCTGTACGATTTCGTCGAATCAATTCGTTAAGAACAGCTGCATCACCCATAAGTATAAAGGGGCCCTGGTAATAATAATGCGTGGCAGGACTCAGGCTAAATATAGAACCAAAAATTTCGGGCAAGAGATCCGGTACCGGGTTTTTCATAACCTTGCCTTCTTCCTGTTTATTCAACAAGGCAAACTGAATTTTTGCCTGTTGAATGTACCTGGAATGGATTACAGAAATCCAGTGGTAATCTCCTCTGAAAGGCACACAAGCAAGGGACACCTCTGTAGGATACAAAAGATTAAACCAATCTGTTTTTTCTTTTCCCGGTTTTTTTCTGTGGTTTTTTTGCAACTCCCTGTATAAAGCAGCTTGTTCCAGATAGTTTTCAAGATCTGATATTCCCAAAGAAAGTCCCGCCAGCGTATTGGCCGGAAGGATATCCTGCACCATCCATTTTTGAGGTTGTTGTCCCATTAGAGCAGAAAAGAAATGTTCCTGCCCGGGGTGTACCAGCGTATATCCGTCTGCCTGGATTTCGTTTTGATTAATAAATCCGTCCAAAACTGTCCAATGCCCGGTTGTTTTAAGAAAGGCAGCATATTTTTGCATAGGAACCCCCAGATAAGCAGCAAATAGAGCAGGAATGCGGTCATGGGGAATAAAAATCCGCGTGGGTTTTGAAACGGGAGTTTGTTCTACCAAACGAGAAAAACTTGCATTGTCCATAATGGAACTGGCATTGTTCAGATGGCGCAGGGAGGATTCCAATACCACAAGGGAAGGGGAAGCCACCAACAAACTGCCTGCCTGTGACACATAGAGCGCGTCTTCTTCCTCTGTCCCGTACAAACTATAAATAACCTGCCCGTCGTACGAACGTGTTTTGTAATTTTCACCAAAGATGTTCAGAAACTCCTTCCACCATTCTTTATCTGCAACATCTGCCACAGACAAGCAAAAAAGCACGTCCAACGTATTTTTTGCAGAAGGATGCAGGGAACAAAGCGCCTCGGCCTTTTCCATAACAGGGCAAGAAGAGCGGGAAAAAACACCCAGCTGGTTCCAGAAACGGTGCAGCTTCTTCCCCGAATTAAAAATACCCTGAAAGTAGCCACCGGACACCATAACCTCCTCAGTTAACGTTTCCAGCTTGCTAAAATGCTGTACCAAAGCGGCATCCATAGGGACGGCAGCATACGTATTGTTGCTTACAGCCGGGTTTGACGGGTTGCGGAACAACACCATAAAACCATATACTGCCGCACCGACCATCAATACAGACAAGAGTACAAGAAATATGACTGTACGTTTTCGCATAAAAGACAAAGATAAAACTTCAGTTGGCAACCTCAACTAAAAACTTGATCCTAACCAGACGGATTTCCTCTTCTGTATAATCCAATCCCAATTCCTGCTGGGCTTCTTCAACAGAATCGGAAGTTGCTTCATAACGAAAATAATCAAAAATTTCTTCCGTTTTGTCTTCGTCAACCTTTTGCCGCAAGTAATAATTGATATTCAGTTTTGTTCCTGAATTGACAATGGCTTCCACTTCTCCCAGCAATTCATCCATAGACATGCCTGTTGCCTCTGCAATAACATCAAAATCAAGCTCTCTGTCAACACTGTGGATGATAAAAAGTTTGTTGGCAGATTTTTTGGGAGTAGATTTGACCACTATATCCTCCGGCCGTATTATTTCGTTCTCTTCTACGTACCTCCCTATCAGTTCCAGAAAAGGCTTCCCAAATTTTTTTGCTTTTCCCGTACCTACTCCCTGACAATTTGTCAATTCATCTTCAGTCAAGGGATAGATAATAGTCATATCATCCAAACTTACGTCCTGAAAAATTACATACGGAGCCAGGTTCTTTTTATGCGCCATGGATTTCCTCAGGTCTTTCAACATAGCCAGCAAAACCTCATCTCCTCCGCCTCCGGCCCCACGGGATGCTGTATCTGACTCTTCCTCAATTTCTCTTTCTTCATATAACATCAACCGCTCCGGATTCTTCAAAAATTCTTTGCCTTTTTGCGTTACAGACAATACTCCGTACTGTTCAATGTCCTTTTTCAGAAAAGAAAGCAAAATCCCCTGCCTAACTACGGCGTTCCAGAAAGAGACAGATTTGTCCTTTCCCATACCAAATACATCCTGTTTGTGGTGGTTGTAAGACTTGATCATGGCGTTTGACTCCCCGGCTATAACAGAGGCTATGTGTTCCGGATTGAACTGCTCCAACAACTTCAGGACGGTTTCCAGGACAAGGCACATTTCTTCCTGTCCGTCAAATTGTTTCTTGGGGTGCAGGCAATTATCACAATTGTGGCAGTTTTCCTGTTTGTAGTCTTCTCCAAAATAATTTAGCAGGACCTTGCGCCTGCATACGTTTGTTTCTGCATAAGCAACTGTTTCCATAAGCAACAATTTGCTTATTTCTTGTTCTGCCACAGGTTTTCCCTGTTTAAATTTTTCCAGTTTCTGAATGTCCTTGTAACTGTAAAAGGCTATACACTGTCCCTCTCCGCCATCACGTCCAGCCCTTCCCGTTTCCTGATAATACCCTTCCAGGGATTTAGGTATATCGTAGTGAATCACATACCTTACATCCGGTTTGTCAATACCCATACCAAAAGCAATGGTTGCAACAATCACTTCTGCATCTTCCATAAGGAAAAGATCCTGGTTTTTTGTACGTGTGGCTGCATCCATACCTGCATGGTATGGCAGCGCACGGATATCGTTTACCTGCAAAAAAGAGGATACCTCTTCTACTTTCTTACGACTAAGGCAATATACGATACCGCTCTTCCCCTCGTTTTGCTTAATGAACTTCACCAGCTCCCGGTTAACATTTACTTTTGGCCGGACCTCATAATACAGGTTTTCTCTGTTAAAAGATGTCTTAAACACCCTTTCATTTGTCATTTCCAGGTTCTTCCGAATATCTTGCTGCACCTTGGGTGTGGCAGTAGCTGTAAGGGCAATAACAGGGGCTTTGCCAATTTTTGTAATTTGCTCACGTATGCGTCGGTATTCCGGTCTGAAATCATGTCCCCATTCAGAAATGCAATGCGCTTCGTCAATGGCATAAAAAGAAATGTTCAGTTTTTTAAGCAACTGCACATTTTCCGCTTTTGTAAGCGATTCCGGAGCTACATACAGCAGTTTTGTTTTACCGGACAAAAGGGCATCTTTTACTTCTTCCAGTTGCAGTTTTGTAAGAGAAGAATTCAAAAAATGAGCTACTCCGTAATTGTCGTCGGTAAAACCCCGGATTGCATCTACCTGGTTTTTCATCAAAGCTATCAGCGGAGATATTACAATGGCTGTTCCCGGCATAAGCAGGGCAGGCAACTGGTAACAAAGAGATTTGCCACCTCCTGTTGGCATAAGCACAAAAGCATCGTTCCCAGCCATCAAGTGGATAATGATATCTTCTTGCTGTCCTTTAAACGAATCAAATCCAAAATGCTTTTTCAGTCGAAGATGCAAATCGGATGAAGTATACATATTTTATTACCTTTGTCTACTAAGTTATACGTTTGTTTTGTTCTTTCAAAATATAATGAACACTCCTTTAACGGACATACAAAAAACCGCGCTTGAAGTTATTGAAAAAGAACAACATGCTCTCAATGCTTTGCGCCAGTCCATAAACAAATCTTTCGTGGAAGTTGTCGAAATTCTCCACGCTTCCAAAGGCCGCCTGGTAGTGACGGGCATTGGGAAAAGTGCCCTCATTGGACAGAAGATGACAGCCACATTCAACTCTACCGGAACGCCCTCTATTTTTATGCATGCAGCAGATGCCCTGCACGGAGATTTGGGCATGATCCAGCCGGAAGATACGGTACTATGCCTGTCCAAAAGTGGGGAAACAGCAGAAATCAAAGTTCTTGTGCCTTTGATCCGAAGTATGGGAAACGTTCTGATTGCTATGGTAGGGAATGAAAATTCCTGGCTCGCCAGATCTGCAGACCACATGCTGCTGACCGTAGTTCCCGGCGAAGCATGTCCCAACAACCTGGCTCCAACATCCAGTACTACGGCACAAATGGTTTTGGGAGACGCTTTAGCCGTATGTCTGTTACAACTGCGCGGATTTACCTCTGCAGATTTTGCACGGATTCATCCGGGAGGCAACCTTGGTAAAAAACTGTACGTCAGGGTGTCTGACATAATGGATCCGGATCTTCGTCCGGTAGTCCGCCCCGAGCAGGGAGTAAAGGATACCATCCTTTGTATTTCAAAAAACCGGCTGGGTGCAACAGCCGTACTCGATGAAAAAGACAACCTGTGTGGGATTATTACAGACGGAGATGTCCGTAGGATGCTGGAGAAAAGCAGCAGGCCGTATGAATTGTGTGCCGCAGATATTATGACATCATCGCCCAAAACCATACTACATGACCAGCTGGCACTGCAAGCCTACAAACTCATGCAATCATACAAAATTACCCAGCTTGTTGTTCTTAAAAAAGGACATTATGCCGGAATGGTACATATTCATGATATAATCAGAGAAGGAATCGTATGACGTCATTTGATCCCAACTTGCCCGGTGTCGCAACCGGCGGCTATTTTGCCCTCCCGTTTACCCGGGAACAGGCCGAGATTGTTCTCATCTCTATTCCCTGGGACGTTACCACCTCGTACCGTCCGGGTACCCACAAGGGCCCCGGTGCCATAATTGATGCCTCTACCCAGGTTGATCTTTTCAACCCGCGTGTTCCCCGGGCGTGGAACATTCCCATAGCAACCCTCCCCGTTCACGAAGAACTTCCCATACTCAACCGTTCAGCAAGGAAAATGGCAGAAGAAATCATTGAAAGCTGGGAAGAAGGTAAAGACCCCCGGGAGACAGGCCTGGGAGATCTGCTGGACCAGGTCAATCAGGCCTGTTCACGAATGAATCGGATTGTCTACCTGCAAACCTCGGAGCAATTGCGCCATGGAAAAACTGTAGGTGTAATAGGCGGCGAGCACTCTGTTCCGCTGGGCTTTCTACAGGCACTGGGAGAGCATTACAGTTCTTTTGGCATCCTCCACATTGATGCCCACGCAGACCTGAGAAAAGCCTATGAAGGTTTTACTTTTTCACACGCCTCTATCATGTTCAACGCCCTGGAAACAATTCCTGCCATTACATCACTTACCCAGGTAGGCGTGCGGGACTACTGCCAGGAAGAACACGACCGGATTTGCAGCGACACACGCATTGCTTTATTCTCTGACGAGTCTTTACAAGAAGGCCTTTATGAAGGACTTACATGGAGGGAACAATGCCAAAGAATCATGGAAAGCCTCCCTGACCATGTTTATATTAGCATGGATATCGACGGCCTTTCCCCTGACTTGTGCCCCAACACGGGCACACCAGTCCCCGGAGGTATTGAATTTCAGCAAGTTGATTACTTGCTATACCTCCTGGCTTCTTCCAACAAAAAAATTATTGGTTTTGATCTCTGTGAAGTAGCTCCCGGAGAAAATGACCCTTGGGATGCCATTGTGGGTGCCAGACTCTTACATAAGATTTGCTGTTATTGTTATCTAAATAACAAGAAATAAACAGTACCTTTGTTATTTACTATTTTGTCATTCAATACCTATAATTATAATTTACAATGAGAACTTTAAAAATTTTAACAATTGCCTTGCTGGGCGGCATGCTTACTATGTCATGTAACAGCAATGCATCAAAGGCAAACAGCGATTTTTCAAAAGCCGACATAGATGCGGTAAGCAAGTCTATTGGCTACTCCCTTGCCTCTATGGTAAAGCAGTCCAATTTTGGAAACCTAAACCAGACCTTGGTTACCAAAGCATACAAAGAAATGATGGCACGAAAAGAAGACCCCACCCAGGATGAAATGATGGATTGGAACAACGACATTACTTCATATATGCAAAAAAAGAGCATGATGGAAGGAGAACGGAACACGAAGGAAGGCGAAGCCTTTTTGGAAGAAAATGCAACCCTTGAAGGTGTTGTAACATTGCCCAGCGGACTACAATATAAAATTATTCGGGAAGGCAACGATATACGTGCCACAGAGGTAGATACCATTGAGGTACACTATGTTGGAACGCTTATTGACGGAACGGAATTTGACTCTTCCTACGCTCGCAACGAGATGGCCAAATTTCCCCTGAACCGTGTTATTCCCGGCTGGACAGAAGGTATGCAACTTGTAGGTGAAGGAGGAAAAATTCTTCTTTATGTACCTTCAGATCTGGGATACGGTCCCAGCGGAGCAGGTGGTGTCATTGGCCCCAACAGCACCCTTGTTTTTGAAGTAGAGGTTAACAAGGTTTTTCCGGCATCTGAATAGCTTATTGTAACCGTGGAACTTCGAGGAATTATACTAGAGAAGTTGCCGGTATTCAAAGGTACCGGAGCCAGAGGAGACTGGGTAAAACAGGAATTTATCCTGGAAACCGGAGAATCTGCCTATCCGCGTAAAGTGTGTATTTCTGTTTTTGGCGAAGACAGGGTCAAAGAACTGGATGCTTTTGCCACCGGACAACCTGTTAAGGTTTCTGTTAATATTGAATCACGGGAATACAACGGACGCTGGTACACAGATGTGAGGGCGTGGCGTCTGGAAAAAGAAACGGGAGTTGCAAACCAACCACCGGACATGCCTGCCGGCATGATCCCTCCCGAACCTATAGTACAGGATCCGGACGAAGGAGCGGATGATCTTCCTTTTTAGGCACCTCCCTCCAGTAGGTTAGTTGACGTTTGGCATACCTTCGCGTATTGCGACGTATCAGACTAACGGCTTCTTCTAAGGAAGTTTTACCATCAAAATGATCAAATAACTCTCTGTACCCCACCGTTTGGAGTGCAGGGAGTTTTCTGTATTTATACAAACTGCGGGCTTCTTCCACCAAACCGGACTCTACCATCCTGTCCACTCGTTGGTTAATACGATCGTAAAGCTCTTTCCTGGGTCTCTCCATGACCAGCTGTTCTATTTCAAACGGTCTTTTCCTGGGCGTGTTACTCAAAAAAGAGTGGTACGGTTTGCCCGAAAGCAAACAGACTTCCACAGCCCGCATTACGCGGCGTTTGTTGGACAGGTCTATCCTGTGGTACGTTACGGGATCCAGTTCCAATAACCGGTTACGCAGTGCTTCCAACCCCGCGGGATCTTCTGCCTGCTTCATAAGTTGTTGCCTAAGTTCCGCATCGGGAACCGGCAGTGCATCAAATCCTTTAACAAAAGCATCGGCATACAATCCGGAACCTCCAACCAATAAAAGGTACGGATGGTCCGGAGCCAGACGCATGACCAGATCCCAGGCTTCCCTTTCGTAATCCCCGGCAGAATAAGGTTCATGAATGGTATGGGTAGCAATAAAATAATGCCTGACGGCTGCAAGAGCCTCGGGAGAAGGCCGTGCTACCCCAATATTCAGCTCTTTATATATTTGCCGGCTGTCACAATTGATCACAGGTGTCTGCAACAACCGGGCAATAGCCAAAGCCTGTTCTGTTTTCCCTACACCGGTAGGTCCTGTCAATAAGATAATTTTTGTAGCCATTCCAATGTGTTCAGTCCGTCTGCATAATCTGTAAATAAAGGAGCCTGTGTTTGTCCAAACGGAACCTGGTCCGTACCCGCCACGCACTGAATCCGGTCCCGGTTTGCTGAAATAAAACGCGTTGCAGTTGCAAGGTCTTTGTATTCCATGTAATGCAGCACCGCCATGGGCGGAAACAAGCTATCGTTTTCTTGCAGGACAAATAGTTCCGATTTATATATCTCATCAGCAGTAATGGTAGTCATGGCCCTACACGCCCTCGCATGCCGGAAGGCATTCATGTACCCATTATGTTGCTGCAGTAAAGATCCAAAACGTATTCCCACCTGCCGGATAAACGACCCAAAATCATACCCCGAAGGAACAAGGAGCAGCGACACATTGCGGCATCCCAACCCAAAATACAGAAAACAATCTTCTGCCAGGCCGCGTAGCTGAGCCGCAGACTCGGCTCCGGTTACAAGAGCCACAGAACTCCTTCCCGTACGCAACAACAAGGGTATTCCGGGGAAGGTACGGCAATAATGTTCCTGTGCCTGTGCTCCACCCGTAAACAAAATGGCTTGAGTTTGCAAACTTACACGGTCCACAAACTGTACCGAAATCCCTTCCAGGCAGGGCCCTTCCTGAGCGGCTAACCGTTCCACAATAACAGGAAGCAGTACGTCGTCCTTTGAAGACAATTTGATTTCCACCGTTGTTTTGTTTGGACATGACGCAGCATACGCCAGGCAACACACCAAATCATGCCAGCACACCAAAGGGATGTTCCCTGCAGCCACAATAGAAAGAACCTGTGGAGCACCGGATTGTGTTTCCAATTCCAACAACTGCTCCAAGGTTTCTTTTTCACCCGTAAGGCTTTCTTTCAAAGAGTCAAGCCTGTGCTGCACAAAAGCCGGAATGAACCAGGGATTTTTTTCTGCTGCCTGCACCAAAAGTTGCGGAGTAATACCGGAAAGAACCCGGAAAGCCTGTTCTGTGAATTTTGACGCAAATCCCATATTTTACCTCTCTCTGTTTTGCAAAGATACGTAAAAGACGTATTTTTGTATGATGTCCTCTGCCCAGATATACAAAACGCTGGAAACTCCTTGTGAGGGCCAGTATAAAGAGAAAGGCAGCCGTTTCCTGGCATTCGGATTTCCGGCCTCCTCTGAAGAATGTATCCGGGAATTGCTGGGGACCCTGAAAAAAAAGTTCTTTGACGCACGCCACATTTGCTATGCCTACCGGCTGGGTCCGGAAGGTGAAATCCAGAGGGCCAACGACAGTGGAGAACCTTTTTCTACTGCCGGCAAGCCTATCCTGGGACAGCTATTATCCTTTGATCTCACCAATGTTTTAATGGTTGTGGTCCGTTATTTTGGAGGGATTAAATTAGGTACCGGAGGCTTGATACAAGCGTACAAGTCTGCAGCCCGGGACGCTCTTGAACACGCTGTCATTATTGAAAAAAAGGTACTGGAAACCCTTGACCTTCAATTCACCTACGAACAGACAGACCAGGTAATGCGGGCAGTACAAAATACCGGCGCCCAAATAGTTGAGCAAACCTATACAGACGGTCCCCTTCCCTGCCGGCTAACTGTCCGTGTCCCTCCTACGGAACGCCAGACGCTTTTATCTGCCGTGAATCCCTGATTGAAACTGAACTTGCTAGCGTATGAAATCTCTAATTTCCATTAACGACTTCGACAAAGACGAAATGTTGCAGGTATTGGACCTTGCGGCTGAGTACGAATCCAATCCCAATTGTCCCATTTTTAAGGACAAGCTGATCGCCTGCATCTTCTTTGAACCCTCTACACGTACCCGGCTGAGCTTTGAAACAGCGGCCACACGGTTGGGAGCCCGGTTTGTAGGCTTTGCTTCTCTGAGTCATACCAGTATTGCCAAAGGAGAAAGCCTGAAAGATACCATCAAAATGGTATCCAATTATGCAGACATGATTGTTATCCGCCACCATTTAGACGGTGCTGCACGCTATGCAGCGGAAATAGCCGGCTGTCCGGTAATCAATGCAGGTGACGGAGCCAACCAGCATCCCACACAAACACTACTGGACATGTATTCCATACGCAAGACCCAGGGCACACTGGAAAATCTGTCCATAACCGTAGTCGGAGACCTTAAATACGGAAGAACCGTACACTCGCTGTTGCAAGCCATGAGCCATTTCAACCCCCGTTTCAATTTTGTATCTTGCCCGGATCTGGAAATCCCCCAGGAATACAAAAATTTCCTTGACAGCCGCAACATTTCGTATACCCAACACCACCAACTGGAAGGCCAGATACAAGATGCAGACATCTTGTACGTTACCCGTGTGCAACAGGAACGCTTTCAAGACCCTATGGAATACGAGCGTGTGAAAAATCTTATGCGTCTGGACGCTTCCATGCTCACCAATACCCGTCCCAACCTGCGCATCCTGCATCCCCTTCCCCGGGTTAACGAAATTGCCATTGATGTGGATGACAGACCGGAAGCCTATTATTTTGAACAGGCACGCAACGGTGTTTTCACACGAATGGGCATTATAACGCACCTTATGAACCAATAACGACAGCCATGATAGCTAAAAAACAATTGAAAGTAAGCGCCATCAGAAACGGAACGGTTATTGACAGGATTCCGGCCGGAGAACTGTTCCACGTCATTGAAATTCTGGGACTGGCCAAAGGAAATTACCAAATGACCTTTGGAGCCAACCTGGAAAGCAAAGTGCTGGGGAGCAAATCCATTATCAAAATCACAGACAAATTTTTTGAGGAAGACGATGTAAACTTAATTGCTCTGGTCGCACCGGATGCTGTTTTGAATATCATCAAAGAATACCAGGTGGTGGAAAAAAGAAAACTTGCCATTCCTTCCGAAATCCGCGGTTTGGTACGTTGTCTGAATCCAAGGTGCATCACAAACCACGAACCTGTAAAAACGCGTTTTAAAACCCTTACCACACCGGAAGGGCTGGTTCTCAAATGCCATTATTGTGAAAAAGAAACCAGCCAAAAGAACTTACAGATTATCAGTTCTAATTAATTTTTAATTATATATTTTTACTTTATATTTGTATTTGCACAAGAATCGTAACCAAAAACACAATTCAACATGAAAAAAGTACACAATTTCAATGCAGGTCCCTGTGTCCTTCCACAGGAAGCCATTCAGGCCGGTATAGAGGCTTTGAAAGATTTCAATAATTCCGGATTGTCGGTAATAGAGATCTCACACCGCTCCAAAGACTGGGAAGCCGTTATGAACGAATGCCGCAGTCTGTGGAAAGAATTACTTCAAATACCGGACGATTATGAAGTACTCTTCCTGGGCGGAGGTGCCAGCCTGCAGTTTTGCATGGTTCCCATGAACCTCATGAATAAAAAATCTGCGTACCTGGAAACAGGCGTATGGGCAAAAAAAGCCCTAAAAGAAGCCAAAGGTTTTGGTGAAGTGGTTACTGTGGCATCTTCTGCAGACAAGACTTTCTGTTATATTCCCAAGGATTTCACAATCCCCGCAGATGCAGATTATTTCCATATAACGACCAACAACACCATCTACGGTACAGAAATACACAAAGATATGGACAGTCCCGTTCCTCTGGTTGCAGACATGTCTTCTGATATTATGAGCCGTCCCGTTGATGTTTCCAAATATGCCCTTATCTATGGAGGAGCTCAGAAAAACGTAGGACCTGCCGGGGTTACTTTTGTAATCGTCAAAAAAGACATCCTGGGCAAAGTCACCCGTTCTATCCCCTCTATGCTGGACTACCGGACACACGTTGACGGCGGTTCTATGTTCAACACCCCTCCCGTTTACCCCATTTACATCATGACACAAACGCTCAAGTGGCTGAAAAACCTGGGAGGAGTGCAAGCTATTCAAAAAATCAACAAGGAAAAAGCAGAACTGCTGTATGCCGAGATTGACCGCAACCCGCTTTTCAAAGGAACAGCCGCCAAAGAAGACCGTTCTCTTATGAATGCCTGCTTTGTTATGGCGGAAGGACACGAAGCTCTGGAAGCTGAGTTCATGGAATTTGCCAAGGCCCGCGGCATGGTGGGTATCAAAGGACACCGTTCCGTTGGAGGGTTCCGCGCTTCCATATACAATGCCTGCCCTATAGACAGTGTAAAGGCATTGGTTAATTGCATGCAAGAATTTGAAAAACTTCACAAATAAAAAACTATGAAAGTACTGGTAGCTACAGAAAAACCTTTTGCCAAAACTGCCGTTGACGGCATCCGCAACATAGTGGAGAAAGCAGGAATGCAGTTGGCCCTGTTAGAAAATTATACAGAAAAAGCACAACTACTACAAGCAGTTGCAGATGCAGATGCCCTTATTGTCCGTTCAGACAAAGTGACCCGGGAAGTAGTAGAGGCTGCCAAAAACCTAAAAATTGTAGTACGTGCAGGATCAGGTTACGACAACCTGGATCTGGAAGCCTGCACCGAAAAACAGGTAGT
>DIRP01000006.1:35878-38370 GCA_002427525.1 Bacteroidales bacterium UBA5433 | reverse complement strand
CTATAAAACAACTTTAAGCATTTTTCTCTTTTCCATTTTGATGGTTTTTGGGGCAAAGACGGCGATGGGGGCGAATCTCATCAATCACTGTGTTGATTCCAATCTTTGCTTCAATACACTTTATCAGGGAAAGGTTTCACAACTGAAGAGTATTATTGCTGATAATGTTCCTATTGAAATAGAAACATATAATGTATCTGGTGGTGGCGGATCTGGGATTGGAATACATGTTACTCCTAAAAAAGGTTTTAAGATAACTAATCGTAACCCCGATGAGAAGACGGGAACTGTTTCTCTTGTTTTACTACAAGAAATGACAGAAGCACCAATCTTAATGTGGGACGGAGACAGTGAATCTTATCCTATAAATTATGATTATGAAATTATAAATCCTCAAACGGGATCTCTTTCAACTCTGGGAGAAATGATAGCAGTGGCAACCCCCACGACTTGTTTGGGGGGGGATTATTATCCTAACACATGTACAATAAAGAATTCATATGAAGGTCAATATGAAGTTTTCGAGTGCCCTTTTCAAGAACATGGATTTGTTTGCCCGGGATATGAACTGACTCCAGGTTTTAGCGGTGATCTCATTGAAAATCCAAAAGTTCTTTTAAAGAGAATCATTCCGCCGGTTGGAGTTACGGTTTATGGATGGGATCCAAAAGAAGATAAGGAATACACAGAAAGCATGACAGTAGCTTCCACTGAAAACAATGAAGCAAATGTTAGGATATATTGGCGTTCGGAAAATGCAACAAGCTGTAAATGCACCACCTTCTCGGGGGGAATAGAAGGAGATTGTGGGATAGGGGTTTCTCCTTCTATCAATGTCCCAGTCCCCGCAACAGGAGAAGGAGTAGTGGGGCCAAATGGAGAATATGCCTTAACTGAAACAACAACATTTAAAGTAACTTGCGATAACGATTGATTTTTATCGTTTTTTGTGCTATAATATAAGCAAATAATTAAAACATAATAAAATGAGGAAGCAGAAAAATTTCCTAATTTTGATGCTTGGATTGGCATTGATATTGGGAGCTCTGATTGTTCAGAGCTGTTGCAAACCGCCACTTCCACCGCCTCCTCCACCGGTGGAAGAGGAGAAAGATCCCACTCTGGAAGTTTTTTTCCCAGAGGAAGAAATTCCTTATGGCGAGAAAGACATTGTTTTGTCTTGGACTACGACCAACGCTAAGAGTGTCTATGTGAATGGTGTAAAGCGCTCCGGAGAAAGCCACACAATCTTAGACAGGTTGTTCAAAGACACCACTTTCATTTTTAAGGCAGTCAATATTAAAAAAGAAGTGGGAAAAGAAATCACTCTTAATGTTGGAAATTGGACTAGTTCTGTTTTTGGCTTGGTTTCTTATTATCCTTGGAGGTATAAAAAGTTGAGTTTTTCTAACATGAAGGATGAGGAGCTTGCTTGGTTTGAGCTAGACGAAGAAGAAAGAAGTTGGGTTTTTTATTATCATAAGAATGGGGTGATAACCTTTTCTTCTAATCTTTCTACAAGCACAGAGTTGTGGTCTATCAAGAATGACAGTGTCCTAATTAAAGACGGAAGAGAGAGGAGGTTGCAGGTAAACGAAAAAGAAATGATTCTTTCCTACCAAGGTATATGGAATGGCCAGGATGTCTGGTTTAACTCAATTTTTGAGCACGCATCAGACACCCCCACCGACCCATAGTCCAGGCCCGTCCTAGGTCTAGGACGGGCCTAGACCGCCGCTTTTTTCCACAGGTCCAGGACGGGCCTGGACCAAGTCTGGCGTCTGTCTTTTTCGTTGCTTTTGTAGTTCTTTTATTCCTTTTATTTTTTGATTTTTCGTCTTTTTTTCTTCCCTTTCGTCTTTTTTTTCTTTTCTTTCCTTTTTCTCCCAACCTATACAAACTCTGCTATCGCTGAGTTTGTATAGGTTACCCAACCCTACCCAGGACCGTCCTAGACCAAGCTTGGTTCGTTCGTCTGTCTTTGCCTTTGTAGTTCTTTTTCAGACAACCGCTTAATGCATAATTAAGCGGTTTTTTCCTGACTTGTCCCTTTTAGTGCGGTGGATATAATTTTTGCATTATTTTTTTTTGATCGTTAGTTCAGACTTTATTATAGCTGCCTTTTTTGCCTCAACGACCGCCCGCGCATTCCGTTGCAGTTCCGCCGATCTTTCTGAAAGGTAGTGAGTAACTATTTTGAAGAAGGTGCGCTAACGCGCAGGTGTTTAACGGGTTGCGGCGGTTGGTGGCTTGGGGGCACTCACTACCCTTAGGCAAAAGTGGCTGTTTTCCGGGTTTTCTGTTAAAGGTAGTGAGTAGCGGTTTTGAAGACAGTGCGCTAACGTGCAGGTATATAGTGAGTTGTAGCGGTTGGTGACTTGGGGGTACTCACTACCCTTCAACTAAAAGAGGGTTTTTCTGTGTTTTCCGTGAAGCGACGATCTGTATCGGCCCGGAAAATCCTCCCTACCTTGCGGCGGGTCCCCTCCCTT
>DIRP01000006.1:30297-35717 GCA_002427525.1 Bacteroidales bacterium UBA5433 | reverse complement strand
CCTCCCTTTTCGGGAGCCAATGTTTTTATGACCGCACTAAATTTGAAGGGGACAAGTCAGTAAAACAGCGAGAGTCCTGGCGGAAAAGAAAAAGACCGGCTGAAAATAGAGTTTCAGCCGGTCTTTGGTTTTATCTAAGCAGTTAGTTTAGCTTAGCACAGGTTAGCTTAGTCCTGAGAGGAGTCCCACCATACATTAATGGTCCATACATCGTCAGCACTGTTCCATTGGGTAAGAGACGTGTTGGCTCCGGGAACTTCTGCTCCAATAGCGTGCAGGTTGGCAGAGTTGTAGTTCAGCTCGTGCGAGCATTGACACCAACGACGGAATTGCTTGCCTTGTGGGATACCCTTTTGGGCATCTGCACTCATCGAATGGTACGTAGGTATATCCCAGTTCAGGAAAATTTCGGGGTTGAAATCGTAACGGCGCATATCGTTCCAGATCTCTACTGAGAAATGGAGGGCAATGCGTTTTTGTGTCAGAATCTTACCCAGTGTAAGATCTGCTGCCGTTCCAATACCATTGTTCAGGAAGTTGTTTATGTCTGCTTGTTCCATGGGAGCGAAAGACGGACAATCGGCAAGATTTTTGTCTTCTGCACACCAGGCTTGCAATTTCACATTCATAAAATCAATGCTGGCCTTAATACCTTCTTTGTAAGCATTGAAGGCTTCTGATTTATTCCCCTGGTTAAACAGCACTTCTGCTTTAATGAAGCAAGCTTCTGCATAGGTTCCCATATAGGTGGGAGAGGAAACCCGGGTGTAGAAAGAGCCTGATTCTCTGGAGGCATCGTTACCGGCTACCCTTCTGTAGAAAAGGTCAGCATTGGCTGCATAGCCTTTGGAGGAACTGGTACATTCTACGTAAACGGTATCACCCAAACGTTCGGGAGAATCAGTGTCTATATACCAACTGCCATTTTTGAAACCGGCTCTTAGCGGTCCGCCTACCAGGTTAGGTGCATTGTTAGAGGTCATGTCAACGCCCAAAGAACGTCTCCAGTTACCATCCCATTTAATTTCTTCGGGAGTGGAAGCAGATTTTTGTGACCAGGTCCAGGGAATGATCTTATCTGCACGGGGGTCTTCTACACCATTGCCGGCAAAATTAGTCAGGTTGTCGTACAGAGTTTTAGTAACCATATACCCTGCGTTCATTCCACATACGGAATAAAGGGGTGAGTAGTCAACGGGTTCGTCCCAACCTAATACGTCGTGAGTTGTGCCGTTATCATCGGTGTGGTTGACAACTGTGTTGTCGTTATTGCTCTGAGGACCTTTTGATAATGCGTCCAAAATGGCAGCTGCATCGTATTTTCCATCCAGGTAACTTCCGTCTGCCTTTTTGCTGAGCTTGACACAGTAACGGGCTTTTAACAAATGGGCAAATTTAATCCATTTGCCAACATCACCGTTGTTCCAAAAATCGCCTTCAGATAAAGCGGGTTTTGAAGGTTCTTGTGATTTCTGGAGCAATGCAATGCCTTCGTCCAATTCGTTCAGACAACCCAGGTAAATGGTTTTTCCGTTGTCGTAGAAAGGAGTGGCATTTTCACCTACAGCGTCTGTGTAGGGCATTTCACCGTGAAGGTCAGTCATAAGCATAAAGCCATAGGCACGAATAACTTTGGCTACACCTGCATAATGCCAGGCTTCGGCTTCTATGGCTTTGTCATACATATCCTCAATGTTACAAGCAGCACCTACAAACCACCATTGGTAAGCGGTAGTGACGGCACCCGTTTGCGGATTCCAATAAGACATATGCCAGTATGTACCGCCATTGTAATACCTTGTCCAGTCTCCCATTGACAAGCTGCTGCGCCATGCGGCAAATTGGTTGGCACTGTTGGTATAAAACTCTATATGTGCCAGACGGGTAGGAAATGAGGCACTCATTGAAGAAGGATTCTCCGGGTCTGTGTTTACATTAAGCCATTCGTTACAAGAGGAAAGCGATACTCCTATCAGAACAGCCACACATAGTATAATCGATCGAATTGATTTCATAAGATTACTTTTTAAATATTTATAAAACATTTTAGAAAGTCAAGTTAAGACCAAAGGTCATACCCGATGTGGCAGGTACTCCTAAATAGTCAAATCCGACAGAAGAAGAGCCGCCAACACCGGCGCCGGAAGCTGCAACTTCCGGATCTCCCTCATAGTTTGTGATAAGAAACAAGTTGTTGGCCGAAGCGGTAACAGAGGCACGTTTAATAAAACCAAGCTTGTTAATCTTAGGAAGTGTGTAGGAAACAGAGATGGAGCGCAGCCTTAACAGATTAACCGAAGTAATATAATTAGCTGTTTCTTTTGGATAATATGTCTGGTAGTAACTCTGGATAATATTGTAACCACTCGTTTCTACCCCATTGAATATGTAAGTATTGTTGATATTCCAGCTGTTGGAAACTGCATTTCCGTTGGCATCTACACCGGATACGGTGAGGGTTTCGTTACGGGCATCACCGGAAAATTTGCTGACACCGGCAACATCCATGGCATAGCGTGTGCCGTTGATTACGTCACCACCCATGCGGAATTCCCACAACATGTTGAAAGAGAGGTTTTTCCAAGTAAGTGTATTGTTAAAACCTCCGCTGAATGTAGCTTCCCTGTTACCAACTTGAGATAAGGAAGTTGTGTAGGTAGGCATTCCGTTTTTATCCAGAATGAGTTGTCCATTTTCGTTCCTTTTCCATTCTGTACCGGCAATAGCCATAAAGTTTCCTCCATTAAAGGATGCAGCCTGAGCTCCGGCATATTGAACGTCTGTAACGTACATAACGTCCATACCTTCGGGCAGTCCGTCCAGTGTACCACGGTTTCCGGCCATATTCAGGCCCATAGCCCAGGTGAAGTTCTTCCGTTCAATAGGCGTACCCGATATAGACAATTCCATACCCTTGTTATATACGTTTCCGGCGTTGATAGAACAGAAAATGTAGCCGGTAGATTGAGGACCACGAGGGCTTAGGATCTGGTTGTAGGAGTCATTCGTATAATAAGCGTAGTCAATGTGTAACCTGTTATGAAAAAAGCTCAGCTCAATACCAACTTCAGTGGATTTGGTCATTTCCGGCCTCAGGTAGGGGTTTCCGCGTATCCACGAGTTACCTACTCCAACTTTTCCTCCCAGGTAAGTTCCGACAGGCCACAAAGCCGTATTGGTTTCATAGGCTCCTGTATCTTTACCCACTTTAGCCCAGGATACCCGGATTTTACCAAAGTTAAAGATATCGTTTGATAAAATTCCTGCTTTTTGCAGGGGCTCTGTGAATACAACAGAACCACTTACCGAGGGGTAGAAATAAGAACGGTTTTCAATGGGAAGTGTAGATGTCCAGTCGTTACGTCCGGTAACGGTCAGGTACAGCGTATTTTTCCAGGAAGCACGAAATTCGCCGAATACTCCTACCAAACGTTTCTGGGAAGCACCGTGTTCGAAAGATTTGTTATCTGTGGTCGCATTGGCATAGGAGAAGAAATCGGGAACAGAGAAGTTGTAAGCCATTTTGTAGTTGGTCTCACCTTTTGTATCGTCAATGGCAGCACCCAGCAGCAGGTTAAAATCAAAGTCTCCGAATTGTTTTGACATATTTGAGATGAGGTTATGCGACAAGTACTGGAAACGTTTGCTGTTGTCACTCATCATACCGTTTTGCCAGATTTGTTTTATGGCACCACCTGCAGCAATACGGTTGGCGGCATCCAATGTATACGAGTCAACGCCCAAACGGTATTGTATGAACCACCATTTAGTAATGTCTGCTTTCACACTTACGTTGGCTGTGATACGTTCGTTGTCTTCATACATCCTGTTTTTGTTGATGATCCAGTACGGGTTGTCTCTTTCATCCCAGGGATCCAGCCTGTCGCCAAACATCCTGTATCTGGAACCGTCTTCATTTGCATAATGAGCCATGTTATCAAACGGCGACCAGTTGTACACCCCGTAAAGGGTTCCTGTGCCGGATGAACCGTAAAGTCCCGCGGCCGTAAGGGTTTTATCGGTATGGGCTTGCGAATAGGCTGCATTTACACCAAATGTAAAGATGCCGGCTCTTTGTTCGCCATTGAAGCGGACCGTGTATTTCTTGTAACCGGTTTCAGGAACAAGACCTTGTTGGTCATAAAACGAACCGGACAAATAGAAGTTGCTATTTTTGGTACCGCCTGCAATGCTTAAGCTTTCATCAAAAATATTACCACCCTGGAAAAAATTCCCAATGTTATCGTAGGTTGTGCTGTTGGATCTTTCTCCCCAGGAGTTGTAGGAAAAGTCGTTAAATACAGTTCCGGTATAGGCTTTACTGCTATCGTACTGGTCTTCCATATAACCTCTTTTGAATTCGGTTTGTACCTGGGGAAGGCTCTTAGCCCAGGATGTAGTGAACTTGGAGTTAAAATTAACTTCAACAACACCGTCTTTCCCTTTTTTGGTAGTGATAAGCACAACACCGTTGGCAGCACGTGAACCGTACAGAGCAGAGGCAGCGGGCCCCTTAAGAATGGACATATTCTCAATATCTTCCGGGTTCATGTCCATAATACGGTTAGAAGTAGTGGTAGCAGCGCGGTACGATCCGTCAAATGCCGAGTTACCAACCAAGTTGGAAGAGTTGTCGTAAATTACACCATCCACAACAAACAGAGGTTGGTTGTCTTTGCCTTCGGAACCGGAAGTTCCCCCACGCAGAATAATCTGAGCGCCCGATCCGGCTGCTCCGGAAGACTGGGTAATGTTTACCCCTGCTATTTTTCCGGAAAGAGAAGAGATCGGGTTGGCTGTTTTGTTTCTCATAAGTTCGTTAGAACCCAGATCTTCTACAGCGTATCCCAGGGATTTTCTTTCCTTCTTTATACCAAAGGCAGTAACCACCATTTCTTCAAGAAAAAGAGCTTCTTCTTCCAGAACAACGTTTACCACGGTCCGGTTGTTAATGGCAACTACGACTTCTTTGAAGCCGAGGGAAGAAAAAACCAAAGATCCGTTTGCAGGAGCTGAAGGAATAAGGTATGCTCCATCAATGTCGGTGGATGTGCCTGTACTTGTGCCTTGTATAAGTACGTAGGCCCCAATGACCGGCTCTCCGTTTTTATCAGTTACCTTTCCGGTAACGTTCATGTTCTGAGCCCAAATAGTCCCCGTTGAGAGGATTAGGGCACATGTAGCCACCAAGAGGCGGCTTAGTTTTTTTGTAATGAACATAAGTGAAAAGTTAGGTTAATAAATAAATTGTCACACATAAATTTAATCTGCGAAGTTATGTTTTTTTACGTAAGCCTCCATAAATATTACAATATTATAGTTGAGAAAACGCTTTGACGAGCAACAGGAACACAAGCAAATTCTGTGAGGTTGTTTAAAAGTTCTTCCGCCCTGTTTTCTATTTGGTTATATTATAAATA
>DIRP01000006.1:0-30119 GCA_002427525.1 Bacteroidales bacterium UBA5433 | reverse complement strand
TAAATAATATCGATATTCGTTGGAGATTGTTAATAATAACTTAGTTGAACAAGTTTCACTAAAACCTAAACTAATTTTATATCTTATGCTATCAAGAAAACCTATCCTCGTGACTTGCATCATGTTGCTGATGGCAATGACTGCAAATGCACAAAACATTACCATTACAGGTACTGTTTCGGACAATACCGGCCCCGTTGTGGGGGTTACGGTTGTTGTGCAGGGGACGGTGTTATCCGGTACTACGGATCTGTATGGAAAGTATTCCATCACAGCACCATCTTCTGCAACACTTATTTTTTCTTCGCTTGGTTATAAGACCGTTGAAGTACCTGTCAATGGGCGAGCCAGGATTGATGTTATTATGGAAGAAGAGGCGTTTGTTCTGGAAGATTTAGTGGTTGTCGGATTTGGCACCCAGAAAAAAGTAAATCTAACCGGAGCAGTAGCTTCTGTAAATGTCCAGGAAACTTTGACTTCGCGTCCTATTGCAGACGTCGGGCGTGCCCTTCAGGGGTCCACTCCCGGTCTTTCCATCCAGGTAGGTAGTGGAGAAGTAGGATCTGCTGCCCTTATAAGAATTCGTGGTCATGTGGGGTCTGCCCAAGGCTCCGTATCGCCCCTGATCTTGCTGGACAACGTGGAAATCCCCAACATTCAGCTGGTTAACCCGGATGATATTGAGTCAATTTCAGTATTGAAAGATGCGGCATCGGCTTCCATTTACGGATCCAAAGCTGCTTTTGGTGTAATTCTGATTACCTCTAAAAAGGGAGCCAGGACAGAAAGTGTCTCGGTGAACTATTCCGGGAACGTTTCCTTTCAGAATATGTCCAAGCAATACGAAATGGCCGGTGTAGATGCTTTGCACTATACGGTTGAAGCAGCTGAACGCATTGGAACAACCACCCCTGTTGGAGCTTTCTGGCTTATTGACAGGGCCGGTTACAATGCTGCCGTTGCCTGGGACAAGAAGTATGGAAATTCACTTGATCCTTACGCACCTATGGTTTACGGCCGTGACTGGTATGTAGATGCCAGCAACCGAAAAATCGGAATCAGAACGTACGATCCGTACGATTACCTGATTCGGGAATGGGCTCCCACCCAAAACCACAACATTTCGGTCAACGGTAAAGCAGGAAAAACCAATTTTAACATTGGTCTGGGATACCTGGATCAGAACGGTATGATGAAAACTGCCAAACATGACGACTTCCAACGTTGGAATGCTTCGGCAAGGGTTAGCACTCAAATCAACAAATACCTTTCTGTTCACGCCGGTCTGATGTACTCAAAAACGGCTAAACGTTGGGCTTATGCTACTTCCTCTACAACAGCAGATATCTGGTACTATATGTACAGATGGGGACCAACATACCCTATGGCTTCATCCGATGAAAACGGCAATCCGCTTAGAAATGCCACGTATGAAACAGCTGTAGCCAATACAGCTTCCATTACCAGCAACTATACCAGTGCCAATGCGGGTCTGACCATTACTCCGGTGAAAGACTGGAACATTAACCTGGATTACACCTATTCCAATCAGGAAACCATTGAGTTTAATCCCGGTACAAGTTTCCTGGCAGGTGACACCTGGGTCTCGGCTGTTCCTTTGAACAATGCAGACGGTGCAAGGGTTTACAGGGATAATGAATGGAACCAGTACAACTCCCTTGGAGCTTCCATTCCTGCCTATATGCTTAATTATTCAAGATATACGGCTTCGGGTTCCAATCCGGATCATATCTACAGGGATGCTGCCAACCGTACCCGCAGCACGTTCAACCTCACTTCCACATACGACCTGAACATTAAGGACGCTCATATGTTTAATTTTATGGTGGGTATGAACGCTGTGGCTTATGAATACAACTTCTCGTGGTCTCAGAAGCTGGTATTGCTGGATTACACCAATCCGCAGTTCAGTCTGGCTTCCGGAACACAAACTTCGGGCGGGAATTTCCTTTGGGATTCACAGCTCGGATTTTTTGGACGTGTTAACTACAATTTTAAAGAAAGGTACCTAGTAGAAGCCAACTTGCGTTACGACGGAACTTCCAAGTTCCCCAAAGACCTCCAATGGCGTTGGTATCCTTCCTTCTCTTTTGGATGGCGTGTGATGGAAGAACCTTGGATGAATTTTGCCAAACCTGTGATCACCAGCTTGAAGCTGCGTGGCTCCTGGGGTTCCATTGGCGACCAGTCCGTAAGCAATACTTTGTATGTGCCCACAATGAGCGGAGCTAATTCCTACTGGCTCCATGACGGAGCAAGAGACACATATTTTGGAACTCCTGCTTCTGTTTCTTCCATTATAACATGGCAAGATATTGTTACCCTTAACGTGGGTGTTGATATCAGTGTATTTAACGGTGCTCTGAGTGCTTCGTTTGACTGGTTTCAAAGGGATACTAAAAACATGATTGTTCCGGGAGAAGGGTTTTCCTATACTTACGGTACAACCGCTCCTCAAGGAAACTTTGGATCTCTACGTACAAACGGCTGGGAAGTAGCCCTGAATTTTGGGCATCAATTTGCCAGCGGTTTTCGTATTACGGCAAGCGCTGCCTTATCTGATGCTGTTACCCATATTCTTAAATACGGAAGTACTACAAGCATAAGTGCCTGGTATGAAGGAAAAGAATATGGTGAAATATGGGGTTATAAAGTTGACGGGATGTATCAGAAAGACGATTTTGTATATGAGAACGGAAAACTTGTAACAGTTACCAGCAAAGATGGATACACAATTAACAAGCTAAAGGACTCCAACGCTCCCACACAGGGTAAATTACAGACAAGCTCCAACTTTAGGTTTGGCCCCGGCGACGTGAAGTTTAAGGACCTTAACGGAGACGGCGTAATCAATAATGGAAGCCAGTTGATTGATGACCACGGGGACCTTACCGTGATTGGAAACACAACTCCTCGTTATGAATACAGTTTCCGCCTTGGTATGGAGTACAAGGGAATTGATTTCTCGGTATTCTTCCAGGGTGTTGGTAAACGTGCTATGTGGGGATCCAGCCCTCTGTCCATCCCAGGGTTTAACTCTTCTGACGGAGCCATGCCTCAGGCAATAGCCGGAGATTTCTGGTATGAAACCTTAGATGGCAGCGGTAATGTGATTGCCAGCAATTACGATGCTTTTTATCCCCGTGCCTATAACCTGGGAGCTAGCAGTACCGGTAATAATATGCAGGTTTGCGACAAGTATCTGTTAAATATGGCCTATTTAAGGATGAAGAATCTCACCATAGGGTATACAATGCCCAGACAATTAACCAGAAAGGCTATGATCAACAATGTGCGTATTTATGTTTCCCTGGAAAACTTCCTGACGTTTGACAAACTTCGCGGACTTCCTATAGACCCGGAAGAAATTGCAGGATATTCCTACCTGAATACGAGCAACTACAATTCATCCCGCACAGGTGTTGGCGTTCCAACATTTAAGAGCGCATCTGTCGGCCTTCAGTTAACTTTCTAAAATCAGACACAATGAAGAAATCAATATTACTTATAAGTTTATTAGCGGCCTTAATCCTTGCAGGATGCGGTGATTTTCTGGACAGACCCCAGAAAACAGCTATGGACGATTCAAACTATTGGACTAATGAAGCCAATGTGCGTCTGTTTGTGAATGGAGGTTATCCCAACTATTTCAACGGATACGATGTGTCATGGGGTACTGCTTACGTTCCTTACAGAGGTGCTAATTTCAACGACGACATGACATCGTCAGGTAAACAAACATCATTCCTGGCAGCTGTTCCTGCGGACAACTGGTACCGCTCAGAGTCGGCAACTACTATTTACTGGCTCTACCAGAGCGGGGCATCTCCCTGGAACTTTGGATGGGTCAGGAAATGGAATACACTTATGCTCCGTCTGGAGACCATGAAAGAAAACGGATACCTGACAGATGAACAGTTTAACCACTGGAACGGCGTTACCCGGCTTTTCAGAGGGATGGAATACAGCCGTCTGGTACAGTCATTCGGAGATGTTCCGTACTACGATGCTCCGGTGAGCGATACAGAAATGGATGAACAATACAAAGACAGGGATCCCAGGACATTGGTTATGGATAAAGTCTATGATGATTTTGTTTATGCCATTGCCAATATCAGGGCAAACGACGGAACAAACTATATTAACAAATACATTGCAGCCGCATTGGCGTCTCGTTATATGCTTTTTGAAGGGACCTGGTATAAATACCATCCCGGATCAGGTACAAACGAATTGGCTAAGAAATTCCTTACCTTGGCAGTGACGGCAGGTGATTTGGTAATTAATTCGGGCAAGTATTCTTTTGATACAGATTTCCGTTCCCTGTTCGGCTCTGATAGCAAGCCGGGAAATGAAATCCTTTTGTTCCGTGAATACAGTGCAGAATTGTCCACAAGGCATTGCATTGCCTCCTATTCAAACCTTGCCGAGTCTCAGGGACCTGCAGCCAACCTGGCTCTTGCCAAAGCGTTTATATGTAACGACGGCAAACCCTGGCAGAATTCAACGGTAGAAGGTGCCGATAATTTTGATCTTAAGAACATGGGCGTCACACGTGACCCACGTTTTGAGGCCACATTCTGGGAAGCTCCCCTGGCATCTTCAGCGACTCTTCTTTATGTATGTAAGTTTATAGACAGGGAAGGGGTAAGGTATTCTTTTGATAACGTAAGTGAATCCCGTCCTGCAAAATACGGATCCAACACCAATACCAACGGATTCCCGGTAATCCGTCTTGCAGAAGTGGTGCTGAACTGGATTGAAGCCAAACAGGAATTGGCTCTCTCCTATGGAGGTTCTGCTGTTACACAGGCCGATCTTGACAAATCCATTAATGCAATACGCAACAGGCCTTTGGATGACTATGCACTTGCCAAAGGTGTCACAAAGACGGCACCCTTATTATTGGGTGCCTTACCCGATGATCCGGCGCGTACTTCTTCTGCCGAAGCAAATACGTTGGCAGGTATAGTTAGCGACCCCCTTCTTTGGGAAATACGTCGTGAACGTCGTATGGAATTTGTGTTTGAAAACAACCGTATTCTGGATATTCGCAGATGGGGAAAAATGGAACTGATGAATGGTGACACCAACCCCGACCTGCTTCTTGGAACATGGTGCGACTTCAACACAACCCAATCGGGGAATGATATCAATTTCGACTACCTGATAGCGGGGAAACAAATAGATCAGGGTGATGGTAAAGCATTAAAAGTCGTGAAGCCCGACGGAACGGTTGTAGCTTATACCGGAACGAATAAGGCCGATATGGTAGGCTTTTACGTTCCTCAGGGCATTCAGAACCGTGATCCATTTACTGTCAGGAATTATCTGCAACCTGTTTGTACAGATGTTATTAACATGTACAAAGACAAAGGGTATACCATAACCCAGAATCCGGGTTGGTAATGGCTAAGATGTGCCGGTAACCGGCACTAAGAAAAAAGGCTGGCCTATATAACAGGCCAGCCTTTTTTTTCTACTATCTGTATTCTAATCGTTAAGAGAATAACGGGCGAATGCAGTTACTTTTGCCTGAGGATCAACACCTTTTAGGTATTCTTTTACAGAGATTTTGCCATCTTTGACAAAAATCTGATCTTCCAGAGTAGATTCTTTAAAGAATTTGTTGAGCTTGCCCTGGGCAATCCGTTCTACCATTTCTTCCGGTTTCCCTTCCAGGCGGATTTGTTCCCGGTAAATGTGCAGTTCTTTATCAATGATTTCCTGAGGGCAGGAGTCACGGTTAATAGAAACAGGAGCCATGGCCGTAATCTGCATGGCAATTTCTTTGGCTGCTTCTTCCGGAATGGGTTTATTGAATGCAACTACCGTAGCCAGTTTGTTGTTCATGTGAATGTAGGATCCCAGGTAGGGAGCTTCCAGTTTATCATAAAACGGAACGGCATGTTTTTCTCCGCTCTTCCCTGTCTGGCGTGTAACAGCTTCTTCTATGGTACCGGCTTCATAGGGTAACTTCAAAAGTTCTTCCAGTGAAGCAGGCATATGTTCCAGTCCAGTACGGGCAATTCCCTTAGCCAACTCCTGAAATTCGGGGTTTTTTGATACAAAATCGGTTTCACAACCCAGGCATACCACTACACCACGTGTTTTCTCGTTATTTGTAAGTGCAACAACGGAACCTTCTGTTGTATCACGGTCTGCTCTTTTGGCGGCAACCAACTTCCCTTTTTCTCTGATTATTTCCTGTGCACGTTCAAAATCTCCATTGGATTCAACAAGAGCATTCTTGCAATCCATCATTCCTGCACCGGTCATTTTGCGTAGTTTCGCTACGTCAACTGCTTTAATTTCCATATGATTATAAATGTTATTCGGGTTTGTTTTCTTCAGCACCGGCTGGAGCTTCCTCACTCTTCACTTCTTTCACTTCTTCTTTCACAGGTTCAGCAACTTCCTCACCCTTCACCTCCTCACCCTTCACTTCTTCCTTCACTTCCTTCTTCTCTTCGTCCGTACGCTGACGGCGAGCACGGGTACGTCTTACAGGAGCTGTGTCTGCTCCTTCTTCTGACTGTCCTTCAAAGGGTACCTCCTTGTCTTTTTCCATCTTGCGCTCTTCAAGACCTTCGCTGATGGCCTGACGCATAATATCAACAATTAAGGCAATGGATTTGGCCGCATCATCGTTGGAAGGAATTACGTAATCAATGGGTGTGGGGTCGCAACACGTATCAACCATGGCAATGATGGGAATGTTCAGACGGGTTGCTTCTCTTACGGCATTGACTTCTTTCTGAATATCAACAATAAATAGCGCTGAGGGCAAGCGGTTAAGGTCTGCAATGGACCCTAAGTTTTTCTCCAGTTTCGCCCTTTGGCGGGTTACCTGAAGGCGTTCTCTTTTGGCAAGCGTTTCAAATGTTCCGTCAGACATCATTTTGTCTATGGTATTCATTTTTTTAACGGCTTTGCGAATGGTGGGGAAGTTTGTTAACATACCTCCCGGCCAGCGTTCTGTTACATAGGGCATATTTACAGACAAGGCTGCTTCTGCCACTATGTCTTTTGCTTGTTTTTTTGTAGCAACAAACAGGATTTTTCTTCCTGCTTTGGCCAGCTGTTTGACAACGCTGGCTGCTTCATCTATTTTGACTATGGATTTGTGCAGGTCAATGATGTGGATTCCATTTTTCTCCATAAAAATATAGGGAGCCATTTTGGGATTCCATTTGCGTTTTAAGTGTCCAAAATGGACGCCTGCATCAAGAAGTTCCTGGAAATTTGTTCTTGGCATTACTGTTTTTTTAAATTTTGTGTTACTCTTTTTAGCAATTAAAGGGTAGTGTCAGAGACAGTCCGCTTTAATTATTCCGCGGCAACCGAAACATCCGGTAGCAAAAATTGGTCGCAGGTGTTTTGACAATTGCCGTGCATTGGTAAATCGGCTTTTAACGCTTGCTAAATTGAAAGCGTTTGCGCGCTCCGGGTTGTCCGGGTTTTTTACGTTCAACTTCGCGGGCATCACGGGTAAGCATTCCGTTGGATTTTAATACCCCACGGTATGCCTCGGCGTCTATTTTACAAAGGGCACGTGCAATGGCCAGGCGCAAAGCTTCTGCCTGTCCTTTTACACCACCTCCTACCATGTTGACTTTTACATCAAATTGAGAGGCAGTACCTGTAAGTTCCAATGCCTGAAGGGCAATGTACCGCAGGGTGTCTTCTTTAAAATAGTCTTCCAAGGTACGACCATTGATCATGATGTTTCCTTTTCCGTCTTGAACGTAAACGCGAGCAACGGCTGATTTTCTTCTTCCAAGGGCGTTGATTACTTCCATGCTCTGTTTAGTTTTCGTTTAAATTGATTTGTTTTGGTTCTTGTGCCTGGTGAGGGTGTTCCGGACCTTCATATACATAAAGGTTGCGGAAAAGCTCAGAACCCAGGCGTGTTTTTGGGAGCATACCTTTTACGGCATGTTCCACAAGGGCAAGCGGTCTGCGTTTATGCAGCTCTTTGGCTGTTTCGCTACTTTGACCGCCGGGGTATCCTGAATGTCGGACATAGGTTTTTTGGTCCATCTTGTTACCTGTCAGGCGGATTTTTTCTGCATTGATAATAATCACGTTATCACCGCAGTCCACGTGAGGGGTAAAGTTGGGTTTGTGCTTGCCGCGTAACATAAAAGCGGCTTTGGCAGCAAGACGACCCAATACCTGATCCGTAGCATCCAGTACTACCCATTCTTTGGTAACGGTAGCTTTGTTGGCGCTTACAGTCTTGTAGGATAATGTGTTCACCTGGTTGATTTTTAGAAAATTTGTATTTATATAGTACGACCCCTAAATTTAAAGGGGTTGCAAAGATACTACTTTTTTCTAGAAATCAAAGCGATAGTATATAGGCAATGTCCACCATGCGTTTGTTGATTTCACTGTGCCGGGAGCAGGCTTCGTGAAATGGAGTGAAAACGGTTTTGTTGTTGACCATGCCCACCATAACGCCTGTTTTCCCTTCCAAAAGAGCCACAACAGCGTCGTGTCCCAACATGCCGGCCAGGATGCGGTCGTTGGCAGTAGGTGCACCTCCGCGCTGTATGTGCCCCAGGGTGGTGACCCGGGTTTCGTATTTTGGCAGACGCTCTTTAACCTTGGCAGCAATTTCAGCGGCACTTCCCTGCTCGTCGCCTTCTGCCACAATGACAATGCCCGAGGTTTTGTTGGATCGTCTTTCCATTTCCAGGTAAGCACAAAGATTGTCAATGTTGGTGGGCACTTCAGGGATCAGGGTTGCTTCTGCTCCGGAGGAAATGGAGGTATTCAGGGCAATAAAACCCGCATCTCGTCCCATAACCTCTACAAAGAATACCATGTTGTGGGAATCGGCCGTGTCCCTGAGTTTGTCAACGGCTTGAACAGCTGTGTTTACAGCCGTGTCAAAACCAATGGTATAATCTGTTCCGTAAATATCGTTGTCAATAGTGCCCGGTATGCCAACAACGGGGATATTGGTTTCTTTACAAATGATTTCTGCACCACGGAATGACCCGTCTCCGCCAATGACTATCAACCCGTCAATCTTATGTTCTTCAAGGTGTTTGTAAGCAATAGCCCGGAATTTGGGCAGTTGAAAGTCGGGGCAACGTGTAGATTTCAGGAAGGTTCCTCCGGTAGATATTTTTTGTGAAACTGAGTGGCTTTGTAAAGGCACAAAAAGATTTTGCAGCAAACCGCTGTAACCGCATTGGATTCCAATTACGTCACATCTGTGGAAGATAGCTGTTCTGACAACGGCCCGGATGGCTGCGTTCATTCCCGGAGCATCACCTCCCGAAGTAAGTACTCCAATAGTTTTGATTTTTTTCATAGGCTTACAAAAATAGAAAAATTATCTTTGTCATATGAAGATAGCAGGTATTGATTTGGGAAAAGAGCCTCTTTTTCTGGCTCCCATGGAAGATGTAACCGATGCCTCTTTCCGTTTTATATGCAAAGAGTACGGGGCCGATATGGTGTATACCGAGTTTGTATCGGCAGACGGATTGATACGCGATGCATACAAAAGCCTGGCCAAGCTGAGGCTCTCTGCGGAGGAGCGTCCCATTGGAATTCAGATTTACGGGCACATCCCCGAGGCTTTAATAGAGGCAGCCCGCATAGCTGAGGAAGCTGAACCGGAGGTCATTGACATCAACTTCGGATGCCCCAAACACAAAATTGCCAAACGCGGAGCGGGGAGCGGTTGGTTGCGTGATCCGGAAGGGTTGGTAGCTATTACGCGGGAAATTGTACAGGCCGTAAAGATACCGGTGACGGTAAAAACAAGGTTGGGGTGGGATGAGAATTCGATCATTATTGGGGAGCTGGCCGAGGCGTTGCAAGATGTAGGTATTGCCGCCCTTACCATTCACGGAAGAACGCGTGTTCAAATGTACAAAGGCTCTGCCGACTGGCGTCCTATCGCAGCCGTGAAGGCCAATGAGCGCATCACGATACCCGTTATTGGAAACGGAGATATTTCCACTCCACAGCAGGCTCGGTATGCATTTGATACGTACGGTGTGGATGGCCTTATGATTGGCAGGGCAACTTTTGGACACCCCTGGTTGTTCCGTGAAATAAGGCATTACCTGAAAACCGGCGAGGTATTGCCGCCAATGGGTGTGGTTGAGCGGGTGCAGCTGGCCAAACGCCATTTAGCCAAATCGCTTGAGGTTAAAGGAGAAAGAGTGGGGGTGCTGGAAATGCGACGCCATCTGAATTGTTATTTTAAAGGGCTCTCCGATTTTAAACAGGTGCGGTTGCAGTTGGTAACGGAGAATGACCCGGCCCGGTTGTACGATCTTTTGGACTATATTGCAGAGCAATGGGGGTAAAAAATTTTTTACGAATCTGGCTTTCACCTTATGCCTGGGTATTGGGTGTGCGCCATTTTTTGTACGATACCGGAATTATCCCTTCCCGGGAGTTCCCGCAAGTGCCCATTATTTGCGTGGGGAACCTGGCAGCAGGAGGTACAGGAAAGACTCCCATGACCGAATACCTGGTGGAACTGTTGCTGCAAAACGGGAAACGCCCCATGGTACTTTCGCGCGGATACGGCAGAAAAACCAAAGGATTTCATTACGTCGAGCCCCATGGGGAAGCAGGCGCTCATCTGTTGTGGGGAGATGAACCCCTTCAGATTAAATACCGCTTTCCCGGCGTTGTAGTAGCTGTGTGCGAAGACAGGGTAGCGGGAGTAGAGCGTTTGCTGGCCGACTACCCGGAAGATCCGTGGATACTATTGGACGATGCCATGCAGCACCGCCGCCTGAAACCGAGTAAAACCATTTTGATGTCAAATTATAACAGGCCCTATTGGAAAGACCGTCTGCTACCGTTTGGCCGCCTGCGCGACCTCCCCTCCGCCGCCCGCCGTGCCGACTGCCTGGTCCTCACCCACTGCCCCTCCCCCCTCACTCCTCCCCCCTCACTTCTCACCCTTCACCCCTCACCCCTCGCCCCTCACCCAACCTTCCACACCTACATGTCCTACGGACAGCCCTTCAGGCTTGGGGCCGAAGCCTCGGCTTGCATGCTTAGGGAAGACTCATCCGTATTGCTGGTTACGGGTATAGCTAATGCACAACCGTTGCGCGACTATGTGCAGTTGCATTATACATTGGAACGCCACCTGAATTACCCCGACCACCATGTCTTCTCCGGGAGAGACCTTGAAAAAATCAAGCTGTTGTTACAGAAAAACCCTTCCTGGCAGCTGGTTACTACAGCCAAAGATGCTGTACGCCTTATGCACAGCAATATTCCGGGGTGGGTTATTCCTATAGAAGTCCGGTTTTTCTCAGAAGAAAGTGCCACTGCCTTTTCTCAGCTGACTTTGGAAGGGTAGTGAGTGGTCAAAGACGGCCGACGCTTTCAGTTCGCACATACTCAGGCCGTTACGCACTTGTTCAAAATGCAGCTACTCACTATCCTTCAACCTACTGCCTTGAAACTTGGCACTGCGTTAAGAATTAATAGTTGTTAGTGCGACGCACTCAATTGTAATTGCAACCTTGCTACAGCACCCCCATACTTAAGACAAGTAGCTATTAAAAAAAAAAAGAATACATTTGATACCAATTCATGAATTAAATACTTGAAAGACTTTAAGCTCCCCAAACAGCAAAGAGCAAGTAGTTGTATTTAATTTCAGAGCCTTTGCTCCAACATGTTACTCTTTGTTCGAATGCTTTTTTAAGGTAATGTTCTGCAAATGAATAACATTAACAACACCATTAACGTGTAAAACTAAACTAGTATGAAAAAATCAAAAGTAGAAGCGAAAGCGAAAGCGAAAGAGTTTCAGGAGGTAGTGTACGCTCCTCCTGTCATAAAGATTACCGACGTTGTCATAGAACAAACTGTTCTTGGTGGTGGAAGTATTGGAGATTTACCCGGAGAGGTTTGGTAAACCAAGAAACAGCGATGACTATGAAAACCAGAACATTATTTAGTATTTTAGGTACTTTTACAACTATCCTGTTGTTTACAGGTTGTGTTTTTGACAGCATCAATACCGTCAATGGCGGAGATGCCGCCTCGGGAAAAACCATAAAAGTCACCGTAGGTATGCCGGAGGATACTCCTCAGACACGTATTTCGCTTGAGCAGGACGGTCTTGCTATCAAACTTGCCTGGCAGGTAGGTGATGAAGTTCATTTTTTGTTTACACAAAACAATGAGAATAAGGGACCACAAGTGGTCACCCTGAGCGCCGCAGACATTTCGCCGGACGGCAAAAAGGCAACGTTTACCCTCAACATTCCGAGTAGCATCAGTGACGGGGAATTCAACCTGTACGGAGTTTATGGCGGAGGCGGACCTGATAGTGAAAATCCCCGCCTTGTCAAATTGCCCACCGTTGCTCAGTCAACATCCAGCAGTTTGAAAGAGATTGAGAAGAATAAGGCAATGGTTCTTGTTTTTTCACAAGAGAACATCAGCTATAACGACCCTGACATTATGGTTGCATTCAAACACATAGGCTCTCTTTTTAGCATACAGGTTAAGAATACCGGAACTACAGCCTTGGATAAGGTTACAGAGGCTCGTTTAACGGCATCTACAGCTATTCCTGCGTACAGCAACTCAGGTGCTGAAACATACGACATAACCACCGGAGCTTTCTCCGGTACACATGCTGCCTTCCTTACTTTTTTTCCTGTTTCTTCTTCCAACGTAGTTTCCGAAGGCATTTTGGAGTTCTGGGCCTGGGTTCCCATGAACCTGGAAGGAAACACCGAGGTTGCCTGGCCGGCTCTCGGCTTGGAGATAATGAGTAATGGTTCACCTATTACTGCAACAACTACTAAAGGCGCAAGAAATGCTACGGTAGGGAAAACGTATCACCTGTACGCAACGCATAATGGCTCTGCTCTTACCTTTGCAACTGCGGCTGAAATGACCGTAGATGCTGACAAAGTGGCTGATTTCCGTGACGGATACCTATACAATACGGTTACTATAGGAAGCCAAATATGGATGGCCGAGAACCTGAAGTATTTACCTTCTGTAGTTGGTCCGGAAACAGGAACTAATACTGTTCCTTATTATTACGTGTATGATTACAACGGCACAGATGTGGCTGCTGCCAAAGCTACGGCCAACTATAAAACGTATGGCGTGCTCTACAATTGGCCGGCAGCTATGAATGGAGCAGGAAGCAGTACCGCTAATCCCAGCCAGGTTCAAGGTGTCTGCCCTGCCGGCTGGCACCTGCCCAGTGATGTAGAGTGGACACAACTGGAAAATTACCTGGCTGATAATGGACATAATTACGATGGAACCACCGGTGGAGGCGGATCAAAAATTGCCAAATCTCTGGCGAGTGCAAGTGGCTGGGATTCATATTCCGGAACAGGAGCTGTGGGCAATACCGATTATCCTGCATATAGGAACAAATCAGGCTTTTCAGCTCTTCCGGGGGGCTACCGTAGCTACGATGGGGCATTCAACACCATTGGTTACAGCGGCCACTGGTGGAGTTCTCCAGAGGGCAGTACGGATAGCGCCTGGTACCGGACTCTGTACTACAGTTACAGCTACGTACTCAGGAGCAACGACGGCAAGGAGCACGGGTTTTCTGTCCGTTGTGTCAGGGATTAATAATTTATTTGATTATTTGGCTATTTGATTTTGGCACATTATAACGAACTTCCGGTATATAAAGCAACGTATGATTTGCTTTTAGCAAAGAGTACAAATATACTGTGGGTGAGAGTTTGAAAAAGGAGACAGTAGAATTGCTTACACTTGTATATCGGGCCAATACAAGACATAAAAAAACAGATATACTGCAAACGGCACGTGAGCAAATAGAGGTAATCAGATTGCTTATCCGTCTTATGAAGGATATGAAACAAATAAGTCAACAATAAAAGTTTTCTGTCCGTTGTGTCAGGAATTTGAAGAGAAAACTTTACAACCACGGAAAAGTAATTTCCGTGGTTGTTTTCAAGTAAATGCATATGATGCACGAAAAAACAAACGCAATACGTTCCTGTTCACGTAACTATACAAAAGATTGCTATATACTAAAACTCGATATCAAAGGATACTTTATGTCTATATATAAGCCGTTACTATATGAAATGGTTGAAAAAGAGATTATTGCTCAAAGGCATAAAGTTGGGTTTGACATAGAACTTATACTTTATAAAAGGTAGTATAAAAGATTGGGAAGGATTACCGGCAACAAAGAGCCTGTTTTATGCCAATCTTGATTGTGGGTTACCTATTGGCAATTTAACCTCTCAACTATTCGGGAATACTTAAAAAGGGAATTACATCTGGAACTTCATCCTCATAAAATCTACCTGCAACATTATTCTAAAGGAGTTAAATATTTAGGAACAGTTATAAAACCAAATAGAATTTACATTGCTAATCGTACAAAAGGTAATTTTTATAATGCCATAACACAGCTCAATAAAATCGTCAGGGATCACAAGCCAACAACAGAAGAAATAGCGGCCTTTCAAAGTAGTATGAATTCCTATCTTGGGATTATGAAACACTACAAAACATATAAGTTGCGAAGAAGCACTATTCGCAACAACTTGAGCGTAAGTTGGTCTAATTATTTTTATCCTTTTGATAAAAGTGGGATGTGACCTGGAATCTTCATACTGCTCCACCGGGCTAATAGCCATATGCTCCTGTCGGTGTTGCCGTAAGATTTTCCCCCATCTTTGGCATCTTTAATCCGTTTCCCCGTCTGCCGGTTATACTTCATAATCTTCCCGGTCCTGTCACGGCCCTCCGTATCTATCTGATAAAAAATCACATCCCTGTTTTTGGTTACGCCTATATGGTATCCTCCTCCGTCCTGAACCGAGGATACTTCCGGTTGCAGCGCAGCAACTGTTCGGCCTAATCAGGCTTCAGAGCCGGCTGTGGGAGGGTGGTAAGTAGCGGAAAACAGGAAAACGTGTTTAACAAACACGAAGACAGCGGATTACGCGTTTATGTAACAATCATGTTACTTACCACCTCCCCCTCAAATTGCCGGAAGAGCGAAATAAAATGATTGGTGCTGCGAAGCAGCCTATTATATGCGCCAAAATTTTTTTGCGCACCACATTACAAAGGCTCTACTGGGACGAGAGGCATGGGTTTTCTGTGCGCTGTGTTAGAAATTAGTGGTGTAAACCGGTACCAAAAGTAAAAGAAGAACCTCGCACCCGGGCATGTTTGCCGGTACAGGACACTTCGGACAAGTGGGACACAAATAAGCTACTTATTTCTGTTGGCTTTTTAATTCTACAAATACTTTTCTTCCCGATGTTTTATGCAAATATTTTCCTTTAACTTTACGCGATTTAAAGATTTTTACAAAAATATTTCAATAATGAAAAAGATTACTTTCCTATTAATTATGAGCGTCGTTTTGTTTGGTTGCAAACCCGATGCGATTGATAAAGGCTTCACAACAGAAGAAATTGAAAATATTGTTACTAAAGCTGAAGAGATAGTAGAAAGCTCACTCTCCAACGCGCTACAAGCTGGCGAATTGGTAGATCCTAATGCTATTGCAGATGGAGTTAAATTGTTAGAAAACGTAGTATCTGCAGAAGCTTCCGGCAATACAATACTTATGCATTTAACAGATGGCTCGGAATTATATTATTTTTTTGTTGATAATACAGATGACAGGTGGTTCACCACAAATGAGACTAAAGCAACGAAATCTGAACCTTTAAAATCGAAATCACAAACAAATACCTCCGATATAATCAAGCCATCCGGTAGTGGGAAAGCTTTAATTTTAGCTCCTTTTCAATTTCAAGCTAAAAGAGATCTTGAAACAATATATAATACTCTGCAAGCTGCGGGATATATAACTGAGTCATTCATTGATCAAGGTGCAGATTTAGATAAATTTCGAGGTTCATTTATGAGTGCATATGATATTGTAATAATTTATACACATGGTGGGGCTTCTTCGAGTAATGGTGTAAATATAACCTCAATTATGACCGGAGAAAAAGTGTCGGATAAACAAACTAGTCAATTGAAACAACAAGGAAAAAAAGGATGGAAAACTTCAAAAACTTCTGGAGTTGAAGGGGTTTTTTATGGGATAACACCTACATGGATCTCTGAAACAACGTACAGTCCAGCTTATTTTAAAAATACATGGATTTTTGTTAATGGTTGTAAAACATCATTTTGGGATAATACTGTGGAAGGATCATTCTCTAAGGCTTTTTTTGATCTTGGGGCAGAAGCTTATTGTGGCTATAAGCAAACCATGTATGCGCCTGATGTAACCAGGATATCAACGTCCATGGTTGAATATTTCTGCACTGGACTTAGCTTTATGGATGCATCTGAAAGCACTAGAGAGAGTGTTATCATCGAAAAACAGAGTTTATTACGCGACACAATAATAACAACTCATTCTTTTGATGCACTGCAAAAAAACACTTCGGTACCTTTTTATATTGTTCCCCCAAAAGGTTATCAATTATTACCCTCTGTTAATCTGTCCTCCATTAATAATATAACTATATCAACTGCTGAATGTGCCTGTGAAGTAACATATGAAGGCTGGAGAAGTGTTACTGCCCGTGGCGTTTGCTGGAGCACGTCCCAGAACCCGACCACGGCAAACTCAAAAACCACAAACGGAACAGGCTTGGGAACATATACAAGCAATATTACCGGACTTTCTCCCAATACCACATACTACGTACGAGCCTATGCCACAAATGCAGAAGGTACAGCCTACGGGGAGCAAAGATCATTCAAAACAAACCAGGATACAGCAGATGACACCTTCACCGATAGCAGGGATGGCCATGTGTATAAAACGGTGACCATAGGCAACCAAACCTGGATGGCCGAGAACCTGGCGTATTTGCCCAGTGTTGTGGGTCCGGGAACAGGATCCTATAGCAATCCTTATTACTATGTGTACGATTACAACGGCACGGATTTAAGTGCTGCAAAAGCAACAAATAATTATAATACTTACGGTGTGCTGTATAACTGGCCTGCAGCCCTCACTGCTTGCCCTGCCGGCTGGCACCTGCCCAGTGATGCAGAGTGGGTACAACTAGAAACTTTTTTGTCTAATAACGGATACAGATACGATGGTAAAACAGGTCCGCAAAGCGACAGTGAAACCGTCCAAGATAAAATCGCTAAATCTCTGGCGAGTGAAAGTGGCTGGTGGTCTTATTCCGGAACAGGAACTGTGGGAAGTACCGATTATCCTGCATACAGGAACAAATCCGGTTTTACAGCTCTTCCCGGGGGCAGCCGTTACGACAGTGGGGCGTTCGGTGAACTTGGTGGCTTCGGCTACTGGTGGAGTTCTACAAAGGGCAGTTCAAGTTACGCCTGGTCCCGGTACCTGTACTACCTTAACAGCCGCGTGGACAGGTACCACAGCCTTAAGGGCTTCGGGTTTTCTGTGCGTTGTGTCAGGGAGTAGTCATTTATTTGATGTTAGTCGTCGCTAGATTCAATCTAAAATGCCAAAAATGCGCCAAATTGCATGCAACTGCACTGAACAAGGGAGCTGACACCAAAAGAAAAAGGGGAACCTCGCACCCGAGGAGGGAGGGGCCCGGTTGCGCAGCAGTAGCGAAGCTACAGCGCAGCATCCGGGAGGCGTTCCCCGTTCTTTTGGTGCAGCGACCTGGTGCTACTACTTGTGCAGCGACCTGCAAAATCGCAGCACAGACGCACTCAAAATCGCAACCAAAAAAAAAGCTCCCGAAGGAGCTGTTTTTGCGTGTGCGCTTCTAATGTGTGCGCTTCTGATGTCTGCGCTTCTGCGCTTCTACCTGTTGCGGTCGCCGCCCCGGCCTCTTTGAGGGCCGCGGTCGTTGCCACGTGAGTAGTTGCGGTTGTTGCGGTCGCGGTCACCGCCCGAAGGACGGGGTTTGCGTTCCGGTTCCACATAGCCCTCGGGTTTCTCCAGGAGGGCTTTGAGTGAAAGACGCATTTTGCCTGAACGTTCGTCTATTTCCAAAAGTTTCACGGTAATTGTTTCTCCAACTTTCACCACATCTTCTACTTTGTCCACTTTCTTCCAGTCCAGTTCCGAAATGTGCAGCAACCCTTCTTTGCCGGGAAGGATTTCTACGAAAGCACCAAATTCCAGAATAGAGACCACCTTGCCGGTATATACTGCGCCCACTTCAGGAACGGTTGTAATGGCTTTGATGGTTTCCAGTGCAGCGTCCATGCCTTCTTTGTTTTCACCGAAAATATCCACAATGCCAAATTCACCTTCTTCTGTTATGGTGATGGTGGTTCCGGTAGTCTTCTGGATTTCCTGGATAACCTTGCCTCCTGTGCCAATAACAGCTCCAATAAAGGACTGAGGAATGACAATCTGGACAATCCTGGGTACGTGCGGTTTGAGTTCTGGTCTGGGTTCCGAGATGGTTTTAGCCATTTCGTCCATGATGTGCAGCCTGCCCTGACGGGCCTGTTCCAGCGCCTGTTCCAGGACCTGGTAAGGGAGTCCGTCCACTTTGATATCCATCTGGGTTGCAGTAATCCCGTCGCGGGTTCCCGTAACCTTAAAGTCCATATCGCCCAAGTGGTCTTCGTCTCCCAGTATGTCAGAGAGTACGGCATATTTCTTACCGCCCGGTTCCGAGATCAGACCCATGGCAATACCGGATACAGGTTTTTTTAATTGGATACCTGCGTCCATCAACGCCAGCGTACCGGCACAGACGGTGGCCATGGAAGAGGAACCGTTCGATTCCAGAATATCGGATACGACCCGGATGGCATACGGATTGTCTTCGCCCACAGGAACCATGGATTTCAAGGCACGGTGTGCCAGGTTGCCGTGTCCTACTTCACGACGGCCTACGCCGCGTGTGGGACGTGCATCTCCGGTAGAGAAAGGAGGGAAATTGTAATGCAGGACAAATTGCTCGGTACCTTGTATGAGTACTTCGTCCATTTCTTTCATGTCCAGCTTGGTCCCCAGGGTAACAGTCGTAAGGGATTGCGTTTCACCCCGGGTGAATATGGCAGAGCCGTGGGCCATGGGCAGGTAATCAACTTCGCTCCAAATGGGACGGATTTCAGCCGGCTTGCGGCCGTCCAGGCGGACGCCGTCGTTCAGAATCATGTTGCGCATGGCGCGTTTTTCCACATCGTGGTAATAACGGGAAACCATAAGGGCTTTTTCCTCGCGCTCTTCTTCCGGGAGGGTTTGCAAAAACTCTTCCTTAAGGGCTTCAAAAGCGTCTGAGCGGGCGTGTTTGTCTTCCCCGGAATGGGCAATGGCATAGCAACGCTCGTAACAAAAATCTTCCACAGCTTTGCGCAGGTCTTCGTCGTTTTCTTCGTGGGAATATTCACGTTTTACGGTTTTCCCCGTTTCTTCCATCAGTTCCATTTGCACCTTGCAATGCTTTTTAATTTCTGTATGTGCAAATTTGATGGCTTCCAGCATTTCCGCTTCGCTTACTTCTTTCATCTCGCCTTCCACCATCATGATGTTATCATAGGTAGCTCCTACAATAATATCCAGATCTGCATCTTTAAGCTGGCAGAAAGACGGGTTGATTACAAATTCTCCGTTGATGCGTGCTACGCGCACTTCGGAAATGGGTCCGTTAAAGGGGATGTCACTTACGGCAAGGGCTGCAGAAGCTGCTAAACCGGCCAGGGCATCGGGCATGATGTCTTTTTCTGCCGAGATAAGAAATACGTTAACAAATACCTCTGCGTGAAAATCGTCGGGGAACAGGGGACGAAGTGCCCGGTCAATCAGGCGGGAAATCAGAATTTCGTAATCTGAAGGACGCCCTTCGCGTTTCATAAAACCACCCGGATACCTTCCGGCAGCGGCAAATTTTTCTTTGTAATCTACGGAAAGGGGCATAAAGTCCGTATCGGGTTTTGCTTCCTTTGCACAGGTGACTGCTGCCAGCAGCATGGTGCCACCCATTTTAACTACCACGGAACCATCTGCCTGTTTGGCCAGTTTCCCGGTTTCGATCTCAATGGTGCGGCCATCATCCAGGGTGATGACTTTCTTAATGATCTTCATGTATTATTTCTCTTGCAATCCGCCCCTTCCTGTAAGGGGTTGTTAAAAATATTCAATTCCGCGTTATACCTGTCCCCGGATTGCGTTAATTTGGACCGGTATAATTATGAAATTTATTAAAAAAAGGCTGATCTCTGTGTAGAGGGTGCAGCCTTTGTTTGGTGAATGCAGGGAGACGGATGTTCCTCTGCATGTGTCAGCTATTTCCGGAGGTTGAGCGCCTTAAGGATGGAACGGTATCGCTCAATGTCGGTTGCCTTCAGGTAATCCAGCTGGCGGCGACGTTTTCCTACCAAACGGAGCAATGCACGTTGTGTGCCGTAGTCTTTTTTATTAGACTTCATGTGTTCGGTAAGATGGGCGATACGGTATGAAAATAAAGCAATCTGACTTTCAGCAGATCCTGTATCCTTATTAGACGTTCCGTACTGTCCGAAAATCTCTTGCTTTTTCTGGGCATCTAAATACTCGGCCATGGTTAGCAATTGATTTTAAGTGGTTAATAATAATAGTATTCCCAAATGGGGCAACAAAGATATGCAAATTTTCCAATAATCACCTTTTTAATCCTTTATTCTTTAACAAGCATTTTTTCACCCGGAGCAAAACCGGCGTATTGAGGGGCATACAACGATTGCACCCGAATACTTCCCTGGTTAAAGAAACCTTGTTGGGTTACTAAAAAGTGTTCTTCCAGTACGTGCTCCCCGGCGGACAGGTTTTGGAAAAAGTATTGGGTAGCCGCCTGTTTTACTTCCCGGAACCAGGAGCACGTACGGCTCCACTGGTAACCGGAAGTTTCGGTTGCCGGCATAAGGCAGGCCGGCCGGGAGGCCTTGAGGTGCACAAAACTGCGGTCTATATCGTTATGCAGCCGGTACCGTGCAACAATTTGTTCTCCCGGGCAGAGGGTGTCTGTTTCCGTTATAAGAGAATTGTCCGGTACGCGATGCCAGGTGCGGGTAATTTCCAGGCCATTGGCATAAGGAGCAGTTGCCGACAGATCTTCTGTAGTATGCTCATAAAGACTTACGTACAAAAGGTTTTTTGTGTGGTTCCGTACCGTGTAGGTAGTTCCCTGCTGCAGGACTTCGTATTGTTCGGGGGTGACAGCGGTCATGTCTCCGGAGTAAAGCAGGGCATGGATTACGTCCGAGGTCTCTGCGCGTGAAGTCCAGATGTTGTTTTGCTTGTTGTAAAGGAACCAGCGGGTAATCCCCCGGTGCAGGACGGGATCATCGGCAAAGATCCTAAGCAGCAGGGCGTGGGCTTTCATTTGTGAACTCATGGGACCCTCAAAGGGTACCGCGTTGGGAAAATAACATCCCGCTTCCCCGTCGCAAACGGCAAATTCCCTTAAGGAAGCCAGCAACGGTTGGAGCGCCTGTGTTTCTCCCCACCTTAGTAAGGTTACAGCCAGGTAGGCTTTTTCCATGACTGATGTTCCTGTCCAGGCTTGATGGGGGTTCCCGGCCAGGCGGGCAGCTACTTGTGCGATTTCCTGCCCGTAGGGAACTTGTGTAAAGGCAGACCGGACATAAAAATACATATTTACATCCCGACTCAAATTGAGAAGTTTTTCCTGGCTTGTGTTTTTTATAAACAGGCTGTCTGTATAACGGATGGCTTTGCGAACAATGGGAAGCAACTGTTCATCTTCGTACGGCAGAACCTCTTTTTCCATCATGTCCCCGATTTTTTCCAGAAAATGAAGCGTGAGAAGGTAGGAGCTTTCCATTCCCGGGAACCAGGAAAAACCACCGTCCCGCTGTTGCAATGTCCTGAATTGCTCCAGTGCCTTTGCATTGAAGGAGCGGACGTAGGCCGGATCTGCCAGCCGGAGCAGCCGTTGTATTCTTTCCGCTTCTTGTCCCGGATACGTAAACCACGGTGTTTCTTCCAGCAGCAGCGCTCCGGTTTTGCTGTTTTTTTCAAAAACAGCTGCCTGTCCCCGGGTCTCTGCCCGGAGTGCGTCCACAATATAGGGGAAACGTTCCAGAATATGCGCTCCCGTGTTGTTGGCATACAAGGCGGCTACCCAGCTTGTGAGGTTGCTGTTTTCCGGTTCGCAAAGAACGGGGAGTGCCTGTAAAGCCGAGGCGAACGGGGTGCTTACTTCCAGGTGCGCTTGTGCTGACTTGTTCTTCTTCACCAGCGTTACCACACCGTCGCCTTGCAATGTTTTTGTCTGAGCACGGGTAATCTGTTCCATTGTCGAAAGAACAGGAATGGTGTGTGTTTCTGCATCGTTGTGGGAAGGGCTTTCAAAACCGGCTGTGAGGGTCAGCAGCGGGACAGGTAATGCCTCGGCCTGAGGTACCCGGTAATCCAGGCGGAACACTAGCGGGGCCGAGGGGAGCAACGTGACGGTCCGGAACTCCGGTTTGTTTTCCCCGGCTGTCAGGTACGCTTTGCCCTCAAGTGTTTCGGAGGTAAGGTTGACCACCCGGCCGGTTAAGGAAATGTTGTCTCCTGATCTTACAAAAGCCGGGAAATACGGCAAGGCCATGACTTCTTTTCTGACCGTCACGGTCTCTTCGGCCGTGGCGCTCTTCCCATCTGTTGTATGGGCCAGGGCCAGTATGCGGAACGTGCTTAACAGTCCGTTTGTCCGGTAATGGACGGGAATATATCCCGTACTGTCGGGGATCAGGTGTGGCAGGAAAGCCAGGGTTTCTTCAAAATCACTGCGGATTTCAACCGTGGCGTTTTTCTGATGCTCACCCGAGAGGGCATCGGGCATGCCTTCGTCTGATGCCATATCCGCACCTTCCGTCACAGCTCCGTCTGCCGACATGTTCCGGCTTGCCGCCATATATACTGCAGGACTTTTTGTGCTGCCGGCAAACCCGGTGGCTGTTTGTGTAAAATGGTGCCGGATGTACGGGATGGGCCGGTACGGTGCCTGCGCCGGCCGGTAAGAGAAACTGTTGGGCTGGAAACGGTCGGTGCTCTTGTTGAAAATGCCTACCAGCACCTCGGCTTTTTCCCGGGCGGGTAATTTCAGACCAAAAGTTTCCCGGGTGTTCGGTCCCGTTACCTGGCGCAGGGACACAAATTGCAAGCTAAGATCAAGGCCGGGGGGCTCTTCCCAGCGGTGTGTGAATTCATGGAATATTCCGTCCCGGATGGCAATCAGCCTTAATTCCAGGGGGTAAGAAACGGAGGCATGGTCATCAAAATAAAAACGTTGCATGCCGGGCTGCAGTACCAGGGGGTCTTTTTTAATAAGGGAATCGCCAACGTACCATTCGGCCAGGGCATAAAGCGGTTGGTCCACGGTGCCCAGTAAGAAGGAAGGACCGGGAGTGTCCAGGGGACAGAAAAACGCTGCGGTATGTACCGGACTTACGGTATCGTGAATGCTTACCAGATAAAATGTTTCTTTATGGGGAGGGGCTCCTTCCAGATTGCAGGAAAGTTCCCACGAACCGGATTCCAGCGAAGACCACGGGGGTTGGGATGTCTCTTTTCCGGTAAACGTGCCGGAGAATTGCTTTACTCCGTTCCTGCTCAGGGCGTACGAGCCTTGCACCTCCTGGTCAAAACTTGCGCTATTCTGCACATCCAACGCCAGGAACGGTCCATGTTCGAGTACCAGGATACGGTTTGCTGCTGCTGTGTTTGCAACTCCCATGCGGGATCGGATGGTATAGCGGTATGCGTTTATGGGAAGAAAAGTTTGCTGTTGCCGGGTTTCTCCTGTCGGGTCTGTTGCAGAAAAGTGTACCTGTAGTACTGAGCCCCAAGAGCTTTCTGTACCTTCTTTTTCTGCAGGAAAAGCTGCGCGGAACCGGCCGTCTGTGTCGGTATGTACTGTATCTGTCCAATAAGGCAGTTCGTCTGTCGGGAACAGGTTCAGATCTCTGTAGTAAGGCCGGAACAGAGGCTGCCTGAATACCCGGTATGCTACAGCCACTCCGGCCAGGGGAAATCCTGCGTAATTGGTAACCACCCCTTCTTGAACAAGAGTATCTTCATAGGCATAAGCCTGTTTTACCGGTTGCAGGTCAATGGAAAAGGAAGGTCTGGTGTATTCTTCAATCCTAATGTGGGCCGAGGCTCCCGGCATGGTCAGGCTGTGCTCACCGTTTATCCGGACTATGCCGGGAGGAATAAATCCGCTGAAGGATCCATATTCGTTGGTTACAACGTTTACGGAATAAAGAGTATCCCGGTAACCGGCGTTGTTGCGTAAAACGATGGTGTAATTTTTTTCTTGCTCCGGTTCGCATTTGTTGTGGCTGTAACGGGTCACGATTCCCTTAAAAAAGAGGGTATCTTCTTTGCTGTACAATTTTCTGTCTGTGTAAAGAGCAGCCGATGTAGTGGTACCGGAAGGAGCCCCGTAACTAAAATCCCAGGAATGTACGGTAAAGGGTACAGAAAAAGTGTCCGGGACTGCTTTCAAAGGGGTGGGAGGGGATACGCGGAACGATTCGCCGGGGCGGACATCTACGGGTGTGAACCCGTCCATAGTTATGGAATAGGAAGGCCTGGTATCTTTGACAAACCGGACCTCTGCTTTGTTCAGGGGTTCTCCGGTTTGCAGATCGGTTGCATAGACGTAACCTGTCTGGCGGGATGAACGAAACATAGAAGCCACCGCACCGCTGTAAAAAGTAGTTTTACTTTCTGTGGGGCCTTTTTTTACACGAATCCGATAAGACCCGGGTGCCGGTGCCTGCGGCAGGATAAGCGTATCGGTTACGGCTTCGTACACCGGTGCATCCATGCCGCTCTTTCTGATACCCGGACTGCGTTTTCCGTTTTCCCCTTTGATTTCCACTTTGTAACGGGGCGTGTTTCTGCGGGTAATCACAATTTGCATGGGAGCATACGGGTAGACCTGCTTTTTCACCAGGATGGAAAGAGCAGGTGCTGTAAGAAAACTTACGTATTCTTTCAGGGATTGTTTTGCCGAACTTTTTGGAAACTGCCGGATGGTTTCACGGCTTAATTTCAGGGCCTCTTTGTAATGTTTTGTATCTATGAGAAGCCGCACTTTTTCCAGGTAGACAAAAGAAACGGGCTCTGTCTTAGGGAATTGCAGAATCAGGTTGTCCAGCTCCGCTATTTTTTCTTCCGGTTGTAACGGTTTGGATTGTATATGTAACAAACGGGCTGCAATCAGGTTGTGTGGCAGGTTACCCCGGCCGCTTTCCAGCAGGTCGGTTAACGCACCGTAGTCTTCCAGGACAAAAAGTGCCAGTTCATACAGGTCCTGGCAGGGATATACAAAGGCCCCGGTCAGCAACAATTCCTGGTAAGGAGCGGCCGGCACACCCTTCAACTCCCGGCTTCCTGGAGGAAGGACGCTGCCGTAGGTGCCTCGGCTTTCCGGGAAACGGGTATGCATGTACAGGTGGTACACCACTTGTCCCTCTATGCTTTTTCCAAAGAGCGGGGCATAATCTGTATACGTTTTGAGCAGGCGCGGACGGGCTTTGCGGTTTATAGCTGTTTCTGCAGTCATCATGCTGTCCATCAGCATAACCATCTTCTTATAATCCTGTTTTGCAGCTTCCGCAGTGAAAGCTTTTTGCATCCGGACCAGTGATGTGGCAGGATAATCAACGTCCTGTCCCGTTACCTGGAACGGAATGAGCAGGAACAGCCATAGTAACCGTTTATACATGCTTGATTTATTGTTAGTTGTTTGGTGATTTTTCATATGTTTTGGCTCGCAAGTTATAAAATTTTACCTTTACAAAACGGTTGCTTAAAAGAAAGGACAGACAACTAGAAGTGTTATCTGTCCTGACCCATTTAACCTAAAACCTAATAGATGAAAAAAACTATCTGCCTTAATAGTTTGCAAACAGCGTGCCAGGTTTTTTATTTATGGAATATTTTTTAGATTTCGGATACGTTGGACTGTTTTTTGGGTCGTTTTTGGCTTCAACCATAATACCCTTGAGTTCAGAGATTTTGCTGGGCGGTATGCTTCTGGCCGGAGGGAATCCCTGGCTCTGTTTTGTGTTGGCTACAGCAGGCAACGGGCTGGGGAGTGTGACCAGTTACGGGTTGGGTTACCTGGGAAAATGGCAATGGATTGAAAAATGGATGCGGGTAAAAAAAGAGACGCTGGAAAAGCAGCAGAAAGTCATCCTCAAGTGGAGCAGTCTGGCAGCACTATTCTGCTGGTTGCCCTTTGTTGGGGATGTGCTTGCCATAGGCCTGGGGTTTTACCGCATGCCGTTCTGGAAGACCACTTTCTTTATGTTTCTGGGGAAAGCCCTCAGGTATCTTTTCTGGATTGGTTTGTGGCTAATTCTTCAAACGATACATCACGCAGAGGGAAAGATCGCGCTCCTGTAAAGTTGTAGTGCCACCACTCGTGTTCGTATATCGTAAAGCCAAAGGTCTCCATAATACCGCGTAACAAAGCCCTGTTTTCCAGAATGTGTTCCGGAAGATCCATAAAACTATGGGAGGCGGTATCTGAAAACGAATCAAAACGGGTGGGCATTTCCAATTCTTCTCCTGTTTCCAGCTGAATGAGCGTGAGATCCACAGCCGCTCCACGGTTGTGAATGGAGCCGGTACGGGGACTGGCTACAAATGTGGTGTCGTGATATACCTCATAAAAATAGACGGTGCCGGCATAGGGCCTGTAGGCATCAAATACTTTAATTCCCAATCCCAGGCTCTGTAGCGAGTCCTGTATGGCAGCCAGTGCCTGAGCAACCGGTCGGCAAAGATACGCTTTGGGCGACGTGTAAATAGGAACTCCGGTAAAGTTGTCTTCTGTAGCATAGGCAATATATAATGCAACACCCGGGATGGCTTCTTCCAGGTCTATCAGCTCCGTGTTGGGGTCTTCTTCCACTTGTGCCAAATAAGCTTTCATGGTGTTTGCTATGGGAAGGTTGTACGGATTACGTGGGTCATTTTGATGGCAACTAACCATCAGAATGGTAGCAGTAAAGAGAATAAGGATTTGTTTCATAGCTCAAAGATACAGAATTAAATTTTTTGATTACCTTTGCCACCCAACAAATCGGGGTGTAGCGCAGTTGGTAGCGCGCCACGTTCGGGACGTGGAGGCCGAAGGTTCGAGTCCTTTCACCCCGACTCTTTGTTCTCCAGGGCAGTCAGCAACTCTTGTTTTTTATTTTTAAAGACCTCAGATTCAGGGTTCCGGGTTCCGGCGGGGATGTCGAGGGTTACCTGCGTAAGGATATTTGCCGGTATTTTACTGAGAACTACTATCTTATCTCCAAGCAGCAGGGCTTCGTCCACGTCGTGCGTAACAAAAATTACCGTTCGTCTGTCTGCTTTCCATATAGGCAGGAACCATTTGATAAGGTTTTGCTTAAGTACAGCATCCAGTCCTTTCAGAGGCTCGTCCATAAGGATAATATCTGAGGGAACGGCAAAGGCACGGGCAATGGATACACGTTGGCGCATGCCTCCGCTCAGTTGCGCGGGATAATAACAAGAGAAACCTTCCAGCTCTACCTGTTTAATAAGTTGCTCTGCCTGCTTTTTGCGTTCCGGGGCATTCAGGTTTTTATCCAGGACAAATTCAATGTTTTCCCGTACTGTTTTCCAGGGGAGCAGGCGCGGGTCCTGAAAGACATAAGAGAGTTGCTTGTCTCTAAAGCCGTTCAACGTACCGCTATCGGGAGGGATAATGTTTCCAATGATATTCAGCAGCGTTGTTTTTCCGCATCCGGACGGACCCAGAATGCAGGTTATGGCATTTTCCGGAAAAGAAATGGAAAAATCCTTAAAAACAGGATCTTTGTAACTTTTGAACAAGTTGTTTATTTGTAATTTCATAATCCGTTTTGCCATTTAATCAGGTAAGATTCACCCCACCGGATTAATTTTTCAAAAATAAAACTGAGGGCGATGGCAATGAGCGTCCAGGCAATAACCGCTTCTACATTCAGGTACGTCTGGGCCAGTTGCAAACGGGTCCCAATGCCATACACAGGCTGGCTAAGGACCTCTCCAATAATAATGGCGCGCCAGCCAATACCCATAGCACTGGATGCTCCGCTTATAATAAAAGGCATTACCGCCGGGATGTAAACACCGGTAAGTATCCGCCGTTTGTCCACCTTATAAAAATGCGCCATTTCTACCAAGCCCGGGTCAACACTTCTTATGCCGTCAGACACGTTGGTGCAGATGAACGGGAACATGGTAAGAAAGCCGATGAAGATAGGCACAACTCCTGTGCGAAACCATATAAGAGCCAGCAGGATAAGAGAAATTACAGGAACAGACCTGATGGTAACCAGCATGGGAGTAATAAAGGTGTTGAACCCCGGGCTTATTCCGGCCAGAATACCTATACATATACCCAGCAATCCCGATAAAATAAATCCCGTCAACCCCCTTACTACCGTACTTCCTGCTACCATCAGGAAGCCCGGCTCGGCAAACAACTTTACCACGGCCAGAAATGTGGCCTCGGGGTGTGGAATGGTAAGCGGAGAATCAAACACAACGGCCAATACTTTCCATAAAACAAGCATAAGGATTATGGAGAGGACTGTAAGGGTTTTCTTTTTAGTGATAAAATGCTTCATCGGGCATCTTTCCTCCTACAATTTCAGGGTCTAAAGTATAAAAAACTTGCAAATAATCCTTTACCAGGGTGCGGATACTGTCTGCTCTTGCAAAATGAAGGCCTGCTTTTGGGATCGCCCGGACAGCAACATCCGTTCCGTCCAAAATTTTGTGCCTGACCAACAGAACGGCTGCACTGTCCGGGTAGTTGTTCACCCATAGGGTGGAACGCTCGCATGCAGCAAGAATTTTTTCTATCTGCTTCGGGTATTTTTCTAAAGCCGAGGCACTGGCCAGAAAGGCTGTCTGAGGCATAGGGGTATGCGTGGTAGCTGTCCATTCGTGGTTAAGGTCCATCAAAAGAGAAAGGTTGTGGTTTTTTTGAACTACCTGACTGGCTTGCGGTTCTGAAATAACACCTAGTTTGACCTTTCCCATTGCCATGGCACTTGCCAGGTCAATATGGGATGGGAAGCGGTAATCCAGGGTAAGGTCTTTGTCGGGGTCCAGGCCGTTGCCTATAAGCAGGTACCGGAATAAAATATCCGGTGTCATGCCACGCGCCATAGTATGGACGGTTTTCCCTTTCAGGTCTTCCCAGCGGGTAATGGTTGTATCTTCTCCGTACAGGTACAAGGCACCCCATACAGGAACGGCAACCAATCTGTAGTCCAAGCCTTTATTGTATGAAATTGCAGCCATGGTCATGGGGAGCAGTACTATGTCTGCCTTGCCTTCCAGCATCAGCTTTCTGGCCTGTAGCGGCTCGTTGACCATTACTACGTGACAGGTTGGATTTTTTTCCCGGGACAGGCTGTCTGTCAACTGAACCATTCCCATGGAGGAAGGTCCTTTTAATGTGACAAGGGTCAGGTTGCCTTCCGGATTTTCCCCTGACCCGGTACCACAACCTGTAAGAGAAACCGTAAACAAGACAATAACCCATACAGACAGAACGCGTATAAAAGCAGGAAAGTTCCGGTTCTTGTATGTTAAGTGATTCATGGTTCGAAATTTTCAACAAAAATAGAATAATTTTAGGCAGTTGAGAAAAATGTCTTATCTTTGCGGCTCAAATAACAATTTTGCATCTATTAACAAAATCTAATCCGGAGGTACTCTGATGGAAAAGAGAGTAGGAACAGTAATCATTCAAATCAACAGCAACGAGTATGTCGCTCTTATGAACGACATTCTTTCGCATCATGCAGGAATCATCCTGGGAAGGCAGGGTCTTCCGCGAAGCAATGGCAAGAATCTTATTTCCCTTATTCTTGAAGGTACCACAGATCAGATAGGTTCCCTTACAGGCCAGCTGGGCCGTTTGGAAGGGATCCTGGTGAAATCGGTACTTTTAAAGAATAAATAAAATGAAGAAAAATCCCATTGCTTTTGTAGCAACCCGTATTTTGGTTGCATTTTCCTTTTTAATCCTTGTTCCTTTTACAACGCTTCGAGCTCAGGAAGTAGAAAAGAAAGATACCATTCCCGTTACACTGGGAGAGATTGTGGTAACGAGCTTAAAAATGGACCG
>DIRP01000021.1 GCA_002427525.1 Bacteroidales bacterium UBA5433 | reverse complement strand
GTGATCCGTCTGGGATTCGAACCCAGGACCCCAACATTAAAAGTGTTGTGCTCTACCGGCTGAGCTAACGAATCAAGGGTTGCAAAAATAGGCATTAATTTTTTATCTGCAAAAAAACCCGTATCTTTTTTAACTTTGTTTCTTTTGCACGTAAAAACTCGCCAATAATCCCGCCAATGACAACACTTTTTGAAGTCTGTTGCACCACCATTGAAAGCGCCCAATCCGCCCTGGCCGACGGCGCCCACCGCGTAGAGTTATGCTCCAACCTGGAATCCGGAGGCCTCACCCCAATCTGGCTCACCCGCCTACGCGACGATTCCACCTTGCGTAAGAACCTGCAACCTCGGCAACACTCTATGGGCCAGGGAGTTGATTTTCTCAATCCTACCAACCTGCAAAACAAAACCTTCCTGGACCGCTCGCACGTCCTCATCAGGTGCCGTCCCGGCAATTTTATATACACCCAAGCCGAGGTGGATGCAATGTGTGCCAGCATCCGCCTCTGCCGCCAGGCACGCGTCAAGGGAGTGGTCATTGGAGCACTCACCCCGGACGGCCACCTGGACCGCCCGGCCATCGAGCAAATGATCCACGCCGCCACCGGCCCGACCCCGGACGCAGCCACCACCACCAGCCTAGCCCCGGCCCCCTCCTCGGCTCCAGCCCCCTCGGCCCCCTCGGCCCCAGCCCCCTCTGCCCCTTCGGCCTTGGCCCCGGACACCACCACCACCGGCCCAGCCCCCTCGACCCCAGCCCCCTCGGCCTCCTTGGCCCCAGCCCCGGACACCACCACCACCTTGGCCCCAGCCCCGGACGCAGCCCCCTCTGCCCCAGCCTCGGCCTTGGCCCTACCGGCGCTGACCCTTGTTTTTCACCGGGCTTTTGACCGCTGTACCAACCCGATGGAACTGCTGGAGCAAATCATTGAGCTGGGGTTCCATACGCTGCTGACCTCGGGCCAAGGCGAAACGGCGGAAGAAGGCATCCCGCTGCTGGAACAACTTGTGGCACAGGCAAAAGGCCGAATCTGCATCATGGCCGGCCGAGGCGTCACACGGCAAAACGTCGCACGCATCATCCGCGAAACCCGAGTCCCCGCCGTCCACATGTCGGCACGCCCCGGCCTGGCGCAAATCGCCCAAGAAATTGGCGCAGTTGGCGCACTACACATCAGATGTATCGCGCCAAGATTGTAAAAGCAAAATGCAATAGCCTGATCTGTCGAATCTTAAGATTTTGTTTATTCGGCTTGGCGCGACACATCTGATGTGTAGTGCGCCAAAAAAAGAGGATTGGCATAAATCCGCAGAAAAAGCTCCCGGACCAAATCGGAATGGGCGCGAAGGAGTTCCGCTTGCTTTTTTTGTTGAATTTCCGCTTTCTTTCCCGGAAAATCCTCTGCAAAAGGTATCGAGGCCGCCAGCTCCGTTTGCGGAATCAGCGGAATATTGCCAGTTTTGAGCATATCCAGCCGCTCAAGAAAAGCAGCTTTTTGCTCCGCAGTATAAGCCGAGGCCGAGGCCGGAGCAGAGCCGAGTCCACCGGCAGCGCCAGCTTCAGAGCCAAACCCAACGGCAGCGCCAGCTTCAGAGCCGTGCCCACCGACTGTGCCTGCGCCGGAGCCGTGCCCGGCAGTGCCTCCGTGGCTCCCGGCTGCGGTTTCCTGCAGCAGGTCGTAGGCAATATGGTGGGTGGGAAAGATTTTGTAGTTGTCTGCAATGGATTTGTCAATCAGTGCGCAGAGGTGCGCCGCAAAAGCATTGAAGTCGTTGTCACGTGCGGGCCCGCCTGTAGAAAGTTCCGGTCCGCGGGCAGGATGTTCGGCTTCCGCCCGGGAATAAAAAGCTTCCAATTGCTCTCTTGTTATGGGATCTCCTACATGGATATGTACGTTGCCTTTCCATTGGGTAATGCCTGTGACAATGCTGATTAGGTCTTCGCCTTCCTGCTTCACGTAAACGGCGTCCTGCGGAACATGTGCAGCAGTACCGGCGGAACCGGCGGAAGTGGCACCAGAAGCAGAAGCAGAACCAGAAGCAGAAGCAGAACCTGAAGCCGAAGCCGAAGCCGAAATAGAAGCCGAGGTGGTGGCGGAACTGACAGCGCCAACAGCAGAACCTGCAGCAGAACTGGCTCCGGCAGCGGCGGCAGTAGCGGCCAGGCGGCCCATGAGCAGCTCGCGCACCTTTAGGAAGTCGCAGGATTCGTATTCGTAGGAGATGGAGACCGGGACGATGTTGAGCTCGGCATAGTTGGAAACGGGGTCTTTGCGGGGGCCGCTCATGGCCAGCATCTTGATAAGGGCCTGCGAGGTTTGGTCCAGGCCGTCTTTGGTGCGGCCGTTGCGCTGTGCAATCCAGCAGGAATGGCCTTCCTTAACGCAGGTGCGCATGAAGTCACTTAGAACCAACGAGTTCTTGAACAATTCCCGTTTGTTTCCCTGCCGTACCACTTTAAACATCTTGTTGGAACGGGCAAGATCCTCGGCCAGTTGGTTAATAATCAGGTTATCGCCATACGTAATCATGCTGGTAGGAAGTCCACTGTCCACCAGCACCATCTGCAACAGCGAAGAATCCAATATGATATCCCGGTGGTTGGATACAAACAAATACCCGGTGCCCGGCTTAATTTTGGGGCTTAGGTGGAACGTGAATGAATCCATGGTCGTTTCAATCACCCGCCGGTTAAACGCATACATCCATCGCATTTGAAAATCCTCAATAGTCTTTACAGACAACACATCGCGCACAGTGTCTTCCGGTGTGATACCCGGAAAAATCAACCGGGCAATGGGATAAAAATATTGGTGGGCAGCTATCCGCTGCATGGCGTGAGGGATTTCCTCATCTGTAAAAGGCCTCAGGTTTTCGGGAAATTTTCTAATCAAGGCAACAAATTTTAGGGGCGCAATACAGCAGCAACCAAGTCAATATTTGCGGAACAGTCAAAAGCGCCGAAACAGTCAAAAGCGCCGGAGCAATCAATGGATCCGCAACAAGTCAATACAAAAACGTTCTTCCATTAAATCGTAATCTTTTTCAACAGGCTGCTGGGAGCGTTCAAGCAAACACAACAGAGCGGACATATACCCTCCGTAACATTCTACATACCCCGACAGCAAAGTTTTCAAATCCGGGTCTGTAGAGAACATCCCATAACTTGTCCTGAAGAAATGTTCATACACAAAACCGTCTGCAAGAATCAGGCCCATTTCTCCGCCCAGCTTAAAACGGCAGGCAATATCTGCACAGATAGCATTGGGAATGGTACGTTTGTAGGCTTGGGTATCATCACTCAACCCATCCATAACACGTAACAAATGGTAATCGGCACCCAAAGTACCCGATCGGGAATGAATTACCACACCTATATCCGGTTTAAAGGTTTCTGTATCGTACCCGTTGTGACGCATCAGCAACTCGGCCGTAATAAAACCCAGCTTGCTGAACTCATCCATCCCAAAAAAAGCGGGATAATCTGCATCCAGCTGCTCAAATACATTATCCAGATCTTCACTAACATGGTGACCGTTCAGGAACTTCCCCAATGTTTCCTGACGCTGTCCGTCTAGTACAATGGAATGGTTGGTTATCCTGCAATATGATTTAATAAACATTATTTCTCCTTGCTAAATAAAACGGCAGCATTCACCCCGCCAAAACCCGACGAAATCGCCAGAAAACTATTTTTCACAGACGGTTGCACAGACGATACAACTTGTATCCTGCCGTCCACACCATGCTCTTCGTATCCCAGCGTAGGCAGTATCTCTCTTCTTTCCAGCGATTTAGCTGCTAACATACTGTCCAGCAAACTGGTAGAGCCGGAACTGTGTCCAAAATTACCCTCAAAGCAATTCACAGGGACCTTCCGTAACCCGGCATTTTCAATAGCAAGGGAAGACAGGTTGTCAAAAACTTTCATCCCCACACCGTGCATATTAATAAACGAAAGGTTCCGGGCGTTCTCGTGGACCATAACCTTCTGAATGGCGCGTTTCAAAGCTTCTCCCTGCATGTTTTGTTCACAATGTTCTATACCACAAGGTTCTGTAGTCACCGCACCGGCTTTGAATTTGATGGCTGAAGGCATATTCAGGTGCGGCCGGTCTTTTAGAAAACGTTCTTCCCGCACAAAAATAGCACAGACAGCCGACTCTCCCGGATTGGTACTGTCGCAAGACATGCAAAAAGGATGTACCATCTTTTCCCCCACCAAACCGGCCTGTTTCAATAAAAATAAAGTGAACGGACTTACCAGCTCCACCCCAATGATTACCACAAAATCATACGGACTTCCCGGGCACAACAGCCGGTTGGCCATCATCAGTGCCTGCATGCCTGCCAGGGTGGAATTCAGTATTACAAAAGGCTTTCCGTTCAGTTTCAATTCGTCCATCATATGCTGAGGCGTGTACCACGGAAAAAGACGCGGCCTTACCACCTTATCCGACAACTCCCGAAAAGAATCCACGTCTCCTTTTGTCGTACAAAAAACAAGGGCTACTTTACGGCTTTGAATGAGCTCGTTGTAGTAAAATTCCGGAACGGTATTGGTGACGGCAGATTCAAATACAGCTGCCATGGCCTGCCGGTACCGTGACATCATATGTGTAGTAGCACCACAATAAGGAGTTGCCAGTTCTTCCAATTCAACGGGACTGATCAGCGAAGCCAGTATAGGTTCTTTCAAATCCCGGAATCCGGCAGGAAATTGCCTGATTCCTGTGAGCCCAGAACGTACAGCCAGGTAATTGTCTTCAGTGGTCGCACCTAGCGGAGAAATAATGCCATCTCCAATCTTATACATCATAATTCCTGCAAATGTATGAAATTTTCCAAAAAATGGTAAATTTGTCTACAAACCCACCTATTATGAGAGCAATCATTCGTTTTACAACCCTTATAACGGTTCTCTTCTTTTTTGTCCAAGCCGAGGCGTCTGCCCCGCAGCCGCAACGTAAAAAGGTAGGCCTGGTGCTGAGCGGAGGAGGAGCCAAAGGCGTTGCGCACATTGGCGTGCTGAAAGTCCTGGAAGAGGCAGGAATTCCCATAGATTACATTGCCGGCAACAGCATGGGTGCCATTGTGGGAGGCCTGTACGCCATAGGATACAGCCCGCAGGCGCTCGACAGCCTGGTACGGACCCAGAACTGGGTAGGCTTGCTGGCAGACAAGATCACACGCGACAACCTGCTTTTTACAGAAAAGGAAGTGCGCGACAAGGCACTCTTTACCATCCCCTTTGACAGGGAACGTTTTCATATTTCTACCGGAATTCTGAGCGGCAGCTCTGTCATGGATATGCTCAGCGAACTCGCCCGCGACTACCACGACGTCGCTTCGTTTGACAGCCTTCCCATTCCTTTTGCCTGTATTGCCTACGACCTGATCTCGGGAGACGAGGTAGTGATGCGCGAAGGGAGCCTTCCGGTGGCTATCCGTGCCAGCATGTCCATCCCGGGAGCGTTCAGCACCGTAGAACGAAACGGGCAAATACTCATTGACGGCGGTGTGATCAACAACTTCCCGGCCAACGTAGTCCGCGAAATGGGAGCCGATATCATCATTGGTGTTAACGTAGGTATGCATACAGACCGCCCAACGCAGCTTTCCAAAGACGCCCTGGAGGAACGAGATCCTAACAGTCTGATGTTCATTGTTAACCACATGATGGAACGCCTTGGAAGAGAAAATTTTGATAAAAACATACTCCTTCCCGACCTCTACATCCATCCCAACACCGAGCCGTACTCAACGGTTAGTTTTACAGACGAGGCACTCGATACACTGCTGGCCCGTGGAGAAAGGGAAGCACGAGCCTCCTGGGATAACATCCTCGCATTCAAGGAACTCATCGGCATTCATCCGGCAGAAGACCTGCCATGGCCCCCCGGCCGCCCCAATGGAGCTGACGTACCTATAGGAGACAGCATCAAACTGGGATACATCATTTTTGACGGCATCACATCCCTTAACGAAAAAAACCTGCGCCGGATGCTTCATTTCAAAGAGTTTTCCACCGTCCACGTCACTGATATAAGGGAAACTATCAGCCGGCTGAAAGGGACGGGGAGTTTTACCAGCCTGCAATACTCGCTCCGGGAAGAAGGCGGAAGGTACAACCTGCGGTTCCACTGTACAGAACGGGCACGGAGTGCGGTTAGTCTGGGTGTCCGGCTTGATACCCGGGATGTGGCCAGCGGGTTTATCAATACCATCGTGGCTCCAAGGGAACTTAAGGGTGGTATGTTTGAACTCAACAGCCGCATTTCAACCAACCCGTACGTACGCCTGGGAATATTCTACCAGGATGCCTGGCTGGGAAAATTTGGAGCCTCCTATACCTACCGCTACGGAAACATCAATATGTGCCCGCAAAACGACACGACTACCTACAACGTACGTTTCCACAAAAACAGCATGGATCTGGATCTGGCCAACTTCTATTACCGCAATTTCAACTTCTACTTTGGATTGCATTATGAAAATTTCCGATCCCAGAATTTTTTAAGATCCTCCAACGGCGTCACAGAACGCATACGTGTACGTGAAAACCTGTTCAGCTACCACCTGGGGGTCAGGTTTGACAGCTACGACAACGCATTCTTTCCAACCAGCGGAATACAGTTTAAGGCAGAGAGCGCTCTCTATACAGACGACCTGGCACATTACAAAGAAGACGCCCCTTTCTTGGCAACGAACGCATCCATTTCCGTAGCCATTCCTATAAAAAACCGATTCACACTCATCCCCACCCTCTACGCACGCTTCCTGTTTGGCAATGAGTTTGCTCCGCACCTGAGAAATCTGGTAGGAGGCACTTTTGGCGGCCATTACCTGGAACACCAGATGCCCCTGTATGGGTTCAAATCTCTTGTTTCTGTGGACAATAAATTTGTTGCTACAGGCCTGAAAGCCCGGTACAGGGCAGGAAAAAAACATTACGTATGGCTTGTTGGAAACATAGCACGCATAAGCAATAGCGTACTGGAATTAATCGAATGGAGCAAAGGACAATACATGGCCGGAGCTGCCCTCGGCTATTCCTACGACAGCCCGTTGGGGCCCATTGACGTAGTCCTGGAGTACGGAGGCGCCCCTTCCTCCCGGTTCGGCGTTTTTATTAATTTAGGAAAATACTTTTAGAAACTTTACAGCCGGCATACCAACACCTTGTCAATACGGGCAATATCCATATCTACCACTTCCAGTGATAACCCTTCCCATTCCAACGTTTCGCCTGTAACCGGCACATGTTCCAGTTTATCCAGTATCAGGCCGCTGAGCGTGTTGTAATCGTATTTTGTTGCCAGGTCTTCCATATCAAAATGCTCCAGAAAAGCATAAAAATCGCACTGGCCATCCACCAAAAACGATCCGTCCGGGCGGGCTACAATATCGTGGTCTTCCTGATTCTCGGGCAACTCGCCAATAAGAGCCTCCATAATATCCGAGTGGGTTACCATACCCTGAATTCCGCCAAATTCGTCCGTTACCAGGGCGTACTTGCTGTAGCGGTGCTTTATCTGCTCCACGGCAGCATACACACTCAGATTTTCCGGTAAAAACAGGGGTTGCTGGATGACGGATTTTAAATCAAATCCCTTCTTATCAATATTGCCAAATAAATCTTTCAGGTATACCACACCCAACAATTCGTCCAGGTCTTCGTCCGCTACCGGATATATACCGTGCAGGTTTTCCTGCACGATAGCAATATTTTTTTCTATAGGATCGTTGATATCCAGCCATACCAGGTCGCTGCGGTGTGTCATGACCGATTCAACGGTCCGGTCACCCAGGTTGAACACCCGTTCTACCAGTTCCTGCTCCACTTCCCGTATCTCGCCTCCTTCCCTGCCTTCTTCAATCAACGCCTTGATCTCGTCTTCCGTAACGCGGGCTTCTTTCACATGGGACAGGCCAAAAAGTACCATGATGCCATGGGTGCTTTTGGTAAGCAGCCAGACAAGCGGATACGTAATTTTGCGCAACAGCCGCATAAAACTCCACATGTTTTTGGCCACTTTATCGGCGGCAATCATACCCAACCGCTTGGGAACCAACTCGCCCAGCACCAAAGTCAGGTACGTAACCACCGTTACAACCACTACATTGGCTATCCAGCCGGAATGGTTTTGCAAAGGTTTCCAGCGGGCCAGAAACGCCGCCAGGTTCGCAGAATAGGCATTGGCAGAAAGCATCCCTACCAGGATGGCTATGAGCGTTATCCCAATTTGTATGGTGGAGAGAAAATTATCGTCGGCTTCCTGCCGGTATTTGCGGGAGCTTACAAAAGCCATCTCTGTCATGGACAAAAGTCCGTTCAGCAGGATGAGCAGGAGAATAATCAGCGTTTCCATACAATCCTCCCAACAATGTAACCCAGCACCAACACGCCCAAACCTACCATGACCCACGATATCTGTGTAGTGTACCTGTGTACCGTTTCCATAAGAAGGTCTTTTGGCACCACGCTGTGTAACGAGTAGCCTATTATAGCCAGAATAATGTTCCATGCCCCCGCACCCAGGCTGGTGTACAGCAGAAAACGCCCCATAGGCATTTTGGCCAGTCCGGCAGGAATGGAAATCAATTGACGCACGCCGGGAACAAGCCGGCCAACCAGCGTGGACAGGTTTCCATAACGTACAAAATAATCTTCTGCTTTGATCATTTTTTGTTCATTCAGCAGGCAGGCATGCCCCACCCGCGAATTTACAAATTTATACACAATGGGACGCCCTATCCACACCGTCAGCCCGTAATTGATCAACGCCCCGGCCAACGCCCCCACCGTAGCCGCCAACACTACCAAAAATACATTCATTTCTCCGGCCGCGGCCATATACGCTGCCGGAGGCACCACAATCTCGGAAGGAAAAGGAATAAAGGAACTTTCAATGGTCATCAGCAGTGCCACCGTACCGTAATTCAGATGTTCCAGTGCCCACTGGATGAACGAGAAAGATTCCATCAGGCTTTTTCAAACAATTCGTGTATGCGCACACCCGCCTTCAGCCCGTGCCCCGTGAGCGACACCACCAACCGCCCCACACCACCGCTCACTTCACTCACTTCACTCACTCCACTCACTTCCCTCACTCCGCTGCCGTTTCCGTTGCCATCCAACTCCTCCCACTGCTTGAGCGCAGCGACGGCGGCGGCCGAGGTGGGCTCTATGTACAGCCCTTTGGCGGCGGCGTCTTTCAGCGCTTCCACTATATCGCGGTCCGGCACTACGACGGCGCGGCCGCCCGTTTCCTGCACGGCCTGCAGGATTTGTTTCAGGCGCGGAGGCCGGGAAATGGCAATCCCCTCGGCAATAATGGGATTTTTGGGCAGGTTGGGGGTGTTCCGGCCTTCCAAATGGTTTTTCAACGGGCTGCAATGCTCGCTCTGGACGGCCATCAGGCGCGGGTACCGGTCAATCAGCCCGGCTTGCTTCATTTCCTGCAACCCCAGCCAGATGCCCAGAATCTGGGAACCGCTTCCCACCGGCACAAAAATAGCTGCGGGGACCTCCCAGCCCAGCTGCTCCATCATCTCGTAAATCACCGTCTTTGTTCCGTGCAGGAAGTACGGGTTGCGCGTATGGGCCGCGTAATAACTGCTCTTGGCCGCTTCTTCGGCCGCCCGGGCGCAATCGGCCCGGTTCCCCGGCACTTTGTACAGATGTGCTCCGTACGTGCTGACCTGCATGGTCTTACCCGAAGAATTTCCGGCCGGCATGTAAATATGTGCTTCGATTCCGGCCAGTGCGCTATAGGCTGCCATGGAACAAGCCGAGTTTCCGGACGAGTCTTCCACCAGGTGGCGGATGCCCAGTTCCCTGCATTTGTTGATGAGTGCAAAAGCACCCCGGTCTTTGAACGAGCCGCTCGTAAGCAAAAAATCCATCTTTACCAGCACCTTGTGACCCAGCAATTCTGTTTGGTGCAAGGGGGTAAAGCCTTCGTTAAACGTAAGGGCTTGCTCCGGATACTCCAGCGGCAACACGCTGCGGTAACGCAGAAACCCTTGAGGTCCTGTAAAATCTTCCCGGCGCGGGGTGAATGTGTAAGCCAGGTCCAGGTAACTGCCGCACGTACATTGCCATACGGCATCCTTCTCCGGGTACAACGCACCGCAAGCCGGACAGATTAAATAACCTTTCGTATGTGTATTCACAATTGAACAGTGCTTAAAAATTCAGTTTCTCTCCTTCGCTGTGGGCCACAATGGCGGCTCCCGTCATATCGCCCCACACGTTTACGGAAGTACGGATCATATCCAGCGGTTGTTGTACTACCAATACCAGTCCGATACCTTCCAAAGGCAGGCCCACGGCACGCAGTACTACGGCCAGCATCACCAATCCGGCCAGAGGAATTCCGGCAGAACCTACAGCAGCCAACAAACTGGTTAAGATCACAATCATTTGTTGCCCCAGGCTCAGGTCAATGCCATAGACCTGGGCTATAAAAATAGCCGTTATGCATTCAAACAAGGCGGTTCCGTTCATATTCACCGTATTGCCCAACGGCAACGAGAACCCGGCAATCTTACGCGATACACCTGCTTTTTCCTGAATATCCTGCAAAGCAATGGGTAACGAGGCTGCCGAAGAAGCTGTGGTAAATGCCGTAAGCAAAGCCGTCCCCATCATCTTCATGAACGTGAACGGATTTTTGCGGGTAAGGATTTTGAACAATCCGGGAATGGTAACCAATCCGTGTATAATACACCCACCGGCAATGATGGCGGCATAGATGCCCAGGCTGCCAAACAACGTGCCCAGACCTCCTGTGCCGGCCTGCTCTCCCACCATGTTGGATACTACCCCAAACAAACCAATGGGAGCAAACCGTATAACCAGGAACGTCATAGCAATCATCACTTCGTAGATGCCGTTGAAAATATCTCCCAACAGTTGGTGCGTTTTAGGAGGGGCCGAGTTTATGAAAAACCCAAACAGGATGGCAAAGAAAATGACCGGCAGCATGTTTCCTTCTGCCATGGCCTGAAATACGTTATCCGGTACAATGGCTATAATCTGGTCAATAAAGGAAACCTCGGCTCCTGCAATTTCTGTAACCGTTTCGTGCAGCGGAAGAGAAACATTCATTCCCGGTTTAAAGAAATTAACAAGCAGCAGACCCAAAACACATGCTAACAGGGTGGTTACCAGATACCAGGCAAACGTTTTCCCGGCTATGCGCCCCAAATCGGCCGCTTCGCCCACGCTGCTCACTCCCATAACCAAGGCACTGAAGACCAGTGGAATAACCACCATTTTCAGCCCCCTTAGAAACAAATCCCCTGCCCACTTGGTATAACCAATGTAGCCAGGGGCTAAAATTCCAAATAAAATACCGAGCAGAACGCCAATCAGGATCTGCCAGTGAAGCGCCAGTTTGAACTTACGCAATGAAGCCAAGAATTTCATTTTTTTCTACCATTGCGCCTTGTTTTGCAGCAACTACTACCAGTTTACCACCGGCAAGTGCAACTACAGGCTCCATTCCGTAATATGTCTGTACGTAACAAAGGATTTCTCCTTCTTTTACCCCCACACCTACTGCCGGCTCTTTGGAATCGCCTGCAGCAGCCATTTCCCAAATAACCTGACCTTTGGCAACTGCCTGAACGGGCTGGGCTTTGGGGTATTTTTCCATAACTTTTTCTACGTTAATCTTTGGCATTTCAACTACGGGACGTTCAACTACAATGGGAGCTTTTGCCTTTTCGCGGGCTGCTTCCAATTCTTTCTGGAAACGTTCCTTGGCTATGCCGCTCTTGTAATCTCGGTACTGGCGGTCGTGCATGGCCAATTCAAACAATTCCTCATCGTCTTTGCCAAAGTCCCATTTGTTTTCCTTCATTTCCTTACGGAACTCGTCCAATGCATTGGGGAATTGACTTTGCGGGTTGCCTGTGAAAAACTCCCTGTCTTGTTCTTTGGCCAAAGCCAGAATTTCCGGTGCCAGTTCTCCCGGCAACTTTCCGGTATAACCCAGAATCATATCCCAGGCATTCTTGTCTATGGTTTTCCAGCGCTCTTCTCCCTTAAGCATATGCATGAGGTTCATGAGAGCAATATTTTTCACGTACTGGCTAAAGGGCGTTACCAACGGCGGATACCCCAGTTTAGGCCATACGTAGGCTACTTCCTGGAACAATTGGGTCACCAAATCGTCCAATGTCAGTTCTTTTTTACCGGCAGCCCTCATGTTCATATTGATGGCATTGTGAAATCCTTTCAGGTCGGCCATCATAGACCCCATCATACCACCGGGCAGTCCGCTGCCTACCAGCAACGAGGTCATGACTTTGTTATTTGGATCAATAAAATAACCCAGGAATTCGTCCATGAAAGACTGCGTCATGGAACGGGCTTCCATATAGGCCTTCATGTTGATGTCTTTTACGGTAAAGCCGGCATCTTTAAACATGGCCTGTACAGTAATTACGTCGGGGTGAACCATACCCCAGCTCAAAGGTTCCATGGCTACGTCCACCACATCCACACCGGCCTTGGCAACTTCCAGCATAGAGGCCATGGAAAAGCCCGGTCCCGAGTGTCCGTGGTACTGTACCAGGATGTGGGGGTATTTTTTCTTTATTTCGTACGTAAGTTTTCCCAGCATGGTGGGACGGCCTACTCCGGCCATATCTTTAAGAGCGATTTCGTCTGTACCAAATTTTACCAGCTCGTCCACTACAGAAAGGTAATACCCTACAGTATGTACCGGAGAGTGGGTAATGCTGAGCGAAGCCTGCGAAATCATCCCGGCTTCTTTTGCATATTTCACAGAAAGTTCCAAGTTGCGGGGGTCGTTCAACCCACAGAAAGACCGGGCTATATCAACGCCCTGCGCTTTCTTGACTTTGAACATAAGCTGCCGTACGTCGGCAGGCACGGGAAACATCCTGATCCCGTTCAATCCCCTTTCCAGCATTTGTGTCTGGATCCCGGCGGCTCGCAACGGCTTGGTCCATTCACGGACAGCCGTATTGGGGTTCTCACCAAAAAGCAGGTTCACTTGTTCAAATGCACCACCGTTAGTTTCAACCCGGTCAAAACATCCCATCTCAATAACCAACGGAGCAAACTGCTTCAGCTGGTGGACCATAGGGACGTATTTCCCCGACGATTGCCACATATCTCTGTACAGGAGACAAAACTTGATTTCTTTCTTTGACATATTTATACCTTTATTGATTTGATTTGATTTAAAATTGCGAATTTAAGGTATTTATTGCAGATTGGCTATGATTTCCGTAAAAAGAAGTGTCATTTTATCGGCAGCAGCATCTGCTGCGACAATGACATCCATACCATCGTTTTCAAAATCGTCTGCAAAATCGTACGCTTCATTGGTAATAACAGACATACCAAATACGCGCAGACCGCAATGGCGGGCAACAATCACTTCCGGAACCGTTGACATGCCGGTGGCATCGGCACCAATGGTTTTAAAGTAATTGTACTCGGCCGGAGTTTCGTACGTAGGACCGGGATTCCCCAGATAAACCCCGTATTGTAAGGGAATACCATGAATCTCTGCCATATCCCTGCATATGTTACGCAATTCCCGGTCGTAGGTGCGTGTCATGTCGGTAAAACGCACCCCAAAGTCGGGGTTGTTCTTGCCCAACAACGGATTGGGTAACAAGTTGATATGGTCTGTGATAACCATCAGGTCACCGACTTTGAATTTGGGGTTGATTCCGCCGGCTGCATTCGATACAAACAGGGCTTCTGCTCCCAGCAACTTAAACACACGTATGGGAAAAGTTACCTGCTCCATACCGTATCCTTCGTAATAATGAAAGCGACCCTGCATGCAAATGACTTCCTTTCCTCCCAACGTACCGCCAATCAGGTTCCCGGCGTGTCCGGGAGCGGTGGAAAGCAGGAAATTAGGAATTTCTGCATACGGGATAACTACTTTGTTTTGAATGCTGTCTGCCAGTTTTCCCAGACCGCTGCCCAAAATAATGGCTACCTGCGGACGTTTGGGAATTTTTTTTAGTATGTAATCTGCTGATTCTTGATAAAGAGCTGTTTTCATTTCTTTTTTCTTTTTTTATAATCTACTACTTTGTCTGCCACTTCCTGTACTTTCGCAAAGATTTCTTCCTGGCCGGGAATGTACTGATTTTCCATAATGATGTTTCCGTCACAAATGACGGTATCTATACATTCTCCGTTGGCAGCATACACCAGATTGGCCAGAAAATAATGATTGGGAATAAAAGAGGGCTTGGCCATATCCACCAACGCCATATCTGCCAGGTACCCCGGCTCAATCCTTCCTGCTTTCAAACGAAGGGCCTTGGCTCCGTTCAAAGAAGCCACATCCATCAGTTCTTTCAACGGAGTGGCACCCGGGTCGTTCCTCCAGACTTTCTGCAACAAGGCAGCCGTTTTCATGCTGTCAATCATGTCCAGGTTGTTGGAAGAGGCACAACCGTCCGTGCCCAGGCATATGTTAGCCCCGGCGTCGCGCAGCTCGTTGTACTTGAATTTGTACCCCGAGGCCAGCTTCAGGTTGGAATTGGGATTGTGTACCGTATGTACCCCGTTATCTCCCAGGATCTTAATATCGTCGCTGCTCAGCCACAACGAGTGTGCAGCTATCAGGTTGGGACTCATTAATCCCAGTTTGTTCATATATTCGGTAGGACTCATACCGTACTCGTGCTCTGCCTGATCCATTTCTGCACGCGTCTCGGCCAGGTGCGTATGCACCAGCAGGTCGTTGTCTTTTGCATAACTGTTGATATAACGGAACGACTTTTTAGCTACCGTATAAATGGCATGCGGGCTTACAGCAAACGTAGTAAGCGGGCTCCAGTCGGCACTTTCCTTATGCGCCTGCTTCAACAGTTTTTTATTTTCCTTTATGGTATCGTCGTTAAAATGGTCCAACCACGTGAACGACTGCACAGAACGCAGGCCCATCTCCTCGGCAGCACGCTTGCACCCGTTCAAATGCCAGTACATGTCATTGAAGGTAGTAGTCCCGGTGCGGATCATCTCTACACAAGCCAGCTTGGCACCCCAATACACCATTTCTTCGTCCAGTTTGGCTTCGTAAGGCCAGATGCGCTCCCGCAACCACTGGTCCAGAGGAACGTCCTCACCCACCCCCCTGAAAAGGGTCATGGCCGAGTGCGCATGTGCATTCACAAACCCCGGAATTACCGCCTTCCTGGCCCCGTCAATCACCTTGTCCGCCACACCTGCCACCTTCCCTGCACCGCCAACTTTCTCTGCTCCGCCGGTCTTCTTGCCGAGGTCGCCAACCGGAAAAGTGCCCGCCGGTTCCACGGCTTTTATCCTGTTGCCTTCAATCAGAACGTCTTTCCGTTCTTTATGCAACAATACGTTAGAAATTAGAATTGTTTTCATACGGGTATATTTTAGCAAAGTTATACAATTTTTCTTCGCCAGCTCCCATACCCAATAAACGAAGAAACAAACAATACCAAATACAACGCCGTAGTAAACCACAGTCCCGACCACGCATACAAGCCAATGGCCATGGCGTTAGCCAATATAAGTAACAACCATTGTTCCAGCACACTATGAGCCAAAAGCCACGTAGCTGTTATGTTTAGCGCCGTTATAGCCGCATCCATGGCCGGTGCCGGATGGTCCGTAAACCACCGCAACACCCCCCACATCACCGCAAAACTCACCACCAGCAATCCCCCGGCCACCCCCGCCTGCCGCCCCCCAATCCGCACCGGCCGCAACTCCTCCCCCCCCGTCACCTGCTCACCCCATTTAAGCCACCCGTACACGCTCATCCCCAGGTAATAGACATACAGCCCCATAGACGCATACAGCCCCTTGAGCCCAAACACAGCCACATAGCAGGCAGACATAACAAAGCCCACCACCCACATGGCCCTGCGGTGCTTCACCTCCAGCCAGACATACACCAGCCCGGTCACCGCCCCAAAAACCTCCAATAGTATTTCACCCATAACTCATCACTTGCTCACTCGTTCACTCACTCACCCACTCACTTGCTCACCAGCTCCACGCCACCTTCACCACCGCCTGAAACCCGGCCTGCGGAAAAAACCCTTCCGTTACTTCTACGGTACCCGTATCACGGAACGCCGCACGGTACGCCCAGGCACTGGCGCAATATTGCGTATTTAATAAATTGTCTGCAAAGACTGTTACCGTAAACGTACCGGCACGCCGCGTGGCAAAAGGCTGCGACAAAGTCAGGCCCAGCAACTGGTAAGCAGGCAACATACGTTCGGCAGAACCGGTATTGTCAAAATATTGCTTTCCCACAAAACGGGCCGTAAAAACGGCTTCCAGATTCCTGAACAATCCCGCACCTGCAGCAAACGGCTTGTACCCTACCTGCGCCACACCGGTTACGGAAGGCGAATAGATAAGGTCTGTAAGTTCGTAATATTCTGTTACTTGTGGCCGCACAGGATTCCAGCTTGCGGGGTTGTCGTACGTATCCAGGTACAAGGTCAGGTCCTTAATCTTGTTCGTGCTCAGGCACACGTTTCCTTCCAGCCTCAATTGCGGAAGCGGCTGCCATCCGGCCTCTATTTCCACGCCCCTGCGGTATGATACCGGTACATTTTCTTTGATTTCGTACCCCGTGTCGCTCAGCTTTCCCGTAGGCACCAGCTGATTTTTGTATTCCATGGCATAGAGGTTCACGCCCAGCAGCAGGCGCCTGCCCGTATAGCGGTACCCGCCCTCAAAGTCCAGCATTTTCTCCGGGGACAACTCGGCCGTCCTGCCCGCTTTTATCGACTCCTTAATATCGCTGCGCGACGGCTCCCGGCTGCCTGTATAAGCCGAGGCGTACAACTGGTGGTCCTTCGCCAAAACGGCCGTCACACCGGCTTTGGGATTGAAGAAGTGCCACTGTGCCCCGTGTGCCAGGGACATACCGTCCGTGTCCACACCGTCCATGCGCAGGGATACGTAACGGTATTGCATATCGGCAAAAAATTTGAGTATGTAGTCACCACCCGGACTCAGGGGTACCGCGTAACTTCCTTTCAAAAAAGCGCTGCCGTCGTGCTTAATTCCCAGGTTGCGGTAGTACTCCGCAGCCGTGGTGAAATCGGGTTTGTCCACGTCGTACGTACGCAGCCCAAAGTGGTTGCCGTCGTAATACGCATAATTCAGCCCCAGCAGCACTTCCCCTACCGACTCAAATGTCCACGTTCCTATGGAGCTGTACGTAACGTATATGTTGTCCATAGAGCGGCGCACAATGTGGTCGCCGGAACTTTTCTGCTTGTAGTTTTCGTAATACCCGTCCCCTTTTGTCATATGCAAGGTGTTGCTCCACGACAGGCGGCTGCTGATGTACTGTGCGTAGTTCAGCTGTACGTGGTGCTGGGTGTAGTTGTCTGTTTCGTTGGGGTAGTAGCGGATGTTGCCGTCAGCATCTTTGTATTCCCCGGCCGGGTTGTACCGGCGGTTCGTAAGCAATTGGGCGCGCGAAATACCCAGCCACGTAATGCCCGTATGTTGCTCTCCGTAAATATAGTACAACTTGAGTGCATAATGGGGACGAATCCAGGATACGCGCGAGAACAGCGAATGCATATTCCCGTGCCCGCGGTCTATGTACCCGTCGGTGCGGTTGTGTGCATACCGGATGTCCACCCCAAGACCCACCGGCAGAAACCGCTTGCCGGCCGAACCGTTTTCCAAGCCGTTTGCCGAGGCTCCGGTGCTCAGGCCGGCCGGATTGGCCGGCGCAAATCCCGTACCCGTGCCGGCGCCTGCCGCCAGATTCCAGGTGTTAAAGCTACCGTACGAGGTCTGAACTTGCGCGTACGGCTGCGGGCTGGCATACGCCGTGCGCATGTTCACGGTAGCTCCAAAGGCTCCGCTGCCGTTTACCGAGGTGCCTACGCCTCGCTGCACCTGGACGTTTTCCAGAAAGCCACTCAGGGCCGGCAGGTTCACCCAGAAGACTTCCTGCGACTCGGCATCGTTTATGGCAATCCCGTTCAGGTTTACCTGAATGCGTGCTCCTTCAGACCCACGGATGCGCAGGTACGCATAACCGCTGCCCGTACCGTTCTCTCCTACCACAACGGCTCCCGGCGTAAGGGCCAGGGCAAAAGGCAGGTTTTGTGCAGGGGCTGTACGTACAAGGTCTTCCCTGGTAACGCGGCTGTAAGCTACCGGGGCATCCTTGGCTGCCTGTGTGGCAACAATGACAATGGAATCCAGATTCCGTACTTCTTGTGTTTGTTCTTGTGCTGCTAAAAGAAAAGGAGCCAGCAGCAGGCCCGCCAATACAATTTTTTTCATGTTGTTTTCCTCCGCCGGTATTATCCGGATCAGGTTCTAAGGGTGTGTTCTCAGCCTGCAAAGCAAGCACCCCGGGAACAAATTAATACAAAGATATTTTATAAACACGGGGCCAGTATTTCCCCGTAATCCATATGCTTTTAGTTTGTGAGTCGTAAGCAATGCCGTTCAATACATCCGTACTGCGGGTACGCAGCGTTGCTGGTAATATGCCTTTCAGATCAACCACCCCGGTTACTTGTCCCGTAGCCGGATTGATGATTACTATGTCATCGCTCAGGTATATATTGGCCCAGATTTCGCCGGCAATATATTCCAGTTCGTTCAGGTTCTCAACAGGTTTTCCGTTTTTGGTAACCCGTACAGAACGTCTGTCCTGCAGGGTATTCGGATCCAGGAAGTAGAGCGTGGAAGTCCCGTCGCTCATTATCAGGTCTGTCCCGTTCGTGGTCAATCCCCACCCCTCCCGGTTATAACGTCGTGTTCCCAGCAATTTAAGGGTAGAAACATCATAAATAAAACACGTTCTTTCTGTCCACGTTAGCTGGTAAATGAGTCCGTTTAACAGACAGGCTCCTTCTCCGAAATACGTTCTGTCCAGCGCATGTGAACTCAGGATACGTCCCGAGGGTATATCTACCTTTGCCAGTATGGAACTGCCGTATTGGCCTGTACTTTCATAAAAATGTCCTTCGTGGAAAAAGAGGCCTTGTGTGTAAGAGCCCGTATTGTGCGGCAATACCTCCTCAATTTTATAACGGTACTGTTTTACAGCAGTTTCCGGTCCCACACCCAGCAGGGCAAAAAGTAACAAACATGTAGGAATAAAACCCTTCATAATGGTATGGTACTTACAATTTCCGTTCCACTTGTTGTTCCTGGTACGCAAGAGCTGCTGCTATAAACGAGGTAAAGAGCGGAGCCGGTTTTTCCGGAGTACTCTTCATTTCGGGATGAAACTGTACTCCTATGAAAAACGGATGGCCGGGAAGTTCTATTATTTCTGCAAAACCCGTTTTGGGGTTTTTGCCGGAAACCTTCAGACCTGCTTTTTCCAGAGCAGGCAGGTACGCGTTGTTCAATTCGTACCGGTGGCGGTGCCTTTCATGAACGACTTGTTTTCCATAGACCTTGTAAGCAAGCGACCCGCGTAAAATCTTGCTGGCATAGGCTCCCAGACGCATGGCATCTTCCATCCCCGCCTTTTGTTTCTCCTGCTCCATCTGGTCAATTACCGGATATTCCGTTTGCGGGACTATTTCTGCACTGTCTGCACCGGGTATTCCGGCAACGTTCCTGGCAAAATCCAGGATGGCCATTTGCATGCCCAGGCAAATACCCAGGAACGGGATTTTTTGTTCCCTCGCATACTGGCTTGCAAAAATTTTACCGTCGGCACCGCGGGATCCAAAACCGGGAGCTACTAAAATCCCTTTCATTCCGGCCAGCAATTCTTTTACGTTGTCTTTGTGGATGCGCTCGCTCTGAATAGTATGCACCCTTACCCGGGTGTTGTTGGCAGCTCCCGCATGTATGAAAGCTTCCAGAATGGATTTGTAGGCATCCTGCAATTCTACGTATTTTCCCACCAAAGCTACGTCTACCTGTTTGGCAGGATTGTGTATACGGTCAATAAAACATTTCCAGGCATCCAGATCCGGCTCTACGGTATTTTCCAGTTTAAGCAGGTCCAATACAATGCCGTCCAGATTCTGACGTTGCAAATTGAGCGGAACTTCGTAAATGCTCTTCTGGTCAATGGCTTCTATTACAGCGTATGGACGCACGTTGCAGAACAGGGCTACTTTTTTACGCAAGTCTAAAGGCAGCGGTTTTTCTGTGCGGCAAACAATGACGTCCGGATTGACTCCTTCTTGTTGTAACTGCCTTACCGAGTGCTGCGTAGGTTTTGTTTTTAGCTCTTTGGCGGCGGCCAGGTACGGCACCAGGGTCAGGTGGATGACGGCACAGTCTTCATCCGGAAGCCTCCATTGCATCTGCCTGACGGCTTCTATAAACGGCAGGGATTCAATATCACCTACTGTTCCGCCTATTTCCGTAATGACAATATCGTATTTGTTGCCTTTTCCCAACAACAGCATGCGCCGTTTAATTTCGTCCGTAATGTGGGGAATAACCTGTACCGTTTTCCCCCGGTAATCACCTGCACGTTCTTTGTTGATAACTGTCTGGTATACCTTACCGGTAGTCACGTTGCTGGCCTTACTCGTATAAACGCCCAGGAACCGCTCGTAATGACCCAGGTCCAGGTCTGCCTCGGCACCGTCTTCTGTAACGTAACACTCACCGTGTTCGTACGGGTTGAGCGTACCGGGATCTATATTAATATAAGGATCAAATTTTTGGATAGTTACTTTTAACCCCCTGGCTTGTAATAATTTCGCAAGAGAGGCTGCAATGGTACCTTTTCCCAGGGAAGAGGTTACCCCACCGGTAACAAAGATATATTTGGTAGCCATAAGACAGTTTTTTTCAAACCGCTAATTTAAGGACTTTTTTTTAACTTTGCAGGAGCGGAGGGACGTCCCATCGCTCTTTTCTTTAAGAAAAGGGAGGAAAGTCCGGGCAGGAAAGGGCAAAGGTCCTGTGGAAAGCACAGGTAGTCGTAAGGTTACGGAGCGTCTGACAGAAAACAACCGCCAACGGATCTTTTAGGTCCGGGGTAAGGGTGAAAAGGTGGGGTAAGAGCCCACCGTAACGGTCGGCGACGGCCGTTGACGCAGGCACCGGTCTCCTGCAAGGCCAAGTATACCGGCAATATCAGAGCGGCCCGTTCTGTGCCGGGGGGTAGGCTGCTTAGACAAATGATGGGAGTTGGACAGAACCCGGCTTACAGGCCCTCCGCTTTTTTTTATAACAACCGGGAACAATCTTTCAGAACAACCGTGGATGGTCTTCTTCCAGCTGCTTGAGGATGGTAGCAATAATAGCTTCGCGGTACATGCGGGAACGGACTTTTATTTTATACTTTTCACAAAAATGATCTATAACAGCCATTTCACGGTCGTTGAAGCTGACTACGGTTTTGTGAATACGTGGAGGAATCTTTTCTTTCAATGCGATGCTGTTTTTGTCGAAAGTAATTCCAGGTAGTAGGTAGTCTCGGGCATACTAAACGTCTTTGACGAAAACTCCAACCATTCTTTTGCCAGATCAAAATATCCCTGCATCTCACAAGAGAGCGCAACATTGAAAGCGGCACAGGCTACTTCCTGCGCGTTGTTGCCCTCTGTCAATTTTAGCCAGATTTGCATGGCCTTATCCCACTCAAAGGCCAAGGCATAGTCGTAAGCCCGGTTCCATTCGGTTTTCCTATACAGAAAAATGACCCGGTCCTGCGTCTCCCACTGATCTACAAAAGAACGTGCGGTACGCCTGCCCAGATAATCGGCTGCATTTTTCAGGTCGTCAAAGGCACTGGTGGGAATGCTTACTGTCATCTGATCGTAAGGGACCCAAACCTCCCAGGCCACGGTGTCGCGTAACGTCACATATTCTGAAAAAGCAAATTTTGTTGCATCAAATACGCGTACTACAGAATGGAAAGGCACAATAAGAAACTGCTTTTTGAAATCACCGGAAGCTTCAGAGACCTTACGTGTATCAAACCCTCCAACGGACAGGCTGTCTACCATAAAAACCATATCTGCTCCCGTTTCCAAAGCCAGACGGAATACGTAATCGGGCTGGTCCAGCGTACCCAAAGGCTGTTCTCCGGTGTAGTGGCTGTACATGGGAACAGTGCCTTCCGGCAAACGTACCTGAACGGACAGTTCATCTGCCAAAGAGGACCCGAATTTTTCCAACATGATGGAGTCTGTAGTCGAAACAGAATCGTATTGAGGTATGAAAACTGCCATTTCCTTTCCTACCAGAGGCAGGGGTTTGGCAGCAGGAAGCCTCACGTCAACTTCCAGTATGTTAATTACCGGACCGCATGCCCCCAGAAGAGCAAAGGTTGTTATCAGAAGTAGATTACGTATGACTTTCATAGCTTATGATTTTAATATTTTATGTCATCATGGCACCGCATACGGGGATTACCTGCCCGCTGACGAAAGAAGACAAGTCCGAGGCCAAAAAGACGCACACGTTGGCCACTTCCTGCGGCGTACCTCCCCTGCGGAGCGGAATGGTATCAATCCAGGCCTGGCGGGCTTCTTCGGGTATTTGATCTGTCATATCGCTGGTTATGAAGCCCGGAGCCACGGCATTTGCCCGTATACCTCGGGGACCCAGTTCTTTGGCTACCGATTTAGCCAACGCAATCATCCCTGCTTTGGAAGCGGCATAATTGGCCTGGCCGGCATTACCCGAAATGCCTACCACCGAGCTCATATTGATGATGCTCCCTCCTTTTTGTTTAACCATAAAAGGTGTTACGGCATGTATGTAATTGAAGGCAGATTTCAGATTTATATTCAGTACAAGATCCCATTGCTCTTCTGTCATACGCAGCAAGAGCGTGTCGCGCGTGATACCTGCATTGTTAACCAATATATCAATGCGGCCAAATTCACGGATGACCTCATTTACTACCCGGTGTGCCTGATCAAATGATGCGGCGTTGGATGCATACCCCAAAACTTTTACTCCAAATGCTTCAATTTCCCGGATGGTTTCTTTTGCTTTTTCGTCTATTTCCAGATCTGTAAAAGCTATGTCTGCCCCGTGCTCTGCCATGGCCAGAGCCACCGCTTTGCCAATGCCGCGGGCAGCTCCGGTAATCAGTACTTTTTTATTTCTCAATAATTGCATGTCAACAAGTTTTAAATTTCTGCAAACAAATCGTATGCTGTTGCCCGGGTTATACGTACGTTCACCAACGTACCCGGCTCTGTGTTTCCTGCACGCTCCAGCACGATGTATCCGTCCACTTCCGGTGCTTCTGCACGTGACCGGCCCAAAACTACAGGCTCCTCTCCTTCAGCTACCAGTACATAATCTGCCAACAGCGTACACCGGCTTCCAACCCGCGAGGTGTTGTATGCAAAAGAAATGCCTTTCTGCAATTCCATAAGAGCCGCATACCGTTCTTGCTTTACTTTCTCCGGAACTGTGTCTTTTAAATAACGGGCTCCGTAAGTACCTTCTTCTTCCGAGTAGGTGAAGGCTCCCATTCTTTCAAAACGGGTCGTTTCCACAAAGTCAAGCAACTGCCGGAAAGCCTGTTCGTCCTCTCCCGGATGGCCTACCATTAAAGTAGTCCGCAGGCATATGTCCGGTACGAATGTACGAAAATCTTCTATCAGTTGCAGTGTTTCTGACCGGGTAGTGTTCCGCCGCATAGCCCCCAATACGTTATCTGCAATGTGTTGCAGCGGTATATCCACGTAGTGGCAAATTTTAGGTTCTGTAGCCATAAGCCGGAGCACATCCCGGGGAAAGCCCTGCGGATAAGTGTACAGCAAACGAATCCACTCAATGCCGTCAATGCGGCACAAATCTTCCATCAGGCCGGTCAATTCCCGCTTGCCCGTCAGGTCCATGCCGTAAAAACTCGTATCCTGGGCCACCAGATTCAGCTCCTTCACACCTTGTGCAGCCAGAAAACGTGCCTCGGCAAGCAACGCCTCTTTGGGGCGCGACAGGTGGTTACCACGGATAAGAGGTATGGCGCAGTAAGCACAACCGCGGTCACACCCTTCACTTATTTTAAGGTATGCATAATGCGCCGGAGTGGACAAAACGCGCTCACAGTCCAGAAGCGGGGCGTAGGAAACTCCCATATGGGCACATATACGCGGGATGTCGTTCACACCAAAAAAGCCATCGGCCGTGGGGAGTTCTTTTTCCAGTTCTGTCTTGTAGCGACCGGACAAGCAACCCATAATCAGTACCTGACCCAGCAGGCCTTCTTCCTTGGCCTGCAAGGCTTCCAGAATAAAGTTGATGGATTCTTCACGGGCCGGGTGAATGAAACCGCAAGTATTGATAACCAATACATCCAGCGGATAATCCTCTTCTACGGCATCGGGAATGATTTCCCAACCACCGTATTCCAACTGCCGCATAAGGTGCTCGCTGTCCACCCTGTTCTTAAAGCAGCCCAGTGTGTAAACCGAGGCCAGACCCCGATGTTTTTTTTGTCCCACTACTTCTGCGTTGTATGCTTGGTAACAGGTTTAGCAGCTTTTACGCCGGCCGGTTTTGTTGCGACCGGTCTGGCGGCAGCAGGTGTTGTGGTCCGGGCTGTGGCCGCTTTTGCCGGTTCTTCTTCCGTTTCCTTTGCTTCTTCTTCCGCCACCTCAAAATCAAGGGCATCGGCTGCATGCAGCACGTTGTACCACTCCAGCACTTTTTTCATGTGCGAAGCATAGAAGCGTTCCCTATCGTATTCCGGAATAACGGTTTCAAAAAACCCGGGCATATCGGTGTCTTTGGAACGCGGGTCGGGGGCCGGAGCATCTTTCAGGTGCTCTTTCATGCGGATGAAAATATCCTGCAAAGGCAATTCATCTTCTTCTTGCGTATATACAGAAATATCCGACAGCGCTGTCATGCGTGCGCTAGGCCCTGTCCATTTCCGTTGTTTGTCCATAAGGGACTCTACAACAACGCCTCCGTTACTTTGTGCCAAGTAAAGGTACAGGCCCGGCTGTCCTCCTATGGACAGGATTTTAGTAAGATCAGTTTTCATTGTTTGTTGTTCTAATGTTCAACATAGTTTGATGTACTTCCAGCACCCTGGGCAGCAACGCCCGGCGGTCGTTGGATTCAATCACAAAATCTGCCCCGGCTTCTCTTTGCACGTCGGTCCACTGCTTGTCCATTCTGTCCAGTACGGACTGACGGTGCACCGCATCACGTCCGGCGGCCCGGCGCAGCCTGATTTCCCGGCTTGCCGAGACGGTCAGAACACGGGTAGTGTGAAACGGAGGGTCCATCTCCAAAAGGATAGCACTTTCAAAGATTACGTAAGGGGCTTGCAAAGGTTTTGCCCATTGCAGAAAATCGCGAACCACATAAGGGTGCACCAGGAAATTTACCTTTTTTAGCAACTCCCGGTTGCTAAAAATCAACTTTGCCATCCTTTGTGTATCCAGACCTTCGTTAGTAAAAATGCTTTCGCCCAGCAAGGCAGACAATTCTTTTTTTAGTTTGGGTTGTTCCAGATACAACTGTTTGGTACGGTTGTCAGAATCGTAATAGGGAATACCCAAAGCTCCGAAGATCCGCGTAACATAACTTTTTCCGCTACCTATACCGCCGGTAATGCCCAATATTATCATTGCATGGCAGGATTTAGTAACGGTTTTGAATAATTCCGTCTATAAAAGGAGGTGTCAGCTGCACGTGGCTGATTATTCCGGGCGCCTGTTGCACTTCCGGAATGGTCTTGCCACCGGCGTTAGTAATAAACCGGTTGTAGTCAACCACCAAAACAAAATCTTCTTCCTTTATACCGGCTGCCTCTTCAAACGGACAACGGAACTGGATAGTAACCAGGTCCGGCAGTAAGATAAATTCAATGCGATGGGGCACATTGACCGTTACTACAGGAACCTGAAAGCTCAACTCTACGTACCGTTTTACCATGACCTCGTAATTGATGTCTGTACGCGACAAGCGTGTGTTGGCCGGGATTTCCAGACGGGCAATACCTTCAACAGTTTTGTCCAAATGGGTGAGGGATACCCTGCGGGTACGGATCTCGTTGATAAGGGCCAAAGCACTTTCTTCTGCATACACCAACACGCTGTCCGGCTGAATTCTTATGGGTTCAAAGGACATGTACTGAGGCTTGTAAGACAAGTCGGAAACAAAATTTACAGGCACTTTCTTGTGGTGTACTGCCTTGTATTCCAGGCGGATAGTATCTGTTAAAATAGTTTCTAATTGCAAATCTCCTCCCAGGGCATCGTTTACCAGGGTTTGCACGTTGTCTGCCATAAGAAAAAATTCTCCTTCCTTGTCCGGATAAGGGCGTAGCAGGCTTCTGTCTGCAAAAATGTGGATTTGCGGGCTTTTCTTCCGCCAGCTGTGACGAATTATATAAAACCCCCTGGCCGTTCCTCTTAAAAAGAGCGTATTGTCTGCCTGGGAAATATTGGAGCGTCCATCCAGATTGGTTTCTACTTCCAGCGGGAAATGGAAATAGGAAGTATATTCATTGGACAGGGTATAAACCAGCCAAAGAATAAAAGCAATGATAATGCACAGAACCAATACCAGTCTGGACCTTTTCATAGGTCAAATATTATCAACTGCCTTGTGGCAGGTCGCTGGAGTCTTTTACCAGGATAGATTTATCCACACGGATCTTAACGTTGGTATCAACTTCTAAAAGTACGTAATTGTCTTTTACTTCTGCAATAGTTCCGTAGATACCACCGGCAGTAATTACCCTGTCGCCCTTTTTAAGGTTGTCCCTGTATTCTTTCAATTCTTTCTGACGTTTTTTCTGCGGACGTATCATTAAAAAATACATAACCACAAAAATGGCTAACATCATAATAAGAAAAGAATAGTTACCGGCTTTTTGCGCGCCTTCTGCCTGTAAGAAAATAAATAAATTTTGCATAGTCGTGTTCAAATTAATGGATAATTATAGGTACTCTTTGTTTGTATTAGTTTTCTACCAGTCCCCTGCCCGTTTTTACTATGTCTCCTTCCTGCGTAAGGTATTTCAGTATTTTATCTAAAATACCGTTTACAAAAATACGGGAATTACCGGTACTGTACAATTTAGAAATTTCAACCATTTCGTTCAGGGTGACTTTGAAGGGTATGCTGGGAAACGCCACTGCCTCTGCTATGCCCATTACAATCAGAATGATGTCTGTGGCTGCTATCCGTTCCGGCTCCCAGTTTTCTGCAAATTTTTCAACATATCCTACGTAGGTATCGTAATGGGTCAGGGCATGTCCCAGCAGCTCCAGGGCAAACTGTTTGTCTTCGTCGTTGTAAAACAGTTCCGGATGCCGGATTTGCCTGGTTCCTTCTTTTAAACCATCCAGCAGGGTAAGAATAATATTGCAAACATAAGCCACATCGTCTGCCCAATACAGGCTTTGGTCTTCCAGCAGGGTGTTCAGTTCCGGGTCTTCTGCCAGCTGGCAGCTGTAAAAATCCAGCATCAATTTCAGATCTTCTGCAAAACCGGGTTCCTGCGGATCGGTCATGTATTCTATAAAATAAGGCTCTTCCTTCAATTGTTCATACAGGTTTTTGATGTAGCTCCTGTGTTCTGACCAATTGAGCCCGTGTTCCTGTGCATGAACCAGTTCCTTATCTTCTTGCAGCAAAGCAATAACGCGGTTGTTTACAAAACGCAGGTTGGGGTGGATTTCTTCTTCTGATGGGTGGTATTTATTCAACCCTATGTCAATTCTCTCCCGGGCATAAGCTGCCAGCGCATCCGGCAAAGTCAGCAACAGAAAATACAGTTTACGGGTTTTTTCAAGACTTACTAACAGTTCTTTTTCTGCCACTTCCGGGTCAAATTTATGGGAATGGACACTGCTAAATAAAAGCTTAAAAACTTTGATACGGATGATGCGCCTGTTAAGCATATTGTATTAATCAAAAAGAATCTCTGCAAATATACAGTTTTAAAGCAAATATATTTTATATTTGCGTAGATATAAACAAACAACAGTTATGTATTCTGAAGACAACGGCCATTCCTCAAAAGTGGAACATAGTGGAGATGATGTATTTTCCAAACCCGTACGGGCCGGTAAAAGAACGTATTTTTTTGATGTAAAGACCACAAAAGGAAACGATTACTACCTTACCATTACAGAAAGTAAACGTCGTGTAGACAGAGACGGAAGATTTTCTTACGAAAAACATAAAATTTTTCTATACAAGGAAGATTTTGAAAAATTCAGCGAAGGGCTGGAAGAAGTGATCAACTTCATTAAAGAACGTATTCCCGTAACAGAAGCACGTCCCTCCGATTTTTCAGATATCTCTTTTGAAGATTTAGACAAAGAGTAAAAAAAAAACGCAGCTGCATATAGATGCAGCTGCGTTCTTTTAAATCGTCCTTCCCGGATATTCTTTCAAAGCTTGCTCCAGGCAATCCATTGCTTTGGAAATATCTTCTTTCTTAAGAACGTAGGCAATACGTACTTCATTGATTCCTTTACCCGGGGTTGCGTAAAAACCGGCAGCCGGAGCTACCATAACAGTTTCTCCTTTATAGCTGAATTCTTCCAGCAACCATTGTGCAAATTTATCGGCATTGTCAACCGGCAGGCGGGCCGTAGTATAGAAAGCTCCCATAGGCATGGGGGAATAAACGCCCTCTATCTTATTGAGCCTGTCAACCATTAAATCACGCCGGCTTATGTATTCTTGTTTTACCTTGTCAAAATACGACTGGGGTGTATTAAGGGCACCTTCAGCAGCCATCTGGCCAATGGCCGGGCCGCACAAACGTGCCTGGGCAAAGCGCATGACGGCACCCATCACTTCTTTATTGTGTGAAGCAATACAACCTACCCGCACACCACACATGCTGTAACGTTTGGAAACCGAGTCAATCAGGACTACGTTTTGTTCTGCTCCGGGGATATTCATGCAAGAGAAATGGGGTTCGTCTGCATAGCAGAATTCTCTATAGACTTCGTCACTTAGCAGGAACAAGTTGTGTTTTTTCACAATCTCTCCCAATTTTAGGATATCTTCTTTAGTATATAAGGTACCTGTGGGGTTGCCGGGGCTGTTGATAAGGATGGCCTTGGTTTTGGGTGTAATGTATTTTTCCACCTCGCTCATGGGAGGCAATGCAAATCCATTATCTATGGTAGTGGTAACCGGCACATATTTCACACCCGACATCAGGGCAAACGTGTTGTAGTTGGTGTAAAAAGGTTCGAAAACAATTACTTCATCTCCGGGGTTGCAGCATACGTTCAATGCCATTTGCAACGCTTCAGATCCGCCAATGGTAACAATGATTTCTTCATAGGACAGGTTGATGTTTACGCTTTCGTAATATTTTGCCAACCCCCTGCGATAGGACTCAATACCGGCCGAATGCGGGTAAGAGATCAGTTTTAAATCAAAATTACGGATGGGTTCCAGTGCTTCTTTTGGAGATTCCACATCGGGCTGCCCAATGTTCAGATGATACACTTTAATTCCACGTTTTTTTGCCGCCTCGGCATAAGGAACCAGCTTTCTGATGGGAGAAGCCGGCATTTTCCTTGACAGTTCAGATATACCTAACATAGTAACTAGTTATTTGTTAAATTAATCTACAAATATACGGCTTTCTTTTATTTTTCCTACTTCTTTTATTTTCCTACTTTTGCCTAACTAAACTAACTTATTATGTCTCAATTTCCCGTAGAAAAACACACCAATTCGGTAATAGCCGTAGAACTGGCCATGCAAAAGTGGCTGGAAAAGCACAAAGAACAAACGAAAAGCACCGTACAAGTGGTGTACCACTTAGAGATAGAATTTTATTTGACAGACCTCTTCCTGTACAGATCCCGTCCGGACCTGATGCTCTGCGGACGTACGTTGCAGGGGCTGTCTCCAAGCGAAAACCTCTTTCCCCATACCCCCGGACACGATGGAATTCCCTGCCGTGCACAGGATTTCCTGGAAGATGTACAGGAAAAGGCCGAGGAACAAGGAATGGTCATAAGCTTTCGCACAAGTAAAAAAATTCCCACCCATTTTGCCGTTGAACTGGAGGTGAAAGAGACCGCAAATGCACCGGAGGAAAGGCAAAGGCTTCTGAATATCCTGTTTGATGCGGAATACGACCACGACCTTAAAGTGCTCCTGCACCCGCAACCTTTTGCAGGATTTCCTGCCTCGGCACAATACTGTAACTGGAGCCTGATTACAGAGAACGGCCCGCTTACAGCATCGTTGCGCTTTCCCCTGCAATGCACCGGCACGCTCTTACATTTTAATCTATTGGCAACGGAACTCATTGAAAAACATACGGGTACCACAGCAGGAAATGCCGCCGGTGCGCCAGCAACGAACGCTGCCGGTGCGCTCGCACAGCTGGAAGCATCTTTAGCTACCGCTGCTGCCGGGTTGCACTGCGCAGCAAACAAAGACATACCGGCCGAGGTGCAAGCCTACCGGGAAGAACAACACGCACTGCAACTGGAACGGGAAGTACACACACTCAGCCAGATGGCCATCAACCACTTTGTAGCGGCAGCTGTACGCCACCAGAACCTGCTGCTGGAAAATATCCGGGGCCTTAAAAAAGTATTTCCGGAAGAAACATTTACAGACCTGGCCTCTACACAATTCAAAGCCCTGGAAGTTACGGCACGGTACGTGAACGAACTGCGCAACCTGGTCCACCAATTGCTGGATGTATGGAACGGTTCCCCTGCCTCAAAAGAAGAGGCGCCGGCGCTCCTGGAGGAAATCCGAAAACGGGCCGATCACCTGGAGATGATTGTGGACAACAGCCTTTGGCCCTTACCTAAATACATAGATTTACTGTACCTGGAATAATGAGCCATTTAGAAGCAGAAAAATACAGCCGGCGTGGCGTATCCACGTCTAAAAGCGAGGTTCATGCCGCCCTGGAAGGTATTTCTAAAGGGTTGTTTCCTCAGGCTTTTTGCAAAATCATCCCCGACATCCTTACCGGAGACCCGGATTACTGCCTTGTTATGCATGCAGACGGTGCGGGTACAAAATCTTCCCTGGCCTATTGTTATTGGAAGGAAACAGGCGATTTGAGCGTCTGGGAAGGTATTGCGCAAGACGCCATTGTTATGAACCTGGACGATTTGCTGTGTGTTGGTGTTACGGACAACATCCTGCTTAGCTCTACCATTGGACGGAACAAACGTTTGGTTCCGGCAGAAGTGATTGGAGAACTGATTGCCGGCAGCCGGCGGTTCTGCGAAAAAATGCAGCAATACAACATCAGGCTGGAACTGACGGGAGGAGAAACGGCAGACGTGGGCGATCTGGTCCGAACGGTTATTGTGGACAGCACGGTATGTGCCCGGTTAAGACGGGACCGGGTCATTGACAACGCCCGCATCCAACCGGGTGATGTCATTGTAGGACTGGCTTCTTACGGGCAGACTGTATACGAAGATGCCTACAACAGCGGCATGGGCAGCAACGGACTGACGAGTGCCCGCCACGACGTTTTTCAAAAAATCCTGGCCCGGACTTTTCCGGAAAGTTACGATGCCGGCATTCCGGAAGAAGTCGTGTACACCGGCACCAAATTGCTGACAGATATCCACACACCTACAGGCCTTACGTACGGCAAGCTGGTGTTGTCCCCCACCCGCACCTACGCCCCGGTAATGCAAGCCATCTTTCAGACACACAGGAGCAGTATCCACGGTATGGTCCATTGTACCGGAGGCGGACAAACAAAGATCCTGCACTTTATCAACGGATTGCACATTATCAAAGACAACCTGTTTCCTGTTCCTCCCTTGTTTTCTGAAATACAGAAAATCAGCAAGACCCCCTGGAAAGAAATGTACACCGTGTTCAATATGGGACACCGCATGGAGCTGTACGTACCGCCGCATACCGCCCCGCACATCCTGGACATAAGCCGGGGCTTTGGGCTGGACGCCCAAATTATTGGCCGCGTCGAGGCCCTGGAGGACACCTCGGCAAACACCGCGAAAGACCGTTCGGCAGACGCCGCGAAAGACCGTTCAGCAGACGCCGAGAAAGACCGTTCGGCAGACGCCGCTGCCACCGCCCGCGTGACCCTCTCCGGCCCCAACGGCACATTCACCTACGAAAAACCTTAAACCTAACCTTAAACCTAAGACACAATAAGCACCCCAATGTTTGTATCAAAAATTGAAAAAGACGAATTAGACCTGCTGCCTTACATTACTTTTAAAGGAGAAATTCACCGTATATCCACAAAACAAAAAGCTGTAGAAGCAGCTGCCTGGCTTTCCCGGCAACCTGTTTTGGGCTTTGATACAGAAACAAAACCGCGTTTTTCTGCCGGCAAAATGTTCAAACCGGCCTTGCTGCAACTGGCTACAAAAGACCGTTCCTACCTGTTCCACCTTAAAAAGACAGGACTTCCCAAAGAATTGCTTGACGTGCTGTCCCGCGCAGATATTGTAAAAGTAGGAGCTGCCGTAAAGGACGATATTGTCGGGTTGCAACGGTATGAACCGTTTACTCCGGAAGGGTTTGTTGACCTGCAGGATATGGCTAATGACTACGGCATTGTGGAGAAAAGCGTTAGAAAATTGTCTGCCATTGTGTTGGGGAAAAAAGTCAGCAAGGCCCAGCAAATCACCAATTGGGAAACCTTTCCCCTAACCGGTGCTCAGGCCCTGTATGCAGCTACCGATGCATACGTTTGCTATAAAATATACAACACCTTTTTGCAACACGGGGAAGAAATAAAATCCCCGCGCCAACGTATGTACGAAGAAGTGCTGGAACAAGCCACAGCCTTGTTGCACGACGAGCCGGATGTAATAGCCAATATGGCCAATGTGAGTGCGCTTATCAAAAACACATTTGGGTTCTGGTGGGTAGGCTTCTACTGTGTTCAGGAAAATCCGCCTCAACTGGTACTGGGTCCTTTTCAGGGGCCAACAGCCTGTACCCGTATTCCTTACGGACGCGGAGTTTGCGGTACAGCCTGGGAAAAACAGGAAACCATAATTGTCCCCGACGTGGATAAATTTCCCGGACATATTGCCTGCAGTGCCCGCTCCCAATCAGAAATTGTAGTCCCCGTATTTGACAACAACGGAAAAGTCCGGGCCGTACTGGACATTGATTCCGAGAAACAAAACACTTTTGACAAACTGGACAAACAGTATCTGGAAAAAATCACAGGACTGTTTAAAAGTATGTACTAATCCAAAATTATGTACTAATCCAAAAGATTTGCTACCTTTGCATTCCTTTCAGGAACTGGTACCCTGGCCGAGTGGTTAGGCATCGGTCTGCAAAACCGAGTACAGCGGTTCGAATCCGCTGGGTACCTCAAAACTTCCCCACCCACTCACTCTTCACCCATTCACTCTTCACTCTTCACCCGTTCACTCTTCACTCCTCACTCCTCACCCGTTCACCCGTTCACCCGCTCGCTTACCGGCATAAAGAACGGCGTCAATGGCCATAGGCTTATGTACCCGAAAATAAAACCGGTAATCCGGAACAAGCGCTTTCAGGAAATCCACCAGCACCACCAGGTCCTCCTTTTTATGGTAAGCCGCCAGCGCCAGCAGCGGTTCATCCCGCTGAATAACCTGTTGCCCCCCTTGCAATACCTTCAGCTCGTTTCCTTCCACATCCATCACAATTGCCGAGGCCCTCTCCCCGCCCAGCACATGATCCAGCGTCTCTGCCTGCACCAAAACAGCCCCTGCCTCGGCAACTCCGTCATCCCCGCCCGTTCCGGCAGCCTCTGCACCAGCAGCCGTTCCGGCAGCCTCTACCCGGGACAGCATGGTGCCCTGACTCAGAAAACGCACAGCCTCTCTTTTATCCCCCAAACATTTGTCCACTACTTTTGTCCTGTCTTCAATACCCGCTTGCCGGATGAAATCCCGCAACTTTTCCAGGTTCACAGGATCCGGTTCACAAGCATAAATTTTCCGAAACCGGCCGTTGCATACGTCTAAAAAATCTTTAAGGGTATCTCCGGTATAAGCTCCGCAATTCACCAATACTTCATTGTCGTGCAACGTAAGGTCTTCAACAATTCCCGATTCTGAAAAATACTGAGGCCTTCTGACATAAGGGAAAAGATACCGGGCATCTTTGTTGATCTTGGCATTCAGGTAAGCCTGCATACTGTCTTTGGAAAGCTTGTCTTCCAACAAGTTATATATTCGGTTAAATTCCTTCAGGTGGTCTGTCACGTAGGTAGCATCCATAGATTCAAGCACCCCTCTGTCATAAATAGAAGACAGATAATCTACCACGTGCGCCCCCGGAAAAAGTGCACGAAACTCCGATATATCTTCCCGATAACCCCTGAAAAAACAGAGCAACACGTTGTACGTACCCAATTCCTCCTGCAACCGCGAAATGGGGATAACCGCCGTCTCCTCCGGCACCTGCTGCGGAGCCGATTGTGCAACCGGTTGCAGTGCCGGTTGCAGTGCCGGTTGCAGAGTCGGTTGCAGTGCCGGTTGCAGTGCCGGTTGTAGTGCCGGTTGCGCAGCCTCAGCTGTGTTCAGGTATTTGTCATCCAGGGTGCGACAGGTTACCTGCAGACCATTTTCGCTCAGGTAAAGTGCTGCCGTATCTGCAATCAGCCCTACCCCGTAAAGCACAATTGGCAGGCCAGAGTTTCTGAGTTGTTCAACAAGGATAGCGTCTTTATTTTTTCCCGTGATAATAGTAAGCTCGCTCATAAAGTGAAATAATAAACAAAAGAAGAAAGAACAAACAAGGCTACCCAAATGCGTGCTCCAAAAAGACGCTTTTCAGTAAACATGGACGTTATAAAAAAAGTTACCGGTATCATGAAATGGGCTAAAAATCCATTCACATAATGAGGATAGAAAATAAGAAGAGCACCCGAAAAAACCAAAAGGCAAAACATAACAATATAAAAACGAGATATGCATAGCGTAGTGGTTGATTCACGTCTGATAAGCCTTATAATCAAGGAAAACAGAAGCAATGCCCCCATAACCAGCAGGGCAATCAATTGCAGGTACGAAGAGGTTTTAAACCCAAAAGAAGGATTCCAAGAGGTCAATTCTGCAAAGGCCTTATTTACATAGCCACCTGTATCAACACCGACAAACCAAAGGCCTGAAAATAAGAGCAGTAAGGGCGCAACTACTCCACCAAGATAGGCCAGTATATTTTTTACTGATACTTCTGCCATAAACAAAAAACCAAATACCAGAGGAATATTTAGGAAAAAAGCAGGACGAAACAACAGTCCGGCACATGTAATAAAGAAACCTCCCAGAAAAAAATGCGAACGGGATGCAGGTTCATTTATACTGGCAGCCATTTTAAGCAATGCTGCAGCTATAAACAAAGCAGATATGGCAGCTTCCCACTCGGCGTATGTTTGAGGAAACATGGCCATAAGCCATACATACATTACAACAACCCAGCCGGTTCTCTCTGAAAATAAGTTGTATCGGTCAGAAAACACCCACAGGATAATCCCCGTCCCCAGCACCGGAATGGCCGACAACAGCGCCTTTATCCACGTAACTTCAACCTGTCCAACAAAATGGTTTATTATCCGGAATACAACAAGAATAAAGAGAGAAATAAAAATAGCCCCCCATATGCTGTACCTTATGTATTCTACAATCCTTAGGGTACGTGTTTTCATGTCCTGTGTATTAAGTCTTCTCCAATATCTTTTCTGTAATACATCCCTTCAAACCACAGGTTCGCGAGCTGTGCATACACTTTTTCTTTGGCCTGCTCCGGTGTAGCACCTGCAGCACTTACCGCCAGCACACGTCCCCCTGCCGTCACCACAGAAGCCGAGGCGGCCACTGCCGATGTTTCCGCTGCTGCCACTGATGCTGTTTCCGCTGCGACCGCTGCCGCTGTTTCCGCTGCTGCCACTGATGCTGTTTCCGCTGCGACCGCTGCCGCTACTGCTGCCTCGGCCGTTCCCATGTGGAATACCTGAGCGCCCTCCACACCTTCCACCCGGTCAAGTCCTTCAATCAAGTGGCCCTTTTTGTAAGCGCCGGGATACCCCTCCATGGCGGCTACTACAGTCATGCAGCAACCGTCCTCAATGCCAAGTTCCACATTATCCAACGTGCCTGTTTTCAAAGCCATACAGGCAGCTGCCAAATCACCCTTCAGACACATCATGACCGATTGTGTTTCCGGATCGCCCATCCGGACATTGTATTCAATTACGTAGGGATCTCCTCCACAGTTCATGAGCCCGAAAAACAGAAACCCCTTGTAAAGACACCCTTCGGTTGCCAGCCCTTGTAACGTAGGGCGGATAATCCGCTCTTCTACTTTTTCCATAAAATCCCTGTCTGCAAAAGGAACGGGCGATACAGCCCCCATACCGCCTGTATTCAACCCTGTGTCTCCATGGCCAATTCTTTTGTAATCCTTGGCACACGGCAGGATTTTATACCGGGTCCCGTCTGTAAGAATAAAAACAGAGACTTCAATACCTGTAAGAAACGATTCTATCACAATCTTTTCACCGGCTTCCCCAAATTTTCCATCCATCATTTCTTTCAGGCTTTCACAGGCTTGCTGCAAATCAGTTTCAATCAGCACTCCTTTTCCTGCAGCCAATCCATCGGCTTTCAGGACATAAGGAGGCTCCAGCGTTTCTAAATACTTGCAAGCCTCTTCGTACCTGCCGGCTGTAAAAGTACGGGAGGCAGCCGTGGGAATGCCGTACGTATGCATAAAGTGTTTTGCGTAATCCTTACTGCCCTCCAGCCGGGCACCCAGGGCCTCGGGGCCAATGACCAAAAGGTCTTTGAGCGCTTCCTGTTCTCTACAATAATCAGCAATACCCCTGACCAGAGGTTCTTCCGGTCCTACCACCAGCATACCTATGCTATACTGTATGAGGGCCTCTTTTACAGCTTGAAAGTTCCCGGGTTGCAGTGCAATATTTTTTACTTTTTCACCGTTACACAATAACAGTGTTTTTGTTCCCGCATTTCCGGGAGCTACAAACAGTGCCTGTACCCGGGGAGATTGTGCCAACTTCCACGCCAGCGCATGTTCCCTGCCTCCGGAACCTAAAACAAGAATTCTCATAATGATGCAAAAGTAACAGGGAATTACAAAACAAGCAAATAGCACGTGCTTATATCACGCAGACGTGCTATGCGAGAAAATTAGTGCGTCGCACTAAGCATTCAAATACTACCACTAGCCCTCGCACTTAAAACCGGCACCAAAAGCCTTTGGCGCATGCTGGATTCAATCAAGCGCGCCAGAATTTTCTGGAGAAAATGCAATTGCCTGATTAAGATTGAGATACCGCTGTGGCAAAAAAACTTGGCGCGCTTGATTGAATCCAGAGTGTCGAATCTACCTTCAATGTAACGCGCCAACATTTTTTGAAGAAATTGCAACTATCAGATTAAAAGACAGATACAAGAAAGGCTGAAAAACTTGGCGCGCTACATTCAAGGTAAAGTGCCCAAAATGCGCCAAATGGCACACATTTGTACGGAACCGCACGGAAAAATGGGAACCACGCAGAAAAAAGGGAGCTAAAAAGGGAGCTGACACCAAAAGCAAAAGGGGAACCTCGCACCCGAGGAGGGAGGGGCCCGGTTGCGCGCGGAGAATGACTTCTCCGCTTATGGTGCCCGGGACAGGGGGCGAACCTGCACAAGGTTGCCCTCGCTAGTCCCTGAAACTAGTGCGTCTGCCAATTCCGTCACCTGGGCTTAAGGGATTGCATAACAGGAAATCTGTTTACCACCAACCCGGGCACATCTCGTAGAACAAACAATCTGTGCAAACGTTGCTATTGCCTTCGCGGTTACGTGCAGCTTCCCAGGATTGGGTATGCATGTTCTGCACAAATTCCTTCACATGCAAATACGCATCATGGTATAAGTTGGCAACGGGCCCTCCTTTTGCAGAACTATATACGTCTCCGTTAGGCATAATAAAAGTCTTGTGAAAATAATGGCTATTGATAATCCGCACCTTATCTTTAAAGGAAAAAGACCCCAAACTGCATTCCAATCCATCCTGAAGCAGGAAGATGCTTTCTTTCATAAAACCGTTTGAGCGGCCTGCATCCATGATAGAAATATAGAAATTTGGAATGCTGTGGGTCATCACATAATCACGGCATAAAGTCAGATCTTCTTTCTTACTGACTACAAAGTTGTACGTGTACTTTTGGGGGTTCTCAAAGCAGGAGGAATCTGCTACGGGAAAATCCACAATGATTATTTTCCCGGCTTGTTCAGGAAGCCGGTTTATATTGTTTTTGAACTGGCGGTAATGTATGTGGTACCTGCATATACCTTCAACCGGGGAAAGGATATCAACAATTTCATCTAAACGAGGATGCAACGCCAAATCGCCTCCGCAAATATCTATGGAAAAATGGTCGGAACTGTTATAGTAGTTAAGTAAACTCCTGACCAGCTCCGGATTCATAACAGCATGGCTGTTGCGTTTGGTACAACTTGTAAATTGCCGGGCATAATCGGTACAATGGGAACAGTTATGAAAACACTCATGATTGAGAACCAGCGTTATGTTAGTTCCCCTTTCAGCTCCCGGTGCAGGTGTCCGGATTTTTAACAAATAAGGATTCAACACAGGAACAATACCTGACCCTGCCCGGACTTCTGTAAAAAGTCCGTTTCCTAACTTGCATACTTTGTCTATGAAGTGTTTACAGTGTTTGTACTGTTCTGTTGATGTATCAACCCGAATTACTCCAAAAGAAGAAGGCGACAGCAATTCTCTCATGAATGCAGCTACATGTTCCTCTTCGTTAAAGATCATAGCATTCATATCCTTTGTATTCAACAGCAGTACGTTGTTGTTCTTAACAAAGGGATATACATAAGGACTTAGCTGGAAATCAAAGACTCCTGACATATAGCTGAAAATAAACGTATTAATTCAGAAATTATTACAAATCGTACGTGAAGTATCCAAAATAACTCGTATCCGAAAGCCGGATAATTATAAAATAGATACCGGGTTTGCTCATTTCATTCAGGTAATAGACATTGGCAGTTCTACCGGTAACAATACGATCTGTGTAACGGAACGTGTCGTCGGTGTTCACAATTTCCAATTCACATTTTTCTTCCTGACCGTTGATCCTTATGCATACTTCTTTTTTCTCCAGATCAATCAGCACAGAGGGCATCGAGACGTGACGCGATCCCGGCCTAATACCGGAATTCGGCGAAAACGGAATAGCACTCCTGGGCTTGGGAGTAGTTTCTTCGACCTCACTCATATCAACAATAATGCTGTGGTTTTGTGCGTAAACACTTCCCGAAAGTCCAAAAATAAAAGCCAATGACAAAAGTAAGATGTGATGTGTTTTCATAATAGTTGTTCTTAGTTCGTTTGCATCTGAACAAAGATAACGGCTTTCAGCCGTTCTTCATAAGAAAACACATTAAAATATAGTCAGCACCGCACCTGTATTTAATTGATTATCAGGTAGCTAAAAATATTTAAAGTCAGCACAAAAAACTTACCCTGTAACTCTTTGACTATCTGACACTTAGTGTTTTACGCCATTTGACAGTCGTGTAACAGGCTGTTTATCTGTGCAATAGATGGTTTTAATACGTAATTAATACGTGCTTTGTGTTTGGCAATGGTGTAAACTTTCAGTTACATATTCATCCAGAGACATGTCCAATCCCAGCTTGATGGCCAGCCTTCTTTTGCGGGAATAAATAGATTTCCCGTTGCTGTGGTTATAAAAAACACTCATTTCTGTTGCTGAAAACCCGCAACAAAGCAAACAGACCAGATCCACATCGTCTTCGCTCATGTCGGGATGTTTTTTTACCAGGTAATCTACCACCCCGTTGTATTTGGCATTGACTACCTCGCTTAAATCATCCAGGGCACCTTCACTCAACCGGTTGATGTTCATTGTTTTATTAAATTGTTTTATAAACGTATCCGGCAATCCGCCATACCTGTAAGACAGGTCAATCAATTCCCGAATGGTTTGGATCCTCTTTTCCAGAACCTCTTTCAATTGTGTTTCCACCATGTTCTGTTTGTCCAGTTTTTCCAACAACGTGTTGTTGTACAAAGTTGTTTCTGTCTTCAGCTGTTCAATAAAAGCTATTTTTTCGTTGATGTCGTTGTGTTTCTTGTCTATAATCACCAAAAAAATGATAATAATTATTACCGCAACCAGGCTGATGACTGCAATCAGAAAGCTGTTTATGCGTGTCCGGTAGGTCAGACGCTGGTTGATGTTTTCCAGACGCTGGTTGTTGTACCTGTTTTCAATTTCATACAGATCCGTACGTCGCGAGGCATCAATGATAGAATCTGCCAAAGCATGAGATTGTTCCGTATAGAACAACGCCTGCTCAAAGTCTCCCTCGGCTTTCAAAACCTCGGCCAGCGTTAGCATAATTCTATGGCTTTTTCCCGGCAACTGACCTTCCTGGTTTACCATATTATAATAGTAACGGGCAGAATCAGGCATATCCATACGCGCGTAAGTTCTGATAAGGCTATGGTATGTTTCGCTTGGAATTTTTATGTTACCGTGATTCTCTACAACATAAAGGGCCAGTTCTTTTGAACGCATGTAATTTTCATCAATTAAGTACGTGCTGGCCAACATCGTATAGTTGTGAAACAAGGCAACACTGTCTTTCATTTCCCGCGCCAGTTCAATCGCCAATTCCAGATAATGGTAAGCACTGTCCAACTGTGATGTTATTCGGTATTTTTGCCCCAGTAAACTGGCAGCCGAGTACTCGTTTCTTTTGTGACCTGCCTTTTGGAAATAAAAAATAGCTTTCTTATACCTTTCAATGTCCACCTGGTTTTCAATATATATTCTTTGATAGAGCCAGGCCATTTGCGAATTAATGAGGCCCAAGGTAAGGTAATCATCTGTCTGCAAAGCAACTTGTTCTGCCTGGGCGTAAATTTCTATGGCTTTTTGCGGATCATTGCTTTCTTCTATACAAATGCCTTTGTACAGCAGGGCTTTGGCAAACTTTTCATAATCCTTCTTCCCTTTATAATAAGTAACGGCCACATTGATAAGGGAATCGTCGTTTAAGGGCAGGTAATTTTTAAGACGTGCCTGTGTGAGCAAAAGGGCATAATACGCCCTGTCACGACGGCTATAAATGCTCTTCACAGGTATATCGGCCAAAGCATTATAAGCACTGTCCGGGTTGTCTTGCAACAGGCTGTCTATGGCAGGAAGTGTAATACGGCTGAGTGTGGAAGACTTATGACAGGCTGTTGATAAAACAGCAGCAAGACATAGTAAGACGAACAGATAGAATTTTTTCATACTTCCTCCGGACAACCAACAAATATAAAAATAAATGAGAACAGACAAAAGTGGCGCGATACATCAGATGTGTCGCGCCACATGCTACGCGCTACTGCGCTACGTACTTACCGTATTGCGATTATTCTGTATATCCGGGATTTTGTTGGAGCTCGGGGTAGAATTTTCTTTCCGTATGTGAAATAGGAAGAACTACCTTAAAATAATCCCAGGTTACACTTCCGGGGCATCCTACAGATTCCGCAAAGTTATAGCCATCGCCATCCAGGCGGACCATAGGTTTGCCCAAACGCATTTGGTCAAAGAAACGGTGGCCTTCGCCAACCAGCTCTTTGCGGCGTTCTATCTGGATCAGGTCATCCGTAGCTACCACATCGGCCACAGAAGGATTGGCCCTTTTGCGTATGGTATTTAAGTACCCGCTGGCCACCGCAGCTCCGCCACTACCCTTTAAAGCACCTTCGGCTGCAATCAGATACGCCTCGGCAAGCCTGAAAAGTTTTGGGTTGTTGTACCGGAAGTTCGTACCTCCGTTGCCCGGGAATTTACTGAACCAGGGTTTGCTGCTGTCGTATTGCGAGTCGTACCTTACAAACTCGGCACGTATGTCACCCGGCTCGCTCTGAATCAGGTCAATCCAGCTTAATGTGGGAATCAACGTGGCTCCGGCTGACGGAGCTCCGTGCCACAGGTTGTGCCAGTACGACACGTAACCTCCGTCCGAGTCAATACCCGATTGCGGCGATACAAACAATTCCAGGATGGTTTCCGAAGCCCCCTCTTTTTCCCAGTATTGGATGTAATCATCTCTGGACACCAAGGTGTAAGGAGAGCCGTCAATAACTTCTTTGGCAGCTGCATAGGCGTTGTTCCATTCGCCTTTATACAGGTACACCCTGGCTTGCAGCAATTTAGCTGCCCAATAGTTGAAGTGACCCGTATTGGTTAATTTGGAAAGTAGTGGCAATGCCGTAGAAATGTCCTGCAAAACCAAAGCATACGTTGCAGCTACAGTACTTCTGGGTTGTTTGGAGTCGTTGGGGCCGGTGAGTTCTTCAATAAGTACGGCTCCCAACGAGGCTCCGTTGTCTTTCATATAGGGATACCCGTAACAACGTGCCAAATCAAAATAAACAAGAGCTCTTACGGTATGGGCCTGGCCCAGGTAATCGTTCTTTTTAGCAATGTCCGAGGCAGAAGAAACTTCTAATTTCCCCAGGTTTTCAATTAAGGTGTTGCAACGCATAATGGTCTGGTAACACCTGCTCCAAAGTGAGAAATACGTGGTAGCTTCTGAATCGTATCCAAGTGTGTAAACCTGCACCCAGCCTGTACTCATCATCCTTGGCTGGATGTTATCTCCGCGTTGGTCACCCAACAGCTGCATCATGCCGCCGTAATAGTCCTGATATTTCATGTCTTTGTACAGACCATTGACTGCTACGTTGGCATCGTAAAGGGTTTGCATTGCAGTTTCTGCAACCACCTTGTTGGTAGGCCGTGTATCAAGAAATCCTTCACAAGAGGAAAGCATGAAGAACAAAACCGGCAACCACAGTATATTTAAAACATATCTTTTCATAACTCTATTTTTTATATGTTATAATGCTATTTCCAAACCTAATGTAACGGTACGGACAGCCGGGAATGTGAAATTATAATAACCGTTGGCTTGAACTTCGGGATCAAAATTCAGTCCGGTAAATGTCAAAAGATTGAGTCCGGATACATAGACCCTTGCATTGGATATCCGTGCTTTGCTTAGCAGATTCTGCGGCAGGCTCCACGAGACGGTAAGGTTTTTCAATCTTAAATAGTCTCCCTTCTTAAGAGCACGGCTCGAGTCGTAGTAACCGCCATGCGTATTCCCTGCAACCCTGCGTGGTACGTCGGTAATATCACCGGGTTTTTGCCATCTGTTGAGCTGGTCTTTAGAGTTGTTGGTATAGGAGTTGTATCCGTCATCGTTCAAACTGTCTGTACCGTCATCCCAAATATAATGTCCGTACTTGTACGTCCAGCCCATAGAGGCTGAAAGAGATTTGTACGAGAAGACAAAGTTGACTCCTCCAAATCCTTTGGGGATGGCTGTCATGCCTTCCAGGATGGTAGAAGAGGCCTGAGCCCTGTTAACCAAAGTTTTGTCACGTGTGCCGTCCGGAAGTATTGCATTGGAATAATAACGCGGCATACCTGTTTGCGGATCTACACCGTAATATTCACGTGTATAGTACTGGTACATGGAATAACCGGCTTTCCGGATATGGGGCCTGCTTACGATTTGTTCCCCTTCTTCGGAAAGTGACAGCACCTCGTTGTGGAGGGTTGCCCAGTTGGCTCCGACTTGGAACAACATATCTTTGCGCTTGATAATGTCAACATTAAGCGCTAATTCAACGCCTGTGTTACGCATAGAACCAATATTGCGCAAGGCACTGCTGAACCCGGTAGTGGAGGGAACCGTTGCATTGAGTAACAAATCTAACGTAGTCTTGTTGTAATACTCGGCAACAAAATCAAACCTGTCAAAAAGACGGGCATCCAGTCCAATGTTCCAGTTATGGTTCTTTTCCCAGGTTAAGTCTTTGTTGGCCAGGTTCTCGGGATATCCTGCAGCCTGGTCTCCGTAGAGTCCGTAAGCAAAAGTAGCCATGTAACCAAACCTGTCGGATGGAAGGTTCCCGCTTGTCCCGTATGAACCGCGGATTCTCAGGTCATTCACCCAGTATACATTCCTAAGGAATGCCTCGTTACTTACTCTCCAGGAACCCGAGACAGACCAGAAATCACCCCACCGCGTATCGGGACCCAATCTGGAAGATCCGTCCCTGCGGTAAGAGGCCGAAACATAATACCTGTTGTTGTAATCGTAGCTGAAGCTGCTAACAAAAGAAAGCAGGTTGGCCAGGCTTCTGTACGTGTACCCCGACTCAAAGTTAGAGGCTAGTGCCGATTCTGTGGCTCCGTAGTTGGAGAAGTCAATCTTGGCGAGTCGTGTGTACAACCACTCATCCCTTTCAGCCTCCCAACCGGCCATTAACGAAATATTATGTTCTCCAAAAGATTTGTAATACGTGGCTACCGTGGAACTGACCATTTTGTCAACAAACCGGTGTCTGTCAGATGCATATCCCTCTCCATAAGCAGTAAAGTTAATGTGTCCGTAGAGCCAATGAAAGCGGTCGTGCATTTTCAAATAGTCTTTACTTACAATGCTCTTGATTTTCAAGTCTTTCGTTATATTAAGCTCTACCCATCCTTTTAACATGATACGCATTTGGGTAGCATCATTAATCTGCAAATGGAATTGGGGCACGGGGTTGACCCGAGTTCCGCTTCCGTAGAATTCCTGCCAGTACGAACCGTCGTCGTATTTAAAAGGCCAGCGGGGGGTAAGGTGCACTTTCCAGAGGTAGAAAACGTTATCCTTAGCCTGACCATCCTGGTGTCCGCTTTGCATCTGATCTGAAAATTGGAAAGAGCCTCCTACTTTCAGGTATTTGTTCATCTGATGTTCTGCGTTAATATTGGCTGTGTACCTTCTTAAATATTGAATAACGTTAATTCCCTTATCATAGTTGTAAGCAAGGGATGCAAAAACTTTTGATTTTTCGTTTCCGCCCGATACAGAAAGTTCGTAGTTCTGTGAAACGGACGTACGGAAAAGTTCATCTTCCCACTTAGTATAAATCAGGTTGCTCTTACGTGAAGGATAATATTTTTCTGCCATGGCGTCTACATAACTATCCAGAGAGCCGTAGCTCTGCCATTGCGTGGGGTTGTCTGTTCCGTAATTGTACCAGGCCTCTCTGGTAAGCATCTCGCCTTCTTCTTCTGTTACCAGGGGATAATTATTCATTGCAAAATAAGAAAAGCCAACATGCGATTTAAAGGTTGTTAAAACTTTTCCCGGCCTTCCTTTTTTGGTTGTAATAAGAATCACTCCATTCGATGCACGTGAACCGTAAAGGGAAGATGCAGCCGCGTCTTTAAGAATGGTAATAGACTCAATATCACTCGGATTCAGGAAGTTCATAGAGCTGGTGTAGATATTTTCCGAGCTCCAGTCACCGCTTGTAGCAGGTACACCGTCTATTACATACAAGGGGTCATTCCCGGCATTAAAAGAGCCGAAACCGCGGATGCGTATTTCAGGAAGTGACCCGGGTTGTCCCGATTTTTGGGCAATCTGCACACCCGGAATAGTACCTCCAATTGCTTGCTCAAAGCTGATTACAGGAGCATCCTTGAAGGTTTCTTGTCGGAGCTGGGTAGCAGAACCGGAATACGACCCTTTTGTAGTTGTACCATAGGCTACTACAAGTACCTGATCCAGGCCCACAGCCTGTTGAATGAGGGAAACGTTAATCTCTGCACGGTTGTTTATGGCGACCTCAAAGGTCTCATAACCAATGCTGGAGAAAATGAGTGTTGCATCTGCGGGAACATTGGTGATCGTGTACAGACCGTTGACATCTGCCGATACACCTGTTGTGGTTCCTTTGATCACCACAGAAACGAATGGAATTGCAGAACCCTCAGCAGCGTCAGTTACCTTTCCGGTAACTCTTACTTGTGCGAATAACTGCATCACAGATACAGACATAACGCACAGGAGCAAAATAGTTCGTTTAAACATCTCCATAATAGTTTAATTAGGTTGAGAAATGGTTAAATAAAAAAACGTAAGAACGTAAGGACAAAAAAAACCCTCTTTAAAAAAAGGGGATTTTGTAGTAAGCAGATAGTTTAACTGCCGGTGTAAACGACTTTTCAATCATAAAAGACGAAGGGTCGAAATGCATAATTAAGAAATAGGATATATAATATTACTAGTAGGCTTCCGGCACAAAAACGTTGGTAATGTAGACATTTTTTTTTAAACCACAATTTTTTTTCATCTATGCCGGGTTCAACCTGGCGCGCCAAATGCTACGTAACAATTCACGGCTGGTTCCGTCTTATAGTTGAAATGAATAAAAAATCGCTATGAAAACAATTTGTACAACACTTGTATTGCTGTTCGGAACGGTAACGATATCTTTTGCACAGAAAGGCTACGACGACATAGTCAAACAGTTTGCCTCTAAACCTCAGGCAGAACATGTGCAGGTAAGCAGTTTTGCACTAAAACTTGCCCGTGTATTAGTTCCACGGGAAGAAGCCGAGTTTATGAAAGGAATCCAATCTGTAAACGTACTCTCCCTGGATGAATGTGACCATGAAGTGAAAGAAGCTTTCAGAAAAGAAGCCCTTACGCTCTCTGAAAATGGTCTGGAGCTTCTTGCCGAGGTTACAGATAATCAGGACCACGTGCGTATATTTGCAGATATACACAATAACAAAATCAGGAACTTTATATTGGTTAGTGTGGGAGAAGACCCTTGTTTAATACAAATCAAAGGATTTATCGATTTGGCCTATATGGATAAACTGGTATCGGACAATACAAAAAACCTGAAATAAGCCCCGGCACTTAATATTTGCACCACAGCACTTAATATTTGCACCACAGCATGTTAGACCCACAGCACTTCAAAGACACTTTTCTGCCCTACCACGGTCACCTGTACCGTACTGCATATCGGTTACTTAACAACGGCCCCAATGCAGAAGACGTGGTTCAGGATGTTTATGTGAAATTGTGGAATATGCGAGAAAAACTTGGAGGTGTCAACAACATGAAAGCTTATGCCACCACTATTACACGGAACCTTTGCCTTGACCTGTTACGCTCAGCTGCCTACAAAGCTTCACGTACCGGAATTTCTGCTTCTGAAACATCTATTTCTGAAATTTCTACTGAGCGTATAGATCATAAAGATTCCTTACACCTAATTGTGAAACTGGTTGAGACTTTACCTGAAAGACAAAAAGAACTATTTAAAATGCGGTATTTTAATGAACTTTCACTGGAAGAAATCAGACAACTCACGGGACTAAATCCGGTAAACATCCGCGTTCAATTATCGCGGGCCTTAAAAAACATAAAGGAACAATTTGAAAAACAGCAGGGCTATGAAAAGAAATAAAATCAAAGAAATCCTTGACCGGCATTATAACGGCATAGAAACTCCCGAACACCTGGAAGCCAGACTCTCTGCCACCATTGACCGGCTGACCGCACAAGAACAACTGACTGAAACTGCGAAGGCAAGCACAAATACCTGTTCAGGTACTGCAAAGCGCAAGCATCAATTTACTGTTTCACGGAGGCTCACCCCAACGGCACGCAGGATTGCTGCCGTAGCAGCAATTGCCATTCTAGCTATTACAGTTGCCATCTTCCTGCCTAAGAATAACAAGCATGCTATACCTGAAGATACCTGTGCAACAGTAAATGAAGCATACCGGGAAACAGAAGAAGTACTTAACTACGTTTCATGCCTGATGAACAAAGGGCTTAGCAAAATATCCGAAACCCAAAACAGTTTTTCTGCCCTGCAAACCATCCATAAATTTATTGAAATCAAAGAACAATGAAAAAGATCATATTACTTACCATCACTTGCTTGCTAGCCGTTACTGCCTGGGGCCAGAGTAGCTTTTACAAAAAATATGCTGGATACAAAGAGGTTTCAAAGGTATATATATCCTCCTCCTTGTTTTCCCTGATGGGCGATAATTCAGAATTGGAAATATCATCACAAATAAATGTAGCCGGCATCATTCAAAACCTGGACGGCCTGTATATCCTCTCCACCTCTAACCAAAAGGTGATTGCCGAGATGAGAAAAGATTTTGAAAAGCAGATCAAATCCGGTGAGTTCGAGGTTCTCATGGAAATTGAAGACGGAGACGATAAAGTAATCATGTACATGCAAAAGCAAGGTACCCTTATCACAGACCTTTACATCTGCGCAGACGACTACGACGATTTCGCCATCATCTACCTTTCCGGCAAAATCACTCCGGACAATATCAAAACCCTGATCAAAGCAAACTAGCCCATTCGCCATTTGCCGCCATGCTGCATGCTGCATGCACCACCATACGCCACCATGCACCACCATGCACCAC
>DIRP01000009.1:65217-69804 GCA_002427525.1 Bacteroidales bacterium UBA5433 | reverse complement strand
CAATTATGTTAACAAGGCATTAATGTACAGACTGACAGAAGGTTACGACACCTCGCCCTTTCGTGACACTTACTACCCTTCGACAAAAAGGCCGTTTCCCCGCTGTTCCTATGAAGGGTAGTAAGTACCGACTTTGAACAATTAGCGCTAACATGCAGATATTTAATTGGTTACGATGAAGGGGTTTTGAGAACACTTACTACCCTTAGCCGCGATGAAGCTTCGCCTGTATCAAATACTGCTGGACATATCTTCTGCTGAAATAGCTAAACAGCGTTGAATTTGTCCGGTGGTGGCTCTCTTTTGCATAAGTTGTTTTGCCAAAGACATTTTTTCGCTTCTGGTCAGTGTGACGTAAGATGCGCCTCTCTTATTTTTTGAGAGCCATGCATCTATATATAAGCATATTTGGATGTCGTTAACTTTCTTAACCCTGCTGTTATATCTCTCTTTATCAATCAGTTCTTTTGCTTTCTCCCCCATCCAGGATTCTATGTTAAGGGTAGCCCATTCCTTGGCTGAAGTTTTATTCATAAAATAAGAGAAATTCCTTGCGGTACCGTAATAATGCTCTACCATAGCTGATTGTAGAATGTGCTCTTGTATCAGTAACCCACTATTATCCAAGGTAAATCCGGGAGGTAATTTGGTAGCCCAAGGAAGATGCTCTCGTTGTTCTTTCCATGTGAGCACAGGGTTGTATTTGAATTCAAGACCAAAGTCTTTCATAAAGTAATATTTGGCTGAACTATACGGATAACCACTGGGATAATGTGCTATGTTATGATGAACTCCGTTTCTTAGTACATATGTAATGCCGTCTAAAATATGGTCTGCCGTAGTTAATTCTACGGAATGAAAGCTGATATAACCCAAAGGCCCTTGGCGACCATATTTATGGTTAAACCATTTTGTATACCCATTTCGTATTGACCCAATATACACATCGGGATTAGCTGTTTCGGCAATAATATGAAAATGATTGGACATAAACGCATACGCCAACAAATGTGTATCGTGGCGATAAGCCGACAAGCATGCCTTGTTGATCCCTTGGATATAATCTTCCGGAACCCGAAACATGATTTCCGGAGCACTTGCACAAAGATGGTAAAGCTTTTTTTTCATCAGATCTTCCCTACTATTCAACCATTAGACGGTATAAAGATATACATTCTACATTACCTCTGCAAGGAAAATGAAGGGTAGTGAGTGAAAATTTTTGCGCCTTTGGCTTAATGTGTTGCGTAACAAACTCTTACACCACTACGACATATTGTGCCAACTCACTACCCTTAACCAAAAAGGCCGTTTCCCCGCTGTTTTCATGAAGGGTAGTAAGTAGCAGTTTTGAACAAGGTGTGCTAACGCACAAGTATCTAACTTGTTGCAGCGGTCAGAGGTTCGGGAGCACTCACTACCCTTCAGGCGACCGACCTACTCGCAAAGGTCACAGAGGGCTCGAATCACTCCCTCACCGCCACAAAAAAGGCTGCCGAATATGAGCAGCCTTTTGTTTTTGTGACCAGGCCATCCGCCTGGCGGTTGTTTGTCATCCCTCCGGAAGCCAATATTTCCTAATCCTTATCCTTGATACAACGGACAGAAAACCCAGCTGTAGCATAGGTGCCGGTGGACAGCCTTTCCACCGAGCTGTACCAGTAGTGTATCCTCCGACTGTAAGCGTAATCTTGTTCTCTCTCTGTGCAGGTCCACCAGTAGCCATATTCCCGATTCTGTTCGGGAAAATAGCCTGTGATACCGTTTCCCGGAAGAGCAGAGAAGCCGGATTTATTTCTGTATCCCGGGTAAAGGGTATTACCTACTTCTCCTAGCGTTCCGTTATCATATTTCCAACCATAGTCAGTTGCCAGTGATTTAGCAATTTTTTCTCTTGGACCATGATAACTACTACTATCATACCCTATAGAACCATCGTAGTTGTACCCGTGATTGGCCAAGTATGCCTCCATTTGCGTCCACTCTGCATCGCTGGGCAGATGCCAACCTGTGGGGCAGACTCCCTGTACGCCGCTGGGATTACTAGCGCTACTTGCTTCTCCTGCCATCATTGCACACCAATTGTAAAGAGCACCGTACGTTTTGTAATTGTCTGTATTTTTTGCAATACCAACAACTGTATACGTGTTACCAATAACAAAATAATAAGGAATTATAAGACTAAATCCCGGGGATGTGACAGCCGGCAGATAAGCCAGGTTCTCTTGCATCCACGTTTGGCTTCCAATGGTAACAGTATTATATAGATTCCCGTCACGAAAATCAGCCAACTTTCCCGCAGCAACGGTCATTTCAGCCTCCGTGGCAAAGTCAAGAGCAGAACCATCGTACGTTGCATATAAACAATACGTTTTCCCTACCGTAGCATATCTTGCGTCTTTAGTAGTTGTCGTAGTAATGTCTACTCTGTCACTCACTATTTGCAAGCCGAGAGCCGGCCAGGCAGCTCCCGTAGCTCCTCCTCGTTCCATGGGAACCCAGGCCCAAAATTCCAGAATGCCCTGGGGAACAACGTTAGAAGACGAGACAGGCCGGAAAGTAAGGGAGGTGGGTTGCGTACCGGAAAAAGCTCCGGTGGTGAGGTTGTACGTGTCAGTTCCGGAATTGCTGTATGCAGGAATAGTAGAAGAAGCTGTTAAACGAGCCTGCGTAACCTTATCCAATGTGTTAGTTCCTATATTCTTAACCTGGATGTTAAAAAGAGCGCCTATGTGTTTGAATCCAATATTAAGGTCAGAGATGTCCTTGCTAATGCCTGTTTGTGAAAAAACAAGAACCATTGCCTTGTTCTTCTCAATCTCTTTCAGGCTACTGGATGTTGACTGCACAACAGTAGGCAATTTGACAAGTTAAGGATCTGTTGCATCAAGTCCACCACCACCATATACTCCGTACAGATCAAACGTCTCGTATGTACCACCTGGCAGCGTAAGAGGAAAAGTGGCTTTCTTGTTGTTCGTCCCGTCAACAGTTACCGGAACCCCCCTATACGCAGTTTTTTCCCCGCCGTGCACCACAAGCAAGTCAATTTTATCTCCTTCCTGCCAGGCAATCCTGACCGTAAGACCATCCTGTTCATGCGAAATTCGGGTCTGCGGAGTATCCTCCGGCATACCTACAGTCACTTGTATGGTTTTTCCCGAGGCGGCGTCTCCGCCATTGACGGTGTGTATACTATCAAAAACACATCCTGTAAACAACAGCAAAAGAGTTAAAAAAGCAATAAAACTGAAAATGTGTTTTGTTATGTTATGCAAATACTTGGTTGTCTTCCCGGGAAAATACGCTACTTCCTGCAGCTCTTCCGTTATTATGTTTCTTCTATTCATAAATTTCTGTGTGTTGAAAAACTCAATTATGGTCTTTGCTCATTGGAACTGTGAGAGCAAAATATCCCATGCCTTTGGGAAAAGGACGGCAAATATACAAAAATTTTATATATCTCTATATCTCCGACAGATACGGCCGATATTGGGCACGTTCCACGAAGTTCCAAGTGCGACGCACTCAGGTTTATGCCATATTGGCATATTTCCCTTTGCAAATGTGCCACGACAAGCTGCAAATACAACCCAACAGGCTGCAAATACAACCCGTCAAGCCGTAATTACAACCCGAGGAGCAGTAAATACATTGCGGCAGACTATTTGTTATCTATGGCGTTACGTTGTAACGTAACGTTGCGTTACAGTAAATTGTTACTTATGAAAAAAGAAGATACTCCTGCAACCAAAGATTGGTTGAAAAATAAAAAAGATTTTCCCCAGTTTGACGTACGCCCCATTAAAGGAAACTTCCTGCCGGCCATAGTCAAAAAAGCCAAAGACGTTCCGGTAAAGGGGGGAATTACCATTATTCAAAATTTTGAGCCCATTCCCCTCTACGAAACCATGAGAAATCTGGGCTTTATCCACTAAACAGAGAAAATAGAGGACGGCTTGTACCATGCCCATTTCTACAGAAATGAAATAAAGGAAGACGACCAGCAAGAGCTTCCCCTGAAACCCACTGTGATGCCCCGGTATGCAGACATTGACCCGGCTATTGCCGAGTTGACCGTTAATTTCTGGAACCACACCTGGAACAAAGACAATCCGGCCATAGGAATTGAGCAAAAACTTCTGCTATCGTTAGCCAATGCCGTAGGTGCCGGACGTATTAAGCAAGCCACGCGGGAGCTTATAAAAGCATACCACCTGGGAGTCACCACAGAAGAATTTGACGAGCTCTTTGCTTTGTTTGTCTGGAACCAGGGAATTGGTCATTTCTCATCAGAAATAGCCGGATCACCTTTATTTAAGGCCTACCTGCTGATTAAAGACCTGGAAAAAAAGAATAAAAGCCGAAGCGAAATATCGACCGCCCTTTCTGAAAAATTCAGCGAAAAGAATCCGGAAACAGGCTTCAACAACTGAAATGTATAACACCCTAAAAGAAAAGCACTATGAAAGCAATACTACTTACAATAACCTGGCTACTAGCTGGAACAGCGACCCCCGCAATGTCAACCGAAGGCCAGACAAAATCATCTGACGCCCTGTCAATATCGGCCGAGACTCAGGCAAT
>DIRP01000009.1:0-65025 GCA_002427525.1 Bacteroidales bacterium UBA5433 | reverse complement strand
CCGAGACTCAGTCAATATCGGCCGAGGCCCGGTTAGTGTCGCCCGACTCCCCGGCCGACCTTTTCGTTTTCAAGGCCCTTCCTTATGCGTACGATGCTCTGGAACCGTACATAGATGCCCAAACCATGGAAATCCATTACGACCGGCACCACCGCGCCTATTACAACAATTTTATAGCTGCCCTTAAAAGCCTCAACACAGATGCAACAGCAGACAGCCGCAGTCACAACAGAGCAGACGTAGCTCTTCAGGAAATATTTGCTAACATAAGCCGGTATCCGGTGGCCGTGCGCAATAACGCCGGCGGGTATTACAACCACCAACTGTTTTGGGAAAATATGGCACCCACTACAAGCAAAAAGTCAGAAAACATAAGCAGTAAACCTACAGGTAAACTTGCAGAAGCCATTGATAATGCGTTTGGTTCCTTAAGTAATTTAAAGAAAGAATTTGCACAAGCCGGAGCCACACGCTTTGGCAGCGGCTGGGCCTGGCTAAGTATTGATAATGAGGGTAATTTGTTTGTCAGTTCTACCCCTAACCAGGACAACCCCCTGATGGATGTTGTAGAAAAACAGGGCATTCCCCTGCTGGCCATGGATGTGTGGGAACATGCTTACTACCTGAAGTACCAAAACAAGCGGGCAGATTACATAGAAGCGTTCTGGAACGTCATCTGTTGGGAAGAAGTAGGAAGGCGCTACGAAAAAGCCCTCAGCGATCTGAACAGCTCAAGATAAGACCTGCAGAGCTCATAACAAGACCTGCAGAGCTCATAACAAGACCTGCAGAGCTCATAACAAGACCTGCAGAGCTCACAACAAGACCTGTAGAATTCACAACAAGTCATGAACAATTCAAAATAATCCGTATCTTCGCAGCCCAAACCAAAAGGGTTTGGAGCGTATCGGGGTGTAGCGCAGTTGGTAGCGTACCTGCTTTGGGAGCAGGTGGTCGTCCGTTCGAGCCGGGCCACCCCGACCATGCCAAACAGAAAAAGACGCAGACGTATGTCGGGTCTTCCGCCCATGGAAGGATACCGGCCTTACGGAGTTCCCGGCAGCAGCAGGGAGTCTGTTATCCTGCTTTTTGAAGAATACGAGGCTATTCGCCTGGCTGATTACGAAAACCTTACTCAGGAAGAGGCGGCAAAACGCATGAATATTTCCCGCCCTACATTTACACGCCTGTACGACAAAGCCCGCAAAACCGTTGCCCAAGCCTTTGTAGAAAGCAAAGCCATTGAAATTCGCGGAGGCCACTACTCCCTGGAAGAGCACTGGTACCGTTGCCGCAACTGCCATCGGATTCATGCATCAAGATACCCGACAGACCATTGCTTAAGTTGTAATTCAGACGACATTTTTGTAACCGGACCGGAAGAACAAAACCCGCAGGAACAAAACCCGCCGGAGGACTAAAACAAGGACCTTATTTCTTTTTTCTTTCTTGGAAAAAAACCAGAAAAGCCATCCCCAGTACACTTCCCATAACATCTGCTGCCAGATCGCCAATATCTCCCGTTCTGTACGGAAGGTAATATTGAATGACTTCTGTAAGTATCCCAAACAGTAATCCCGACCACAAAACAAGTACTTTTGTAAAGACCCTGCGTGGTTTTATAGCCGCCCAAGCAAGCGGAATGATGGGAAGAAAAAGCAGGGTGTGCATTACCTTATCGGGCTCTACCTTAAAGTACGCAGCCAATTGCGCTAAAAAGCCCAGTTTTTTCAACTGTGGCAAAGCATCACCGGTAGCAAATAACAAGTAGGCGCTTACTCCCAGATAGCCTGCAAACAAAAGCACAAATACCAGTTTGCTATGGTTTTTCTTTTGCCGTTTTCTTTTCATAGATATTTTTGCAGCCAATATTTGCTGTTTAGTTTTTCATCCAATAATTGTGGAAGCTTCTCTACAAGCACCCTTTCTTGCAACATGGTATCTCTGTCTCTTAGGGTAATTGTATTGTCTTCTTTAGTTTGGTGGTCCACCGTAATGCAGAAAGGCGTTCCAATGGCATCCATCCTGCGGTACCGTTTCCCAATGCTGTCTTTTTCGTCGTACAGGCAATAATAGTCTAAACGTAACTTGCCGAGTATTTCCTGTGCAATTTCCGGCAATCCATCCTTTTTTACCAGCGGGAAAACCGCCAGTTTGACTGGCGCTATAAATGGTGGAAACTTCATAACTACGCGTTCTTCGCCGTCTTCCAATTTCTCTTCTTTGTAAGAAGCAGAAAGCACAGCCAGGAACATTCTGTCCAGACCAATAGACGTTTCCACAACATAGGGGACATAGCTTTCATTTGTTTCCGGATCAAAGTACCGCAATTTACGTCCGGAGTATGTTTCGTGGCGGGTAAGGTCGTAGTTGGTACGGGAGTGAATTCCTTCAAGCTCTTTGAATCCAAACGGGAACAGAAACTCTATATCACACGCGGCATTGGCATAGTGGGCCAATTTTTCATGGTCTTTAAAACGGAAATTTTCGTCTCCCAGGCCCAGCGAATGGTGCCAACGCATACGTAAATCCTTCCAGTATGCGTACCATGTCATTTCTTCTCCCGGCTTAACAAAATACTGCATCTCCATCTGCTCAAATTCGCGCATCCGGAAAATAAACTGACGGGCAACTATCTCGTTTCTAAATGCTTTCCCTATTTGTGCAATACCAAAAGGCACCTTCATACGACCGCTTTTCTGTACATTTAAATAATTCACAAAAATTCCCTGCGCCGTTTCCGGCCTCAGGTAAATTTGCGATGCGCCCTCATGTGTACTACCCATTTGCGTACTGAACATAAGGTTAAATTGCCGTACTTCTGTCCAATTCCGTGTCCCGGAAACGGGGCATGCTATTTCACAGTCCAGGATCAATTGCCGTAATTCCTCCAGGTTGTCTTCATTCAGCGCTTTAACCATCCTTCCCTTCACCTGATCAATCTTAGCCTGCTCCCGTAACACGTTAGGGTTCGTAGCCCTGAATTGGTCTTGATCAAAGCTGTCACCAAAACGTTTTTTACCCTTATTTACCTCTTTTTCAATACGGTCTTCCAATTTTGCTATGTACTCTTCCAGCAACACGTCAGCCCTGTACCTCTTTTTTGAATCTTTGTTGTCAATAAGCGGGTCGTTGAAAGCCGAGACGTGTCCACTCGCCTCCCATATCCTGGGATGCATGAAAATGGCCGAGTCCAGGCCCACAATGTTGTCGTGCATCCGCACCATGGCATCCCACCAGTAATTTTTTATGTTGTTTTTCAACTCAACCCCATTCTGCCCGTAATCGTATACGGCACTCAGCCCGTCGTACACTTCGCTGGACTGGAAAATAAAACCATACTCTTTGGCGTGGGCAATAATGTTTTTAAATAAATCTTCCTGCATCTTCTCGTGTTAGTAAAAATCTCGTAAATATATGTCTTTTGGGAGTATTTCCTGTAACAAATCCATGGCAAATGGTCTTTCCTTTAGCCTTGGATGGGGAATTGTCAGCTGTTTTGAATTGTATTGTATAAAATCATACAACAAAATATCAATGTCTATCAACCTGGAACTGTACGTCCTCCCACCGTCTTCGTAGTGTGAGTTTTCCCAAGGTCTTTCCCTGCCCAGTTTTTTCTCTATTTCCAGGCACTCCGTCAACAACGCCTCCGGTTCCAGAGCAGTTTGCAAACATACTGCCTGGTTAAGAAAAGTCGGAACTTCTTCTTCAAAACCCCAAGGCTCCGTCTCTTTCCTGACAGAAACAGCAAGAACCGCTCCAAGGCGCCCCAATGCTTCCAAAGCCTGTTGCAACAACTTTTCTCTGTTGCCCATATTGCTTCCCAACAAAAGGTAGGCTGTATGCATAGTTCCGCTATTTTAATACATCCCGTACAATCCGGAATCCAACAAAGCCTCGTCACTCATCAGAGAGGGCTCCCAAGGTGGCTCAAAAGTCAAATCTATACTTACTTTAGATACTCCGGGTACCTGGCTTACTGCTATTTGTGCATCTTCAATCATTTCGTCTGCCAAAGGACAATGAGGGGAAGTCAGCGTCATGGTAACAGTTACAAAGCTCCCCCCTTCCGTTTTTTCCTTGATGTTTATGTTATAAACAAGCCCCAGGTCAACGATGTTAATACCCAGCTCGGCATCAAAAACTTGCTTTAAGGCTAATTTAATTTTTTCTTCCAATTCCATGTTATTCTGCTTTTTGTGTATTGGCTACCGTAGCATATAGTTGAATTTGGCGGATCATAGCCAGCAAACCGTTCGCGCGTGTTGGCGACAAGTGTTCTTTTAAACCTACCTGTTCAATAAAGCCCATGTCCGCAGCCAGTATTTCTGCAGGCGTATGCCCGGAAAAGACACTTACCAACAGCGACACAATACCCTTGGTAATAAGCGCATCGCTTTCAGCATTAAAAATTAATTTTCCATCTTCTATACGGGCATCCAGCCAGACCCGCGACTGGCATCCTGCAATCAGGTTTTCTTCTGTTTTGGCCTCTTCCCGTAAAGGAGACAATTTCTTTCCCAGCTCAATCAGGTATTCGTATTTATCCATCCAATCTTCCAGAAAAGAAAATTCTTCGATGATTTTTTCCTGTTTTTCTTGTATTGTCATTATTACCGAAGCATTTTCAATGCTTTTTTTAGCGATTCAATAAAAAAATCAAGCTCTTCCATGGTATTGTACAGGCCAAAAGAAGCCCTCAGTACGGCTGTCTGTCCGTAACGTTCCAGCAGAGGTTCTGCACACAACATACCTGACCGCACTGCAATACCCATCCTGTCCAAAAGCAGTGCCATATCAGAAGGATGTGCCCCTTCTACAGACATAGAAAATAAAGGTGTTTTCTCATAATTCTGGCCGTAATACGTTCCGGGTTGCCCGTAAACCCTGCAACCTGCTATGTTGCCCAGCTCTTTCATGGCCTTTGTTGTAATCTCCCCCTCATAAGCTTCCAACATATCTCTATCCAGGCTTTGCATAAACTCAACAGCTGCTCCCAGGCCGACCATTCCAATGAAATTGGCTGTTCCGGCTTCAAACTTAAGCGGTAGCCCGGCATACGTAGTCCCTTTTTTGAAAGAAACAGAAGATATCATATCCCCGCCACCTTGCCAGGGCACCATTTCTTCCAAATATTTTTCTTTTCCGTACAAAACACCTGTACCGGTAGGCCCGTACAGTTTGTGCCCGGAAAAAGCATAAAAATCTGCATCCAATTCCTGAACATCCACCTTTTTATGTACAATACCCTGCGCTCCGTCAACAGCTACGGGAACACCGTAGTAATGAGCAACCTGAATGATTTCCTGCAACGGATTAACCAACCCAAGTACATTGGAAATGTGCGGCAAAGCAAGAATTTTTGGGACAGGCCCCGGCTTATCCAGCATTGTCTCCAGTTTTTTAGGGTCCAACGCTCCTGCTTCGTCAACTTCCCACACTTCCAGCAAGGCCCCGGCACGCCGGCACACCATCTGCCAGGGCACAATGTTGGAGTGGTGCTCTGTCTCGGTTACTACAATCCTGTCTCCCGGCTTAATATACGTCTGACCAAAGGAATAAGCCAACAAATTCAGGGATGCCGTAGTACCTGATGTAAAAATGATTTCATTCTCAGATGCTGCATGTATAAAATCACGGATGCTTTCCCGTGCCTTATTGTACCTTTCTGTGCACTGAACACTCAGGTAGTGAACGGCCCTGTGTACATTACCGTTCAGGCCCCCCTGCATTTCGTTAAGAACATCCAGTACTTGTATGGGTTTTTGAGCTGTAGCTCCGTTGTCCAGATATACGAGTGGCTTCCCATATACTTCCCTTGCCAGCGCAGGGAATTGCTCTCTTATATGAGATATATTCATGTGTCAAAGATAATAAATGTATATTTGCAGTCTGCAAAAAGCATTCTGCAAATGTACGAATATATCAAAGGAACACTTGCTGTAGCAGACCCTGCACAAGCCATCGTTGAAACCGGGGGCATTGGGTATCATATTTTAATATCCCTGCAAACGTACTCGGTAATTCATACCCAAAAAGAAGTACATCTGTGGCTTCACCTGCAGGTAAGGGACGATGCGCACCTGTTGTACGGATTTGCCACCCGTGATGAACGCGAGATTTTCCGCCTGTTGATTGGCGTATCCGGCATTGGCCCCAACACAGCCCGTATGATCCTCTCTGCCATGAGCAACACAGAAATACGGGATGCCCTTATTACGGCAAACGTTGCCCGTCTTAAAAGTATCAAAGGCATTGGCACCAAAACTGCAGAAAGAATGATAGTGGAACTGCGTGACAAAATGACAAAAGTCGGTCTGGAAGAAGAAGGGCAACCGGGTGTACTGCCTGTTTCAGAAACGGGGGCAGAAGCAGTCTCGGCCTTGTTACAACTTGGTTTCAACCGTTCTGCCATTGACAAAGTCATCGCCCGACTGCAAAAAGAAGACCCGTCTTGCAGTCTTGAATCCTTAATAAGACAAGCCCTCCAACTCTTATAATATTTCTTAATTATATATATTTGCGACTTAACTTTTAAAAATTATTGTTATGAACATTCCGGAAAATCTCAGGTATTCCAAAGAACACGAATGGATTAAAATTGAAGGAGACATTGCTATTGTAGGCATCACAGATTATGCCCAGGATCAGTTAGGTGACATTGTTTTTGTTGACATTCAAACTCTGGATGAAACCTTGGACAGGGATGAAGTATTTGGAGCCCTGGAAGCGGTCAAAACTGTTGCTGATACTTTTATGCCGGTATCCGGAACCATTGTAGAAATGAACCCCATACTGGAAGACGAGCCTCAAAAAATTAACGAAGACCCATACGGTGAAGGCTGGATGATTAAAATCAAACTGACAAATCCTAAAGAAGTTGACGATTTGTTAGACGCCGCCGCCTATCTGGATCTTATCTCTGACTGATGAAAACAAGCTTCGGAAGTGACAACCACTCCGGGGTCCATCCCTCTGTGCTGAAGGCACTTGAAGACGCTAACCAAGGTTACTGTCTTTCTTATGAAGAGGATGAATATACGGCACAGGCCGGGGAAGTTTTCAAGTCCTTTTTTGGGAAAGGCACCGGGGTATATTTTGTCTTCAATGGTACAGCAGCAAATGTTTTATGCCTGCAGGCGCTTACCCGTCCGCATCATGCTATTATTTGTGCCCGTACCGCCCATGTAAATCAGGACGAATGTGGTGCGCCTGAGCGTTTTACAGGGTGTAAAATTCTAACTTCAGACACCCCGGACGGAAAGTTGCGCCCATCGGATGTACTGCCCCACCTGACCGGTTTTGGCTTCCAGCACCACGTACAACCTAAAGTAATCTCCATTTCCCAACCAACAGAACTGGGAACTGTTTATACCCCCGAAGAAATACGGGAACTGGCTGATCTTGCACACAACCACAATATGTTCCTGCATATGGACGGGTCCAGGCTGGCCAATGCTGCCGCTTTTCTGGACCTCCCTTTTGCTAAGTTTACCAGCCATGCAGGCGTAGATGCGCTTTCATTTGGAGGAACAAAGAACGGCATGCTTATGGGAGAAGCTGTTGTTCTTTTTGACCGCATACACACGCAGGACTTTCTATACGTCAGAAAGCAGGCCATGCAGCTCTTTTCGAAAAGCCGGTTTGTTGCTGCTCAGTATCTGGCCTACCTTAAAGATGATCTTTGGCTTGAGAATGCACGCCATGCTAACGAAATGGCCCGCTACCTGGCAGACAAAATCCGAAATATCCCCGAAGTGCGCATTACCCAAAAAGTTGAAAGTAATGCTGTTTTTGCTGTCATTCCGGCAAGAGCATACGCTAATCTTGTTAAAAAACATTTTTTCTATGTCTGGGATGAACCTTCCGGTGAAGTTCGCTGGATGTGTTCTTTCAATACCCGAAAAACCCACATTGATGCATTTGTTACTGATTTAAAAAATTCACTGCTATGAAAAACGAGGTAAAAATCACCAGGTTGTTTGACTTGCTTGAACGCTTGCAGGTAAACTACCCTAAAGAAGATGCTTTGGCAGGAAAGGTTAACGGCGTCTGGAAAACTTACAGTTCAAAAGAATACGCAGACATTTCGCATACTTATGCCTATGGCTTTTTGGAGCTTGGTCTGCAAGCCGGTGACAAGGTGGTCACCATCATGAACAACCGACCCGAGTGGAACTTTGTTGATATGGGAACTGCTTTAGCGCAAATGGTTCACGTACCTGTTTATACAACGTTAAGTCTTGATGATTATCGCTATATTATCCCCCACGCAGATGCTAAGGTTGTAATTATTGGACAGGCCGGTTTGTACAAACATATTGCTCCTGTATTGGAAAGTTTAGAAAACCCTCCCGCAATCTTTACTATAGACCGGATTGAAGGTGTCAGAAACCTGGAAGACATTTACAAACTAGGTTTGGATAACAAGGAAAAATGGACTTCAGTTGTAGAGAATATTAAGGAAACCACCACGCCGGATACCCTTCTTACCATCATTTACACTTCCGGAACTACCGGAACACCTAAAGGCGTTATGCATGCGCACAGCAGCATCGTGTTCAATTTCCTGGGTCATGCGGCACAACAGATTATGAACGAAACACATAAATTCCTGAGTTTCCTGCCCTTATGTCATATTTACGAAAGAAGTATGAATTATGAATTCCAATCTCTTGGAATAAGCATCTATTACGCAGAAAATATGGGAACGATCGCCCGCGACCTGAAAGACATTCGTGCCAACGGATTCTGTGCTGTTCCCCGTGTTATTGAAATGATGTACAAGAAATTGGAAGATGCCGGCAAGAGCCTGAAAGGTATAAAACGCATGATATACAAGTGGGCCTGGGACTTTGGCAACACCTTTGATTACGAACGTCTCACGTTGTGGCGTGTTTCCCTTAACAAGCTGTTTGACAAACTGGTATATAGCAAATGGAGGGAAAACCTGGGTGGAAACGAAATGCTCATTGTCACAGGAGGTTCCTCTATAAGGGCTTGTGTTATCCGCCTGTTTTCTGCAGCCCGGATGTACATTTATGAAGGCTACGGTTTGACTGAGACTGCCCCTGTAATTGCCGTAAACAACCCAAAAGAAAGAATCCGTAAAATTGGAACTGTTGGGAAAGTAATGGACGGAACAGAGCTTAAGTTCCTTCCGGATGGTGAAATCCTGACCCGTGGTCCGCATATCATGATGGGTTACTACAAAGACCCCGAAGCCACCAAAGACGCTATAGACGAAGAAGGCTGGTTCCATACAGGAGATGTGGGTAAAATGGTTAATGGTATATTCTTGCAGATTACCGACCGTAAAAAAGAAATCTTCAAACTTTCAAACGGGAAATACGTGGCTCCACAAATGGTTGAAAATAAGCTAAATGAGTCGCCCTATATTGCAAGTTCCCTGGTTATAGGAAGCGACAAAAAGGTGGCGGCAGCCATCATCATTCCAAATGATGTACAAATTCAGGCCTGGGCAGCTCACCAAAAAATGGTCTTCCAGGACATAGAGAACCTGTACAAGACAAAAGAGGTAAACCAGCTTATTCATAAAGAGGTAGAACGCATCAACAAGACAGTTGCCCCACATGAACAAATCAAATTTTTCCGTCTTGCCAATGACGAATGGACGACTGCCAACGGACTGCTTTCGCAGACCCTGAAACTGCGCAGATCAGAGCTGAATGCCTATTACGAAAAAACAATAGAAGAGATTTACAAGTGATACGTACAGCCTCCGTAAACGATAAAGCAGCACTCCTGGATATCTGGAGTGCTGCTTTTGGTGATAGTGCCGACTATGCAGAGTTTGCCGTTAGCAATTGCCTGTCGCTGGGGACCGTTCTTTACCACCCGGAAGGAAAATCCTGCCTTACCCTGTTTCCTCTCTCGCTGCACCGCAAAGGCAAAAGCCCGCTTAACGGGGCTTATATGTATGGCGTAGCCACCCACCCCGAACAACAAAAAAAAGGCTACAGCTCCTTGTTGTTATACCATACGTCCAAGCTGGCAAAATTTCTGGTTCTGTACCCTGCTTCGGATACGTTACGTTCTTTTTACGCTAAAAGAGGTTTTGATGTTCCTGTTTCTATTCCTGCCCCTATAGAAGCAGGACCTACACCCGTTACGGATCTCTCTAAACCCGTAGCCAATCCCTTAGACTCCAGCGAGCTATATGCTGTTTATCAGGAAAATGCCCTGAAACAAAAAAGTGTTTTTCTGTGGTCCTCTTCCCTGTTTGATTACGCGTACAGGGAGTGTCTTTTCAGGGGAGGGCATGCACAACATAGTCACCTTTGTTACCCCTCTTTATCCGGGAGTCTTTGCAAGCCTTTTGTAAAAACAGAAACAAACGGGTCTTTTCTGCAAGGCTTGGCCCGTTTTCACGTAAGAACACCGGGCCTGAAACAGACACCCCCGCTTTTTTACCTTCCTTTAGACTGATTCTTAGAATGTTATTCGGTAATAACCTAACGGAAGCAACCCCGTTTGGTACGAGGTCCTCATAGCTTCCAATTTTACATCGTATTGGTAAGAATACACGTTTTTACGGTTTGTAAAATTACGAATTTCTACACCCAGCTCGTGTGTTATTTTGATTTGATGGAGTTTTGCCCAAACCTTTATATCTCCGCGCATATAGTACGGTAGCCTGGGTTCATACGCCTCTTCGTAAATGTAAACGGCGGCTTTGGCTTCTTTAGAGGCTTCTATATCAACAGGAATATACCGCTGGCCTCCCGCAATAGTAAATTTAATATCACCTCCCAGAGACCACATGGTTTTGGATTTTCCGGCTTTCCCAAACTCAAACTCCTTGCCAATCAGTGCGTTCACTATGAAATTGCTGTTGTAATGCGTGTTTCTTAAAATATTGTCAATACTCCTGAATTTACTTTCAAAAAGTGAACCCGTAGCCATATAATACCAACCGGCGGAAAGAAACCTTTCCAGCGTTACTTCCAGCCCGAAATTGTATCCGGTAGCATCACTTACATAAACCCTTCCGTACTTATCAAAATTCATGCCTCCCAGATTAACTACAGAATAATAAGGCTCATACAAATCAACCGGAAGGTTATACAGGTATTGGTAATATGCCTCTGCTTTCAACCGTGTGGACGTAGAAAGCCTTAACTGGTAACCCAACACCAGATGGTGTGCCCTGGTCATATCCAGGAACTTATTGGGATAAATCTTACTATCGACCGCTTGTGAAAACAGTTTTGTCATGTAAATTTCCAAGCCCTGGTACTGGCTATGCAACCCGTAACCAAAAGTAAGCTCTTGTTTGTCCTTGAATTTCCAGGACACTCCAAAACGTGGATCTACGTTCCATGTTTGGTTAAGGAAAAGAAACTGTGCGTTTACTCCTACGTCAAACGTCAGGTTGTGTGTTGCCCGGTAAGAGATTTCAGAAAAAGCCTGCAATAGGTACGTATGTCCGATTTCATTCACATCTTTTGGATAGGTGGTATGGGAATAATCGTTAGAAATAAATTGGTAAGCCTGCCGTTTCCCCGTCAGTCCCGACCGCAAAGAAAGCCCGCTTGCCAATTTTACGTTATGTACAGCTTGCAACGTCTGGAATTCCCGCATGAGCATAGCATCCTGACTGCGGTCCTTCAGGTTTGTTTCTATATTCAAAGAGTCTATAAGTGCAGAAAAAGAGGAATAGGAGGTTGCCAGTGAAATCTGCAAAGATTGATTGATTCCCAGGGTCTTAGTATACTGTAGCCCGACTACTGCCATTCCCGATTGACTTTCAATATTGTCTGCATAGTTGTAAAAATCAGATTCACCGTCAACAATGCTTACTTTTCCAAAGCCTCCGATAGAAAAGAGTGAAAAGGTGCCACTTTTAGGTGTTGGCACATTGATCTTAGCTGTCCAGTCCTGGTATCTGGGAACGGCAGAGCCCGTACCAAAATCAAATCCCATATATGCCAATGCATCCAAAAAAGAATACCTGTATGCTCCCATATAAGAAGCTTTCCATTTTTTGGATAAAGGGCCTTCCGCTCCAAATTCCAGACCGTTTATTCCAATCTGCCCGGTAAATTCATGAACATCGTAGTTCCCCTCCCTTAAGTGAATATCAAAAACTCCCGAATACGCATTCGTATACTCTGCGGGGAAAGCACTTGTGTAAAAATCCGAGTTGGACAACGTGTTGACATTTAGCATACTAATGGACCCACCTGTAGCACCCCCGTCTGCAAAATGGTTGGGATTGTATATGTCAACTCCTTCCATGCGCCACAGCAATCCAAAAGGAGAGTTACCCCTAATCACTATATCGTTACTGGAGTCACTGGGCGTTCCTACTCCCGCAAAGTTTTGCGCCATTCTGGAAATATCATTCATGGCACCGGCATACCTTTCTGCATCTGCCACAGAAAACGTTCTGGCAGAAACAGATGCCATTTCGTTTACAGGGCGCAATTTATCTCTTTCTGCTATAATCACCACCTCCTCTACCGTCATCACATCTTCCCTCATTTTGATATTAACAACCAGTTCTTTACCGGAATTCAAAGACAAGTTTTCCATATAAATGGTTTCCATACCAATACTGGAAAACAGTATAGCAATCTTCCCTATCGGCACATTGGATATATTGTAATAGCCGTCAATATCTGTATAAGATGCCAGATACCCGTTGTTATTAACTACCACTCCAACACCAACAAGTGGTTGTCCGGACACATCGTCAACTACCCTGCCCTTAACTGTCTGTACCATTTGCTGACTCTGTAAGGGCGCAAAGGAAAACAGAGTTGCTACAAGTACAAGAATAATGTGTTTCAAGATTTGTTTATACTTATTATAAAAACTACTAAAATAGTACATTTTTTTACTTATCCCTCTTTACCTTCCTAAATAGAGCAGCAACACAGAAATATCCGCCGGGGAAACCCCGGGTATTCTTGAGGCCTGCCCAATGGTCCGGGGCTTTATTTTCTGTAGCTTCTGCCTTGATTCTGTGGACAATGAGGCTATCTGCGCATATTCAAATGTTGGAGGAATAGGCACCAGATCCAGCCTTATTATTTTTTCCGCAAAAGCCTTCTCCCTATCAATATACCCTTTGTACTTTACGGCTATTTCTGCCGATTCATAAATCTCCGCTGCCCGAGGATCGTCTTCGTATAGTGTTCCACGTGGAACAAAAGGCTCCACATGAGACCATTGTATTTGTGGTCTGGTAAGGATTTCGGCCACTTTTTTCTTAGTCCTTATTGGAGAAGTGCCGACGTTCTCCAACGTTTCGTTTATTACCTCCGGAGCTAAGGAGTTTTCTTGCATCCATGTCAAAAGCGCATCTCTTTTACTAATTTTTTCTTTGCAGCGTTCGTAACTCTCCTTACTCGCTGTTCCAATAGTAAATCCCAGCTCCGTCAACCTCTCGTCTGCGTTATCTTGCCGTAAAAGTATTCTGTATTCAGCCCTTGATGTAAACATTCTATACGGTTCGTCAACTCCTTTGGTCACCAAATCATCAATTAAAACCCCAATGTACGCCTGATCTCTTTTTAAAACCAAGGGAGTTTCACCTGTTATCTTACGATGAGCATTGATGCCGGCAACCAAACCCTGCGCTGCTGCTTCTTCGTATCCGGTTGTTCCGTTTACCTGGCCAGCTAAAAAAAGATTTGAAATATTTTTTACTTCTAACGAGGGTTGTAATTGTGTTGGTGGAAAATAGTCATACTCTATTGCATATCCGGGTCTATAGAATTTGGCTTTCTCCAAACCCTCCATTTTCCGTACCGCTCTAAATTGTACATCTATTGGTAGAGATGAGGCAAATCCTTGCAGATAGTACTCGTTGGTGTTCCAGCCTTCCGGCTCAAGAAAGAGCAAGTGTTGGTCCTTCCCCGCAAACGTTCTTAGTTTATCCTCAATGCTGGGGCAATACCTGGGACCTCTGCCGGATATTCTTCCTCCGAAAAGAGGAGAGTCCTCAAATCCTTCCCGAAGTTCTGCGTGGACAGCTTTATTAGTATAAACCATATAGCAGTCCATTTGTTTTTTTCCCTGCTGTATGGCCGATGGCACAGAAGAAAAGGAAAATTTTTGCGGATTGTGATCCCCTTTCTGTATTTCCAGCTTGCTAAAATCTATTGTTCTCCCGTCTATCCGCGGAGGCGTGCCCGTTTTCATTCTGTCCGACTGCAAGCCTCGTTCAGCAAGTTGCATGCTTAAACCTTCTACAGGCGGTTCTCCCATCCGGCCTCCCGGAGTAGCGTTCCATCCAATAAAGATTTTGCCGTTTAGAAAAGTCCCGCTTGTAAGAATAACCGTTTTAGCATATATACTTTTCCTGAAATCCGTTTCAACTCCACAAACCACATCATCCTCAAAGAGCAAAGCCGTTACTTTATCCTGCCACATATCCAAATTTTGTGTCTGCTCCAGTACGTTGCGCCAAGTAGCAGAAAATAACATTCTGTCGCATTGGGCTCTTGGACTCCACATAGCAGGACCTTTAGATTTGTTAAGCATTCTGAACTGCATGGTACTTAGATCTGTAACATGCGCCATCGCACCTCCTAGTGCATCAATTTCCCTGACTATTTGTCCCTTTGCTATGCCCCCAATAGCCGGATTGCAAGACATGTGTGCGAGCTTAGTCATGTCCATGGTAATAAGCAGGGTTTTGGACCCTAATTTGGCTGCTGCGTATGCTGCTTCGCATCCTGCATGTCCTCCGCCTACTACCAATACATCATAGGGTTGGTTCATTTGCTTATCCTGCTTATTTAAAGGGATTTACGTTAATATTTCGTAATGCTTTATCTTCTGCTTCTCTCATTTTTAGCTTTTCCTCTTTCGTGCCATCTTGCATACCGGTCATATGTAGAATACCGTGAATGACTACACGCAGAAATTCATTGTTTATTGTCTGACGGTAGAGTTTTGCGTTTTTAGCTACTGTTTCTATGTCCACAAATACATCTCCGGAAAGGCGTTGTTCTGTAGGTTCTGTATAGGGAAAAGTTATGACATCTGTACAATAATTGTGCCCTAAAAACTTGTTATTTAATTCCAGTACATACTCTGAATCACAAACAATTATATTTATCTCGCCCGGGCATTTGTTGTTTTCTTGAAGTACCTCTTTTATCCAGTTTTTTATGGCACGTCTGTTGCTTATTTTAATACCGGGCTTCTGTATGTAAAACTGTATCATAGGACCAATTTTTGTTGTGGCAAAAGTACAAAATTGTTTTTTAAAATATTTTATATACATTTGTAATTCCCATAGGGCCATTAGCTCAGTTGGCTAGAGCGCTTGCATGGCATGCAAGAGGTCGTCGGTTCGACTCCGTCATGGTCCACCGGAAATTAAATTTTTTATACCATGCTACTTAAAAAAAGCCCAAAAGCAAATCTTGAAAACAAGAGAGTCCTGTTTCTTGAAATCGGACTTATTGTTGCTCTGGTAGTCGTCCTGACTGCTTTTGAATACAAGACTTATGACAAAGACATAAGTATGTTAACAGCAGGGACCCAGCTGATTATTGAAGAAGAACAGATTCCGATTACGATGGAAACTCCTCCCCCGCCTCCTGAAATGCCTCAGGCCCCCGTTCTCTCTGATGCCATTGAAATTGTGGATGACGACATTACCATCGAAGATGATATTTTCATTGACACAGAGGACGATGCGTCTTTTGCAGTAGAAATACGGGATTATATTACATATACCGCTGAAGAGGCTGTTGAGGAAGAAGAAATTCCGCTTGCTATTGTAGAAGAAAAACCAACCTTTATGGGAGGTGACGAAAACACGTTTACAAAGTGGGTGTTTGAGCGCATTGTTTACCCCGAGGTTGCCAAAGAAAACGGCGTTCAGGGGCGCGTTGTGCTAACCTTCATTGTTGACGCAGACGGATACGTTAAAAACGTTGCTGTCCTTAGAGGTGTGGACCCCAGCATTGATAAAGAAGCTGTACGTGTAGTCTCCTCTTCGCCACGCTGGAAACCCGGTCGTCAGCGCGATAAAACTGTACGTGTCCGTTATAACTTCCCGCTAAACTTCCAATTGCGTTAGTTTTGAAGAATTGTATTACATCTTTTTAAATTTTATAAAGCGCTCTTCTTTTGAGCGCTTTTTTACTGTATGAACACTTCGCCCCAAAGAGACAAAGCTGTTTTTGTTGGCGTTCAATTACCCGGGACAGATTCTTTTGTTTTTAACGACCATCTGGATGAACTTGAATTTCTTGCAGATACAGCCGGACTATCCGCAGCCGGTCGTTTTGTTCAACGCTTGCCTCGTCCCCTTACCAACACATACCTGGGTAAAGGAAAACTGGAAGAATTGGCTGCTTTTCTTAAAGCAGAAGAAATTGAGACGGTTATCTTTGATGACGAGTTAACGCCCACACAGCTCAGAAATCTTGATAAAGCGTTAGACTGCAACATCCTGGACAGAACCAACCTGATACTTGATATTTTTGCACAACGTGCTAAAACTGCTTATGCCAAAACACAGGTTGAGCTGGCACAGTACCAATACCTGCTGCCTCGGCTAATACGCATGTGGACACACTTGGAACGGCAGCGCGGCGGGATTGGCATGCGGGGGCCGGGTGAAACACAGCTGGAAACCGACCGGCGTATTATTCTGGACAAAATATCGCTGCTTAAGGAACGGCTCAAAAAAATTGATAAGCAAATGATGTCCCAACGGAGTAACCGCGGATCTCTTGTCCGAATGTCCCTTGTTGGTTATACCAATGTAGGAAAAAGCACCATTTTGAATCTTCTTGCTAAAACTGATGTTTTGGCTGAAAACAAACTCTTTGCTACACTGGATACTACCGTTAGAAAAGTTGTGGTTGACAACATCCCATTTTTATTGAGCGATACAGTAGGTTTTATTAGAAAACTGCCCACACAGCTTATTGAATCCTTTAAAAGCACATTGGATGAAGTAAGGGAAAGTGATGTGCTTATACATGTCGTTGATATAGCCCACCCTAACTTTGAAGACATGATGCATGTGGTTTCAAGCACCCTTAAGGACATAGGATGCGCTGACAAACCGGTATACCTTGTTTTCAATAAAATCGATGCTTACGCAGCAAACACCGCGAACGAAGACGGGCTCAGCCTGGAAGAGCTTCAAAAAAGCTGGATGTCCAAACTGCATACTCCTTCTATTTTTATTTCTGCGACAGAGAAAACGAACCTGGAAAAATTGCGCAAAGACTTATACGGCATGGCCGCAGAAATCCAGGCCGGTCGGTATCCTTTTGGAACTTTTCTTTGGTAATACGTTGTTTAATCTTAATTTTTTTTTATTTTTGACTGGCAATGCACAGCAAGTCAAATATTTCTATTACCGGCTTTCTTGTATGCCTGTTCCTACTGGGGCTCTTTTTAGCCGGTTGTTACGGCAATCCCTCAAGGGTTGTGGATAATGATTTTGTTGGCACCTGGCACATTGACACAACGCGTATAAATATTTCCATCTCTGTTTCACCCGGCTCAGGGGCAGATATAGCCGTCTTTATGCCTTTTGTAAATGAGAATTACCAATCTTTTAAAAACCTGCTTAAAGAACCTGAAAGCATAGTGGTAACAAGTACTTCTGCGGAAGATCCATCAACAGGGACGTATTCGCTTCAATTTTCTACGGGTTATGTTTTCAATGGCTCTTACCAGCTGGTGCGCAATATCTTATTCCTACATTTCTACGACTTACAGGGAGAACGCTATACCATACCTTGCCAGGCAGACGGGACTACGCTTCAGATTGTATATTCTACACCGTATATGCGCGCTTTGCTAAAAGACTATATCGCAGAATATTTCCCCGATGAGGCTAACTACCTTTTTTCTGTTCTTTCGGCAGTTTCTCCTACTATTGAGGGCGTTAGCGTTTACAGTACAAGAATTCGCGGTTCAGTCGAGCAATATGATCAACCGTAATGTTCTTGGGACACTCTGCCTGACAATCTCCAATATTTGTACAAGACCCAAATCCCAGTTCATCCATTTTTGCCACCATAGCCCGTGCCCTTATTTTCGCTTCCGGTTTCCCTTGCGGTAATAAGGCCAGGCTGCTGACTCTTGCAGCTACAAAAAGCATGGCCGAACTGTTTTTACAAGCAGCTACACACGCCCCGCACCCAATGCAGGCGGCTGCGTCAATACTTTCCTCGGCCTGTTGGTGGGGCACAAGTGTCTGATTTGCTTCGGGTGCACTTCCGGTAGTAACGTTCACATAACCACCGGCTTGCAAAATTTTATCCAATGCCTTTCTTTCCACCATAAGGTCCTTAATTACGGGAAAGACGGCACTGCGCCAAGGCTCCACCGTTATGGTGCTGCCATTTTTAAAGCGCCTCATATACAACTGGCATGTGGTAATACCATCGTCTGAACCGTGGGGCCTTCCGTTTATGTACAAACCGCAGGCACCGCATATCCCCTCCCTGCAATCATGGTCCAGCGCAATAGTTTCTTTTCCCTGTTGTACCAATGTATTGTTAAGGATATCAAGCATTTCCAGGAACGAAGTATCTGGCGTAATTCCATCCAGGAAAAAGGTTTGAAAAAACCCCTTTACATTAGGTCCCGCCTGACGCCATATTTTTAAAGTAAAATGCATTATCTGCTGTTAGTTTCTTTTAATTATAGGTGCGTTTTTTCAACTTAACATACTCATATTCTAATGGTTCCTTATGCAGAACAGGCTCATTTCCTTCTCCCGTATACTGCCACGCACCTACATACTGAAACTCCGTATCATCCCGTAACGTATCCCCTTCCGGGGTGCAGCTTTCTTCCCTGAAATGGCTTCCGCACGACTCCTTACGGTGCCGGGCGTCCGTTACTACCAATTTTGCCAATTGCAAATAATCCTGCAAATGGATCGCCTTTTCCAACTCCTGATTTACCGTATCTGTGTTCCCTACCCCTGCACCTTCTTGTTGAAACTGTTTTTCCAAAGCCTCCAATTGCGGCAAAGCGGCTGCCAGGTGTTCTTCTGTTCTTAGCATCCCGGCGTGTTCCCACATAATATTTCCCAGTTTTCTGTGGATATGATCTGCAGGCAAAGAACCTGACTTAGTAGACAACTGTAGTACCCTCTTTGTCACCTCTTTACGGGACTCTACAAAAGCAGCATTCGTAGGATTTGGAACGTGTTCACCAACCCGGTCTGCCAGGTAATCAGGGAGGGTGTAGGGAAGGATAAAAAAGCCGTCTGCCAGCCCTTGCATAAGAGCCGAGGCGCCCAGGCGGTTTGCACCATGGTCGCTAAAATTAACCTCGCCAATAGCAAAAAGCCCCTCCACTGTGGTCATCAGGTTGTAATCCACCCACAATCCTCCCATGGTATAATGTACAGCCGGATAAATCATCATGGGTTGGTTCCACGGATCCTCGCCGGTTATTTTTTCATACATCTGAAACAAGTTGCCGTATTTTTCTTCTATGACTTGTTTTCCTTGATTTTCAAGTGCCTGCGAAAAGTCAAGAAATACAGCATGCCCCGTTGGACTAACCCCGTACCCCTTATTACACCTTTCCAATGCCGCACGTGAAGCCACGTCCCGCGGAACTAAATTTCCGTAAGCAGGATACCTTCTTTCCAGGTAATAATCCCTGGCTGCTTCCGGTATATCAGAAGCTTTCTTTTTCTGCTCCCGTATAGCAAGCGCATCTTCCTTATGCGCCGGCACCCAAATTCGGCCGTCGTTTCTAAGCGATTCGCTCATTAACGTAAGTTTTGACTGAAACTCTCCGGCTACCGGTATGCACGTCGGATGTATCTGCACAAACCCCGGATTGGCAAAAAAAGCTCCTTTTTTCCAGCATTGCATAAGCGCAGAACCGTTTGATAACATGGCGTTTGTAGAAAGGTAGTACAAGTTACTGTACCCACCCGTTGCCAGAACAACGGCATGCGCCGGATAGCTGTGTATTCTTCCCGTAACCATATGGCGCGTTGTAATACCTACCGCCCTGCCGTTTTCCGTCACAAGGTCCATCATTTGCTGCCTGCAGTGCACGGTTACGTTTCCGGCAGCTACCTGCCTGTTTAAAGCCGAGCAGGCCGCAAGAAGCAACTGCTGCCCGGTTTGTCCCCGGGCGTAAAAAGTCCGGCTTACGCGTGCTCCGCCAAAGGAGCGGTTGTCCAGGTACCCACCGTAATCACGTGCAAACGGGACCCCCAACGCCACGCAATGGTCAATAATATCATTGCTCACCTGTGCCAGCCTGTATACATTAGCTTCCCGGGAGCGAAAATCTCCGCCTGTAATGGTATCCATAAACAGACGGTGTACAGAGTCGTTATCGTTCCGGTAATTTTTTGCTGCATTAATACCACCTTGAGCAGAAACAGAATGTGCTCTGCGAGGGGAATCATTCATACAAAACACATGTACCCGGTATCCCTGCTCACCCAGCGCTGCGGCAGCAGAGGCGCCGGCGAGCCCGCTACCTACCACAATTACATGAAAATGCTTTCTATTAGCAGGAGAAACCGTTTTCAATGCTTCTTTATGGATTGTCCATTTATCCTGTAAAGGGCCTTCCGGAATCTTTGCATTGAGTACACTTTCCATAATCTGCTATTTGGTTGACAAAAATACAAAACAATGTTGAGATGCAATTTTTTCCTAACTTAGACGCATGAAACATACATATCACTTAGGAATTATTTGTCTTTTCCTGCTATTATCTTCCTGCGGAAATAATACGGAAAATGCGGCGATACGTACTGGCGCACAAAATACAGACGCATACCTTTCTTTATTGGAAGGAAAAAAAGTGGGCATCCTGACAAACCACACAGCCCTCATTGACAATACCCATCTTGTTGACAGCCTGTCTGCTCTGGGTGTTGATATTCAAATGATTTTTGCACCCGAACACGGTTTCAGGGGAGATGCAGATGCCGGAGCCCTCTTGGATAACTACCACGATGCTAAAACAGGTATTCGGGTCGTATCTGTTTACGGTTCTTCTTTTATTCCGGCAGACAGCCTTATGCAACAACTGGATGTTGCCCTGTATGACATCCAGGACGTAGGTCTTCGTTTTTACACCTACCTGTCTTCTATGTACAACCTAATGGAAGCTTGCGCCCGCAACGGAGTTCCACTAATTATTATGGACCGTCCAAATCCTAACGGACATCTTGTTTCAGGACCTGTCCTGGACATGAAATACAAATCTTTTGTAGGAATAGTCCCTATACCTGTTGTTCACGGTATGACATTGGGAGAAATGGCAGGTATTATCAACGGAGAATGTTGGCTCCCTGACAGCCTGCATGTAGATTTGACCGTAATTCCATGCCAGAATTATACACACAGCACACATTACGAATTACCTATAAAACCATCACCCAACCTGCCCAACAACAGGTCTATTTATTTATATCCTTCTTTATGTCTGTTCGAGGCCACACGTGTGAGCCTGGGAAGGGGAACGGATTTCCCGTTCCAGGTATACGGCCATCCGGATATGACAGGTTACGATTTTTCCTTTACTCCTGTTCCTGTTCCCGGAGCCAAAAAACCTGTACAAAACGGAAACCTGTGCTATGGCGTTGACCTTAGAACAACGCCCTCAAATGAAGAAATATGGTCCCGCGGGTTTGATTTATCGTACGTAATAGATGCATACAATAACCTGAAAGAAAGCACCGAAATGTATCCGGACTTCTTTACCTCTTATTTTGAAAAACTGGTAGGCGTTGATTATGTGCGTCCTATGATAAAATCAGGAGCAGCTATAGAAGAAATAGAAGCTCTTTGGCAAGATGATTTGGAAAAATTCAAAGAAAAAAGAAAACAATACCTTTTATACCCCTTATGAGCTGTTAACAACTCTATCTTTTACTGTTTATAACTTGTTCATTTTATTTTAATAAAACGTGCCATTTTGTAAACAATTTTTTCTTTGTGGAAAACCTGCCATTTATCATTTTTTCTTAACAAAGATTTCAACAGATAAAAAGAGGTTTTTAGTTGCAAAAATGCTGGCTGACAGATATTCCAAATAATTTTCAACATATCAACAAACAATCATTAATTACAAGAGACTTTAAAAAAAACTATATTTATTATTATATTTTTCTTTCATGGTGACTTTAGATACAGATTTTGAAGAACAGATAAGACCCAAAGAATTCACTCAGTTTTCAGGACAGGAAAAAATAACAGATAATCTAAAAGTATTTGTTAAAGCTGCTTTGTTAAGAAATGAATCCTTGGATCATGTGTTGCTTCATGGACCTCCGGGATTGGGTAAAACAACGCTGGCCCATATAGTTGCTAATGAACTGGGAGTTGGTATGCGTATTACATCCGGCCCTGTGTTGGATAAAGCAGGCGATTTGGCAGGTCTGTTAACAGGATTGGAAACGGGAGACGTGTTGTTTATAGATGAAATTCATAGGCTTTCTCCGGTAGTTGAAGAATACCTGTATTCTGCCATGGAAGATTATACCATTGATATTATGCTGGATAAAGGTCCAGGGGCGCGTTCCGTTCAACTTTCTTTGCAACCTTTTACGTTGGTTGGAGCTACAACACGCAGCGGACTGCTTACTGCTCCTTTACGAGCTAGATTTGGTATACAATGTCTTTTGGAATATTACGACACACCGGTTTTATTGCAAATAGTATTACGTTCTGCCAGCATACTTAAAGTGGAAATTGAAGAAAATGCAGCCCGTGAAATTGCGGCAAGAAGCCGCGGAACACCACGTATAGCCAATTCTTTATTAAGGCGTGTCAGGGATTTTGCACAAGTGAAAGGATCCGGTAAAATCGACACAAAAATCACACAGTATGCCTTGGATGCGTTGCATATTGATAAAAGAGGGCTGGATCAGATGGATAATAAGATTCTGTCCACCATTATTCATAAATTCAAAGGGGGACCGGTAGGTATTGGAACCATAGCTACTGCTGTGGGTGAAGAAGTAGGAACACTGGAAGAAGTGTATGAACCTTTTCTTATAAAAGAAGGTTTTTTGCAAAGAACTCCCAGAGGAAGGGAAGCTACACAATTGGCTTATGAACACCTTGGAGTAGTATTATCAGAAACAAAAAAGATATTTTAATTATGAAAAAAAGCGTATTTACAGTTGTTTTAACCATTATTTTTGCATCATTTTATGTATATGCAACTGCTTGTACTTCAGCTATTATAACCGGAAAAGTTACAGCAAACGGGAAACCTCTTTTGTGGAAACACAGAGATACCGGACAGGAACAGAACCGCATTGAATATTTTACGACAGGAAAATATACTTTCCTTGGGGTGGCAGATGCTCCCTCCAAAGGGGGTGTTGCCTGGGCAGGTACCAACAGTACCGGTTTTGCTATCATGAATACAGCCTCGTACAACTTAAAGGATGACGATGTAAAAGAAATGGATAAAGAGGGGAAAGTAATGTACAGGGCTTTAGAAATCTGTGCAAATTTGGCAGATTTTGAAGTTTTTCTGGATACCTTAACCAGACCCATGGGGGTAGAAGCCAATTTTGGAGTAATAGATGCCCTGGGAGGAGCAGCTTATTATGAAGTAAACAACCATTCCTGGGTTAAAATAGACGTTAACGACCCTTCGGTGGCTCCCGGAGGATACCTTGTTTACACCAATTTTTCCTATACAGGAAGAATAAACGAAGGTATGGGGTATATGCGTTACCAAACGGCAACGGCATTGTTTCAAAAACAAGCGGCGTTGTCTGGTTTTACGCCACGGTGGATTTTTGAGGAGGTATCGCGTTCTTTTTACCATGCTTTTTTAGGTATGGATTTGAAGGATCCTGTGTATTCTCCGGAAAAAGCAAACGGATGGTTTTTAGATCAGGATTTTATTCCACGCCGTTCCAGTGCTTGCTCCATAGTGATTGAAGGTGTAGAAAAAGGAGAAGACCCACTTAATACCATCATGTGGGTTGTTATGGGATACCCGCCGGCAGGTGTTAGCATTCCCTTATGGGTACAAATGGGGAAAAAACAACCGGATCTCCTTTTAGGGCAGGGGGAGCACAACCGTTCTCCGTTATGTGAATGGGCAGTGGAATTAAAATACCGTGCATTTCCCGTAACCAGAGGAAATGGATCTAAGTATATGTATTTCAAAGAAATATACAACGCAAAAGGAACGGGATTTATGCAACAGCTTGCCCTGGTTGAAAACCAGCTGTATGACAAGTACGGGATGCTCATTTCATTTCTTGAAAAAGAAGGGTTAACAGGAAAAAAACTGGATAAAAAGAGGGTATCACAGATGTACGAAGAAATCTCTGATATGATCCAACGGGCATATGGTAAACTTTGATGTACAGGAAATACTAAATTTTACCAACAAACCCATTTCCGAACACAGTCCGGCAGTACTTCCTTTAAAAGGACTTTCCGGTTCTTCTGTTTATTTTCCCTTAGCTACACTGTTTAAACACCAACCCGGAAAAATTCATGTGGTTGTACGGGAAAATTCAACAGAAGCAACGTATGCAGCAGGAGATTTATCCGTATTATTGGGAGCCGGGCAGGTGTATTTGTTTCCGGCTTCGTACAGAGGTTTGGGAAAAACTGCCAGACCGGACAATTCTTTTCATGTGCAGCGTACTACAGCCTTGCGTGCCATTGTGGCAAAGGATTTTGCAAACACAGGGCGGGTGCTGGTTACGTATCCAAAAGCTTTGCAAGAAGGAATTCCTTCTTGCCATCTTATTGAAAAGGAAAATCTTACCCTGCAAACAGGCCAATTTGTATCCCATGAAATAATAAAAGAGTACCTTTTTGAACAGGGATTTGAAAAACAAGACTTTGTAAGCGAACCGGGACATTTTGCCATCAGGGGAAGTATAGTAGATGTTTTTTCCTATTCAGAGAACAGGCCGTTTCGAATCGGTTTTTTTGGTGACGAAATAGAAAGTATCCGGATTTTTGATCAAAATACCCAATTGTCCCTGGAAGAGCGCACAGAGGTGTCTATCACACCACAACTTAAGGGTACGCATTTCTTGTTGGATGAAATATCCCAAAATGCCCTGGTGTGGTCTTTTGTTGAAACCTTTCGGGAGATTCCGAATACCATTCCTGTAATAGCACAGTATCCGGTTTTTCAGGAAATACCGCACGTTGTATACAACACATCTCCACAGCCGGTATTTAACAAGAATTTTCAACTGCTTGTCAACGACATCAACAAGCGTAAAGAAATGGGGTACCGGGTTTTTGTTTTGTGTGAAAACAGCAAACAAACAAAAAGGCTGGAAGGTATTTTTCAAAGCCTGGGATGTCCGCATCCTTTTGTAGAATACAAAGAAATATCGTTGCATGAAGGTTTTACAGACCATGACAGCAAGCAGTGTTTTTACACAGACCACCAGCTTTTTCAGCGCGTTCACAGGGTTTTTTTGCAACGTGCCGTTGAAAAAAGTGAACAACTTACCATACAGGACCTTTCGGGTTTTAAACCGGGGGATTATGTGGTACATATTGATCACGGTATAGGTGTGTTTGCCGGTTTGGTAAAGACTACCAAAGGCGATAAAGAGCAGGAAGCCATAAAAATCACGTACAGAGACAACGATGCGCTGTACGTGAATATCCACGGATTACACCGGATTGCAAGATACAAAAGCAAAGACAGCGAACCACCACGTATTAGCAAACTGGGTTCCGGGGCATGGAATAAAATCAAGCAGCAGACAAAGAGTAAGGTTAAGGATATTGCCAAAGATTTAATCAAACTCTATTCAGAGAGAACCTCGGCAAGCGGGTTTGCTTTTTCTCCCGACACGTACCTGCAGCACCAGCTGGAAGCTTCGTTTATGTTTGAAGACACCCCGGACCAACTACTTGCAACGGAGCAGGTTAAGTCCGATATGGAACAGCCATACCCTATGGACAGGCTGGTATGTGGTGATGTGGGGTTTGGTAAAACAGAGGTAGCCATACGGGCTGCTTTTAAAGCCGTAACAGACGGTAAACAGGTGGCTGTTTTGGTGCCAACCACCATTTTGGCGTTGCAGCATTACCATACTATTTCTGAAAGGTTGTCGGACTTTCCGGTAAAAACAGAGTTTATCTCACGTCTGAAAACTCCGGCACAGACAAAACAAATTCTTACACAATTGCAGGAAGGGTCTTTGGATATCATCATTGGAACGCATCGTTTACTTGCTAAAGACGTGGTATTTAAAGATTTAGGTTTATTGGTCATAGACGAAGAACAGAAATTCGGTGTTTCAGCAAAAGAAAAATTAAAATTTTTAAAAACACATGTGGATACCTTGACCCTGACGGCCACGCCTATTCCGCGGACCCTTCAGTTTTCACTGATGGGCGCCAGGGATTTATCCATTATACAGACACCTCCGGCTAACAGGTTGCCCATACATACAGAAGTGCAGTTCTTTGATGAAGAAATTATTGGCAAAGCGCTTGATAGAGAACTGGACAGGGGAGGGCAGCTCTTTTTTGTACACAACAGAATCCGGGATATAGAACAGGTGGCAGAAAAGCTGGAGCAAATACGTCCCGGGATTCGGATTGCCATTGGTCACGGACAACTTTCGCCGCGGACAATGGAAAAAATACTTCTGGATTTTATAAGTGGTGATTACGACCTGTTGCTCTCTACTTCTATCATAGAAAACGGAATAGACATTCCCAATGCCAATACGATAATCATCAACAGGGCACAATATTTTGGGTTGAGCGATTTGCACCAAATGAGAGGCAGGGTAGGCCGGTCAAACAGAAAAGCCTACTGTTACCTGCTTGTTCCGGAAGGTGTCCCTATTACAGAAGATGCGCGGCGCAGACTTCAGGCCATGGAGTCCTTTACAGAACTGGGAAGCGGGTTTAATATAGCCATGCAGGATTTGGATATCCGCGGAGCCGGAAATCTGCTGGGTGGCGAACAAAGCGGCTTTATAGCCCAAATGGGATTTGAGACGTACCACCGCATATTGGAAGAAGCAATGGCAGAACTTCACCAGGAATCCGGAGATCCTGCCGGCGTTTCTTATACCCCTGATTGTACCATAGAGACAGATCTGGAGGCCATGATCCCCGACGAGTATATGCCGCACGTATCGGAAAAAATCAGGCTTTACAGGGAGTTGGACAACATGAAGAATGAGCAACAGTTGCAACAATTCTTTGCGGCTCTGGCAGACCGTTTTGGCCCCATTCCGGAGCCTTTAAGGCAATTAGGCTTTGTGGTACGCATAAGACAACTGGCCGCCAAACTGGGATTTGAACGTATTGTGTTAAAAAACGGCATAATGCTTGCATATTTCATATCAGACCAACAATCCGGCTATTATAAAACTACTATTTTTACAAATATTTTAAAAACCATAACGGCACATCCAAATAAAATTCAGGTTAAAGAACAAACAAATAAATTATTTATAAAAATTTTGGGAATAACAAGTGTAGAGGCGGCGTATAATTTTATAAAAATATTTGCAAAACCCTGAAAAAGTGCGACATTTGCAAGCTATGCTAAAAAAGGGAACCCGTATTTTAACCTTAAGTTTGCTTGTTTTTCTTTTCGGAGAAACCAGATTACAAGCGCAGGTTATGGAAGCATTGGGCACATTTACACCCTACTCCATGTTTGGAGTGGGGGATTTGGTACGTCCGGGAACCACGTTGAACAGGTCTATGGGCGGTATTGGTGCCGGGCTGAGGGATAATCGCTTTATTAATTACCTGAATCCTGCCTCGGCTTCTGCCCGCGATTCCCTGTCCTTCATGCTTGATTTTGGTATCATGCAAAGCAATTATATAGATTCAGACGGAACGCATAAATCTGCATACAATGCCCTTAGTATGAATCATATCCTTATGTCTTTTCCGATATGGAAGACTTCGGCTATGCAGTTGGGTATTATTCCATACAGCCATTTGGGATACCGGTTTGTTGAAGATGAAAGCCGGGAAGAAATCCTGGGAACTATAGGTTCGTTCAGGTATTACCAGTTTGGGCAGGGGAGTATTAACCAGGCTTTTGCAGCTTATTCAGCTACTTTTTTCCGCCACCTGTCCCTGGGTGTTCAGGGAACCTATTACTTTGGCAGTCTGCAAAAAAACACATATATACAATCGCTTACGTCATCAGAATTGTATGGAACATTGAAAACCGGATACGACATTGTGATTAGTTCTTTTGGAGCCCGGTTTGGAGCACAGGTTTTTGGAAATATAACACCGGGCACATCGTTTACTCTGGGAGCCACTTTTCAACCGGCCGGATCGCTTAAAGGGGATGTAACCCGCTTTGCAAGGGTTGAAAAGGGAACGGTTATAGATACGGTATATAACACATTATCTGAAGGTTCTCATATGTATATTCCCATGGAATGGGATGTGGGATTTAGCATTCGCAGCCAAGACCGCTGGGCTTTTGGGATGGACTATACACAAGCCGATTGGAGAAAAGCGGAGTTTGTACAAACGCCGGGCATTACATTCGAGCCGGCCATGAGCAGAACTTTTAAAGCCGGTTTTGAAATTACGCCCGACCGGTACAGCATACGCTATTTTATGCGCAGATGGACCTATAGAATGGGTGCCTATTATGATAAATCCTACATGATGTTTAACGGGAAGCAGGTAAATTCCATAGGTATAACCTTTGGCGCTTCCGTTCCTGTTTTCCGCTGGTACAATTCCATTGCCGTATCAGTTGATATGGGACAACGTGGAAGTATTGAAGATAATTTGGTCAGGGAACGGTATATTATGTTAATTTTGAACTTCAATATGCACGACATTTGGTTTTTGAAACACAGATATAACTAAAATCCATAAAAAAATGAAAAAGATTGGAATCCTATTTTCTTTGATTATGCTCGCTTTTGTAACGCAAAGTTACGCGCAAACCGGCAGATTTGGGGCAACACCCGAAGATAGTGTCGAATGCGTAAGGTATTTGAATTTTTACAAAGAGTATTATAAGAATGGGAACATCAGAGAAGCTCTTCCATCGTGGCGAGGAGCATTAAAAAAATGTCCTGTAGGGGTAACGCAGGCTTTATATCAGGATGGACAAAACATGATAAAATTCCTGATCAATCAGACGAACGATCCCCAACGCAGGAGAGAGCTGGTTGACTCCCTTATTTTGATGTATGATATAAGGATTGAAAAATTTCCTGCTTTTAAATCTTGCCTGAGTGCTCATACATTTAAGGCTTACGATATGATCACCTACTACAAAGAGGATGATGCTCAGGTATTCAAGGCCCTTCAGGACGTAGTGCAGTATGGCCGGGAAAATACAGATCAAAATATTTTGGTCCTGAATATGCAGTATGCCACTTCGCTGTTCAAAGAAGACAAATTGAGTACAGAAGATGTCATAAATGTGTACCAAAACATCAGCAATATTTTTGATATGAAAGTTCGGATTGCTCCCAGCGAAGCACTGGACGAAGCACGCAACAGTTTTGAAACACTGTTTGCTATTAGCGGAGTAGCTGATTGTGAAAACCTGCTGGCTTTATTCGGACCTCGTTTTGACCAGAATGCAACAGATCCCGTTTATGTAAGACGCGTAGTACAGCTTCTTTCTAACGCCGGTTGTGAAACATCCGATTTGTTTCTTAAAGCTGTGGAGTGCCTTTATGCGATGGACCCCACTTACAACTCTGCTTATTATTTGTACAGGCTCTACTCTGCCCGGGAAAATTATGGGAACGCTGTTAAATACCTGGAACAGGCCATTGATTCAGACTCTATAGACGACAAAGTGAAGGGTGATTACCTGCTGGAACTGGGAACGTTTTATTTTAAGAGGATGAACAACAGCAACTCAGCTTCAAAAAATGCCCTTCGTTCTTTTACGTTTAACGAAGATCTTAAAGGAAAGGCATACTTGCTTTTGGGTCATTTGTGGGCTATTGCCAAAGTAACGGATACCGAAACGCCGGAAATAGACGACCGTGCCAATTTCTGGGTTGCCGTGGATTATTTTGTACGTGCAAAACAGGCAGATGCATCTTTAGCAGAAGAATGTGACCGTCTCATTTCTACATACAGACAGTATTTTCCAACGGCGGAAGAAGTCTTTATGCATGACCTTCAGGAAGGCTCTTCCTATCAGGTAAAAGCCAACGGGTTGTCGGCTACAACTACAGTAAGAACTGCAAAATAGAACTAAGGAAAACATCTACACGAATTATGGTAGCAATGGGCTTGTCCCTTGCTACCATCTTTGTCTCCTGCAAGAGTCAGGTGGCAACGGTAGATTCTTTGGAAAATCCGGATGATATTCCTACTCAAAAGGTTGAAAACATGGAGGGTTGGCAGGTAGAGAATGGGATCATTCGTGGGCGGTTGACAGCCCCGTATATGGAAAAATACACCCGGGGGAGTAACCCGTATGAGATTTTCCCATATTCTTTTCTTGTAGAAGCCTATACTCCGGAAGGCGAAAAAGAAACGGTTATAACAGCAGCCAAAGCCGTACATTATACGGGAGAAGAACAAGTCTGGATTGCCACGGGCCACGTTGTCGTAAAAAATCTGTTGAAGGAGCAGACTATGGAAACAGATACGCTATACTGGGACCAGCAAAAGAAAACCATTTATACACATTGTTATGTGAAGCTCTACTCTCCGGATTTTTATGCTCAGGGTTACGGTATGGAATCTGATGAAAGAGCAGCAAATGCAAAAATCCTAAAACCTTTCGATTCTTATGGATACGTTCAACAAGACACTTTGTCCAATGAAGAAAAAGAATTAACTTCGCGCCCTGTTATAGATTAAAAAAACATAAAATAAACACAATGGCAGTTCTGGAAAAAATACGGGTACAGATGGGCGTTTTTATCACTGTACTCATTGCAATAGCCTTAATTTCATTTATTATTGACCCCGGCACTCTGCAATCTGCCGTGTCTATGTTCTCTTCAAAGAACGATGTGGGAAAGATGAACGGACAAAGTATCACGTACATGGAATACAGCAAAAGGTTGGAGTCTATAAAAAACCTGCAGCAGGCACTTGCCGGCAGTTCTGCCTTGGATGAACAAGGTCAGGAAGCTGCGGAACAGGGTACCTGGCAGGCTTTCCTGAAAGACCTTGTTTATATGCCGGCCTTGGAAAAAGCAGGTATCCGCCTGGGGAATGATGAAAAATTTGATATGGTTCAAGGGCGGGACATTTCACCCCTGTTGTTGAACGATATGCTTTTCCACGACGAAGACGGCATGTTTGACCGCTCCCGGCTTGTACAATTTGTACAAAGTGCTGTGGCAGAACCCGAAGGCATAGCAGCTATGTATTGGGACTATATGCAGGACAACATGGAAACAGACAGGATGTTCACTAAATACAGCTCCTTGCTTGCCGGCAGCAATATTGTTAATGCAGTGGAATTACGTAGAAGCATGGAAGAAAACAACATCACTTCTTCCGTCAGCTTTGTTCTGGCTCCCATTTCCTTTGCAAGAGACACATCCATAAAAATCACTTCGCAGGAAATCCGTCAATATTACGATAAGCACAAACACTTGTACAAACAAGAGGCAGCAAGGGATATTGAATATGTGGTATTCCCTATTTCTCCCTCTTTAAAAGACGTATCCCTTTCCCGGAATGATATAGAAAAAGTATATCCGGAATTTGTGACAACGCAAAACCTCAGGCAATTCCTGGCACGCAATTCAGATAAACCGTTAGACACCTATTATTACAAAAAAGACGAATTGATTTCCATATCTGCTAAGCTGGACAGCTTTGCCTTCCGGGCAACAACACGTGACGTGCTGCCCGTATATCAGGAAGGCGACGTATTCCGTGCAGCCCGTATAATAGATACCAAACAGTTGCCGGATTCTGTTTTTGTACACCACATACTTTTGCAGGATGCTCCGGATAAGGTAGCAGCCCTGGCAGACAGCCTGTTGGGTATTTTAAACCGTGCCCCGGGTCGTTTTCAGGAATTGGCCTTAGAGTTTTCAGCAGACCGGAACCCCAACGTAGAGCCCGGAGTCATAGGCTGGTTTTCAAACAACGGTATGGTCCCCGGCATGGAGTCTGTATTTGAAGCGACTCCAAACAAACCATATATTCTGGAAACCCAATACGGACTTCATATTGTAAAGGTTTCTGAAAGAACACGTCTACACAAAAAAGTGCAATTGGCCGTATTGGTCAAAGAAGCTGTTGCCGGAAAAGAAACATACCAGACCATTTACTCACAAGCAAACAATTTGTCCACCAAGAGCCGCAACAGGGAGGAATTTGACAAAGAAGTTATAGCAAGTAACTTATTTGCCACCCCTGCCATGGGAATTCGGGAAGACGCCAAAACGGTTGCCGGTTACCCCCACATGCGGGAATTGGTCCGCTGGGCATTTGAAGCTAAGGAAGGAGACGTGTCTCCGGTAATTTCTGTGGACAACAAGTACTTTTTTGTAGCAACGGTTACCGGAATTCACGAAAAAGGAACGGCTACCCTCAAAGAGAAACAAGCCGAGATAGAAGCCCGTCTTACACAGGAAAAGAAGCAGGAGCGCCTCTACAGTAACATCAAGGAAGAGCTGGTCGAATACCCTTCGCTTGAATCCTGGTCTCAGGCAACCAACCGCACTATTTCCAAACAGACAGGCATAGCCTTTGGGGCTCCCGGACAAACAGACCCGAGGTTTGCCGGTGCTGTGGCAGTGGCTCCGGAGCAACAGCTCTGCGGACCGGTTGTGGGAGAAATAGGAGTGTATGTATTCCGTGTTGATGAACGTTTGGATGGGGCGTTTTATACCGAGAACGATGCACTTAAGATGGCATACAACCTGGCCAACTTCCAGATTCAGATGATCCCTTTGGTGTTGCAGGAAAGTGCTAAAGTAGAAGACAGGCGAGCTCGCTTCTTCTAACGGCTAAACAGGATGTGCACCACATCCCCGTCTTGTACCACGTAATTTTTCCCTTCTACGGCTATTTTCCCTGCTTCGCGGCAGGCAGATTCGGAGCCGTAATGCATATAGTCCTCAAATTTGATTACTTCTGCACGAATAAATCCACGCTCAAAATCAGAATGAATAAGCCCTGCAGCCTGCGGGGCTTTTGTTCCTTTAAGGAAAGTCCAGGCCCGGACTTCGTCCGGTCCGGCGGTGAAATAAGTTTCCAGGCCCAGCAGCTTATACGCAGCACGCACCAACCGTGAAACCCCGGATTCTTCCATGCCAAGCATGGCAAGAAACTGCTGCCTTTCGTCGGGGTCTTCCATTTTGGCTATCTGGGACTCGGCACTTGCTGCAACCAACAGGTAGGGCAACTTTTCTTTCTCCAGAACTTCTGTAAGACGCAATGTATGGCTGTTTCCTTTGTTTATCGCATCTTCATCTACATTACAAATGTAGAGAACCGGCTTGTTGGTAAGCAGAAAAAGGCCACGTGCCAACTGTTTTTCTTCCGGATTCAGCAACTCTACCGTACGTGCACTTTTGCCCCGGGAAAGAGTCTGGTAGTATCTTTCAAGCAGGGCGGCCAGACGTGCAGCAGATTTATCGCCCCCGGCAATAGCTTGTTTTTGCACTTTAGCCAGACGGTTCTCAACAGTTTCAAAGTCTTTAATTTGCAACTCGGTCTCAATAATTTCCATGTCCCTTACGGGGTCCACAGAGCCGCTCACATGTGTTACTTCAGAATTATCAAAACATCTGATTACATGTAAGATAGCGTCTGTTTCACGTATGTTGGCTAAAAACTGGTTTCCCAGACCTTCTCCTTTGCTGGCACCTTGTACCAACCCTGCAATATCTACAAAATCCACCGTTGCCGGCACAATGCGTTTGGGATTAACCAACCGGGCCAGGTCTTCAAGCCGGTGGTCCGGCACCTGTGTAGACCCCAAATTGGGTTCAATGGTGCAAAAAGGGAAATTGAGCGCCTGTGCCTTTCCGGAAGACACGCAATTGAACAAGGTGGATTTTCCAACATTAGGAAGTCCTACTATACCACATCTGAGCGCCATGAACCAATTCTTACTTTTTCAGAGCCACAAAACTAAGAACTTTTTTACGAATTGTCCTTTTTTTTCCAACCAAGTGTGCTTATTTGGCACAATGATTCGTATTATACTTTGTTTGGTAGTTTTCTGGAATGTGGAAAATTACTTTGATCCGTTTGACGACCCTTTGACAAATGACAACGACTTTACTCCACAAGGCTATTATTCGTGGACCTGGAAAAGGTTTCTAAAAAAGCGCAACGACCTTGCCAAAGTGTTGATTGCCTGTGGACAGCACGACAGTGGCAATGGTAGCGGTTCCGCCAACAACTCCGGCAACGGCTCTGCCAACAGCACCTGGGAGGCCCCATGTATTATCGGGCTTTGCGAGGTGGAAAATTTTTTTGTATTGCACCAATTGGTCACGGACTCTCCGCTGGCGCCTCTTGGTTACGGGATTGTACACAGGGACTCTCCGGACCCCCGGGGTATTGACGTAGCCCTATTGTACAGAAAGACAGACTTTAACCTTCTGGAGAAACGTTTTTATACCCTTTCCCATGAAGACGGGACACCGGTAGCAACTCGGGAAATATTGTACGTTAAAGGAATTTATGCAAACCGGGATACCCTCCATTTTTTTGTCAACCACTGGCCTTCCAAACTGGGCGGAGCTGCTGCACAAGCACTGCGACTGCACGCATCCCGGGTATTGTTGCAAGCAGTGGATAGCATCCTTACAGACACACCGGGCGCCGGCATTGTAGTCATGGGAGATTTTAACGATTCTCCGCGTTCCCGGGCGGTACGCTACCTGGAACAGGGCTCCCTTACCAATGTGTCTGCCGGTGATACCTACAAATTTCAAGGATCATGGGGCTGCATAGATCAGTTTTTGGTAAGTTCTTCTGTACAAGACGCTTTAAGTTATGTTAAAGTAAACCGCATTCCTTTTTTATTAGAGCCCGATGCTACTTATATGGGTCTTAAACCCAGACGCACTTACCTGGGGCCTGCCTATAAAGGAGGAATTAGCGACCACCTTCCCATAAGCCTAAAAATTATTAACTTTACCGGCTATGTCAGACCGCCCGGTAAACACCCCTCTCATGAAGCAATACTTTGCTATTAAAGCAGAGCATCCGGATGCTTTGCTCCTTTTTAGGGTAGGGGACTTTTACGAAACATTTGGAGAAGATGCCATTCAGGCTTCCAAAGCATTGGGCATTGTCTTGACCAAGCGGGCCAACGGAGCAGCCTCTTCTGTTGAGCTGGCCGGTTTCCCGCACCACGCTATGGACACGTACCTGCCCAAATTGGTACGTGCAGGATACAAAGTGGCTGTATGTGACCAACTGGAAGACCCCAAACAAACAAAAAAGCTGGTTAAAAGAGGGATTACAGAAGTAGTAACCCCCGGATTGTCTTACAATCCCCAATTGTTGGAAGCGGGGGAAAACAATTTTCTGGCCAGTATATACTCCTCCAACGGGGGCCCTGATTCAGCAACAGGGATTGCTTTTACAGATATTTCCACCGGGACCGTTCAAATAGCTCAGGGCAATCTGTCTTATATAGAAAGCCTGCTGGCACAATACGCTCCTAAAGAGATTCTGGTACCACGCGGACAAGAAAAAGACTGGAAAAACAGAACCGGCGATCAGGCATATTTTTCTACTATAGATGCCTGGGCCTTTGTGCCCGAGGCTGCAGAAGAAAAAGTAAAAACGCATTTTGGTGTTGAAAGTTTGAAAGGATTCGGAGCCGAGGAGCTTCCCCTTGCCATCTGTGCAGCAGGGGCCATGCTCTTTTACCTGGAAACCAACAAGTATGCAGATTATGACCACTTGTGCAGCTTGCAACGTATAGATCCGCAGCACCTTATGTGGCTGGACAAGTATAGCATACGTAACCTGGAATTATTTCCCCGCCGGGAAAACCCACAAAAAGGAGCCAGTCTTTTGGAAGTATTGGACAAAACACAATCTCCCATGGGAGCCAGGCTGTTGCGGCGGTGGCTTGTCATGCCTCTCAGAGACAAGGCAGCTATTGAAAAGCGACAGGATGTGGTTGCTGCGTTTATTGAACACACCAAGCCGGCAGAAAAAATACAAAAACTACTTGCGCAGGCAGGCGATATGGAACGGATGGTATCCAGAGCCTCTGCCGGTAAAATCAACCCGCGGGAAACAGCGCAGCTGGGCTACGGGCTGGAACGGGCCGGAGAAATTAAGAAGCACGTATTGCAAATACCGCAACTAGAGGTTGTTATGCCACAGGTAACAGCTCTGGACGGATGCAGTGAATTGGTTGCAACCATCCGGACTACGTTGGCACAGGACCCTCCGGCTCAGCCGGGTAAAGGAAAAATAGTAGCAGACGGATTTGATGCACAGCTGGACGAATTGCGTTATATTGTATCCCATAACAAAGAATACCTGCAGGAAATGCAGCACAAAGCGGTACAGGAAACAGGTATTACTTCTTTGAAAATTGGATTTAACAACGTCTTTGGTTATTACATAGAAGTACGCAACACACACAAAGACAAAGTCCCTCCTTCCTGGATCAGAAAACAAACGCTGGTAAGTGCTGAAAGGTATATTACAGAGGAGTTGAAACTGTACGAAGAAAAAATACTGGGTGCCGAAGAGCGCATTGCCCAATTGGAGCTGGATATTTTCAACCGCCTGGTACACACAATACATGGCTGGGTTCGTCCCATTCAGGAAAACGCCCGCATTCTGGCGGAACTGGACTGCCTGCTAAGTTTTGCCACTTTGGCACAAAAAAACAAGTACGTACGTCCCGTCATGCAGGATTCAGACGTACTGGATATCCGGCAGGGCAGGCATCCGGTTCTGGAAACCCTCATGTCCCCCGGTGAAAAATACGTGCCCAACAACGTATACCTGGACAACAGTACACAACAAATCATTATCATTACGGGGCCCAATATGGCCGGGAAATCTGCCTTGCTCCGCCAGACAGGCCTCATTGTGCTTATGGCGCAGATTGGCTCCTATGTTCCGGCAGAGGAGGCCACCCTCGGCATTATAGATAAGCTTTTTACCCGCGTGGGAGCCTCGGATAACATCGCCCGCAGGGAATCCACTTTTATGGTTGAAATGTTGGAATCGGCCGCCATTCTGAACAATGTTACAGATAATTCCCTGGTGCTTTTTGACGAAATCGGGCGCGGTACCAGCACGTACGATGGTATATCAATTGCCTGGGCTATTGTTGAATACATACACGAAAAACCTGGAGCACGTGCCAAAACACTTTTTGCTACGCATTACCACGAACTGAACCAGATGGCAGAACAATACCCCCGTGTTAAGAATTTTCATATTGCCGTAAAAGAACGCGGCCAAAAGGTGCTATTTTTGCACAAAATGATTACAGGGGGTGTGCAGCATAGCTTTGGGATACACGTAGCGGGAATGGCAGGTATGCCACGTAGGGTAATACTTACGGCACAAGAGATTTTAAAAAACATGGAGGCAGAAAAAGAACAGCCACCTACCCCGGAAAGGCCCAGGCAACTTTCCTTTTTCCAATTGGAAGACCCCTTGTTGCAGGCACTTAAAAGAGACATTGAACTACTGGACCTCAATGGAATAACACCCTTAGAAGCCTTTGATGCCTTAAGGGAATTGAAAAGAAAAATAGGACAAAAAGAATGAAAAAAATCATTAAAAACGTCAATATCTTTTTTAAGCTTCTGGCAGAAAGTTTTGTGTTTGCCTACGATTCTGTGAAAGGTGACAAGTTCAGGGCTTTTCTTTCCCTGCTGGGAGTTACCATTGGGATATTTTCCATTGTTGCGGTTTTTACCGCCATTGAAGGGCTGGAAAGTAACGTAAGGAACCTGTTTTCTTCCTTGGGAACCGATGTTGTTTATGTTGACAAAATGTCCTGGGAATCGTTTGCGTCCGGAGAAGAGGTCAAGTGGTGGGAGTTTAGGCAACGACCCAACAATACCTACGAAGAATTTCTTTTTTTGCAGAAAAATGTAACCCTGGCAGATAAAATGGCCCTTGCTGCCATTACAAGTTCCAGTGTCAAATACGGCAGGAATACACTTAAAAACACAACGGTGTATGGAGTAACGTATGATTGGAATCAGATATCTTTTTTTGAAGTAGATGAGGGTCGGTATTTTACAGCGGGAGAAACAGCCGAAAACATCCCCCTGGCCGTTATAGGAAGGAATGTGGCGGAAGAATTGTTTCCGGACGGGATATCTCCTGTTAACAGCAACATTAAGATTGGAGGCTATACAGTCCGTGTTATAGGGCTGATCAAGAAGAAAGGAGAATCTATGTTTGACCCGGTTGTCTATGACGATGCCATCATCATTCCCCTGCCTTTTATACGAAATTTTATAGATCTTAAACGCACATCGCCCACCGTAGTAGTGCACAAGCATCCGCAGGCAGACGAAGAAGAATTTATGGCACAGTTGCGAAACACCATGCGCGCTGTACGTCGTCTGAAACCTATTCAGAACGACAATTTTGCCCTTAACAAAATGTCTTTTCTGGATGACGCTTTGTCCCAGCTTTTTAATGTTATAGCTGTAGCCGGTTGGGTTATTGGCGGATTTTCCATTTTAATCGGGGCGTTTGGAGTCGCCAACATTATGTTTGTATCTGTTAAAGAACGAACACATATCATAGGAATAGAAAAAGCTATGGGAGCCAAAAGCCTTTTTATACTTGCACAGTTTCTCTTCGAAGCGGTCCTGCTTGCCTTGGTAGGAGGGGTGATTGGCATCCTGATTGTTTGGTTGCTGGCAATTTTTGTCAGCAATCACTACGATTTTCAATTGACCATGTCTCTCAGGAATATTATACGAGGCGTACTGGTGTCCGGTGTTGTGGGTGTTGTGGCCGGCCTTATCCCCTCGTTGCAGGCAGCCCGCATGAATCCTGTGGACGCTATGAACCAGCAGTAAACATACCCCTAAAGTGTAAAATAAAACTACAGATGAAAAAATGGCTTTTTTTAATCTTTGCAGGAGCTATGCTTGTAGCATGTGATCCGCAAGACAACCTTAACTCACAGGACACTTTACCGGACGGAACAACGGGTACTTTTACAGATGCTCGTGATGGTAACATGTATAAAACGGTAAAAATCGGTAAGCAAATTTGGATGGCAGAAAATCTAAAATTCTTACCGTCTGTCAGTAAACCTATATACGGAAGTAAGAAAGAACCGCATTATTATGTTTACGGATATGATGGTTCATTCGTGGCCGAGGCTAAAGACTTTATCTATGAAGGTGTCAATATGTACGAGACTTACGGTGTATTGTACAACTGGTGCGCCGCTACAACTACAATTAACCTGTATGGAACTGTATCAGCCGGTACCAAAGCAGCCGTTCAAGGTCAGGTTCAGGGAGTATGTCCTGATGGCTGGCATTTGCCTGGTCAGGCAGAGTGGGTACAGCTAGAGTGTTATTTGGCTGATAACGGACACAATTACGATGGCTCCATAGGATGGGAAGAAAATACATTTAAAAAAATTGGAAAATCCATGGCCACGGCTGATGGCTGGAAAAGCTCAGATACGGAAGGAGCTGTTGGAAATGCCGACTACCCTGAGTATCAAAACAAGTCCGGTTTTTCTGCCCTTCCGAGTGGAGCCCGTTTTTCCTATGGGACTTTTGGCGATTTAGGTATTAATGGTAGCTGGTGGAGTGCTACCGAGTATCAGGTTTTTGATTTCAATTACGACCACGCCTGGTTAAGGCTCTTACAAAACAGTTATAATATCTTGTTTTATAATTACTGGCGTAAGGACGAAGGTCTTTCTGTTCGCTGCGTGAAAAATTAAAAAGCGACAGGCCGAGTGCAGGGCACTACAGAGCGGCTATCTGTTGAGTGAGTACAATAAAATCTTCTACGCTCAGTTGCTCGGGGCGGCGATGGAGGCCGTCTATAGGGATGGTGCCGGAACCACCTTGAAAATGGTCGGTAAATAGTGGTTTTAGGCTGTTGCTCAGCATTTTGCGTCTTTGGTTGAAGGCCGTTTTGATGACCTTCAGGTAGAGGTCTTCCGGGCAGTCCAGCGCGGTGCGGTCGTTTCTGACCAGGCGGATGACGCCCGATTGCACTTTGGGTGGAGGGGTAAAGGCTCCGGGGGCTACGGAAAACAAATACTCGGCCCGATACCACGTCTGCAGCAGCACGCTCAGGATGCCGTATGCGCGGCTGCCGGGGGGGGAGCAGAAACGCTCGGCCACTTCTTTTTGCAACATGCCTACCACCAGGGGAACGCGGTCTTTCAATTCCAGCACCTTAAAGAAGATTTGCGACGAGATGTTGTAAGGAAAATTGCCGATTAAAGCAAATTGTTCCGGGAAAGTGCCTGCAGGCAGCTTTAAAAAATCTCCTGATACCAACCGATTTCCCAACCCGGGATACAGGGTATGTAAATAGGCAACGGATTCTGTGTCCAGCTCCACTGCGTAGTAATCCAAACCCGGTTCTTGCAGCAGCAGGGTGGTGAGTACGCCTGTTCCCGGTCCCACTTCTACAACGGACCTCAGGCCACCGGGTTCAGTTGCCCCGTCCGTCACTCCTGTTTCAGTTGCCGGCAGGGGCCAATGTGACAATAAAGCCTCAACAATGCGTGCGGCAATGGCAGAATCGTGCAAAAAATGTTGCCCCAATGCCTTTTTTGGTCGTACATGCATGGTACAAAGGTAGATTTTTATACCTTTATAAAAATCAAATAATCCAACCATGAAAAAATTTATTATCCTAACAACTGCGGTATTGATGCTTGCCTCGTGTGCCGGCCGGACCGCACAAAAAGCAGACAACTGCCTGGAAGAGCTCAGAACCGAGCTGAATGCAGTAGGTTTATCGGTTGCCGTCATTAAAAACAACCGGGTAGTATATACGGGAGCAACGGGGTACAAAAACCTGGAAACACAAGAACTGTTACAGGTATCGGACCTTATGCGTATTGCTTCTATTTCCAAGAGTTTTACGGCAACAGCTATTATGCAACTGTACGAGGCCGGATGTTTTGATCTGGAAGATGATGTTGGGAAAGCCCTGGGATTTCCTGTAAGAAACCCACAATATCCTGAAATACCCATTACCTATAGCATGCTGTTGTCCCATACTTCAAGCCTGAGTGATAAAGGCGGGTATTTTTCCCTGGATGTAATCAATCCGAAAGGGAAAGAGAAGGACGTGTCGGGTTCTTTCAACACGTATGCGCCGGGTACAGAGTACCAGTATTGCAATTTGGGCTTCAATATGTTAGGGACCCTGGTAGAGATTCATTCCGGAGAGCGTTTTGACGAGTATGTAAAAAACAATATTTTAGAACCTTTGGGGCTGTATGCGTCATTTAATGTAAACGACCTGGATGCTTCAGATTTCGCGGTTATTTATGAATTTGAAGACGGCGTTTTTGTTCCTTCGCCCCAGGCATACAATCCTCGGATAGAAGAAATTGAAAATTACGTTATGGGGTATTCTGCACCTATTTTCTCTCCAACCGGAGGTATGAAAATAAGTGCCCCCGATTTGGCCCGACACGCCCTGGTACAAATGAACGACGGCTCTTTAGACGGGGTGGAAATTCTTTCACCCGAAAGTGTTGCCCTTATGCAAACTCCGAAAAGTGCCGGAGGCCGCGCTTTAAGCGGTGACAATGAGGATGCTGTCGAGGATGCTGCCGAGGATGCTGTTCCATTTGGTTACGGTTTTGCGCTGGAAAAAACAGATCTTTTGATAGACGGTGAGGTTATGATTGGACACACCGGAAGTGCTTACGGTTTGTACTCGGCCATGTTCTTTCAAAAAGAAAAGAAGTTTGGATTTATTGTGTTGTGCAACGGCTATGACACCACCGTTCCGCGCAGAGACAACGGCTTCCTGGCTGTGCAAACAGACGTGATTGATGCGCTGTACTCAATTTTTATTGAGTAAAATTGCAGTAACGTTTATAGAAGTTACAGCCCCAGTTCTTTTTTCTGGGCTGCATCTATGCCGGAGGGGGCGTCCAGCATGACGTCGCGTCCGGCATTGTTTTTTGGGAAAGCAATGAAATCGCGGATGCTGTCCGAGCCTCCGAATAAAGCACACCAGCGGTCAAAGCCAAAGGCGATTCCGCCGTGCGGAGGGGCTCCGTAGCGAAAGGCGTTTATAATGAAAGAGAATTTCGTCTGCACTTCTTCTTCCGTTAACCCCAGCACGCGGAACATCCGTTCCTGGATGTGCGGGTTGTGGATGCGGATGGATCCTCCGCCCACCTCGGTCCCGTTGATTACAAAATCGTAGGCATTGGCATTTACACCCATCAGGGCCTGGCGGTCATCGCTGAAAAAGGCTTCCATATCTTCCGGTTTGGGAGCCGTAAACGGATGGTGTTTGGCGTAAAAACGCTGCGTTTCTTCATCCCATTCCAGCAGGGGGAAGTCATATACCCAAAGAGGGGCGTACGTTCCCGACGGCCTCAGGCCCAGACGGTCACCCATTTCCAGGCGCAAGGTTCCCAGTGCCTCCTGTGTTTTCTCACGCGAACCGCTCATAACGAGCATCAAATCGCCGTCTCCGGCACCCATCAACCCGGCCCACACGGCCAAGGCTTGCTGGTCAAAGAATTTGTCCACAGAAGATTTGTATTCCATCACGCCATCTTCTGTTTTTGTACAACGGACGTGTACCAGTCCTGCTGCACCTACCTGAGGGCGTTTGACCCACTCGGTCAGGTGGTCCAGTTGCTTGCGTGTATAAGAGCCTGCCCCCGGAACGCAAAGGCCACCCACATATTCTGCGTTGCGAAAAACTGCAAACCCGGTATCCCGGGTGAGGGGAGTAAGGTCGTGCAAGAGCATGGTAAAACGCGTATCGGGTTTATCACTCCCGTATTGCTCCATGGCCTGTTTGTATGAAAGCCGGGGCAGGGGGTTGGGGATTTCTACGTTCAGAACGGTAGCAAACAGATGGCGGGCCAGTCCCTCAAATTGCACCAGAATGTCTTCTTGCGTTACAAAAGACATTTCGCAGTCAACCTGGGTGAATTCCGGTTGGCGGTCGGCACGCAGGTCTTCGTCCCTAAAGCAGCGGACAATCTGAAAGTATTTATCAAAACCGCCTACCATCAGCAATTGCTTAAACGTTTGCGGGCTTTGCGGCAAGGCATAGAATTGTCCCGGGTGCATGCGTGAAGGCACCACAAAATCGCGGGCTCCTTCCGGCGTAGATTTGATTAAAAAAGGAGTCTCAATCTCAAGAAACCCACAGTCGCTCAAGTAATGACGTACTTCTTGTGCCATAGTATGACGCAACCGTACAGCTTGTTGCAAAGGCGACCTGCGTAAGTCCAGGTACCGGTACCGGGCACGCAATTCCTCCCCGCCGTCCGACTCTTCCTCCAGGGTAAAAGGCGGTACTTCCGAGGCGTTTAGTACCTCTATGGCAGAGAGCTCCAGTTCAATATCCCCGGTGGGCAGCTTGGGATTTTTGTTGCTTCGTTCCACCACGGTTCCATGAACTGAGAGTACGAATTCTCGTCCCAACCCCTCGGCAATTTTTTTAACCTCGGCCGGTGAATCTTCTTTTACAACAAGCTGGGTAATGCCGTACCGATCCCGCAAATCAATAAAAGTCATTCCACCCAATTTCCGTATTCGCTGTACCCAGCCGGCCAGCTGAACCTGAAGGCCTGTATGGGAAAGATTCAATTCTCCGCAAGTGTGATTTCTGTACATGGCTAAACGTTTAAACTACAAAGGTAAGGAGAAAAAAGCTACCTTTGTGAGGTATGCAAAACTATTTAAACCTCCTGAAAGACATTCTGGATAACGGTACCGATAAAAGCGACAGAACCGGTACAGGTACCCGCTCGGTATTTGGCAGGCAGTTGCGTTTCCCTCTGCAACAAGGATTTCCGTTGTTGACCACCAAAAAAGTACACTTGCGTTCCATTATTTATGAGTTGCTCTGGTTTTTGCAGGGAGACACCAACATAGGCTATCTGAATAAGAACAAAGTTACCATTTGGGATGAATGGGCAGATGAAAACGGCAATTTGGGACCGGTTTACGGAAAGCAATGGCGTTCCTGGAAAACGGAAGATGGAAATACCGTGGACCAGATAAGTAGTTTGATAGAGGGCTTGAAAACCAACCCCGACGGACGCCGCCACATTGTAAGTGCCTGGAACGTAGGGGAACTTGATAAAATGGCGTTACCCCCGTGCCATACGCTGTTTCAGTTTTACGTAGCCGGCGGTACGTTATCCTGCCAGTTGTACCAACGCAGTGCAGATTTGTTTCTGGGGGTGCCGTTCAATATCGCCTCGTACGCTCTGCTTACGCTCATGGTGGCGCAGGTATGCGGGTATGCCCCCGGAGAATACGTACATACGTTTGGCGACGTGCATATATACAACAACCACCGGGAGCAGGTACTCCTGCAACTCTCCCGTACGCCCCGGTCATTGCCTGTCATGACACTGAACCCCGAACGCAAAGACATTTTTTCCTTTGTTTACGAAGATTTTTGCCTGACCGGCTACGACCCGCACCCGGCCATCAAGGCCCCCGTAGCTGTATAAACATTTACATGCTCATGAAAACAGAAAAACCGTTTGTGTTAGCCCTCATTGCCGTCATTGGCCCCCAAAGAGAATTGGGTGCCAACAACAACCTGCTGTGGCATATTTCTGAAGACCTGCGGCATTTCAAAGCCCTTACCATGGGCCACACCATCATCATGGGGCGTAAAACTTTTGAATCCCTGGGAAAACCGCTGCCCGGCCGAAAGAACGTGGTGCTTTCGCGCAGCGGCCTCTCGCTGGAACAGGCACTGGTTCAGGAAAAAGCACAAGCCGAGGAGCAAGCCGAGGTGTTTGTTGTTGGCGGGGCCGAGGTATACCGCCAGGCCATGAACCTGGCCGACCGGCTGTACATCACGCACGTGCAGGCGCCCCTTCCCGAGGGAGGAGCAGACGTCTTTTTTCCGGAAATAGATCCTTTGGTATGGCAGGAAACGGCCCGTGATGACCAACCGCGAGGGGCTACATTTCCTTACCCTTTCTCTTTTGTAACGTACGAACGACGCCCAGAATAACAGCCAGCAGCAAGGCAGCCAGCAGGGCTGAGGAACTGATGCGGGATACCAGAACGCCTGTGGTATAGGAGGCGGGTTTGTAGGTAAAGCGTATGGTGTGGTCTCCGGCCGGCACCAGCAAGGTGCGCGTGATAAAATTAGACCGCAGGATAGGAACTTCCACATCATCTATCCAGGCCTTCCAGCCTTTTGGGTAGAAGATTTCTGAAAAGACCACCACTCCGTCTTGCTTCATAGAAGCTTCGTATTCCAGGGTGTTGGGTGAATACGATACCAACGTCACATCAGCAGCAGTGGTCGATATATCGGGAACAACCGTGTCCGGTGCGGCCTCGAGCCACTCCGGTGGCGGGTTCTGCATGACGGCGGTGGTGCGCAGGTCTGTCTGTGACAGCACCTCCAGTTCTTCCAGCGGAGACTCTACCGTGCGGATACCGGATACTACCCAGGCATTTCCCAGGGCATGCAGGTTGGTTATGGGCATAGCCTCGGGCGAAAGAATCACATATTTTGTATTGAGCAGGTTCATGACCGGCGTCAGGGTGTGGCTACCGCGGTACGCAAACAAATCACCGGCCTCTTCCAGGGTTTGGCATTGGCCCAGGTTGTTGGCAAAAGATTGTATTTCCGGGAGCAGGTGATTGTCTATGATATCCTGGTATCGTTGCAGTTTGGCGGCGTTGTAACCTCCAACAGATTTATGAAAATAACTGGTACTAGCATCTGAAAACGTACTGCCGGTCAAATCCAGCACCCTGTAATACAAAGCGGGATCGTCTAAAATGTAACGGTCTACCGCTTTTTCTACAAACAAATTTTGGTAATGGTGTTTGGTAACAAAATGAGAACTGTTCAGGTAGCGTTTTCCTACCGGCAGGTAATCTACTAAAAGCAACAGCCCCAGCAGCGCAACCACCCATCCTTTTTTTAGCCGTTTTCTAAACGTTGGAAGGAAAATCACCGCCGTTCCCAAAATTAAAAAAGCCGAGCGCAGAGCATCGGCTCTCAGCAACGCTTTACGGTCTGCCACAAGGGAGGGGAGCAGTTCCCGGGGCAACGACGCGTCGGAAGGTCCGGTAAAAGATCCGGCCAATGAGGGAAAGATAGCAAACAGCAGGCACAGACCGGCAGTAATTCCGGCAGCCAGGTACAGACCCTTGCGCACTTTGCCTTCCGGAAGCTTGTTTTCCAGTAGGTACCACGCGGTGTAGGTACCTAAAAGGGGAACGGTCATTTGCCAAATGACCAGGATCATGCTAACCGTTCGGAACTTATTATACAGCGGAACGTATTTAAAAAACAACAGGGAGAACCATTCCAGGTGGTATCCCCAGGAGAGCAGCAGGGCCAGTAAGGACACTCCTGCCAGCGTCCATTTGAGAGGGCTTTTAACAAGAATAAGTCCCAGCACAAACAGAAAAATCATGATGGCGCCCATGTACATAGGACCTGCCGTAAACGGCTGTTCTCCCCAGTACAGGGGCATGTGGGAAATAATAGTATTGGCGTTGTATCCCATTTCCGAGAGTTTTTTGTACGTATGGGAATCCTTGCCCAAAGCCCCCACGGAAGAGCCACCCAGAAAATCGGGAATGAGCATATTCAAAGATTCCTTCCCCGAGTAGCTCCATTGCGTGGCATAATCTACATCCAGGCCTTTTCTGGGGCTTTCTCCTTCGGCTGCAGCCAGCTCGGACCCTCCCCGCATGGAGTATTGTGTATATTCATACGTAGGCAGCAAATGGTTAGCAGATGTGGCCAGCCCCAGCAGGCCTCCGGCCACTACCAGGAGCGTGGTTTTGGCAAATCGTGGAACGGTGTGTTCCCGGATGGCTTTTACAAACAGACCTATTACTACAAATAACAGGATAAAGCCCAGGTAATACGTAATTTGAGGGTGGTTGGCGGCTACGTGCAGGCTTACGGTCAACGCAAAGAACAAAGCTCCCAAAAGAGGTTTTTTTCTATAGGCATAAATAAGTGAGGCCAGTACCCAGGGCATGTAGGCAAGGGCGATCATTTTAGTCACGTGACCGGCCTGTATGATTTGCAAATTATACGAACAAAACGTCACAGCCACAGCCCCTACAACGGCAAGGGGAACCCCGGTCCCCAAAGCCAGAAACAGCAAGAACCCGCCCAACAGCGATATCAACAAATAAGAAGCCGGAGCAGCTCCTGCTCCCAGGATTTTATCCAACACCAACACGTGGTTTCCGGTTGTGATTTTATTTATGGTAACCGTGGGCATGCCACCAAACATGGAATTGGACCAGAGCGCCTCGTCTTTATGGGTTTTGTTGTAGTCAGACGCCTCTTTGGCCATGGCCCGCCAGGCGGTAATATCTCCCTGGTTTAAGACCTTTCCTTGAAAAACCTGAGGTACGAACCCATACGACAAAACCAGGAAAAACAAAACGGCAGCCACCGGGGCAAGCCATTGTTTCAATATTTTTTTCTGCATAACGTAAGCGATTTCAAACAAAGGTAAAAAGAAACAACGTATATTTGTAATATGAAGCGTGACGAGTTTTCAGGCTTTTTTGGAGTCCTGGTAGCCACGGTAGGCTCTGCCATGGGATTGGGTAATTTATGGCGGTTCCCCTACTTGGTAGGACAAAACGGCGGAGCTGCCTTTATTTTGATTTACCTGGCTTTTGTGCTGGTAGTCTGTCTGCCTATTATTGTGTCTGAATTTATCATCGGTCGCAAAACAAACGCCAATACAGTAAAAGCTTTTCAGATTCTGGCGCCGGGGACTCCCTGGAGCCTTGTAGGTATTGTGGGTGTGGTGGCAGCACTGGCCATCCTGGCTTTTTATACCGTGGTGGGTGGATGGACATTGGATTATTTGATTCAATCTGTAGTGTATGTTTTTTCAAAACCCGACATATCTTCCTTGGAACAGCAGTTTTCCCAAATGGTTACCTCTCCGGTACGTCCCATTTTGTGGACAGTACTCTTTATAGGGATGAATGCTTTTATAGTCATGTGTGGTATCAAAGACGGTATTGAAAAGTATTCCCGCATCATGATGCCCATCTTGTTCCTGATGATTCTGGTGCTGGTGGTCCGCTCCGTAACATTGGAAGGGGCCAAAGAAGGATTGGCCTTTTTGTTCAAGCCCGATTTTTCCAAAATCAATGCGCAGGCCGTCCTGGCCGCTTTGGGGCAGGCTTTTTTCTCCTTGAGCCTGGGCATGGGGTGCATGATTACGTATGGCTCGTATATTCCTAAAAAGGAAAACCTGACCCGATTGGCTTTTTTAACAAGCATGGCAGACACGGGATTTGCCATACTGGCCGGATTGGCTATTATGCCGGCTGTTTTTGCTTTTGGGGTTTCCCCGGCAGAAGGTCCCGGACTGGTTTTTATAGTACTGCCCCGGATCTTTGCCCAAATTCCTTTAGGCAATCTCTTTGCGGTGGTGTTTTTTGCCATCCTGCTTATTGCGGCCATCACGTCTGTTATATCGCTTATGGAAGTGATAACGGCTTATATCTCAGAACGGTTTAACATGAAAAGAATAACAACGGTAGCCATCCTCTCTGTTGTTGTTACCATTTTTGCCTCTTTCAGTTCCCTGTCGCAGGGTGTATTACAGGATGTGCAACTATTTGGGAAGACCATTTTTGATTTCTTTGATTACCTGTCTGCCAATATTTTGCTTCCTTTGGGAGGGTTGGCTATCGTACTCTTTATAGGTAGGTATATGAAAAAAGAGGTTGTGTACCAGGAATATACAAATCAGGGCACCTTACAAGGTACCCTGTTTAAAGCCTATTATTTTCTTATTCGTTACGTAGCTCCGGTAGCTATTGTCGCTGTTTTCCTGGATCTTATTTTACGGTAACCCCCAGGTGCCAGTTGCCATTGTACCCCAAATCTTTCAGAGTAGTTGCCTGGCCGGAGTTTCCCTGCCCCGAGCCCAGACCAATCAGATTTCCTCCCGAAACGGACGGCCCGTCGCCGTCTGTCATCAACACCGGGCGCATTCCTTGTTGTGTCAGAATTAAGTTCAGCCACAGCTCGTCTCCATCCTCTATCTTTAGGACATAATTTTCTGTAAATAAGTTTTTAAGTGGAACCGTCCCCCCGTCCCAATTCCCCGACTCTTTCATTCTGTCAATCATGATGCGTTTTAGGCAGTTTTCACTTTGTGAGATAAGGTTTGTCCTTCCCGGCAGTACGTTCTCTATCATGATAATGTGTTTGGACAGGTTTTCAATAAAACCTATATACTTCGTAGGATCAAAGTTTGTAGTATCTGAAAAAGTAAGAAAAGCTTCATAAATCTCTGTGAGCTGATCCTCGCTTTGAGCAATAATGAGAATAGCAGCCGAAGCGTCTGCCGGACAAAACAGGATGTTTTCCAGAACTTTGCCCTTGTATGGGCGGACGAAGTCTTCGTTCATCATTACCATAGCCACCACGTTGTCGTTTGGTGTCTCCGAGGCAAACGGTCTGATGCCTGCATTGGGTTGGAACAAAGTCAAGGTTTGCGATGTAGAGGGCATGGTGGGGATGTTCTCTATGGTAAGGGTGCTATTCCCTTCCGGTACGGTAAGCAGGGTATAAAAGTCTTTGACAATACCGGGATTTGTATAGACATCGTCGTATGCCAGGCGCATTCCATACGTGCCGGGTTCTATGTTTTGAGTCGGCACTTCTCCAAAATTATTACTTTTTGTTTTGTATTCTTTGCCCTCTGACCCGGCACTTGCTACAGCAGACCGTACGGCGTTGTTTGTTGCGGTTTCTTCCGGGAGCTGTTTCAGGTAAATAGTGGCGTTCGCAATGACAATGTTCTCGTCCTCACATGCAAGTACTATGGTAAGCTCGCTGTGCTTAGGGGTGGTTACAGTCATTTCCGGACCGGAAACCGTTTTTCCATCGCTTACGGCATAAGCCTGCAGGGTATACGTGGTGTTTGCACTAACACTCAGTTCAACGGAGTATGCTCCCGTACCACCGCTTTTATACTGTTTTTTAGCATTGTTGTATTTGATGCCGCGTTCCGTTACCGGGTGACTTCCTTGTCTTTCTATAGTAGCAGAAACGGTAATTTTATTGTACAACAACTCGTCAAGCGTTATGGTGCTTACCGTAGGCGCTACGTATTCCAAATCCAGCAAAACACTATTCTGCTGGCTGCGGATGTAGTGCGTACTTGAGTTGTCTTTATAGGCATCCCATTGTTCCCAGCAGGGGTGTTGAATGATAGCGGCCGGTATTTTCCCTGTCAGCTTGTTTTCATAAACAGCTATTCGTGCGGTAATGCCGGGCAGGTTGCTCCATGCTTCCGGAACACTTCCCGTAAAGTTGCACTCGTGCAGGTAGATGGAAAGATCAGCTGCTTTTGTAGTCATGCTTCCCAATGCCTCCGGAAGTTCGCCCTTTAGGTTGGGGTTGTTGTTCAGCTGCAACAACCGGATATTTTTCCAGCCGTTGAAAATTTCTGCAGGCAAGGGGGTGGATAGCGCTGCATACGATATATCCAATGAAACGAGTGCTGTCATTTCCGCCCATTCTTTAGGGATGGTTCCGTTTATGTTGGTATGGCTCAGATTCAGTTCGGTCAGTTTTTTAAGGTTTCCCATTTCTGCAGGCAGCGGGCCTGTAATTTGGCTTTCGGAAGCCTTCAAGACCGTCAGGTTGGGCAAATTCCCCAGTTCTTTAGGTAATGTACCCTCCAGGCCGGGGTTGTTGCTCACATCTATGTTTTTTAGCGAAGTCAGCTCCTCAATGCGTGAAGACAACGAACCCTTTAATCCAAAATTGCTCAGATTTAATCCTGTTACCGCTTCATCGGCTACGGTTACCCCCTCCCATTGGTCAATATCCAGGTCGGAACCCCAATGTTTCCCTTTTGTCCAGTTTTCCCCACCCAGTGCCATGTACAAAGCCATCAGGCAATCGCGCTGGGCATCGGGGACTTGTTCCAGCTCCAGAAAAACATTACCTTGTTGGGTACGAATACCGTGGGTGTTTTCGTCCGGCCATACGTCCCATTTGTCTGCCCAGGAAGGATGCGCCTGGATAGACAGGGGTACCGGCTCTGTAAGCTTGTTTCCGTATAGGAACAATTCTTCACAGACAGCCGGAATACCGGCCCATTCTTCCGGAATACCTCCTTCAAATCCGCAGTTATGCAAATGCAGGAATAAGGATTCCGCACTTGTTTCCAGCGCTCCCAATGCTAAGGGTAACGTACCCTCCAGCCCCAGGTTGGGGTTGTTATTGATTTTAAACGTATGCAGGTGTTTCCATTTTTCAAAAATCTGCGCAGGAATGGTACCTTCCAGCTGCGTATGTGTCAGCTCAAACCTTTCCAGGGATGTCATACCGCTCCATGCAGCCGGAAGCGAACCATTTATTTTTTCGTTATGGCTTAGTACCAACACTTTCAGGTTGTCCAGCTTGCCCATAGCAACAGGCAACGAGCCGCTCAGATTGTTGGAACTCAGGTCCAATGTTTGCAAATCCGTTAAGTCGCTCAGGCCGGCAGGGAAGGCTCCCTTTAAACCAAAACCGCTTAGATTCAGCCCTATAAGTTTTTCTTCCTCCACAGTAACCCCTCCCCAGGAACTTATAGGCTCGTTGGTATTCCAATACGTACTTTCTGTTTTGTTCCAATGTTCTCCGTCCAGGTTGTTGTACAAATCCATCAGCGCGGAGCGGAGCAGGCTCTCTTTCTGTTCAAAAACAAAAACTTGTGTTTCGGCAATTCCGGCATTGTCCCGGACTTCAATTTTGCCTGAACGCGGAGCCCCGGGATTGGAAGCAATCAGGAATTCCAGGGTGGCAGTAGACATGGCCCGGGTACCTGTGTATTGAATCCACGATTTGGCTGCGGCATCTACTTCCACAGAGTAGGTTGTGTTGTATTCCAGGGCAAGGGTATAGGCACCTCCCTCTGCTTCAACCGAGTTTGTTCCTTTGACAATTAATGTATTGCGTGCACTTTGTGTTATGGTTACCACCGTTTGCATGGTTCCGCTTTTAACAGTCAGCGTTCCCGTTCCATCAGATGAAGAGGTGGCCGCGGATGCTTTCAGTTGCAAGGTGGCATTCCCCGACCCGGAAGACGGGCTTACAGAGAAACCTTTGCCGGAGACAGAGGCTGTCCACGAAATGCTGTTGGTACTCAGGTTGATGGTTTGTGTTCCGCCTTCCTGTGGAAAGGAAACCGTTTGCGGTGTTGCTTTGATAAACGGCTCATCTTCACAACCGGTTACAAGCAACAGCGAAAACACAACAAAAAGAGAGGTGATGATCTTTTTCATACCACAAAGACGTAAAAACAGTGTATTTGGTTGCTTACCGATTACAGTAACAGTTTAATTACTTCGGCAGCCAACTCCTTGAAGGCAGCTCCGGCCGGATTTTTGTCGTTGGCGGACGGAATACCCAGGTCTGCCCGTTCTCCGACACTCTGAACAATGGGAATTTCGGCCAGTACGGGCAATCCGTATTTTTCGGAAAGGCCGGTGGCACCACCTTTTCCAAAAATATAATATTTATTATCGGGAAGTTCTTCCGGTGTAAACCAGGCCATGTTTTCCACCAGTCCCAGAACACGTGTGTTCAGGTCTTTGTGGAAGAACATGTTCAGGCATTTCTCCACATCGGTTACCGAAATATGCTGAGGTGTGGTAACCACAATACCTCCGCTTAGCGGGATATCCTGCATCAGGCTCAGGTGGACATCGCCTGTCCCCGGAGGCAGGTCAACCAGCAGAAAATCCAGTTCTCCCCAGCGGGTTTGTTGCAACAGTTGTTTTAAGGCATTGCTGGCCATGGGGCCTCGCCAAATAAGCGCCTGATCCGGCTTGGCAAAGTATCCGATAGACATCCATTTGACGCCAAATTTTTCAACCGGGACAAATACCTGGACATTGTCATCTATAGGTTCTACGCCCGGTTGTTGGTCTTCTGTTCCGGTAAGGGCAGGTACGGAAGGTCCGTAAATATCGGCATCTGCCAGTCCCACTTTATACCCTTCCAGGGCCAGGGCTACTGCCAAATTGACGGCCACGGTAGATTTTCCTACGCCTCCTTTACCGCTTGCGATGGCAATTACGTGTTTTACTCCCTTCATGCCATTTATCACATCTGTTTCCGGTGTTTCTTTTTTAGGTGTTTTTGGCTGTTTTGGCTGTGCCGGCTTCATAGCCGCATAATCTATTTTTCCCATTTTTTATTTTTTAATATCCATTTCGTTAAGCAGGTAGCCTGCTTCTCCATATTTCTCCATGATAAATAACACGTACCTGATATCGACGGCAATGCAACGCTGCAGCTCAGGCTCAAAAATCACGTCGCCGCTCATGGATTCCCAATTACCATCAAAAGCCAGGCCAAGAAGTTCCCCGTCTGCGTTAAGTACGGGTGAGCCGGAATTACCTCCGGTAATATCTGTATTGGCAATAAAGCCGGTTACCACTTCTTCTCCCGGAAGAGCATATTGGCCGTAATCTTTTGTGTGGTAGAGTTTTTTCAGTTTTTCAGGCACTACAAATTCCCAGTTGTCGGGGTCTTCTTTTTCCATAACACCTGTCAAGGTGGTGTAATAATCATAGATAACACCATCACGAGGCCTGTATGTTAAGACATTGCCATAAGTCAGTCGCATTGAGAAGTTGGCATCGGGATACAAAGCTTCGTCTTTTCTCATTTCCATCATGCCTGCAATGAAGTTCCGGTGTCCGCGGGCATACTGTCCGTAGTACGGCATGATGGCCCGTTGGCATTCCATGCTTTTTTCATTAACAGACTGTCCCAACAACCAGGCGGGGTCGTTATGTATTTCTTCCAGGGCCTCTTCCCGTGTTTCCTCGGCAGCCAGGCGGTCAATCAGGGCGTACAATTTGTCCTGTCCGGCAAAAACAGATGTTGCAAACAGGTCTTCCACATAGGCGTCAATATTGCCGGAATATTCCGTTTCAATAGTCGTATAAACGGTTGGGTACTGTTCTTTTTCAACCCGTTGGGCAAATATTTTCAGCATAGCTTTAGTTACCTTCAAATCTGTGGGGAGGTTGTAATTGACAAAAAACCGGTTCACCTGATTTTTCAGATTTTCAGCATCTACCTGTCCGTCTTTTCCGGTGCGTCCGAAAAGACGTCCGGCAAAGGCGCTGATTTCTATGTTGCGCAAGGCTTCTGCCAGGTAACGGCTTACATACAACATATCCCATTGTCCTTTGACAGATTCTTCAATATCGGCAAGGGCTGTACCGTATTTTTCACGTCGGCTTGTTTTGGCCTGTACCCAGCTGTTGAACACGGCTTCTTCTTCTGCCCTGCGTGAACGTACGTTCAGTTTTTTAAATGTTTCATTCATGCCGGTCCATTTCTTCCAGGCGTTGGTACTTCCCGAGTATTTGCTGGCGTATTGCAATTGTACTTTGGGGTCTGCCAGCATGTCTTCCAGCATCACGTTCTGGCGGATGGTCCGTACTTCAATGCCAATCCCGTTGGTCAACTGTTCCTGGCGGTCCACTTCCACAGAGGTCATGTACCGGGTAGTAGTTCCGGGGTAACCCAGGGTCATCACAAAATCTCCCTCTTGCACACCTTTCAGGCTTATGGACAAGGAATGTCTGGATTGATAAGGACGGTTTTCCGGAGCGTATTCGGCCGGTTCGTTATCCGGGCCGGCATAAATGCGAAACATGGAGAAATCACACGTTTGACGCGGCCAGATCCAGTTGTCTGTATCGGCTCCAAATTTTCCGATAGACGACGGGGGTGTTCCCACCAAACGCACGTCCCGGTATGTTTTATAAATTACAAAATAGTATTGGTTGCCTCCGTACATGCTATAGACCCTGCCCATAAAATGCGGATTTTCTTCTTTGGCTTTTTCTGCATATTGTTTGTTTAGCAGGGACTCTGTTGCCGAACGGCTTTCTTCTGTGGTGCAGGTATCCAGTACCGCCAGCATTTCTTTTGTCACATCACTCATCCGTTCCATAAACACAACCTGCAGTCCCGGTGCCGGGATTTCTTCACCCCGGTTCCTTGCCCAGAATCCATCTCGTAAGTAATTGTGCTCTACGCTGCTCAGCGCCTGGATGGTTCCGTAGCCGCAATGGTGGTTTGTTAGCAATAATCCTTCCGGAGAAACCACTTCTCCCGTACAGCCTCCGCCAAAAATAACAATGGCGTCTTTCAGGCTGGATTTGTTGATATCGTATATATCTTCTGCACTAAGCCTGAGCCCGGCTTCTTTCATAGATTTAATATTTAGCTGGTTGAGAAGCGGCAGCAACCACATACCCTCGTCTGCACGCAAAGTTCCGCTCATAAGTAACAATGCACACAGGATGTAACTTGTTTTTTTCATACGGTTTGTTTCTTTTTAGAATTGTGATAATCTCACAAAGATAAAGGAAAAATGATTACCTTTGACGGCCTGTATTAGGCCGAAACAAATAAAACGTTTTACTGCATGAAAACTTATACAACAGAACAAATTCGCAATGTGGTTCTGATGGGAAATACGAAATCGGGCAAAACCACCCTTGCCGAAGCTATGATGCTGGAAGGCAAAGTGATTGACCGTCGTGGAACCGTTGAAGCCAAAAATACCGTATGCGACAATACGGAAATAGAACAATTGTATCAGAGGTCCATTTATCCTACGCTCTTTTATACAGAGTACCAAGACCATAAATTGAACTTCATAGATACACCGGGCTCTGACGATTTCATTGGCGGTCTTATATCGGCTTTCAGGGTCGCAGACTCGGGCGTAATGCTTGTCAACGGCCAGCATGGCGTAGAGGTGGGAACTGAGATTTTTTCCCGCTACGCAGAACAACACAACGTACCGCTTTTCCTGGCTATCAGTCAGCTGGACCACGAAAAAGCCAACTGGGACGCCAGCCTGGATTCTTTGAAAGAAGCCTTCGGAAGCAAAGTGTGTCTCATTCAATTTCCTGTAGAAACAGGGCTGGCTTTTAATGCTTATGTGGACGTTCTTCAAATGAAAATGTACCGTTTTACAGACGATAGCGGCACACGTGAAGAATTGGATATTCCTGCAGAACTGGCCGACAAGGCAGATGAATTGCACGCAGAACTGATTGAGCGTGCTGCAGAGGCAGACGAAGGACTGATGGAAGTCTTTTTTGAAGCAGGAAGCCTTACACCCGAGCAAATTGCACAAGGTCTGGTTATTGGATTTCGCAAATGCGAACTGATGCCCTTGGTGATTGTTTCGGGGAAAAAAGACATTGGCGTAAAACGCCTGATGGAGCTGATAACACTCATTGCCCCTCATCCGGGACTGACTACTGCCACCACCGTATCCGGTGAAAAAATCCCCTGTGATGTTAAGGGAGTTCCCTCGCTTTACATCTATAAGACCAGCCAGGAACAACACCTGGGAGACATTGCCTATTTTCGTGTAATGTCCGGTAAAATTACAGAAGCCATGGACCTGGTAAATGCTAACAACGGTACCAAGGAGAGGATTTCGGGGTTATTTGTGGCTGCCGGGAAAAAGCGCGAAAAGGTAACAGAATTGGTTGCCGGCGATATGGGTTGTACCGTTAAGCTTAAAAGTGCTAAATCAAACCACACCCTTAACGGAGGTGGCAAGGACTGGGAATTTGCCCCTATTGCTTACCCGCCTGCTAAATTCAGAACGGCCATTAAAGCCCAATCAGAAAAAGACGATGAAAAATTGGGAGAAATCCTGAACAAGGCTTCTGCAGAAGATCCAACCATAGTTGTGGAATATTCCAAAGAACTGAAACAAATCATTGTCAGCGGGCAGGGAGAGCACCACATCAACACGCTCAAGTGGCACATCAACAACACGTACAAAATGGAAGTTGATTTGCTGTCACCTAAAATCCCTTACCGGGAAACCATTACTAAAATGGCAGCTTCCAGTTACCGCCATAAAAAACAATCGGGCGGTGCCGGACAGTTTGGCGAAGTGCATATGCTTATTGAACCTTACGTAGAAGGTGCTCCGGAAAACACCCGTTTTAAAGTGGACGGAAAAGACCTGGTACTTTCCATCAGAGGACGTGACGAACATACGATGGAATGGGGAGGCAAGCTGGTTTACTACAACTGTATCGTGGGAGGTTCCATTGACGGACGCTTTATGCCGGCCATCCTGAAAGGGATTATGGAGAAAATGGAAGAGGGACCCCTTACCGGTTCGTATGCCCGCGATATCAACTGTTATGTGTATGATGGGAAAATGCACCCGGTCGATTCCAATGAAATATCTTTTAAACTGGCAGGCCGTAATGCTTTCCGGGAAGCTTTCAAAAAAGCAGGACCTAAGATTATGGAACCCATTTACATGGTAGAAGTAATGGTCCCCTCCGATTGCATGGGTGATGTAATGAGTGACCTGCAGAACCGCCGCGCCCTTATTGAAGGCATGAGCAGCGAGAAAGGATTCCAGGTACTGAGGGCACGTGTTCCGCTGGCAGAGCTGAACAAGTACTCCACCACACTCAGCTCGCTTACATCGGGGCGGGCAAGCTTTACCATGACACTTGCCGAGTACGCACAAGTCCCGGCAGACATCCAGGACAGGCTGCTTAAAGAATACGAAGAAGAAGAGAAAGACGAATAAGTGTTTTTCATCACTGCATGATAAAAGCAGATTATATTACAAAGTCATTCGGCAGTGTGCAAGTGCTGAAAGGGGTTTCCCTGGAAGTAGCACCTGCCGAAGTGCTTTGTATTACCGGTGCCAGCGGTGCCGGCAAAACCACCTTGCTGCAAATCCTGGGAACACTTTTAAGACCGGATATGGGACAGGTCTGGATTGGAGGAACGCCGGTTATGGAACTTCAAAAAGACCAATTGGCAGATTTCAGGAACAAGCACATTGGCTTTGTTTTTCAGTTCCACCACCTGCTTCCGGAATTTACGGCGTTGGAAAATGTATGTATTCCGGGGCTGATAGCCAAAGATCCCATAGATAAGGTGCGCGCCAGAGCACAAGAATTGCTGGATTTTTTAGGCATGGGACATCGGATAGAACACAAACCGGCTGAATTAAGCGGAGGAGAACAACAACGTGTAGCAGTTGCCCGGGCGCTTATAAATCAACCCAAAGTACTGTTAGCAGATGAACCTTCGGGAAATCTGGATACGCACAACAAAGAAGAATTGCACCGGTTGTTCTTTCAACTGCGTGATACATACAAGCAAACCATCATTCTTGTTTCCCACGACCCGTCGTTGGCAGCGCAGAGCGACCGTAGCCTGCTCATGCAAGACGGCCTTATTGTGTAACGTGGAACCGTTTCGTTTCAAATATTTTTCTCTGCAGCACCACCGTTCGGCTATGCAACTTACTACCGACAGCGTCCTGCTGGGGGCCTGGGTATGGGCCGAGGCCGCCGGCGGAGTCACAGCCGGAACCACAGGAGCCGTTGCCGGAACTGTTGTTCCACAGACTGTCCTGGACGTGGGTACGGGCTGTGGAGTTCTGGCGCTCATGATGGCACAGCGTTTTGAGCAGGCCTGTATCCATGCTTTGGATATAGACGGGCAGTCGGTATCAGAGGCAAGGGAAAACGCCGATCTCTCTCCCTGGCCGGAACGCATCCGTATTGTTGAGGGAGACTTCAGGCAATGTCTTTTTTCCGGGCCGTACGATTTGGTCGTTACCAACCCGCCTTACTTTCGTCTAGCCTTGGAACCTGAACAAGAACGCCGCGCCAGGGCACGGCATACCGGAGGTGGCAGCCTGACGCACGAAGAGCTTTTGCAGGGAGTTGTCCGGGTATTGGCAGCAGACGGAACGTTCGCTCTTATTTTGCCCGCCGGGCAGGAGGCCGGGTTTCTTTCCGTTGCAATCACTGGTCAAAATCCGTTGTATCCGTTGCGCATTACCCGGGTAGTAACCGGTAAAAGCAGTCCTGCGGCAGGCAACGTACTCCCTACGCGGGTATTGCTGGAGCTGACAAAAAAACAAACAACGCCCCGGATAGAGACGTTGTTCCTATATGACGCAACCGAAGATAAATACAGTCAGCAGTATATCAATCTTGTAAAAGATTTCTACTTGTGGGCTTAAGGCGTTCTATTTCTTTTCCTCCACCTTTTTGTTAATGAAGTCCCTGAATATCTTGTTACTGAATTGCTCTTCTGCAAAGTAAAACTCTGCCAATTGCCTGGCAGAAAGAACTTTCAGGATTTTATTGTGGTATTCCATCCGAATTTGGTTTTCCTCTTCAAAGGTTTTGATGAATGTTTCCAGTGCGTTCTCTATGGATGTGACGGGTTTTGAAGATTTTGCTTCTTCGGATAAGCCGGATGCGGCAGCATCGCGGTGGTCGCCGGACCGGGTACGTCCTTCAGAAGAACCTCTGGGTTGCAAAGCCCGGTACATAGCTGTTTTGGCCTGACCGCGTTGCTTCATGACGGCATTAATCTTCTCGTCCAGTTCGTTGTACAGAGGCCAGAACTTTTCGGCCTCTTCTATTGTAAATCCTAATTTTTGTGTAATGAAAGCCACTTTTTGTGCTTGCAGGGCTTCTTTCTCTGCTTTTCTGTCCTGATCGCGTTTTTGCGGTGTTTGTTCATTTTCTGAATATTCCACAGCCGGTACCTGAATTTTGATTTGTTGCGCATTCAGGGCCATCGGCCACAGGCACAGAAAACAGATTGTTATAAATCGGTTCATGGCAAATTTCTTAAATCATTTAAAGAATGTGAATCAAGGAGCACAGGATCGAAACCCGGATAACTTATATAATCCAGAAGCTCTTCAATGTCCAGATCCCGGAGAAAATGGGAATCGTCCTCTTCCGGGAAGTCATCCAACACCAAATCATAAACCTTTTGGTGGTTCAGTCCCCAGTAAGACCATTCGCTTAGAATGGACAGTTCTTCTGTTTGCAGGGTATCTGTTTTGCCTTTATAAATGGTCACCATGAACAGGTATCCCAATCCAAACAGGAAAGCAAAAGCAGCTGCCAGTTGCAGCTGAGGCAACAATACGCGGAGGATCGGCCGGTCTTTTATTTCGGCGGCAGGTGTTTCCTCCAAGGCGGTTTCTTCCAAGGCAGTTTTTTCCAATTGCCGCATCCAGCGGGCCTCTACTTGCTCAAAGTAGCCCTCGGGAACCGTAAAAGGATTCTCTTTTAAATGCGGATTATGTAATGATTTGTCGCTCATTGTTCAGTTGTTAGATAACCGGATTCAAGAAAGGTTTAAAGGAGCAGTTCCCGGAGTGTTTTCTGTACTTTTGTAAAAGCGTGGTGGTAAGAAGCTTTCAAGGAGCCTACAGAGGTTCCCAAAATTTGGGACATATCTTCGTAGCGTATTTCCTCAAAGTAGCGCATGGTAAACACCAGGCGTTGTTTTGCGGGCAAACGCCGGATGGCTTCTTGCAGGGCTTCTTGAATTCGGTCGCCTGAAAAGAGGGGAGCGTCGGCTTCCAGCCGCTCTTCAAGCGGGATACGGGTTAGGGCTTTGTTTTTCTTTAGAAAGGTCAGGACCTCGTTTGTTGCAATGCGGTACAACCAGGTAAATAATTGGGATTCCCAGCGAAAACCCGGCAGACCGGTCCAGGCCTTGATAAGGGTGTTTTGCAGCACATCGTCGGCATCGTCATGCACAAGAACCATTTTGCGGATATGCCAATACAAGCGTTTGCTGTACAGTTGTACAATCTCTTCAAAAGCTTGCCGGTATAAACCGCTGTCACATAATTTCTGTAATTCTTTATCTGAGTTCACGTACTTTTTCGATAATACCGGCTGCATTCAGTCCGTAATGCTCCATTAATTCTGAAGGTTTCCCGCTTTGCCCGAAACCTTCTGCCATGGCAACCATGCGCATGGGAACGGGGTAGTAGCGAGCCAGCAGGCTTGCTGTTTTTTCTCCAAGTCCCCCGGTAATCAGGTGTTCTTCCGCCGTGACCACGGCTCCTGTTTTCCGGGCCGAGTCCAGGATGGCTTTTTCATCCAGGGGTTTGATAGTATGTATGTTAATCAGTTCTGCCCGGATGCCTTGTTGGGCAAGTGCGCGGACAGCTTCCAGGGCCTCCCAGACCAGGTGTCCGGTAGCCAGAATGGTAACGTCTTCTCCGGGATGCATGACCCAGGCTTTCCCAATTTCAAAGGGGCCGTCGGCCGGAGTGAAATTAGGTACTGACGGCCTTCCAAAGCGCAGGTACAAGGGCCCTGCCCAGGCGGCCGCTGCCAGGGTGGCCAGGCGCGTTTGGTTGTAATCGCAGGGGTTCACAACGGCCATGTGGGGAAGCGCCCTGGTAAGGGCAATGTCTTCCATAGTCTGGTGTGTGGCTCCGTCTTCTCCCAGCGTTATGCCGGCATGCGATGCGGCAATTTTTACATGGGCATCTGAATAACAGACAGACTGCCTCAGTTGGTCATATACCCGTCCGGTAGCAAACTCGGCAAATGTTCCCACAAAGGGGATGTATCCGCTAACGGCCAGGCCTGCAGCCACGCCCATCATGTTGGCCTCGGCAATCCCGCATTGAAAAAATCTGTGGGGGTATGCTTCAGCAAACTTTTCCATTTTCAAAGAACCGGTCAGGTCTGCGCACAACGCCACAACAGCGGGGTTTTGGCTTCCCAGTTCGTAAAGTCCGGCACCAAATCCGGAACGTGTATCTTTATTTCCTGTATTTTTCATCACTATCCTGCGTTAAAAATCTCCCAATGTTTCCGGTAACTGACTTAAGGCACGTGCTTCATCTTCTGCAGACGGGGCTTTTCCGTGCCAGGCATGTGTGCCGGTCATAAAATCTACACCCTGTCCCATGTGGGTATGCATGAGAATCATCATAGGTGTATTGCGTGGCTCCAGGGATTTCTTGTAAGCTTCCCGTATACCATCCAGGTTGTGCCCGTCGCATTCCAGGACAGTCCAACCAAAAGATTCCCATTTGGCAACCAGGTCTCCCAGGCCGGCCACCCGGTTTACCGGTCCGTCAATTTGCTGCCGGTTCCAGTCTGTAATGGCTGTCAGGTTGTTCAATTTATTGTGGGCTGCAAACAGAGCCGCTTCCCAAACCTGGCCTTCTTCACATTCGCCGTCACCCAGTAATACATATACGTTGTGGGGGTCTTTGTTCAGCCGTTTTCCCAGGGCGGCTCCGCAAGCCACGGATAGCCCCTGTCCCAGCGACCCGCTGGCTACGTGTACTCCGGGTAACGCATATTCTATACTGGGGTGCCCCTGAAGGCGTGAGCCCAATTTACGAAAGGTGGCCAATTCTTCTGTGGGAAAATATCCCATTCGGGCCAGTAAGCTGTAATACAAAGGAGTAATGTGTCCAATAGAGAGGAAAAATACGTCCATGTCCTTTCCGTCACGTCTCCATGTTCGGGGATTTTGTTGCAAAAATTCTGCATACAGGACAGTAAGAAAATCGGTGCTGCTGAGCGAGCCGCCCGGATGCCCGCTTTTGGCCGCTGCAACCATCCGTATGATGTCGCGGCGTATTTGTGGAATAAGACTTGATGTGGGGTGGGAATTCTGTTGCTCCATGCTGTCTGACTTTGGTTATCCTACAAAGATAAAAATTATATTTACCTTTGCGTCACCTATGAAGAACATCAGAAACTTCTGCATTATTGCCCATATAGATCATGGGAAAAGTACGTTGGCCGACCGCCTTCTGGAGCTGACCCATACTGTGGATGAGCGCAATATGGAAGCCCGGGTGCTGGACAGTATGGACCTGGAGAAAGAGAAGGGCATTACCATAAAATCCCACGCCATCCAATTGGACTATAAGCAAAATGGGGAAAAGTACACCCTTAACCTGTTGGACACACCGGGGCACGTAGACTTTTCCTACGAGGTATCCCGGGCCATTGCTTCGTGTGAAGGAGCTTTGTTGGTGGTAGATGCTACGCAGGGAGTACAGGCACAAACTATATCCAATTTGTATCTTGCTATTTCCAACAACCTGGAGATTATTCCTATTCTGAACAAGATTGATATGGAATCTGCCATGATAGACACGGTTCAGGATCAGATTACGGATTTACTGGGATGCAAACCCGAAGAAATTCTGCACATCAGTGCACGCACCGGCCAGGGAGTTCCGGAACTGCTGGAAGCTATCGTTGAACGCATACCGGCTCCGCAGGGAGACCCCAATGCTCCCTTGCAAGCGCTCATTTTTGACTCGGTTTTTAATTCATTCCGCGGGATTATTGGGTATTTCAGGGTGATGAACGGGAGCATTAAGCAAGGGGATAAGGTCAAATTCTTTAATACAGGCAAGGTGTACGATGCCGATGAAGTGGGCATTTTGAAAATCAAAATGGTTCCGCGGCCGGAAGTACATACCGGGGATGTGGGGTACATTATATCCGGAATAAAAACAGTATCCGAGGTAAAGGTAGGAGATACCATCACCACCGTGGCGCAACCGTGTCAAAAAGCCATAGCCGGGTTTGAAGAAGTAAAACCCATGGTCTTTGCCGGTTTGTATCCTGTGGATACGGACGGTTACGAAGATTTACGGGCAGCGCTTGAAAAATTGCAACTCAACGATGCGTCGCTTACGTTTGAACCGGAATCCTCTCTTGCCCTCGGCTTTGGTTTCCGTTGCGGTTTTCTGGGACTGCTCCACATGGAAATTGTTCAGGAAAGGCTGTTCCGTGAATTTGACTGCGATGTGATTACTACGGTGCCCAACGTTTCTTATAGGGTATATACAACCCAGGGAGAAGAACTGGAAGTACATAACCCTTCGGGGCTACCGGCTGTTACGCTCATTGATCGTATAGATGAACCCTACATCAGAGCCCAGGTCATTTCCAAATCTGAATTCTTTGGAGCCATCATGAAACTTTGCCTGGACAAACGCGGGGTACTGCTGAACCAGCATTTTTTAACCTCGGATCGTGTAGAGCTTACGTTTAAGATGCCCTTGTCAGAAATCGTTTTTGACTTCTACGACAAACTCAAAAGCATTTCCCGTGGCTACGCTTCGTTTGACTACCACCTGACCGGCTACGAGCAGGCAGACCTTGTCAAGCTGGATATCTTGCTGAACTCCGAACCGGTAGATGCGCTCTCCAGCCTGATTCACCGGGCACACTCCTACAATTTTGGCAGGCGTATGTGTGAAAAATTGAAAGAATTGATTCCGCGTCAGCAATTTGAAATTGCCATTCAGGCAGCCATAGGAGCCAAGATTATTGCACGGGAAACGGTCAAGGCGGTGCGAAAAGACGTAACGGCCAAATGTTACGGAGGGGACATCACCCGCAAACGCAAACTGCTGGAAAAACAGAAAAAAGGAAAACGGCGTATGCGCCAGATTGGCAACGTAGAAGTTCCGCAATCGGCTTTCATGGCCGTCCTCAAACTGGACTAGCTTGCTCTCTTCACCATTCTGAAAGGCAATCTCTCTGGCCCTGACCTGCCCCTTTTAGTGCGGTACCTTAGTGCGGTACCTTATTTTTTCATTTTGATTGTTAGTTCAGCCTTTACTATAGCTGCCTTTTAGCTACCTTTTTTCGCCTCAACGTCCGCCTGCGCATTCCGTTGCTGCTTCGCCGGCGCGTTCCGTTGCTGCTTCGCCGGCGCATTCCGTTGCTGCTCCGCCGGTGCATTCCGTTGCTTCTTCGCCTGCGCGTTCCGTTGCTTCTTCGCCGGCGCATTCCGTTGCTGCTCCGCCGGTGCATTCCGTTGCTTCTTCGCCGGCGCATTCCGTTGCTGCTCCGCCTGCGCGTTCCGTTGCTCCTTCGCCGGTGCATTCCGTTGCTCCTTCGCCGGCGCATTCCGTTGCTGCTCCGCCGGCCCCTCTCCTCTGAAGGGTAGTAAGTAGCGATTTCAAAGGCAGTGCGCTAACGTACAAGTATATAGTGAGTTGTAGCAATAAGCGCTCCACAAGCACTCACTACCCTTGCCATAATGACGCGAACGGCTGTATCGGCCCGGAAAATCC
>DIRP01000011.1:13273-47705 GCA_002427525.1 Bacteroidales bacterium UBA5433 | reverse complement strand
CAGGCACAAATTGATGTGCTTCTGGAGGAAATTAACAACCTGCAGATTCAGATGACAGTTCTGGAAGCATTACGTGATAAACTGTTGGCAGCCTACCTATAAACATACGGATAAGATTTACGTATAATGATTAAAAAACTTAGCATATTTCTGATAGCTGTTCTAACGGTTGCGTCTCTTGGGGCGCAACCGGCGGAACGCTCCGGAAGTGCTGTATATGCTCCGCGTGCAGGACAGGTGCAAGTCTCTGCGGTGTTGGGAAGCAGTTTGTATTTTGAATTTCTGGATAACCTCACACCCTTGTTGCCCGGTTACCTTCCGGGTGACGAATTAGGCATAGACCCTATTTATGGAAATTCTGTGGGGTACTACCTGCAAATGGGAAGCTTGAATAATAATTCAGTAGCCAACATTGCCGGGATTCAAACCAAAGTGTTTCTGACAAACCGCCTGGCGTTGCACTCTATGTTTGCTATGCAAATAGATGTGACCCCGCAGCGTGATTATATAGAAGGCATAGATCTGGAAAGTGGAGGTTTGCTGGATCTGGGGGGCATACAGTGGGTGGAAGGCAGGTTGACCAATAAATACCTTGTAAATATTGGATCAGACTACTACTTCAACAACTGTAACGGCAGGCTGTTTCCTTACATTGGTGTATTGGGAGGTTTCCAACACGCCCGGGTACAAGCCTACCTGCCCTATACCGGAATAGAGATTCCGGTGGAGGACGACCAGACAGATCCTATAGAACTCTATGCACTGGATAAACGTGCGGGAGAAGCATATGCAATATCCGGAGCCATTACGGCCGGCGTGGAGTACAACATCCTCCCCGGCTTGAACATAGCTCTTGAGGTACGCCCTTTCAATTATTACTATACAGCAATCCGTATGTATGCAGATGGCCAGGAATACAACGCATATGAAATGCAGTTTAAATTCTTTGCCTTTCCGCAATTGAAGATAGGATTCCGTTTTTAGTAATCGTTGAATGCTCTTACTAAACCGCTCTGCAAAGGGCGGTTTTTTTTATTACCTTTGTGTTTAAATTAAACAACAATATGAAGAAAATTCTAGTACTGGCAGCAGTCCTGATGGGACTGGCAGCATGCAACACAACGGCGGACGTTCCGCACCTTACCGTAGAATTGCCCAAATCGCTGAAAAACAACAAGGAGTTTAAAGAATTTGTTCTTCAGGCACAAAATGATGCCAACTCCCTGGCTGCTGCGTGTGTACAAAAGCATGCAGAAGCTCTTCCTTTTTTGGATGTGGACTTTGACAACCTGGATCCCAAACAGCAAGAAGCCCTGGTGAAATTGGATTACGAGTACGTTGAAATGTGGTATACCTTTAATGTTAAGTTTACCGGTCACGCTATTAAGATGATGCACTACATGCAGGACAGGAACCGGGAACCGGAACAGGTGGCAGATATGGCCAAAGCCATTGCTCAAATAAATAAGTTTGTACAGGAGTTGAAAGACACGTACGGAGAAGATTTGAAATTGGACCCGTATCCGGCACCGGTAGAAGAAACACCTAATACACCATAGTGGTACTGGTTTCAGAAAAAATCATTGTAAGTGAGCTTGTTCTCACCGAGTATTTTTGTTGCAACCCGGCAGTATGTAAAGGGGTTTGCTGTGTGGAAGGAGATAGCGGAGCCCCGCTGACAAAAGAAGAATGCGTATTGCTGGATGCGCAGTGGCGTCGCTTTTTGCCTCATATGCAGCCCTCCGGTGCAAAGGCTATCGAGAAGCAAGGAGCTTGGGTTGTTGATATAGAAGACGATGCTGTAACCCCGCTTATAGACGGAGGGGAATGTGCATACGCTTTTTTTGAAAAGGGTATATGCCTGTGTGCCATAGAAAGATACTGGAGCAAATCCGGCACTCCTTTGCGCAAACCCAATTCCTGTTGGCTGTATCCCATACGGGTACAGAAGCTGTCCAACGGTACCCTGGGGCTCAATTACCACCGCTGGCATTGGTGCCAGGAGGCTCGTGAATTAGGTGCAGAGAAAAAGATACGCGTCTTTGAATTTTGCAGGGAACCGTTAATCCATTGTTTTGGAGAGGACGTTTACCGCGCCATTACTATGGCAGCAGACTCTCTCGTATAATCTGATCAGAGACAAAATACAGGGACGGAGGTATAAGTACCCGCCCGTTTTCTTCTACAAGCAAGTCACGTTTTTTCAATGGCTTTATTTTGCGAAGGAATGCCGCCAGTGCCGGATCTCCTTCACGTTCCCGCAACCCTTCCAGAGAAAATCCGTCTTTGGTACGCAATTGTAATAAAATCCATTCGTTATGTACATCGTCGGGTTTTAGGCGGTCAAACCTGCGGTACGGCTTGTTTTTACGCAAACCGTTAATATACTGGTCTGTGCTATATACATTCCAGTACCTGAGGTGTCCGTTAAAAGAATGGGCAGACGGACCCAGTCCAATGTAGGGAATACGTTGCCAATATCCGCTGTTGTGCAAGGACTCTTTTCCGGGAAGGCAAAAGTTGGAAATTTCGTACTGCTGGTATCCATGTTGTTCCAATACATCTTGCAGTATGGAATATTGGGCAAGGCAGGCTTCCTGCGTAGGCAGGGTGTTGTGTTCTCCCCAGGGAGTTGCCGGTTCCAGCGAGAGCTGGTAAGCCGAGATGTGTTCCGGTCCCAGATCGGTTGCCCGGCTCAGGTTTTCCTTCCATTGTTTGACGGTAAGATTGTGAAATCCAAACATCAGGTCTATGCTGATGTTCTTAAAACCTGCCTGTTTTGCCATAAGTACGGCCTTTGCAGCCTGATCACCCGTATGGCGGCGTTTCATGGATTTCAGGTGTTTGTCAACAAAAGACTGAATGCCAATGCTCAGGCGGTCAACACCCATTTCCAGAAGTTCCCGGCAGTATTGTAATGAAATATCGTCCGGGTTTGCTTCTACAGTAAACTCGGCCAAAGATGTTCCGGTGGCATGAATGTCCTGTTGCAGCTGTTCCACAACAGGTTGCAGTTTTTCCACAGGGCACAAACTGGGGGTTCCTCCGCCAATGTACAGCGTTACCGGCCGGGGCGTATTGCTATCAATCAGTATAGGTAACCAGTGGTCGCGTTCCCGTAGCCATTCTTTAAGGATGGCATCCAGAACTTCAGACATGTTTACCAGCATGGTAGTAGAATAAAAATCGCAGTAGGAGCAAAAACTCCTACAAAAGGGAAAGTGAATGTAAATCAATATGTTGAGGTGGTTAACGTAATAAAATATCGGTTGCTCCTATTTTGCCGTCAGAGGTAAAAAGCTCGGCAGTATAAACGCCCCGGCTAAAACCTACTCCGCCAAAAAAGATACAAAATTCAATTTCAGATCCCTGGTAATCAATTTCGCGTAGTGCAGAATAGACCAATTGTTCTCCTGCTGCGTTAAACACCCCTTGATCGGGGTTGGTTAGTAAAATACCATCCGGGCCTTTTACCCTTAGGTATATGTACCTGGGTCCTTTTGGGGAAATGGCGTTTTCTATCAGGTTGCCACAAACTTTTAGTTTGGAAATACGGCTGGAACGGTCAGAGTCTTTACCTGTTTCTGTAATACCGGTCATAACAAAATCACGGCCTTTTAATTGGGCACCAATTTCTACCTGACGTGCGTATTCTTCTGTAGTTGTTTGCAAGTCTCTGTATTGTCTCGTAGCCCGTGTTGCCTCTTCCCGAGCCTCCGATGCGTCTTTACGCAAGGCCAGATTAAGGGTGTTCAAAGAGTCAATTTGGTATATATAACTGCGCATAATGCTGCGTAAGGTTCCCAGTTCCTTTTCGTATTCGCGCATGCGGGAGCGGTTGGTTGCTTCTGTTTTATTGATGCGTTCTATGAGCAAATCAATTTTTTCCCTTTCTTCCATTAGCCGCAGGCTTAAGGTATCGTTGGAGGTACTAAGGGAATCGTATTCTGAACGAAGTTGGACCATTTGCTGGGTCAGGTCTTCTTTTTCCAGGTTCAGTTCTTTTATTACCCCACCGCGATCAATCCAGATCCAGACAAGTGTTCCTGCAAGCAGCACGACAACAGCTGCTAAGATAATGGCAATGGTTTTCAGGTGTTTTTCCATGAGTGCATAGTTTAGTACTGCAAAAATAGTAAAAAAGACCTACATTTGTTAAGAATATCAAATGAATACATATATGAAAGGTTTTAATGCGGGTGTTTACCTGCGCCGGGTTCTGAAATACGTTATTTTTTACACAGTTTTTATTTTGGCTCTGCTGGCTCTTGTTTATTTTACAGGGGATAACCACTCCATATCTTTTTGGGAACTTATTCGCCCCGGATCCCAGAAGAATCTGATTTTACTCATAGTAGCTTTCTCTGCTGTTTATCCGTTTATTGGATTTATAAGTAAAGAGGTACCTGTTAACAGGTTTCAGGCAACAGACAAAGAGGCGGTCTGCCGTTTTGCAGCAGAAGCGGGATTTATTCTTGTTTCCGATGATAATGGAAAAATGGTTTTTAAGGCACGTCGTGTAGGTATGCGCCTGTTCCGCGTTTTTGAAGATAAAATTACCGTGGATTACAATGAAAATCCACTTGTTGTGGATGGTATGCGACGCGATGCGCTACGCATAGCACGCCATATGGAGTATTACTTTAGGCAAGTGGGGAAGGAATAAACAGGCACCGGATTACAACAAGTGAAAAAACAGCAAATAACAAGGTAGAATACACCAGGGCTGCTATCCGTAAAACGGGCAGGACACGTTGGTTGCTTAATCCCAGGGTCTGGAAAGCAGACCAGAAACCATGGTTGATATGCAACCAGAGGGCTACAAACCAAATTATGTAACAGGCTGCAATCCATGGCGTTCCCAGGTGTTGCGTAACCAAAACATAGCCGTTTTGCGGGTTTCCTCCTATCAGTTGTTGCCATTGCATTTTTGTCCAGAACTGGGATAGGTGCAGTACCAGGAAACCCAGTACTATAATACCCAACACCAACATGTTGCGGGATGCCCAATGTCCAAATCCCAAACCGCGTGATTTGTGCCCCGAAGCGTAAGTCACGGGACCGCGGGCTTTCCTGTTGTTCCATGTGAGCAGGACAGATAAACCAATATGTACCAGAAACCCCAGAGCCAGAACGGGTACCATAAGCTGCACAAAGGGGTTGGTTCCCATAAAATGTGTAACGGCATCATAAGCCTCTTTGCCCCACAGTATGGTAAGGTTGGCAGTCGCATGGAGCGTTAGAAACAGGATAAGAAACAGTCCCGTAAGGCCCATACATACTTTTTTAGCAATGGAAGGTATCATGTCAGGTTGTATGTAAGGCAAAGATACACGGAATTTTATATATCTTTGTGTACTAGCAACTGGTAACGTATGAAGTATTCTTCCATTTTATTAAAACTAAGCGGAGAAAGTCTTGCCGGAAAAGCAGGCAGGGGATTGGATTCTGCCGTATTGGAAAACTATGCTCAAGAAATCGAACTTTTGGTACGGGCCGGAGTCCGTATAGCCGTTGTGACAGGAGGCGGGAATATTTTTCGGGGGCTACAGGGAGCAGGGAAAGGGATGGACCGTGTGCAGGGAGACAAAATGGGTATGTTGGCGACTACTATTAACAGCATAGCCTTGGCGGGAGCTTTGCGGGACAGGGGCCTGAAAGCCCGGGTGTATTCTGCTACGCTTATGCCGGCTGTGGCCCATTACTACCGCCGGGATGAGGTCTTGGAAGAGATGCAAAACGGAACGGTTGTATTGCTGTCCGGTGGTACGGGAAATCCGTTTTTTACCACAGATTCCGCAGCTGCCCTGCGGGCGGTGGAATTGGGTGTAGAAGCGGTACTTAAAGGAACACGTGTGGACGGGGTGTATAGTGCAGATCCGGAAAAAGACCCGCATGCTGTCAGGTACGATGTGCTGAGTTTTGATCAGGTATTGCAAAAAAACCTACAGGTAATGGATATGACGGCTTTTACCCTGTGTAGGGAAAATAACATGCCCATAGTAGTATTTAACATGAACGTCCCCGGAAACCTGGGCAGGGTGGTGGACGGTCAGGATATTGGAACAATAATAAAACAATAAAAATAAAAAATGGAAATCAGTGATGCTCAATTAGTATTGGAGCTGGCTAAAGAGAAAATGGTAAAAGCAGTAGAGTATCTGGAAAATGAACTGGCTACCTATAGGGTAGGTAAAGCCAATCCATCTGTTTTTTCCGGATTGACCGTAGATTATTACGGAACGGCTACACCACTGGCACAGGTGTCCAGTATTTCTGTCCCCGATGCAAGGACAATGATCATTCAGCCCTGGGAGAAAAGCCTGATACCCCTTATAGAAAAAGCCATTATGGGGGCCAATCTGGGGTTTACTCCCCAAAATAACGGAGAAGTTATTCGTATATTGGTTCCTCCGCTTACGGAAGAACGGCGAAAAGAGTTGGTTAAAAAAGCCCGGGCAGAAGGGGAAAATGCTCGTATTAGCATTCGCAATGCCCGCAGGGACGGTGTAGACCAACTTAAAAAATACCAAAAAGACGGCCTTTCAGAAGATATCGTGAAAGATACGGAAGGGCTTATCCAAAAAGAAGTAGATACTTTTTCCAAACAGGTGGAAGACGTGCTTCTTGACAAGGAAAAAGAGATAATGACTGTATAGTATTCGGGCTGTGCCTGCAGGCAAGCGCTTTTATTGGCGGATGGCTGCAATGCCGGGCAGTTCTTTGCCCTCCAGGTATTCCAGCATGGCACCGCCTCCCGTTGACACATAACTTACTTTATCTGCGTAGCCCATTTGGGTAATAGCTGCTACGGAATCTCCCCCACCAACCAGGGAGAAGGCTCCGTTTTGGGTGGCTTGTGCTACGCACGTTACCAGATGTAATGTGCCACTTGCAAAAGCAGGCATTTCAAAGACACCGGCCGGACCGTTCCACAATAGGGTTTTGGAATGCAGAATGACTTGTTCCCACGCTTTTAGGGTTTCCGGACCTGCGTCCATACCTGTCCATGCAGTGGGGATGTTGTCAACAGGGCATATTACAGTCCGGGCGTTGTTGTCAAAGGCGTCGGCTGCCAGTACGTCTGTGAACAGGTAGACGCGTACCCCTTTTTCTTCTGCCTTTTTAAGAATGTCCAACGCCGTATCCAACAGGTCGTCTTCGCAAAGGGATTTACCAATATGTCCGCCACGGGCTTTAATAAACGTAAAGACCATGCCCCCGCCTACAATCAGGTTATCCACTTTATCCAGCAGGTTTTCCAGGATGGCAATTTTGCTTGACACTTTGGCTCCTCCCAGAATAGCCGTTACCGGACGGACCGGGGAGCTCAGGACCTTGTCCAGGGCATTGATTTCGTTTTGAAGCAGGAACCCAAACATTTTGTCGTGCGGGAAATATTCGGCTACGAGTGTGGTAGAGGCGTGTGCTCTGTGGGCTGTTCCAAAGGCGTCGTTGATGTAGCAATCTGCATAGGAAGCCAGGGTTGCGGTAAATTGTTTTTGGCTCTCTTTGAGGGCAGCTTTAGCTGCCTTTTTTTCCGGGTCGGATGCATTGTCCGGCAAGCCGCGCGGCTTGCCCTCTTCTTCTGCGTAAAAGCGTAGGTTTTCCAACAGCAGTACCTGTCCGGATTTCAGGGAACGGGCCATTTTTGCAGTTTCTTCTCCCATACAGTCGGGGGCAAAAAGGACCGGAACCCCCAATTGTTCTTCTACCTGGGGCAGGATGTGGCGCAGGGAAAACTGTGCCTCGGCTTTTTTAGGACGTCCCAGATGGGACATGAGGATAAGCGATCCGCCTGTTTCCAACACTTTCTTAAGGGTGGGTATGGCGGCTCTTATGCGGGTGTTGTCGGTTACATGAAAATTGCCGTCCAGCGGGACGTTAAAATCAACGCGCACCAGGGCACGCTTTCCTTCAAAATTGTAGGTATGGATATCTTGCATTTCTTCTGATTTTAAAACAAGGCAAAGATACATTTTTTATATCTTTACCTTATGCAACTATTACATCCTGTGTCCTGGCCGGATTACCAATTGCTGGACTGTGGTGAAGAAGAAAAGCTGGAACGGTTTGGACCGTATGTAACCATACGGCCCGAGCCAAAAGCCACATGGTCGCGGAGCATGCCGTTTGCCTGGTGGAAAGAACAGGCTCATTGGTGTTTTCAGCCGGGTGCCGGCAAGGGAATTCCCGGCAGGGAAGACAGCGGAACGTGGCAGCAGCTTAAAGAAGTACCTTCTTTGTGGACATTGGACTACAAAGGTCTTTTTTCCGTACAGGTTGGACCCACATCTTTTAAGCACGTGGGAGTTTTCCCGGAACAGGCTCCCAACTGGGATTATATCTACGCTAAAACGGCAGGCAGTCGGGCGCTTGGGATAGGTTCTGTTCCGTGGGTATTGAACCTGTTTGCCTATACGGGGGCGGCATCGTTGGCTGCACGTGCAGCCGGGGCCGAGGTGGTACATGTAGATGCGGTGCGGCAAGTAGTTACGCGGGGACGGGAAAATATGGAGCAGAGCGGCTTATCCGGTATCCGGTGGGTAGTGGAAGATGCCCTCAAATTTGTAAAAAGAGAAGAGCGGCGGGGTAATAAATACCACGGAATTATTCTGGATCCGCCGGCTTACGGGTATGGTCCGCGGGGAGAAAGATGGAAGCTGGACAACAGCCTGGATGTTCTTTTGGCGGGATGTTCTTCTATTTTAGAACAGGAAAATGCTTTTTTGGTGTTAAATTTGTACGCTTTAGGTTATACTGCCGGTACGGCAGAGCGTCTGATAAAGACGTATTTCCCCGGAAGCAAATACAGTACGTTTGGAGAATTGTGCCTGGAAGACACTTTTGGAAAGCAATTGTCCGTAAGTGTTTTTGCCCGAGTTGAACAATAAAAAATAAATAATATGAGCATGCTGGCCATACAATGGGATGTGAATCCCGAAATCATCTCTTTAGGAAAACTGGGGATACGTTACTATTCGTTGTTCTTTATTATTGCTTTTACCATAGGGTATTTTCTGTTCAAATACTTTTTTAAAAGAGAGGAAGTTCCGTTAAAATTATTGGATCCTCTGCTTTACACCTTGGTATTGTGCACATTGGTAGGAGCCCGGCTGGGGCATTGCTTGTTTTACCAGCCTCAATATTACCTGGCCAATCCCATAGAAATCTTGTACGTGTGGGAAGGGGGATTGGCATCGCACGGCGGAGCCATTGCCCTGTTGTTGGGTATGTGGTGGTTTGCACACCACTACGGGCGCAAACATAAGTTCAGTTTTTTGTGGATTATGGACAGGCTGGGAATTACCGTGGCACTTGCCGGTTTTTTCATTCGTATGGGCAACCTGATGAATTCAGAGATTTATGGAAATCCCACCGATTTGCCGTGGGGGTTTGTGTTTGTGCGTAACGGGGAAATCCTTCCCAAACACCCTACGCAATTGTACGAAGGGTTGTCTTATTTGCTTCTTTTTGGCGTGTTGCTGTTCCTGTACCGTAAAAAACTGCCGAAACTTAAAGAAGGAACGCTCTTTGGGATTTTTCTGGTCGTGTTGTTTGCGGCACGTTTTTTCATAGAGTACATAAAAGAACCTCAGGTTCCTTTTGAGCAGGGGATGTTACTTAATATGGGGCAGATTTTAAGCATTCCGTTTGTTGTAGCCGGAGTGACTTTGTTGGTGTACAGCCTGGTGCGGGGTAAACCGGCCCTCAGAATAACAGAGCAGGAGCAACGGAAAGAAAAAGAGAAACCTTCACCACTGAGCGGAACGCACGGGACGTATTGAAATTTTTAACAACATGGCAAAAGCAAAACAGGGGGTAGTAATCAAGAACAAACGCGCTTCGTTCGAGTACGAACTTATAGAGACGTACACGGCAGGTATTGTTTTGGCAGGTACGGAAATAAAATCTATCCGTGCCGGCAAGGTATCCCTGGCAGATGCTTATTGTTATTTTGTAAAAAATGAGCTGTATGTTAAAAACATGAACATTTCTGAGTACGAGTGGGCGTCTTATAACCGGCACGAACCGGGACGTGACAGGAAGTTGCTGCTGACACGTCGCGAACTGAATAAACTGTTCCGGGCCACGCGTGAGAAAGGGTTTACCATTGTGGTAACCAAACTGTTCATTGCAGACAACGGCTACGCTAAGCTTGTTATTGCACTGGCCCGTGGAAAACGGAAGTACGACAAGCGCGAATCCATTAAAGAAAAGGATATGCAAAGGGAATCAGACCGGATGGCCCGGCTCTGATTCCTTCATGCTACCCTGTTGGCTATTCCAGTTCGGGGAAAGGAACAAAGATGGCAACGGCTACAATGGCTATAATGGCAACAAGGCCTGCTACGAGCCCCCATATGGAAATACCCATAGATTCAAAAAAATTCTGTAAAGCTGACCAAAGTCCGTTATCTAAATAATCCAGGTACCATTGTCCGGGTGTTGATAAAATCATATCCATACTGTTGGTTTTTTAATAGAATAGATGCAATTTTCTTATAGAAGGTTGCAACAAACCAGATTTCTGTCTCCGTAAGCATTGTCCACACGGGTTACTATGGGCCAGAACTTATGTTGTACAATCCATGGCAGCGGATAGACGGCTCTTTCTCGGGAATACGGGTGTTTCCATTCGTTGGAGCAGACTTCTGCAGCCGAATGGGGTGCGTTTTTCAGCAAATTATCTTCCGGTGTTCCGCAAGAAAGGTCTTGACGGGCCAGGGCTTCGCATTCTTCCATAATGGTGAGCAAGGCATCTGCAAAGCGGTCCAGTTCTTCTTTTGATTCACTTTCTGTGGGTTCTATCATCAGGGTTTCGTGCACAGGGAACGAGAGGGTAGGTGCATGAAATCCGTAATCCATCAGGCGTTTTGCCACATCGGTAGCATCTACGCCGTACGTTTTGCCAAAATGACGCAGGTCAAGAATGCATTCATGGGCTACGTACCCGTTCTTGCCTGTGTAGAGGGTGGTGTATTTTCCTGCCAGTTTGCGGGACAGGTAATTGGCATTCAAAATAGCGTATTCAGAGGCAAGTCTTATTCCGTCACGTCCCAGCATGTTAATATAACCATACGTGATGGGGAGCAATAGCGGGCTTCCGTAGGGAGATCCGGCTACGGTATGCCCTCCTCCGCAGTTCACAAGCGGATGTCCCGGCAGGTGCGGTTCCAGTTTTTTTGTACAGCAAATGGGTCCTACGCCCGGGCCTCCGCCCCCGTGGGGCATAGCAAATGTCTTGTGCAGGTTCAGGTGGCATACGTCGGCTCCGGTAATGCCCGGATTTGTAATGCCGGTCTGGGCATTCATGTTGGCCCCGTCCATATAAACCAGCCCTCCGTTGCGGTGTACAATATCTATAATTTTACAAATACCGTCTTCATATACTCCGTGGGTGGAGGGGTACGTGATCATGATACAAGACAAATTGTCTTTGTGCTGTTCCGCCTTTTGGCGCAAATCTTCCACATTTACGTTGCCTTGTTCGTCGCAATTCACAATGACAACCTCCAGTCCGGCCATAATGGCACTGGCTGGATTTGTTCCATGGGCCGAGGAGGGGATGAGTGCTACGTTGCGGTGTTCCTGTCCCTGTGCTTTCTGGTATGAACGAATGACCGTGAGCCCGGCATGTTCTCCCGCTGCACCTGAATTGGGTTGCAGGGAACAGGCGTCCAGACCTGTGATAACGGACAGCTGGTGTTCCAATTCCCGTATGAGCTGTAAGTATCCTTCTACCTGCCAGGATGGAGCAAAGGGGTGTACGGCACTCCATTCCGGCTGGCTGAGCGGCATCATTTCAGCGGCTGCATTTAGTTTCATGGTACAGGAACCCAGAGGAATCATGGAGTGTGTGAGGGAAATATCCCTTGTTTCCAGCGTTTTAATATAGCGCATCATCTCCGTTTCTGAGTGGTAGGTATTGAATACGGGTTCCCGCAAAGCTTCCGTTTCCCTTTCCATAAAACCGGGGATGCCGGCAGGTGTTATTTCAGCGTCTATATCAAAAATATGCAGCACTTCTTTCAGTTCTTTGCTTGTAGTGAGTTCGTCAAACGAAATCCGTACGGTATCTGCGTCGGGATAGCAGAAATTGATCATAGAAGCTTCTGCAGCAGTCCGTATGCGCTCTGTGTCTATTCCTGTAATTTCCAGGGTATCAAAGAAGTGTTTGTGTTTTACCGTTATGCCGTGTTTTGCAAAAGCTTCTGCGGCAACATGGGCATAATACCTGCCGTTTTGGGCAATTTTTCGTATGCCGTCGCTTCCGTGGTACACGGCGTACATTCCGGCCATAGTTGCCATGAGGGCCGTTGCTGTACAAATGTTGGATGTGGCCCGTTCCCGTTTGATATGCTGTTCCCGTGTTTGCAAGGCAAGGCGGTAGGCCTGGTTGCCCAGTCTGTCTACAGAAAGTCCCACAATGCGCCCCGGCAGGTTGCGTCTGTATTTTTCATCGCAGGCAATGTATCCGGCTGTGGGTCCGCCAAAGCCCATGGGTAAGCCAAACCGCTGCGCACAACCTGCTGCTATGTCTGCACCCCAGGCGGCCGGCTCTTTGAGTACGGCAAGGGATAATAAATCGCATACGGCAGTAACCATTAGTTGCCTGTCGTGTGCTTCTTTGCAGAGTATACTGTGGTCGCACACTTTGCCGTCTGCTCCTGGGTATTGGACAACAACTCCAAAAATACGGGATTCGTGTTTTTTAATAATTTCCAAGGGGTTGGTCTCCAGGTCTTCTGTTAAAATCTCAATTCCCAGTCCCAAAGCCCGTGTTTCCATAACTGCCAGTGTCTGAGGAAAGATGTTCCGGTCAACCAGAACAGCAGTTCGGCCTTCTTTAACAAACGTTCTGGAACGCAGGTCCAACATCATGCGCATGGCTTCTGCCGCCGCCGTGGACTCGTCAAGCAACGAGCTGTTGGACAGGTTGAATCCTGTCAGGCTGCACACCATGGTCTGGTAATTAAATAAAGCTTCAAGCCTTCCCTGGGAAATCTCGGCTTGATAAGGAGTGTAAGAAGTATACCAGCTCGGGTTTTCAAAAACGTTTCGCAATACAACGGGCAAACTTGCTGTTCCGTAATAACCTAATCCTATGAGGGAACGGAAGGGCAGGTTCTTAGCTGCCATGGTTTTCAAGTGCGTTGTAAATTCTTGTTCGCTCATGCCTTCTTCTAAAGACAGCGGTTCCTTTATACGGATTTCTGCCGGGACTGTTTTTTCAATAAGTTCTTCCATAGAATTCACCCCAATGAATTGCAGCATTTCCTGCGTTTGCTCAGGGCGGGGTCCAATGTGTCTTTCTGTAAATGATCGTGCCATATATGACTGTATAAAAAAGTTTTTAATCGTTATCTGTGTCCAGTTTCAGTAAAATAAACAAAAGTAATGTAAAAGTCCAAAGGGAGGAGCCTCCGTAGCTGATGAACGGAAGGGTAATCCCAATGACAGGAGTCAGGCCAATAGTCATGCCAATGTTAATGAAAATATGAAAGAACATACAGGCCGCTACCCCATAGCCGTAAATGCGTCCAAATGGATGCCGCTGTCTTTCAGCTATTTGTAGAATACGGAAGAGCAGAATAGCGTACAGAGAAATAACAAACAATGCTCCCAGAAAGCCCCACTCTTCCCCAATGGAACAGAAAATAAAATCTGTACTTTGTTCCGGGACAAAATTGTATTTTGTTTGTGTGCCTTGCAAAAAACCTTTTCCTGAAAACCCTCCGGATCCAATGGCAACTTTAGACTGGTACACATTATAGCCGCTGCCGTAAATGTCTTTATCAATACCCAGAAGTGTTTCAATACGTGCCTGCTGGTGGGGTTTAAGCATGTTGTTAAACAAGTAATCTACAGAGAAAACCAACAGTACGCACCCGACAAAAACGGGAACCAGGATTTTAAGGAACGTGCGTTTTTTTCTGAAAGCAATTACCAGCAGGGTTACGGACAGCAAGGCTGTAAGGGCTAAAAACCACTGGTAACGTGCAATCAATGAAAAAAGGTCCACAGAAAACATGTTCAGTAAAAGAGGAATAAGAAAATAGGTACCTGTAAAAGACGCCAGTACAATAAGTACCGGCCTTTTTTGGGGAGATTCCAGGAAACCTACAAAAAAGCAAATGAGGAAACAGAGCCAGAGAACGTATATGGGTTCCCATAAAATGGACAGCAAAAAAAGGACTACGGCTACTATTCCCATAAACGGAACCCATCCGGACAGTCCTTCCCGGTATAAAACAAAGATAAATGCAGACAGCACTACGGCAAGACCTGCCTCTTTTTCCAGCAAGATAAGCACAGCCGGTAATAAAATAAGAAGGGAGGCCTGCAACAAGCCTCGGGCGCTCTTGATATGAAAGTGGGGACGGCTCATAATTCCTGCCAAGCCAATAGACACAAAAACCTTTGCCATTTCGGCAGGTTGAAAATGTACCGGACCCAACATAATCCAGGAACGGGAACCGTTGCGCTCCACGCCAATGAAAAGTACGGAAATCAGAAGCAGGATTCCCAAAAAATAAATCAGGTTGGAGTACAGCAGGTACGTACGTGCCGGAATCAGTATAATTGCAAAGGCAAGAAGCCATGCCCCAATTATCCATATCATTTGCATTCCGTACCGCTGGGTTGTATCAAACACAGAGCTGTGTTCCGGATCGTATACTGCAGAAAACACACTGAGCCAACCAATAAGGACAAGTACTATGTATATGGCTATACTCCACCAATCCAGGTTTTTGACAAACGAGTGTTCCCTGCTTCTTCTTTTCATTTTAGATGACGGCTTAGTAAATCTTGTTCCAGGGTTCTTTCATACAACCAGGTGCGGGAAGGGTGTATTTGCCCGGTCAGGTATTTTTCTACAAGGAGGGAAGCCACGGGAGCTGCCTGCGATGCGCCAAATCCTCCTTTTTCAATATATACGGCTACGGCTATTTTTGGGTCATCCTTGGGGGCAAAGCAGATGAATACAGAGTGGTCTTCTCCGTGGGGGTTTTGGGCTGTGCCGGTTTTGCCACATAGGTCTACTCCCGGAATGGCTGCCAGGCGGGCTGTTGCACCGGAACCGGCAGGGGAATTGACTGCCAGGTACATACCCTCCACAATAGGCGTGAAATGTTCTGGATCTACCAGGGTGCGGTGTTGCTCTGTATGGGGTTGTGAAAGGGTATCTTCCGGTATTCTTTTGACTAAATGCGGTGTATAGTAGTGGCCTCTGTTGGCCATGATGGCCGCCAGGTTGGCCAGTTGAAGGGGGGTGGCGCCTATTTCTCCTTGTCCTATAGCCAGCGAGATAACGGTCAGTGACTTCCAGCCACGCTTTCCGTAAATTTTGTTGTATAGGTCGGTGCCGGGCAAAGAGCCGGTCAGCTCACCGGGAATATCAATGCCCAGACGTGTTCCAAATCCAAAACTTCTTACATAGTTTTGCCAGGAATTCATAGATTCAGCAATGCTCTCATAGACCGGATTGTCCAGGATGTTGCGGAGAACATTGCAGTAGTATGCATTGCACGACATCATAACAGACTGTACCAGGTTTGTGGGAGACGGGTGCACATGACACCCTACCGTAAGTGACCCGGCGCGGAATCCCGAATTGCATGAAAACCGTGTTTCCGGTACAATAACACCTTCTTGTAGTCCAATAAGACCGTTCACCAATTTAAAAACAGAGCCGGGAGGGTAGGATGACATGATAGCCCGGTTGAAAAGGGGCTTTAGGGGGTCCGAAATAATCTGTGAATAATATGCTCCAAAGTTGGTAAGGTATTCAGTGGACAAACCGGTGGATGTGATGAGTGTCAGGATCTCTCCCGTTGAGGGATCTAAGGCAATAACGGAACCCACTTTGTTTTTCATTAGTTCTTCCCCAAACAGTTGCAATGGAAGATCAATGGTAGTGATCATATCATTTCCGGGTACGGATGCTTTGTCGTAGGCACCTTCTGCATAGGGGGATTTGATGCGGTTGTGCACATCCCGCAGGAAAATTTCGTATCCTTTTTCTCCCTTAAGCCTGTTTTCATAGGCCTCTTCCAGTCCTGTCCTGCCAATGTAATCCCCGGCGCGGTAGCCGGGATTTTTGTCTAAGAATTCCCTGTCTGCCTCTACGATGTAACCCAGGAGGTTTCCGCAAATAGCAGACGGGTAATTGCGGACACTGCGTGTTTGAACAGAAAAACCGGGGAATTTGTAGGATTTTTCCAGGAAATGTGCATATTGTCGGTTGCTTACCTGCCGTAAAAAAATAACGGACTGGTATCCGATAGATTGCCGTCGGGCATGGATATCTGCCAGCATTTTCCGCAGATTTTCTTCGCTCAGGTTGAATATGGAACAAAAGGCAGTAGTATCAAAAGTTTTCAGTTCCCGTGGTGTGATGAGTATGTCGTAAGCAGCCCGGTTTCCGGCCAGTATATTGCCGTTGCGGTCGTAAATGAGACCTCTGGAAGGATAAATAATTTCGTACTTGAGCACGTTGTTGGCTGCCGTTACTTTGTATTCTTTGTTTATGAGTTGCAGAAAAACCAAACGGAAAACCAGTAGCAACAGGCAGGCGGCAAAGAAAGCCAGGATGGTATTTTTTTGTCTGATTCTGTGTTCCATGGAACCTACCTCCTCTGTTCAAAAAGCGTTCTCTGGAAAAGTAAGATTAGCAGGGTATTCAATAATACACTGCACGTAAGGCGCGCCAGCGTATGCCAAAAGAAAAGAAAACTGAAGGCCTCCAACATGAAATAGGCTGTATGGTGTATGGCCACACACAGCAAAACAAAAAAAGAATACCGTAGAGCCCCAAACTGTACAAAACCGGGAACAGTCAGGCTGTCCAAATCGCCTTTTACGGTAACGGTTTTAATCAACCCGTTGCGCAAGGCGGCTAATGTCACACAGGCTGAAGTATGTAAACCCAGGGTTGGTCCACCCAGTACATCTAAAAAAAAACCAAAGGCAAAAGCCCACAACATAAGACCGGCAGTGGGGTAGGTACACGGAAACAGGAGCAGGAAAATCAGGTACGGCATGGGGTACAGGTACAGCCCCAGATCCAGGTGTTCAAACAGCAGAAGCTGTGTGGCAAGAATCAGCAGAAAGTGCAGTGCGTATTTTAAACTACGGTTCATAAGGCCTCTTCTTCTTTTTGGGTTACCTCGCGGAGTTCTTCTTCTTTGCTTCTACAAACTACGTTTACATAACGGAGGGTTTTAAAGTCCTGGAACAATTCTATTTCCAGTTCCCATGCCGTTCCTTGCTTAAGACTTTGTGACGTGACAGTTCCCAAAGGAATGCCATCAGGGAAAATAAGGGAAAACGGGCTGGTGACAACCGTGTCTCCTTCTGCCACTTCTGTGTGTTGCGGAATTTCTGACAAGAGAGCCCTTTTGTAATGTGTACCGTTCCACCGTAAGGTGCCAAATGTTCCGGTTTTCTTGTGTTCTGCGGTAAAGCGCTGTTGGGTGTTTAGCAGGGAAATAACAAGAGCGTAATGGTTTGCAGCATAGGATACAACACCTACAATACCCTGTGATCCAATGACACCCATGTCCGGATGAACACCGTCTGCAAGGCCTTTGTTGATGATAAGGTGGTTGTGCTGGTGGTTGACGGAATTTTTAACCACCAAAGCAGGAATAAAAGAGAATGTGTCAGATACAGGTATGTGGTTTTCTGTTCCTGCGTATTGTTCATGTTTTAGAAAAGAAAGCCGGGCAAGTTCCGTTCTTAGTTCCAGATTTTCTTTGGTAAGGGCTTCGTTCGTTACCTTTAAGTTTGTAAAAGCAACCCAGGAAGAACGTTTTTCCCACATATTTGCCTGCCAGCCCCGTACTACTGTCAAGATAGCATTCTGTTGGAAATAGCTGTTGTTGACAAGCATTACAATAGCTACTGACTGCAGCGCAATGAAAAGCAGCAGCACCAGAATCTTTCTTAGCAAATAAGGCAGGCCGCTCATGCACAACCTTTGTTTTTATCGTAATAAAAAAGGGAAGTTCCCTATATTTTTCAAAGCAATTCCTGTTCCTCGTGCTACTGAATGCAATGGCCCTTCAGAGATATGGAACGGAATGTTGATTTTGTCCCGCAAACGCTTGTCCACTCCGCGCAACAAAGCGCCTCCTCCTGTCAGGAAGATGCCGCGTTGTACAATATCGGAATACAGCTCGGGAGGTGTTTGTTCCAGAACAGAGAGTACAGCTGTTTCTATTTTAGCCAGGGATTTGTCCAGGCAATGGGCTATTTCCTGGCTTGTGACAGATACTTCAACGGGAAGGGCTGTCATCAGGTTGGGACCGCGTACCAGCATGGGTTCCGGTTGTTCTTCCAAATCGGTCAGAGCAGATCCTACGCAAATCTTGATGTCTTCTGCCGTGCGTTCTCCAATTTTTATGTTGTGCTGGTGGCGCATATATTGTTGGATTTCCTGTGTAAACACGTCGCCTGCCACCCGGATACTTTGGTTGCAGACAATTCCCCCCAGGGCAATAACGGCGATTTCTGTGGTCCCTCCGCCTATGTCCACTATCATATTGCCCTCCGGTGCCGTTACGTCAATACCAATTCCCAGGGCAGCTGCCATGGGTTCGTAAATCATATAGACGTCACGTCCTCCTGCATGTTCAGAAGAGTCCCGTACGGCACGGATTTCGACTTCTGTGCTTCCGGATGGGATGCATATTACCATACGCAGGCTGGGCATAAAGAATTTGCTTTGGGGGTTGATCATTTTAATCATACCGCGAACCATTTGTTCTGCCGCATTGAAATCTGCAATTACCCCGTCTTTTAAAGGACGTACGGTCTTGATGTTTTCGTGTGTCTTTCCTTGCATTAACCGGGCTGTTTTCCCAATAGCCAGTGGCTTACCCGTGTTTTGATCAATGGCAACAATAGAGGGTTCATCTACTACAATTTTGTCGTTGTGGATGATAATGGTATTGGCAGTACCCAGGTCAATGGCCAGTTTTTGAGATAGAAAAGAAAAAGCCATAAAGTTGTGTCTAATGTTTAAAGTGGCGTATACCTGTAAAGATCATAGCCATGTTGTGGTTGTTACAAAAATCAATACTCAGCCGGTCTTTTATAGAACCGCCCGGTTGTATGACAGCGGTTATACCCTCTTTTTGCGCCAGTTCTACACAGTCCGGGAACGGGAAAAATGCATCGGAAGCCATTACGGCACCTTGCAGGGAAAGGTTATTTTCCCGGGCTTTTGTGATGGCTTGCTTCAGGGCATCTACACGGGATGTTTGTCCCATGCCTGCTGCAAGCAGCATACCATCCGCGGCCAGAACAATAGCGTTGGAACGGGTGTGTTTGACCAATGTATTGGCAAACAGCAAGTCTTTCATTTGTTGCTCCGAGGGTACCAGGCGGGTAACCGGTTTGCAGTCAGGCAGGTGCTGCGTTACGGCATCTCTGTCTTGTACGATAACCCCTCCCAGCAGGGAGCGAAATTCAGTGGCAGGTACGGGCTGGTTCGGGTTGTAAACAAGAAGTATCCTGTTCTTTTTTTCTTTGAGTATTTCCAGTGCTCCGGAGTCAAATGCCGGCGCCAGGATAATTTCCAGAAAAAGGGCGTCCATTTCATGCGCCAGGGCTTCTGTTACGGTACGGTTGGTAACGGCTACACCTCCAAAAGCGCTGAGCGGGTCTGCTTGTAATGCCCGTTTCCAGGCAGTGACAAGGTCTTGGTGCATGGCACACCCGCAAGCGTTGTTGTGTTTGAGAATAGCAACAGCCGTTTCATCAATATCTGAAATCAGGTGGAGGGCTGCCCGGGTGTCCAGCAAGTTGTTGTAAGAAAGTTCTTTGCCATGCAGTTGCTTTGGGAGGCTGTCCTCTGTTCCAAAAAACCGGGCTTGTTGGTGCGGGTTTTCTCCGTACCGCAAAGATATTGGTTGGTTATCCAGGCAAAGGTTAAAGGCAGAGAGGTTCGAATCCTGATTAAAGTATTGGAAAATATCCGAATCGTACCGGCAGCTTACCTTGAATGCATGCGTTGCAAAAACCTTGCGTTCCTGCCACGTGGAGCTTCCGTTGCCTTCTAGCAGCAATTGAAGAAGGGACCGATAAAGTGACCTGTCGGGTACAACCAGTACGTTTTCATAATTCTTGGCTGCTGCTCTAAGGAGCGATATGCCTCCGATGTCAATTTTTTCTATGATTTCTTCATGCGGTGCACCGGAGGCGGCTGTTTCACTAAACGGATACAAATCAACAACAACCAAATCAAAAAGACGGGTATCCAGCCGTTCCAGGTCTTTTTTATCTTCCGGGTTGTCCCGGCGTGCCAGGATTCCTCCAAAAATTTTCGGGTGGAGTGTTTTAACACGTCCTCCCAGGATAGACGGATACCCGGTAAGATCTTCTACCGGAATGGGATTTGTTCCCAGGCTTTGCAAGTAGTGTAACGTGCCTCCGGTAGCATACAATTGAACCCCCGCTTTTACCAGTTCTTGTATGACGGGTTCCAGACCCTCTTTGTGGTATACAGAAATGAGGGCGTTGCGGATAGGTATATCTTTCCGGTTTTTTGTCATTGTTTAACCCAAACTTGGCGTTCAATGGCTTGGTCCAGAGAAATGAGTGTTTCTGTTTGAATGACTGAAGGTATATTGCGGATGATATCAATGAGTACTTCCATCAGGTGGTCGTGGTCGCGACAATACAATTTTAGCCACAAAGCGTATTTCCCTGTCACAAAATGGCATTCAACTACTTCCGAGATACTTTTGAGGGCTTCAATAACAGTAGGATACTGGTTGGCCTGAGCCAGTTGGATACCAACAAAAGCGCATACATTCAAGCCCAACGTTTGCGGTTTTACCAGCAACCGTGAGCCTGTAATAACCCCCATGGCTTCCATTTTTTTTACTCGTTGGTGAATGGCGGCTCCTGATACTCCGCACTCACGTGCAATTTCAAGGAAAGGCATACGGGCATTCTTAACCAGAAAACCCAATATTTTCTGATCTGTGGTGTCAATGGGGTATTTGGACATGATAATTTTTCGTTAGGTGCGTAAAGTTATGAAAAATTATTAGACTTTTGATAGTAATACAGCCATTTCATAGGAATTTCTCCCTTGCAAGCCATTGCGTATTCGCTGATAGAGCAAGAGATGTAGATGGGTTCTGCAGGGTGCTTACTATTTGGAACCTCCATCCACCAGCGCCCGCTTTTTTCTGATTGAAAAAAAATGAGCTCCTGGCCATCATCCCCCATCTGGACGGCCTTTCTTCGGAAATATTCCGGATTGTCTTGCGGATGTTCGTCAACCGCTACAGCCAGCCCTTCTGTCAGGTGCCAGATTACTTGTGCCACCAGCTGTGCGGCCTGCGAATCCTGAGGGCTGTCGGCAGGATATCCGTAAATAACGGCCTGGTGGAAACGGCGGGAGAGTCCCATATACCGGGCTAATGTACAGACTTCTTCTGCGTACAATCCGTTGGGAGATGTACAGATTCCATCCGGCAAGTCTGCATGGCGGACAGAGCGCATATCCAGAAAGTGGTGTGTAGCTTCGCGCAATAACGGTTCAGCACGTAGGGGTGTTTCCCTGAATTCACCCAAACGCAAAATTTCCATAAATTTGTCTGTTAGCAAATTTGAAATATCGGGCCGGGTAAGGTAGCGTTGAAAACCTATCCATGTAAGGTATTCGGGGCAGGGATCCTTAAGAAACGCCTCCATGGGATCGGGAGTCTCTGTTCCACGGGACACAAGGCTTACACGCGGTGTACCTTGAAGGAACGCATGTGTTTCCGGTGTTGTTTCGCCATACAGAACAATGGTGGGAATGTTTCTTTTTTTTGCTGCTTCTAAAACAAACGGCAGCCGGTTGTGCAGCAGGTCTTCTGTGTAGAATATACGTACATGGCTTTGCCGGTACAGTTTTTTCAGTTCCTTTAACACACCGTTACCGCTGCCCGCAAAAACCAAAAGGGCCGTACAGGAAGGCATGTTTTCACACAGGGCATCTGTGTGAAGGTATTCCAACGGGAACACAAAGTCATTTTTTTCCTTTTTTGGGCTCATGTTCCTTTTTTTGAATAATTGCCCGGCAGTCTTCAAGGGTCAGCGTCTCCGGGTCTGTTCCTTTAGGAATTCTGTAATTTTTGTTATCATAGCTTATGTAGGGTCCGTAACGGCCTCTGAGTACGCGTATGTCTTCTTCCGGGAATTCCAGAACGTGTTTTTTCTCTTCCTGGGCCACAGCCTGTTCAATAAGTTGTATTCCTCTTTCCAGCGATACGGTGTACGGGTCGTCTGACTTGTCTAAGGATACGTTTTTCCCCTGCCATTTCACGTAAGGTCCGTAGCGGCCACTGGCTACAACCAGGGGAGCGTCTTTGTACAACCCCAATTCCCGGGGTAAGCGAAACAGTTGCAGGGCTTCTTCCAGTGTGACGGATTCCAGCAGTTGTCCTTTGCGCAGACCGGCAAAACGTTTTTCGGGGTCTTCGCGGTCTCCCAGCTGGGCCATGGCGCCGTACCGGCCAAAGCGTACCAATACCGGTTTGCCGGTTGCGGGATCTGTTCCCAGCAGCCGTTCCTCGCTGGCAGGCCGTGTTGTTTCAAGAGCTGTATCCAATGTCTTGCGGAAAGGTTTGTAAAAATTTTCCAGCATGTTGTTCCATACCAGTTTGCCGTTGGCAATACGGTCAAAATCTTCTTCTACCCGGGCCGTAAAGTGGTAATCTACTATGGAGGGGAAGTGCTCTGTAAGGTAATCATTTACAAGAACACCTGTGTCGTCCGGGAATAGTTTTCCTCTTTCTTCGCCGTGGTTTTCGGTATGTGTCTTTTGTGTAATAACGCCGTCCTGCAACAAAATTTCCAGAAAATCCCGTTTTTGGGCAGGGCGGTCTCCTTTAACAACGTAGTTTCGTTGCTGGATGGTGGATATAGTAGGGGCGTAGGTAGAGGGGCGTCCAATGCCAAGCTCTTCCATTTTCTTGACCAGACTGGCTTCCGTATAACGGAACGGGGGTTGTGTAAAGCGTTGTGCAGCCCTTATGGAAGAAGGAACCGGAGTATCGCCTTTTTGCAGCTGCGGTAGCATGCCGGCCTTGCTGCTGTTCTTGCCGGAACCGTTGTTTTCCTGCTCGTCATCAACGGATTCCCGGTAAACCTTCAGAAAGCCATCAAAGACAACAACTTCACCGGTAGCTGTGAAAGTTTCCGGGGTATTGCTGTCGTTTATGGTGATTTGTGTTTTGTCAATCTGTGCATCTGCCATCTGGGATGCCAGTGTTCTTTTTCTGATGAGGTCGTACAGTTTTTTTTCTACGGCTGTGCCTTTTATCTGATCTGTTTCCAGAAAAGTGGGGCGGATGGCTTCGTGCGCTTCCTGGGCACTTTTTGAACGGGTGGCATATTGCCTTGTTTTGCTGTATTCCGGTCCGTAAGTTTCTGTTATGACTTTTTTAGCCACTCCAAGAGCCAGGCCGGAAAGCTGCGTTGAGTCTGTACGCATATAGGTAATGCGTCCTGCTTCGTACAGTCTTTGAGCTACACTCATGGTTTGTCCAACAGAAAAGCCGAGTTTGCGGGCGGCTTCTTGTTGTAAGGTAGATGTTGTAAAAGGCGGAGCGGGGCTTTTGCTGCCTTTTTTCTTTTCTACCTGCGTGACAACATACGTGGCACCGATGCTTTGCTGCAGGAACTCCAGGGCTTTTTCTTCTGTGGGGAACCGTTTGTTCAGCTCGGCTTTGAAAGGTTCTGTGTTTTTAGCGGGGCAGGTGAATAGTCCCTCGACCCTAAAAGAAGAGGATGGTTTGAATTGCAAGATTTCCCGTTCGCGGTCCACCACCAGGCGTACGGCTACGGATTGCACCCTTCCGGCAGACAGTCCCGGCTTTACCTTTTTCCAAAGGACAGGTGATAGTTCATAGCCCACCAGGCGGTCCAAAATGCGGCGCGCCTGCTGTGCCATCACCAGGTCCATATCAATGTCTCTGGGATTTTCCACAGCCGTTCTGATGGCTTCTTTGGTGATTTCATGAAACGCAATGCGCCTGATTTTATGTTCAGGGATATTAAGCGTTTCTTTAAGATGCCATGCAATAGCCTCACCTTCACGGTCTTCGTCAGACGCCAACCATACAAGTGAGGCCTCATTAGAGGCTTTGGTAAGGTTTTTTACCAGTTCCTTTTTTTCCCGGGCAACCAGGTATTCCGGGGCAAATTTATTAGTAAGGTCTATTCCAAGTTTGTTTTTTGACAGGTCCCTTATGTGACCAAAACTTGATGCAACCTCAAATCCTTCTCCCAGCGCTTTGGCAATGGTCTTTGCCTTTGCCGGCGACTCTACAATTACCAAGTTTTTCTCCATACACGTTCTAATCAGACTTTGCAAAGTAAGACATAATATAAGGTATATTCCAAATATTTATGTGTAATTTTGCTCCGTTACACGATTGTCCTATGAAAGAAAAAACAAAGAAAAAAATCAACAAATGGCTATGGATCATTGTGTTGGTTCCTTTGGCAGGTGTTTTCCTTATGTTGTTTTTAGTGGGTGCTTTTACCAATATCCCTTCATTTCGCGTCCTGGAAAACCCGCAAACGAATCTGGCGACAGAACTCATTTCTGAAGACGGGGTTGTTATAGCAACATACCATATAGAGAACCGTTCTTATGTACAATACGAAGATTTGCCCGAGGCCCTGAAGCATGCCACTATAGCAACGGAAGACATACGTTTCTACCGGCATTCCGGTATAGATTTCCGGGCTTTGGTCAGAGTAGCCGTTAAATCTATATTGCTTAGGCAAGAGAGCGCCGGCGGGGGGAGTACCATTACGCAACAGGTGGCAAAAACGCTGTACCCCAGAGACACTACTGTTTATCGTTTTCCCGGAGGGAATGCGTTTAAGATGGTGGTTATTAAAATGAAAGAGTGGATTACTGCCGTTAAACTGGAGCGTAACTATACAAAAGAAGAACTGCTGACCATGTACCTGAATTCTGTTTTTTTCGGGAGTAACGCCTACGGTATTCGTACCGCTTCTTCTACTTTCTTTGATAAGCATCCGTCACAGCTCAATACAGAAGAAGCAGCTACGCTGGTAGGTATGGTCAATAAGCCTACCCGGTACAATCCCGTACTGAATTATGAATATTCCCTGCGCAGAAGAAATCATGTGCTGGGGCAGATGAAAAAATACAAATTTCTGGACAGCCATACGGCAGATTCACTTAAGGCATTGCCTATAGTGCTTAATTATACTACACAAGACCACAACGCCGGATTGGCTCCCTATTTCCGGGATATGTTGCGGCGGGTAATGGCCGCCGGAGCACCCGATCGCAGGAGCTATACCTACGAAGAGCATTATCTGGCAGATCTGGATATGTGGGAAAACGATCCCTTGTACGGATGGTTGCATAAAAACCGGAAACCGGATGGATCTATGTACGATCTGGACAGGGACGGGTTAAAAATCTATACTACCATCAACGCCCGTATGCAACTTTATGCCAACCAGGCTGTAGAGGAACACCTGGGCACGTACCTGCAACCGACCTTTAACCGCGAACTCAGGTACAAAAAGAACAGGCCGTTTTCGGACGATGTTCCCAAAGAAACCAGGGATCTGGTAATCCGGCAGGCTATGCGCTGGAGTGACCGCTACCGCAATATGCGCGCTGTGGATGCGACAGACGAGGACATTGACCAGGCATTCCGTACTAAAACACCCATGCGGGTATTTTCCTGGAATGGGAAAGACGGGACGTATGCTACAGATACGGTGCTTACACCACTCGATTCCATTATGCATTACAAATCGTTTCTGCGCGGTGCCATTATGGCTATGGAGCCGGCTACCGGTTATGTCAAAGCGTATGTAGGGGGGCCCAATTACAGATACTTTAAATACGACAATGTCCGTCAGGGCAGAAGGCAGGTGGGGTCTACCATTAAGCCGTTTCTGTATGCATTGGCCATGCAGGAAGGGTGGACTCCCTGTGATCAGGTGGTCAACGTTCCACAGACGTTCATTGTGGGAGATACTACCTGGACTCCGGAGAGTGTGGACAAAGAAGAATGGATTGGCAGGAGGGTCACGTTAAAGTGGGGGCTGACCAAGAGCAGCAACAACATCTCGGCTTACCTGATGAAGCAATTCGGGCCGCAGGCTATGGTGGCCATGTGCCACAAACTGGGCATCAAGAGCCGGTTGGATCCTGTGGTATCTTTGTGCCTGGGGCCGGCAGATTTGCGTTTGTTTGAAATGGTGGCCGCTTACAACACGTTTGCCAATAAAGGGGTTTATGTAGATCCTTTTTTAGTTACACGTATTGAAGACAACAGCGGCAACTTGCTGGGTGCCTTCAGCCCGCGCAAACGGGAAGCCATAGGGGAGAATACAGCTTACCTTATGATTAATTTGTTGCAGGGAGTTGTTAACGAGGGTACGGCCATTCGTATAAGGGCACTGTACCTGCCACGGGGATCTGTTGCAGGAAAGACAGGAACAACCAACGATCAGGCAGACGGGTGGTTTATGGGAATTACGCCCAACCTGACTGCCGGAGTCTGGGTGGGAGCCGAGGACAGGCAAGTGCATTTTGAGTCGCTTGCTCTGGGGGGAGGATCCAACATGGCCCTGCCTATCTGGGGTATATTTATGAAAAAAATTATGAACGATCCGTCCCTGGGTTTTTCTGAAGAAGATATTTTCCCCGCACCTCCGGGATTCAATATCTCTTTGGTCTGTGATGGTTCTGATCAGGATATGGATCAGCAACAACGCCGGAGAGACGCTTTTTTTAACTGATCATGAACATAGCTCTTGTTTACGGGGGGAGCTCCTCTGAACGTGAAATCTCTATTCTGAGTGGGAAAAATACAGCGGCCCATTTGGTCGCTCCGGATAGGGATGTCTTTGAGATTGATATATATAACGGCACCTGGAATTTGGTTGCCGTTAACGGAAAAGCAACTGCGCCGGTACCGGTTGATAAGAACAACTTTACCTTGCAATGGGAAGGGGAGTCGGTTTCTTTTCATATGGTGCTACTTATGGTGCACGGGACTCCCGGTGAAGACGGTTTGCTTATCTCTTACCTGCAGATGCTGGGCATTCCCCATACAGGATGTTCGGCAAAGGTAGCCCTGCTTGCGTTTGATAAATATGCCTGTAAATGCTTTTTACGTACGCAAGGTGTGCTTATGCCCAAAGAAATACGTATTACAAGAAAAAACAGGGAGGGTTCCTGGCAACAGCAGGCCGAAGAAGTACTTGGACCCATGCCCTGGTTTGTGAAACCGGCGGCGGGAGGCTCCAGCTTTGGGATTTCCCGGGTAGATAGTAAAGAAGAGCTTGTGCCTGCCATTGAGCGTGCCATGCAGGAAGACGAGGTGGTACTTATAGAAGAGTATATAGAAGGGGTGGAGGTAACCAACGGGATGATGAAAACAGCCACCAAAGAGTTTGTGCTTCCCGTAACGGAAATTGTACCGCACAGCGCCAGTGGTTTTTTTGATTACCAGGCCAAATACAAAGGAGCTTCCAGTGAGATTACACCGGCCCGTATTTCTCCGGAAATGACAAAGCTTGTGCAAGAGACTACTTCTTTTATTTACGATGCCCTGTTGTGCCGGGGGGTAATACGGGTAGATTATATTTTAAGAGGAACCGCTTTGTATTTCTTAGAAGTGAATACCGTTCCGGGAATGACAACCAAAAGTCTGGTTCCGCAAGAAATAGAAGCGGCCGGCATGACCCTGCGGGAATTTTTGGAATCCATGATAGAAGCAGCCATTGATGAACATAAAAGAGTTTAAGGCATATGCCATTTTACGCCTGAAGGATCAGTATGAGCCACCCGGATTGCAGCTTTTTATCAGTACCCTGCTGCAAGAAATGGCAGAGATCCCCGGCCACTGGTACTATACAAAGGAAACGTATGTGCCGCATCCGGAAAAATTGAAATCCCTGATGTTTGCTGTAGATCAGGCAGCAGCCGGAAAACCGCTCCAATACATATTGGGGCAGGTGGTGTTTGGGGGCTGTTCTATAAAAGTAGACAGGCGTGTTTTGATACCTCGTCCCGAAACGGAACAACTTTGGGATAAAGCCAGACGGACTGCTACCGGTCCCATACTGGATGCCTGCACAGGCAGCGGTTGCCTGGCCGTTGCTTTAAAAAAAGAAAAACCGCAGGTGCCTGTTTTTGCTTTTGATATCAATCCCAATGCGCTGGAGCTAGCAAGAGAAAACGCCGTTCTGAACAAGACAGATGTGTGTTTTTTCCAAGCAGACATTGCAGATACAGATGCTGTAGAGGCTGCTGCAATCCGGGCCGGATTGAAAAAAGGAACTACAGATTTGCTTGTTTCCAATCCCCCGTATGTAACGGAAAAAGAAAAAGAGCAGATGTTGCACCGGGTATTGGCTTTTGAACCTGCAGAAGCTTTGTTTGTGCCGGATGCTGACCCCTTGGTGCATTACCGTCCGTTGGCCTTGCTGGGCAGCCGTTTTTTACGCCCCGGGGGCACGTTGCTGGCAGAGGTAAACGAAGCGTATGGGGAAGAACTGCGTCGGTTATTTGTCCAGAGTGGGTATTCAGAAGTGCTGGTGGAGAAAGATTTAAACGAAAAGGACCGTTTTATTCACGCCCGGTGGGTACCGTGAAAACAAAACTTTAGTATATTTGTAGTCTTATGAGAAAAACAACTATGATTAACAGATGGTGGTGGTACGGAGGAGAACCCGTCCGCGTCGCATCTGTGGCATAGTCTGAATATTTTTATTAACCGGTAATGCCCTCTTGCAACGCAAGGGGGCATTTTTTTTGTAAAACCTATGAAAACAACCAGGAAATTCCTTCTTCCCGACCACCAGGTCCCCACGGCATGGTACAATGTATTGGCAGATTTGCCCACCTTACAGCCCATGCTTCATCCGCAGACAAAGCAGCCGTTGCAACCGGTTCATTTGGAACCCATTTTTGCCAAAGGGCTGATTGAACAAGAGTTCTCAAAGGAACGCTGGATAGAGATTCCGGAAGAGGTACGCACGTTGTATAAGATTTACCGTCCCAGTCCGCTGGTGAGGGCCAGTGGTCTGGAAAAGGCATTGGACACTCCGGCCCGGATCTATTTTAAGAACGAGAGTGTATCTCCCGTGGGCTCCCACAAGTTGAATACGGCGCTGCCTCAGGCTTACTACAACAAAATAGAAGGCATTCAACACCTGACTACAGAAACGGGAGCCGGTCAGTGGGGATCTGCCATAAGCATTGCAGGAAAGCACTTTGGTCTGGATGTGGAGATTTTTATGGTACGTTTAAGCTACGACCAGAAGCCGTACAGGAAAATTGTTATGCAGACATACGGAGGGCAGGTGCATCCGTCTCCGGGAACAACCACAGAAGCCGGCCGCAGGTTTTTGGCTGAAAATCCCGATACCCCGGGGACGTTGGGAATGGCTATTTCGGAAGCGTGTGAAAGAGCTGTGACCCGACCGAATACAAAATACACCCTGGGAAGTGTGCTGAATATGGTTATGCTGCACCAAACGGTTATTGGGCTGGAAGCAGAACGCCAATTTGAAATGGCCGATGATTATCCCGATACTATTATTGGTTGCTTTGGCGGAGGGTCAAATTTTGGAGGCATCAGCCTGCCGTTCTTTCGCCATCAGCTGGCCGGCAAAGCTACGTTTGATTTTATTGCAGCAGAAAGTTCCGGATGTCCCAAACTGACAAAGGGGACATTCCGTTACGACCACGGAGATACGGCAGGACTTACTCCTTTGATTCCCATGTATACGCTGGGAGCCGATTACGAACCGGATGCCATCCATGCCGGAGGGCTGCGGTACCACGGCGCAGGGGCCATCATGAGCCACTTGCTGAAAGAAAATATCATAAGGGCCGTGGATGTGGAGCAACGCAGGTGCTTTGAAGTGGGGACTTTGTTTGCCCGGGCAGAAGGTATTATCCCGGCACCGGAGTCAACCCATGCCATTGCGGTAGCCATTGACGAGGCCCTAAAGGCCAAAGAGGAAGGTAAAGAAAAAGTAATCCTGTTCAACCTGTCCGGCCACGGATTGCTTGATCTCTCGGCTTACGAAGCCTTTTTTAACGGTAAATTATGATGCCATGGTGCCTTAGCGGGCTGCGTTTACCAGGTGCTGGAAAATTGGCAACAAAGCGTGGTATCCCTGCGACACCGGTCCTTCCGGATGGAATTGTACCCCCAGTACGTTGGGGTTGCCCACCATCTCGATGGCTTCGGGGACACCGTCCCGGGCATAAGCACTTACTTTAAAGCCGGGAGCTACGTCTTTCACGGCCTGGTGGTGGTAGGAATTAACACGGAAGGTATTGTCTTTTTCCAGGACATCTTTCAGGATGCCGTGCAAGACCGTTCCCGGTGTTACCGTGATGGTATGCGAGCCGTATTCCCGGGGCGCTTTCTGATTGTGTTTTACCGGGGTGGCAGAACGTACTTGTGAAGGGATGTCCTGGTACAGGGTGCCTCCAAAAGCTACATTCAGAGTTTGTTCCCCTCGGCAAATACCCAGTACGGGGATCCCTTGTTTAACAGCCGTTCGTGCCAGATGGATATCAAAAAAATCCCGTATGGGAACAATGGTCCCCATGGCGGGAAGCGGTTCTTCTCCATACCAAAGCAGGGGGTCCAGGTCTTCGCCTCCTGTAAGGATAAGTCCGTCAATGGCTTCTACCATGCGGGATATGATTTCCAAATCATCTGTCACAGGAAGAACCACGGGGATTCCTCCGGCTTTTCTTACGGCAATGATGTATGTGTTGGGAACGGTATTCTGTCCCGTTTCATAGGTAGCCGATAACCCGATAATGGGTGCTTTCTTTTGTGCAACAGGCTCTTTACTCTGAGCGTAAATATTTCCTGTAAAAAGAGTGATGAAAAGAATTGGAATAAAAAACGTGCGTGCTATATGTGATTTACGTATCATTTGCGGGCCCTCCAAAGTCCCATATTTTCATTTTGTTTAAGATTCAGATCAAATACCAACAGGTAATCTTCCATAGAGAAGGTGAGTGTAAAAGCAGTACCTCCTGAACGGAAGCGGAATTGTTGTCCGTTCACGTGCGTCATCTTGTGTTTACGCCACGGGAAATCTTCCGGCCCCAGGGTAATGTACAGTTCGCCTTCTTCCAATGTTATTACGGCTTCTCCTAAAGCAGGGTGTGTGTATGTACCCACATACTGGGAATAGGGAGCTGCCGGTTCCGGTACCATGGCTGCTTGTTCCTGCTTTCTTTTTTCTTCCTGCGCTACAGCATCTTTCAGGTATATTTCCAGGTCGGCAGTACTGTAATCTTGTGTGGGCAGGTTCATATAGTAATCAATGATATGACGCATAATGGCATACCGCGGTTCTGCAGGCGGTTCGCTATTGCCAAGCCACATCATTCCCAGGTTCAGCTCGGGAACAAAAGTACAGAGGGCTGTAAATCCCCAGGTGCTTCCCGTGTGAAACCAAACACGGTACCGGCTGTTTTGTTCTACAAACCAGCACGGAGAGTATATGTTTGTTTTGCTGTCTGTTTGGGAGGTAATCGTTTGTCCTCTGTGCAGGTAGTTCATTTGGGCAGCCGAAAGCAAGGTGTCTCCGTCAAGTACTCCGTTAGACAGGTGCAGGCGGCACCATTGCATCATATCCAATACCGTAGAATTGATGCCGCCGGCTGCGCCAATGACTGTAAGCCAGTGCAATGCCTGTTCTTCTCCCTCCATGGGGGTTGTGATAATCTTTCCGTCCTTTACCAGGGACTCGTGTGGGGTATTCCCGTCTGCATGGGCCAGAAACCCTTCTTCGTTAACACTGGTATTGTGCATGCCCAAGGGAGTGAAAATCCTTTCCTGCAGGTTTTCTTCCCAGCTTTTTCCCGTAACGGCGGCTATGATTTTTTCAGCTACTATAAACAAAATGTTGTTGTAGCCGTAGGTGGTTCTCATGCTGTTTGCCGGGGGTATATACTTAAGCATATGGTACATATCGTCCCTGTCGTATCCCAGACAAGGAATGTACGTACCCGCCTGTCCCGGCAGACCCGAGCGGTGCAACAGCAGATCCCTTACCTGCATATTTTCACTTACCCAGGGGTCGTACATTTCAAAATCGGGGAGGTACTGTTTGATGGGAGCAGACCAGTCAACCTTCCCTTCGTCTACCAGCATGGCAATGAGCATTGCTGTAAACGATTTGCTGACAGATCCAATCTGAAAGACCGTATTACCGTCTACCGGCAAACCGCTGTCTTTGAGTTTTTCTCCAAACCCTTGTACAAAGACAAGGGAGTCGTTCTTAATCACAGCCAGAGCTGAGCCTGTGATGTTCCAATCTTTGGCTACCTTCCGGGCATAAGGCGCAAAATCCTGAGCCCATAAACTGACAGGTAGCAAGAGTAATAAAAGCAAGCCATATTTTTTCATAGAGTAAAGATAGAATAAATTATCTTTGTGTTATGGGTAAAGTAAAAAAAGCATGGTTTTGCAGCAATTGCGGAGCCGAGTCTGCCAAATGGCTGGGCCGGTGTCCGTCCTGCGGGGAATGGAATACGTTTGCAGAAGAAATAATACAGGCACCGTCTGCGGCCGGGGGCCGGTCTTCCGGAACAAGGGTATCCACAGGAGCCCGCGCCGTTCCCATTGGGGAGATTTCCACACAGGATCAGGAGCGGATTTCTTTGCATAATGACGAGTTGGACCGCTTGCTGGGAGGCGGTCTGGTTCCCGGGTCGGTCATCCTGATTGGCGGAGAACCGGGTATAGGTAAATCTACCCTTAGCTTGCAGATTCCGCTGCACGCCCCGCATTTGCTTACACTGTATGTGTCGGGCGAGGAGTCGGCCCGCCAGATCCGCATGCGCGCCCAGCGCCTGGCGCCCGCCGCTGCAGCGCCTGCTGTCGATGCCCCTGTCGGCAGTCCCGCTGTCGATGCCTCTGTCGGCAGTCCCGCTGTCGATGCCTCTGTCGGCAGTCCCGCTGTCGCTGCCCCTGTCGGCAGTTCTGCTGTCGCTGCTGCTGCCAGCCCTTTTGTAGCTGCTGACAGCTCCGCCGGCCCCGCTGCCAGCCTCGCCGGAAGTTCTCCCGTTAATCCGGTTTCCACGGCCTCTGTCACTCCCGCCGCCGGGCCGGATAACTGTCTGGTCCTGTGCGAGACCATGCTGGAAAACATCCTGGAACGTGCCCGTGAAATAAATCCGGCCCTGCTCATCATTGACTCCATTCAGACGGTGTATTCGCAGCTGCTGGATTCTTCACCGGGCAGTGTAACCCAGGTGAGGGAATGTGCCGCCATGTTGCTCCGCTATGCCAAGGAAACGCATACACCCGTCATCCTGGTGGGGCATATCACCAAAGAAGGCAGCATTGCCGGTCCTAAAGTGCTGGAGCATATTGTGGATGTGGTATTGCAGTTTGAAGGGGACAACACCCATACCTACCGTATGTTGCGCAGCTTTAAGAACCGGTACGGTTCTACGGCAGAATTGGCCATTTTTGAAATGACACAAACGGGGTTGCGGGAAGTGAAAAATCCTTCAGAAATGCTTATCCCCATGCACGAGGAAAATCTGAGCGGTATGGCGGTAGCGGCCATGGTGGACGGTACGCGTCCTTTCTTAATTGAAACGCAGGCACTTGTTAGCACAGCCGCTTACGGCACACCGCAACGATCAGCCACCGGGTTTGATATCCGCAGGATGAACATGCTCCTGGCCGTTCTGGAAAAACGGGCAGGCTTCCGCCTGGCTACCAAGGACGTATTTTTGAATATGGCCGGTGGCCTGAAAGTCACTGATCCGGCGACCGACCTGGCCGTTGTCAGTGCTATTCTTTCCTCGGCTTTTGACCTGGCCATTCCCGGCCGGTGGTGCTTTTCGGCAGAAGTGGGGTTAAGCGGTGAAATTCGCCCCGTGCCTCATTTGGAACGCAGGATTGCCGAGGCCAACCGCCTGGGATTTGAAAAAATATTTATCTCGTCGTACAACGCCCGCACCCATATCCCCAAAGGCACACGCATAGAGATTGTGAAAGTTTCCGGGATGGGGGCATTGGGCAAGTTGCTTTTTAAAAGCTAAGGAATCATAGCTCCATTTTCCTCCAATAGACTTGTATTCTTGTTTCCTGATAACTCTGATTTTCGCCTCGACATCCGTCCGCGTATTCCGTTGCTGACGAATTTTGTTCTCCTCTACCGATACATTCCGCTGCTCCTTCGCGGCATACTCTGTTGCTGCTCCTCCGGCCCCTCTTCTCTGAAGGGTAGTGAGTGGTGGTTTTGAAGGTGGCGCGCTAACGTACAAATATATAGTGAGTTGCAGCAATAAGCGCTCCACAAGCACTCACTACCCTTGCCATAATGACGCGTTCGGTCTGTATCGGCCCGGAAAATCCTC
>DIRP01000011.1:0-13067 GCA_002427525.1 Bacteroidales bacterium UBA5433 | reverse complement strand
CCAATGTTTTCCTTAGCCGATACAGACCGAACGCTGACGAATTTCGTTGCAGTTCCGCCTGCCCCTCTGAAGGGTAGTGAGTAGCGGTTTTGAAGACGGTGCGCTAACGCGCAGATATTTAATTGGTTACAGCTGTTTGTGGCTTTGGGGTACTTACTACCCTTCGGCAGAAGTGACTGTTTTCCGTGTTTTTCGTGAAGGGTAGTAAGTAGCGCCATCAAAGGCGGTGCGCTAACGCGCAGGGATATAATGAGTTGCAGTAAGAAGTGCTCCACAAGCACTCACTACCCTTGCCATAATGACGCGTTCGGTCTGTATCGGCCCTGCAACTCCTTCCCACCTTGCGGCGGGTCCCCTCCCTTAGCTGATATACAGGGATTTATGACCGCACTAAATTTGAAAGGGACTAAATTTGAAAGGGACAAGATTTGAAAGGGACAAGTCGGGATCCTTAATGTGTTTTTACGCTCTTTTTGGATACGCTCATGTAAATGACAGCAAACAGTCCGGTCAGCAACATGGTGACAGCTTGTGCCTCGTGACTTATGGTGGCGAATACCATACCGTTTGTATGGGATAGCCCATACACGGCAACCAGAGCCAAGGTGACAATGAAATGGAACGCCCCAAAACCTCCCTGTACCGGAACTACCCAGCCGAAACTGCCGACTACCATCAGAAATAAAGCGTCTGTAAATGTGAGCGTATCCCGTAACGGGGTGGCCAGTATGGTGCAATAGCTGGTGCACACGTACAGGAACCACATGAGGGCGGTAAGAAAGAAAAACATTCCCTTGTGGGGCATTTTAAAACTTTCAATCAGCCCGTCCCACATACCCTTGAAGAAACCGGTAATTTTAGTAACGGCCTTGTATTTTTTCAGTTTTTTGCGAAAGACAATCCATAGCAGTATGGGTAGTATAATCAGGGCTGCAAGCAGCGAAATGACCCATACAGCAGAACCATCAAACCAGTGCGTAAGCGGGGTCCAGACCTGCCGGACTAAAAATTCCCCAAATACTTCCATCCTGAGAAAGGCCACGGCTATGGTTATGACCACAAGGCATATCATATCAAAAGTTCTTTCCAGAATGACAGTTCCCAGCACCTTGTCAAAACCCAGTCCGGTCCGGTTGGCCACTACGCCACATCGGGTTATTTCTCCGGCACGCGGCAATGCAAAGTTGGTGAGGTAGGCAATTCCTACTCCGTTGAACGTGTCGATTCTCTTTACCGGTTTTCCCAGTCCCATGAGGATAATCCGCCAGCGGGCAGCCCGTACGTAAAAAGAGAGGGCCCCAACAAAGACAGACATCAGTACCCAGAAATAATTGGCAGAACGCAAGCCGTCCAGGAATTCGTTCCAGTGGATGCCTCTGAAAGAAAAATACAGCAGTACCAAAGCCAATGCAGCAAAGAGAACTGCCCGCAGGATTTTTTTTCGGTCCATAGCCGCGTAAAGGTACGAAAAAAGGACATTCAGAAAATTTAGGCTACATTTGTAGTAAAGTAAAACCGTATGAAATCTATTTTGGGGATGGGGAATGCCCTCACCGATATTCTGGCTTTGTTGCCGGATGAATCTCTGTTGGAAAAATTTCATCTTCCTCACGGGAGTATGCAACATGTAGATGCCAAAACGGCCGACACCATATGGCGCGACTTAAAGCCTCTTGGGGTACAATATGTGGCCGGCGGGTCTGCTGCCAACACCATTACGGGGACAGCCGTTCTGGGTATGCCGTCCGGTTTTGTAGGCAAAGTGGGAGATGATGAACTGGGGTCACTTTTTTATGCAGATCAGCACCGCAACGGCATCAAATCCTGTTTGCTTAAAGGGGAGCATGCCTCGGGGCGGGCTATGGTTTTTGTTACAGGGCCCGATGCCGACCGCACATTTGCCGTGTACCTGGGGGCAGCCCTGGAGCTGGGACCGGATGACTTGATTCCTGAAATGTTTCATGGATACGATTACTTTCATATTGAAGGATACCTGGTGCAAAACCAGCACCTGGTGCGCCGGGCGGTAAAATTGGCCAGAGAAGAAGGCATGATTATTTCTCTGGATATGGCCAGTTACAATGTGGTGGAAAGCAACAATTCTTTTCTACACGATATTATAGAGAACTACGTTCACATAGTTTTTGCCAACGAAACAGAGGCTTTTTCCTATACGGGAAAAGAGCCGGAAGAGGCGTTGCACGCTATTGCCGAAACGTGTGATGTTGCGGTTGTTAAGCTGGGAAAAGAAGGATCGCTTGTAAGAAGTAATAATAAAACATACAACATAAAACCCTGGCCGGGCATTGCTAAAGATGCTACGGGTGCAGGCGATTTGTATGCGGCAGGTTTTCTGTATGCACATTCCCTGGGTCTTTCTCCTCAAAAATGTGGGGACATAGGCTCTATGATTGCGGCCAAGGTTGTAGAAGTCATCGGTCCCAAGTTGGATATTCCCCGGTGGAAAGCCGTGAAACAGGAAATCCGTGAGCGCATTCAAGACCCTGAGTAATGAACCATCCAATACTTATTGCCGGTCCTTGTGCTGCAGAATCGCAGGAGCAGGTAAGGCAGGCTGCTTTGCAACTGAAAGATTTCAGGCTTCCGCAGGCAGCCGGAGGCGGGGGTATTTCGTTTTTCCGTTCCGGTCTATGGAAACCCAGGACCAGCCCCGGGGGGTTTGAAGGCGTAGGTGAAGAAGGCCTGCAATGGCTAAGAGAGGTTCAGGAAAGTACCGGACTTAAGGCATGCACAGAAGTCGGCTCGGCCCGTCATGCAGAAATGGTGCTCAAGGCCGGTCTTTCTGCCGTTTGGCTGGGTACACGTACTACGGCCAATCCTTTTCTGGTAGAAGAAATTGCCAGGGTGCTGGAAGGAACGGCACTTCATATTTTTGTAAAAAACCCCATCAATCCCGATTTGAATTTATGGATTGGTGCTGTGCAGCGTATAATGCGACACCACCCTGTAAACGTATATGCCATTCACCGGGGATTTAGCGATTACCATTCAGGACAATTGCGAAATGCTCCTTTGTGGAGGATTCCTATTGAATTTAAGGTAGCGATGCCCGGGGTACCGTTGTTGTGTGATCCGTCGCATCTAACGGGGAATACGGTATTGATTCCGAATGTAGCGCAAAGGGCCCTGGATTTGAACTTTGACGGATTGATGCTGGAAGTACATCCCTGTCCTGTAGAAGCGTTGTGCGACGGACCGCAGCAATTGACTCCGGATGCATTTAAACAGCTGATGCACTCGTTGTCCTGGCGCAGGTCGCTACCTTCAGAAAACCCTTCGGCAGAAGAAAAAATAGAGATAGATGCCATCCGCACCCGGATTGGTATATTGGATGATGAACTGGTTGATATTCTGGCCAAACGTATGTCGCTTATAGATACTATAGGAGAGGTGAAAAAGCGCGGAGGCATTGGAATTGTTCAGATTGAACGCTGGAACCGGGTGTTGGAAAGAATCCGGCAGCAGGCCACAGAAAAGGGACTGGATAAGGATTTTATAGAAGAAGTATACCGTGCTATCCACCAGGAAGCCATCAAACGACAGGAAAAAATCATCCGAAATGAATAAAGCCGAGAAAGACGGGCAGGTAATCCTTTCTGAGGATTTTGGCAAGTTGCGCAAGTTGGTGCCGGAAGGCAGCCGTGTAGTGGTTTTGTACGACCGCAACGTAGAACCCTGGTTTAAACGGATGGCTGATCCCGCCTGGAAGGCGCTGCCCTTAGACGCCGGCGAGGAGTTAAAGCAGTGGGATAAAGTAGAAAAAACCGTAGAAACCTTTTTGGAATGGGATGTAGATCGCTCCTGGTTTTTGGTTGGCATGGGCGGAGGGACGGTGTGTGATTTTGCGGGATTCATTGGGTCTGTATATATGAGGGGGATGCCCTTTGGTTTGGTACCTACCACGTTGTTGGCTCAGACAGATGCTGCACTTGGAGGGAAAAACGGCATTCATTTTGGTCGTTACAAAAACATGATTGGGTGTACGGTACTTCCCCGCTGGGTGTTTTGCAATCTGCTTGTACTGGAAACACTCCCCGCAGAAGAGTTTCGTTGCGGTCTGGCCGAGTGCATCAAGCACGGGGTTATTGCCGACGCCTCGTATTTTTCTTTTATCAAAGAACACGTGGCTTGTTGTACAGGTCCCGGCACGTCTTCCGGCACGGATTTCTGCAATTTGCCCCTGTCGGTGCTTCGCCGGCTGGTACAAGGTTCGCAGGAAATTAAGGTACGGTTTATAGAAGAGGACCTGCTGGAGCAGGGGGTGCGCAAAGCCCTTAATTTTGGGCATACTTTTGGCCACGCCATAGCAGCCTGCCATCCGTCCATAAGCCACGGGCAAGCTGTCGCACGGGGCATGGCTCTGGCAGCCACCTATTCTGTGGAACAAGGCCGGCTTGCTGCGGGCACACAACATCTTCTTTCTGCGGATCCACAAGGCCGACCGTCCTCCGGCGCACACCTTTCTGCCGGGCAGGTACAGACCTTTCTTTCTCCCGCAGAACGGGATGAGCTAGTAGAGGTGTTGATTGCCTGCGGGTTGGATGTGGAACTTCCGTGTCCGGAAAGGGAGATTATCCCGTATATGTTGCACGATAAAAAAAGACGAGGCGAAGACTTGCAGTTGGTTCTGCTTTCCCGAATAGGGCAGTACGTGTTTTCAAAAGAACCTGTCGTCAAGTGGGAAAACCGTTCCCGAAACCCCGGTGTTTGCCTGGGGGCTTCTGCCGTTCAGGATTTTTCTTTGTGGATTGACCGGGCCCCCTGGGTAGAATTGCGTCTGGATCTGATGCCGGCGTTATCTCCCGTGGCGTTGCTGGCTTTCCGTATGCAATGCATGGGGAAAGAGCACCGCTTGATGCTTACGCAGTTGGGCGCTTTCGTACCTGACCGGCAGGCAACAGCCGTACCTGACCGGCAGGCAACAGCCGCACCTGATCGGCAGGCAACAGCCGTACCTGACCGGCAGGCAACAGCCGTACCTGACCGCTCTGCCGTCGGGTCTGAAAATCAGACTCTTGTTCCGGAGGTACTTGCAGAGATGATTTCCTGGGGTGTCGGGTGGGTGGACGTTCCGATAGAGGCTCCGGCTGCGTATGTGCAGGAAGTCACGGCGTTAGCCCGCCAACACGGAGCAAAAATTATCCGCTCGGCCCATTTTTGGGGCACTTCTGCAGGCAGCATGTATGCAAGCATCCCTTCTGAGGAAACGCTGAATACGCTGGCGGAGCAGGCTTTTTCCGCAGGAGCAGATTTTCTGAAAATAGCAGTACATACACAATCTCGGCAAGAATCGGATTTCCTGTTAAGCTGGTGTGACAGGCAGAATTCCCGGGGCGTTAGGTTGTCCGGCAAAGCAGGGGATGGCGTGCCGGTTGACGGCAGGGATAGTGTGCCGACAGACGGCAGGTACCGCGTGACCGTGATGATCATGGGAGACGATGCACTTAGGGCCCGGCAACATGCCTTGCATAATGGGTATCCGTTTGTGTATGCTGCCCCGGATCGGGAGGGCGCTACGGCACCCGGTCAGCCATCTTTTGAAGAATTAGCTGTGTAGCTCCTGTATTTTCCAGTACGTAGTTGCCTGCCGTTTTACCGGCCTGTTCCCGTAATGCCGGGTTATCCATCCAGTGTTTAACAGCAGAAAGCAAGGTGTCGTAATTGTGAAAGCTTACGGCGGCTTGCTGTGAAATCATACTGCCGGCCTCTTTAAATTTGCTGTGGTTCGGACCAAAAAGTACAGGTTTGGCGTGTACTGCCGGTTCCAGGATGTTGTGAATGCCGGAAGCATTGAAACCTCCGCCTACATAACAAAGGGTGGCGTGCCGGTAAAGGCGGGAGAGCAGACCTACGCTGTCAATCACCAGTATTCTGGGAGGAGCCGGATTCTTTTCCTGCAATGCTTCTGAGTAGAAAACCGGAAGAGGGGAACGGAAAAGCCGCCTGATAGCGCGCAATTGGGCGGGATCTGTTTCGTGCGGGACCAAAACCAGTTGCAGCAAAGGCATGTCTTCTGCAAGACGCTTTAGAAAGACATGGTCTTTTGGCCAGGTGCTGCCGGCAATAAGGACAGGGTCCCGGAGCAGTTGTATAAGGGTTTCCGGTGCGGTGTCTTGTGTTACACCCGCCACGACCCGGTCAAACCGGGTGTCTCCTGCAACAGTTACCGGAAGGGTGGCCGGCAGTGCGTTTGCTTCCGCAGGAGTTGCTGTTGCAGGAGTTGCTGCCGCAGGAGCTGCTGCCGCAGGAGCTGCTGCCGGAAGGGATTCCAGCAATTGACGTGATGACTCGTCCTGCACAAAAATATGTGTAAAGCACGTGAGCATGCGACGGAACAGGGCTCCGTATTTCTTAAAGAAGATTTGGTCTGCTCTGAAATGTGCCGATACCAGGTAGGTGGGAACATTCCTTTTCTTTAGGCCTGTAAGGTAGAAATACCAGAATTCGTATTTCACAAAAATAGCTGTTCTTGGCTTGACAAGGTCCAGAAACCTGCGGGCGTTACGTGGTGTATCCAACGGCAGGTAAAACACATAGTCAGCCAGCCGGGTGTTTTTTCGGATTTCATAACCCGAGGGAGAAAAGAAAGTCAGCAGAATTTTTTTGTCGGGATATTTTTCCCTGATGGCGCTAAGCAACGGGCGTCCTTGTTCAAATTCTCCCAGCGATGCGCAATGCATCCAAAAAGGTTGGAGGGGTGTCGGGGTGCTTCCAAAAACAGCCTTCAGCCGTTTCCATTGTCCGACTCGTCCCGTAAAGAACTTTAGGTATTTGCTCATTGCGTAAATGTAATGCAAATTTTCTGAAAATATAGGAATCGGTGTTGCGCACCATCTGGAGGATGGCTATTTTTGGCAGTATGAAAACATCAAAAAAACGCAGGGGATTGTTTTGGGGTTCAGGCCTGTTGGTATTGTATGTGTTGGTACGTTTTATGCCGCTTTATAAGCCGGCCCCTGCCATTCCTTTCGAGGGGCCGTATTGGTACAATCCGTATGAAAATGTAAGTTCGGAAGGCAAGTGGTTGCGGGCCAATTTCCACGCCCATTCCAACGCCTGGGGGTTTGTAACAAGCGGCCGGAAAAATACGGTGGATGATATGCTGTGCAAATACGATTCGTTGGGGTACGATATAATAGGGATATCCGATTACCAGCATATAACAGAAATGTCGTGTAGGTTGTACATACCTGTGTATGAGCATGGATACAATGTAATGAAGACCCATCAGGGTGTTATTGGAGCGCGCAAGGTGTATTGGAACGATTATATATTGCCGCAGACACGTTCGCAGAAACAACACGTTCTTAAGAAGCTGAAGGAACACTCCCGTTTGGTTGCGTTGCACCACCCTGCGTGGATGGGCGGGTACAGCAAAAAAGACATGTGCCGGTTAACAGGGCACGATCTTTTTGAAGTGCTCAACGATTTTTGGGTTTCGGAAGGGTTGTGGGATGTGGCGTTGTCGGCGGGTCGGCCGGCGATGCTTCTTGCCGGTGACGATGCTCATAATGTGTTTAAGCCGACAGACATAGCCCGGGATTTCACCATGATTTTTGTAGGAAATTCCGGTAGTAGTATGGAAAGTCCCGAGGCGGTGTACCGCGCGCTTGAAAGCGGGGCGGCTTATGGCGTAGAGGTGACAGAAAGGTTGGCGCACAGTTCGGTGTCCCGGAAACGGGAGGGTCTGGATTCCCTGCCTTTGTTGCAGAGTTGCCGGGTTTGCGACGACAGCCTGGTGGTGGTCTTGAGCGGCAGTGCACTGTGCTTCAGCTTTATCGGCCAGGACGGTCTGCTGTTGAAACGTGTGTCGGGCGAAACCGGCAGTGACAACTCCGCCATCAGTAGCAGCGAGCTTGGCAGTAGCACCTTCGGCAGCAGCAGCGCCTCGGCTTTTTACAAGCTGAGGCCGGAAGACCATTACGTGCGGGTGAAGATTACTTTGGTTGACAGCTCTCATATTTACCTGAACCCGGTCATGCGAACAAAAGAAAAAGATGTGAAACCACAAATGCCACCGATTAAAAAACGCCGTCTATTTACTATCTTTGACGCATGATCAAACTTTGGGAGTTGCTAAAAAGAACCCTTGAACTGATAGGAGAATATTTTCTGCTTATGAAACGGGTTTTTACCAAACCTGAAAAATGGCGTATTTTCTGGAAGCAATGTGTAGTAGAAACAGAAAAATTGGGGTTAAGTTCCGTGCCGTTGATTGGTATTATCTCTATTGCTATTGGTGCCGTTCTTGTAATTCAGACTGCGTACAATATTGAAAATCCGTTTATTCCCAAAATGTATGTAGGGTATATGGTTCGGGAAAGTCTTATTCTGGAGTTTTCCTGCACCATGGTTGCGCTGATTCTGGCCGGCAAGGTGGGATCAAACATTTCATCGGATATTGGGACCATGCGGTTGACGGAACAAATAGATGCCATGGAGATGATGGGAATCAACTCTGCCAACTACCTCATACTTCCTAAAGTGGTTTCTGTTTGCCTCTTCAACCCTTTGCTTATGTTGTTCAGCTTAATGGTTGGTATTTTTGGCGGATGGCTGATTGTGGCAGCTACAGGAATGATTACCCTAAGTCAATATTCTACCGGTTTGCGTTTTGCCTTTAACGGGTACTACATTGTATATGCCTTGATTAAGATGGTGGTGTTTAGCTTTATTATTGTGACGGTAGCTGCTTTGTATGGGTATTCTCCGAAGGAAAACTCCCTGGCTGTAGGACGCGCCAGTACCCGTTCTATTGTTTCTATCTGCTTGCTGATCCTGCTTACGGACCTTGCGCTGACCCAACTGATGCTCAACTAAAACCAGTGTGACTGTTTGTGATACAAATACAAAACATATCTAAATTTTTTGGGAAACAACAGGTTCTAAAGAACGTGTCTGTTGATTTTGAACAAGGGAAAACCAACCTGATTATCGGAGCCAGCGGGTCGGGTAAGACAGTTTTGCTTAAGGCAATAGCAGGACTGCATTCTGTGGATGAAGGAAGCATTTTTTACGGCACAACAGATTTTACCAACCTGGAGGAAAAAGAACGCAAAGCAATCCACAAGCAGATGGGCATGCTGTTCCAGGGAGCCGCTTTGTTTGATTTTGCCACAGCCTTGGAAAATGTCCGATTCCCCTTGGACTTCTTCACAGATTGGTCGCTGGCAGAAAGGAACGAACGGGCCGGGTTTTGTCTGGAGCGAGTTAACCTGAGAGATGCCGGAAATAAATACCCGTCCGAGCTGAGTGGTGGTATGCAAAAACGGGTGGGCATTGCCCGTGCTATAGTGATGAATCCTCGCTATCTGTTTTGTGACGAGCCCAATTCCGGATTGGATCCCCAGACAGCAATTGTCATAGACCGCCTGATCAGCGACATTACCCACGAGTACAACATGACCACCATCATCAACACCCATGACATGAATTCTGTAATGGCCATAGGGGAAAAGCTGGTGTTCTTGCACAACGGGGAAAAGGAATGGGAGGGTAGCAAAGACACCATCCTGCAAGCCGAGAACCAAGCGCTGAATGATTTTGTGTTTGCCTCTGAAATGGCCCGCCTGCTGAAAACTTCCGAGCGCTGAGAATATTCTGCTCGCTGACAGTTTTGGCTGTTTGGCGCACTTTACCTTCAATGTAACGCGCCACATTTCCGAGCCATTCCAGTATTTCGCTTCTAATCTGATAGTTGCAGCTTCTGCAAAAAATCTTGGCGCGCTACATTGAAGGTAACTTTCTTGCCGCCACATTCCGGTCGCTGCACCAAAAGAACGGGGAACGCCTCCCGGATGCTACGCTATCGCTACGCAACCGGGTCCCTCCCTCCTCGGGTGCGAGGTTCCCCTTTTCTTTTGGTGCCAGCTCCCTTGACGCGCCATTTATTTTTTGATTGCTTAACGATAATTTGAGGAGAGGGTGGAACACATTTCACTTTCAACAATAAAGCAACATCGGTTTCCCCATGTCAGAACAAGGGTTCTACTTTGTTTTTACTGATCAAAATCCGAAAAAAGATGTAACTTTAAGCACCTAATTAATAAAGCATTAAATTTTCTCGTTATTTTTCACAATGTTTTAATTTTGAATGAACGGCGTGACAAAACAATAACAATCTGGAAACAACGTATCTTATTTTAGATGACAAAAATAAAAACAATACATACATCAAGAACTATCATGTTTGCCGAACTTTCTCAAGTAATGAACCATAGCATTGAGAACAGTGATTTTGATGATATTCTTACATCAAATGTGTTTAACAAGCTCTCAAACAGAAATCTTATAAAAACAAATAGTTATTTAAAACAACTATATGGACTTGATAAGAAAGATTTATTGTTCAGTTGCTTTAAACATTATTGGACATTAGTGGGCAATGAAAAGAAAAGCATTCTTGCCTTATTATTTGCCTTATCAAATGATTTTTTGCTCCAAGAAAGCATTGACCTTGTTGTAAATACCAACGTTGGTGAAAGAGTCGCAATAGAAAAATTTGATGATAATATTGAAAAATACCATCAAGGCAGGTATTCTGACAATACAAGGCGAAGTGCTGCACAGAATGTTGCAAGCTCATGGAAACAGGCCGGATATTTACAGGGGAAAGTCAAAAACATAAGAGTTCAGCCGGCACATGATTATTATACTGTAGCTTTTGCATTATTACTATCATATCTGCATGGCGACAGAGGCGAATATATCCTTTTAAGTAAGTGGGTAAAAGCACTGGCAATAAATACTGAAGAACTGAGAAATTTGATAAAAGAAGCCGCCAAAAGAGATTTGTTGCAATACCAGTATGGTGGAAATGTAACAGTGATTTCTTTTGAAAACCAGTTAAAGACGATAAAATAATGGTGAATAATGTTGATGGTTTAATTCAAGCCTACGATAAAGCTGTAAGCGGCAAGTGGGAAGAAACCTTATCTGCTCAGGAACGGATTTGGTTTTTGGTATATGACCCTGACAGCCAGAGAAAAATAGATTTTCGCCTCAGTGATTTTGAAAATGCAACCAAAAGAGCAGGAAAGAAATGGGCAAACATTTCATTAAAAGACTGTTTTCCCGAATGGATGGCTTCCCATGAATACAGAGACGAATATTTTCAAGATCCCAATGCTTTGGTTGACCAATTGGAGTTTGATTTTAAGAAATTTGCAATTGAAAATATTGTTCAGAAAATCAGAGAGCAGCAGGTTGATAACGAAACAGTAACAGCATTTACCAATGTGGCTTCTCTATTTGGGTTTAGTAGGCTTTCCGATATTTTAAATCATGTTGCCGGTGAAGTTAAGGGGAGATTGCTTGTTTTCTTCCCCGGTGAATTTGAAAAAAATCAATTCCGTTTACTTAACGCAAGAGACGGCTGGAGTTACTTAGCAAGACCAATAACCACATAAATGAAATAAGATGAAAAATAAAGAACTTTTTAATCTTAATCCTGAAGAAAACAATCTCTTAAATGATGGTGTAGTTGAGATTAATATTTCTAAAGACAAGAATGGATTAGCAACTTTAAGACATGAGTTGAAAACATTTGTGTGTGAGGGGGAATATCAGAAAGGGTTGTACAGAATTCTTGATACTTACTTAAAGTTTATTGACCAACCTAAACAACCTGCAGTTTGGGTAAGTGGTTTTTTTGGTAGCGGTAAATCGCACCTGGTGAAAATGCTGGGTTATTTATGGCAGGATTATAAGTTTCAAAATGGTGAAACTGCCCGTACTATAAAACCACTACCACAGGATATTCAAGATTTATTTGTTGAGCTACAGAGGAAACAAGATGTCTATGGTAGATTATCCATTGTTGGTACGTTGAAGGATTTTCCTTCGGCTGATGTCCGGTATTCGTTTTTACAACTGGTACTTAATGCGTTGGGATTACCACCTCAGTACCATCATTTTAAATTTATTTACTGGGCAAAAGAGGAAGGCATATATGATGAGCTTAAAAATATTATTGAAGCACAGGGAAAAGACTTTGTGAAGGAGTATGAAAATTTGTTTGTCTCGACCGCACTTGCAAAAGCAGTTTTGCAAATAAAGCCTGATTTTGCCGAGAATGAAGCTCAAGTAAAAGAGAGCTTCAAGATCAATTTTAAACGACAGGATACAATTAGTCGCGATCAATTCATCAATACATTGAAAACCGAAGTTTTTCCTTTGTCTTATGGCAATAAGATCCCTTGCACCATCATTGTTTTAGACGAAGTTCAGCAATTTATAGGACAGGATGGTAATAAAACTATTGATATACAAAATCTTGCTCAGGACGTTTGTAGCAATTTTGAAGGAAAGTTACTTCTAGTCGGTACCGGTCAGAATGCGCTGGCTGAAACGCCCCAGCTTCAACCCTTACATGATCGTTTTTCGGTAAAGGTTCTGCTTTCCGATACTGATGTTGAAACAGTAACACGTAAAACCATTCTGGAGAAGAAGCCAACTGTTGTTACTGCTATTGATAAAAAGATTGAATCTTCAATGGGTGAAATTTCTCGCACCTTGGAAGGAACTACTTTTGGCTATACCAGCGATGATAGGAAAACTGCCGTTGCTGATTATCCTTTGATTCCACCCATCAGGAAATTCTGGAAAAAGATTCTACAGGTTATTGATGTAGCCGGTACAACAGGCCAATTAAGAAGTCAGATTCGGGTCGTGAATGACTGTGTTAAAATATTAGCAAATAAGGACCTTGGATATATCATTCCGGGAGATTTCATTTTTGAACAAAAACAAAGAGACCTTCTGCAAAGTGCCCTGTTACTGCAGGAGACCAATAACCTCATAGAGGAAAGGAAAGCCAAAGGCGGAGACAGTTTACTCGAAGGAAGAATTTTGAGTGTTGTTTTCCTTTTAGACCAGCTGCCAAAAGATACCCAGGGCACCCTTCCAAAATCAAATGCCAATACCATTGCCGATTTACTGATTGATAACGTAAATGAACCCACCGATGCTTTCAGAAATAAGGTGAAAGAATTACTGAAGAAATTAGTAGATAAAGACAAGGTGCTCATGCCGGTAGGCGATGAATT
>DIRP01000010.1:26325-27588 GCA_002427525.1 Bacteroidales bacterium UBA5433 | reverse complement strand
AGGGTAGTAAGTGCCACGAAATGGAAAAAACATGTATATAGCTGAGTAATTGATTGTTGGCCGGGTGTATGAGAAAGTGCCACTCACTACCCTTTTGAGCGCCCGGCGGAGGAGCAACGAAATACATCAGCGGGCGGCTGTATCGGCACGGAAAATCCTCCCCACCTGACGGCGGGTCCCCTCCCTCTTCGGGAGCCAACGTTTTCCTTAGCCGATACAGCCGGCCGCCCTCCACAATCTAACGTACCATCTTTTTTCTTGAACGAACCAAAAAATCGATAACTAATAAAAACCCTACTCCCACGGTTAGGGATAGCATGTACCACACCTGGACAGGTAATCCGGCAACTACCGCTGCGATCTTTTTGGCCATGTCTGCAACCGTGGCCATTGCCTGTGCACCTTGCCGAATCATGTCGCCTGGCCGGACCATATCGCCTGGCCGGACCATATCACCTTGCCGAATCATGTCGCCTGGCCGGACCATATCACCTGGCCGGACCATATCGCCTTGCCGGACCATATCTCCTTGCCGGACCATATCGCCTTGCCGAATCATGTCGCCTTGCCGGACCATATCGCCTGGCCGGACCATATCACCTTGCCGGACCATATCGCCTTGCCGGACCATGTCGCCTTGCCGGACCATATCTCCTTGCCGGACCATATCTCCTTGACGGGCAAGATCGTCCTGCCATCTCACTGCTTCATTCCCCGGCAATAGAGCCTGTACCGTCATTCGAATTTGCCCCCAAACGGGCCGAAGGGTGCTGCGGGCCGCTTGCTGTATGCCCGTAAGGGCCTCGGCACTATGTTGTAAAAACGTTGCACTTGCTTGAGTTGCTGCCGTTCGCACAGGCGGCACCGTGTAAAACACGGCCGTTCCCACCGCCAGCAATACACAAACAACCGCTGCCACCAAGCCGTACCTTTGTCTTTTGCGCTGCACAGCTTGCTGCTTTGCAATCTCCCGGACCACAAGCATTCCCAGGGGCGGCATTGCAGATGCCTCGGCTTGCCATTGAAGGCGTTCCTCTTCAAGCAGAGCTGCGTAGTCCGACTCTAAATTATCTGACAGGGGCTTGCGTTCTGTAATGTCGGTGTAATCTTTCATAGCTTGTCGTTTGTACTTATTGTTGTTACTTCCGTTTCCAGGTCCGCTTCTCTTTCTATTTCCGTTCGCATTCCTGCCTTTAGTTTTTGACGGATCCTGAACATGCTCACCTTAACGTTGGAGGGGGTCAGGGAACAGATATGCGCTAT
>DIRP01000010.1:0-26094 GCA_002427525.1 Bacteroidales bacterium UBA5433 | reverse complement strand
GGCGGCAGCGAGGCTACCAATGACCTCAGTTTTTCGTAGCGTTGCTGCTCGTCGCTGTCTTGTTCTTCCTCGGCATATGCCGGGGTCTGCACCGTGGTTTGTGCCGAGGCCTGTAAGACATGCTCCCTGTAGTCCTGTGCCCGCCGCTCCCTGCTCTGCTCCTTCCTTATATGGCTGATGGCCGTATTGTAGGCAATGCGGTACAGCCATGTTTTAAACGAGGCCGCACCCCGGAAGGTATGCAACTGCCTGTACGCCTGCAGGAATACATCCTGAGTCACTTCACGGGCATCCTCGGCATTACGGCAAACACTGCGTACCAAAACAAAAACCATGCTTTGGTACTTGTCCACCAGAGCTGCATAGGCATGCAGGTCTCCTGCCCTGGTTCTTTTTATGTAGTCCGCATCCCGGTTCAAAGTGCTCTGCTCTCTTTGCTATTTTGACGCAATTGTCCCTAAAACGTTACACAGGATGTAACCAAAAAACACACTTTACGTCAAACAGGTGAAATCCCGCAAACGGGTACAAATAAAGTAATAACCCTTAAAAATAGTAATAAAATGGAATTAACTCCTGTACTGATTGTAGCCACTATCTTTTATTGTATTTATGCCATTTGGGCACGCACGGCTACCAAAAAAGAACGCCTGACTTTTCTTGATATTTTAGCCACCATGGACCCCGCCACCCTGCAGGCGTATAAAGAAATCAATCCCCAATGGGAGGTGATGGTTAAGAAAAACCCGAACTCGGCCCTCCGCACAGCCTGCCTGCTTCTGGGCCTGGGCATAGGATTGGTAGTTGTCTGGCTGGGCCTTTCCTTCTGGTCTCCCGGCACGCTCAAGAATGCCCTGTACGAAGGCGTCAACGGATTCCTGATCCTGGGCAGCCCCATCCTCTTCGCCGGCCTGGGCCTGCTGGTCGCGTACCTGATTGAGCGCAGGAAAAGCTGAGGTGGCGGGAGGAAGGTCGAGGCGGCGTGAAGCTTGAAGCCCTGCGACGAAGCTTTGCGGCACTGCAGAGGCTAAAGCACCGCGAAAGCTGAAGCGCAAAACAATTTGAGGTTAGTAGTTGTTCTGTTGAGTTTTTAGTTTCCGCTCCCCGGAGGGTATCTCTTCCAAGTTTTGTGAAGGGTGCTCTTTGGGGGGCGGTTTTTTACCAATTATTGCACCCTTCATTTTAATAATTACCTTTGCACATATTCTGCAATCGCAACTAAATGAATATTTTCTCTTTCATATTTTCTTTACTACTCTGATTTTTTAGTTGCTCACTTAGAAATTTTATACGTGTCCACGGGTGAACTGTATGGTTACCTGTCGTTCTTTGACGTATTGATAATCCTTTGAATTATAAACATGTAAAGAATTATATTATGAAAGAAGAAAGAAAAAAAGTTACCATTCGCGATTATATGAAAGAGTGTGAATTACAAATGTTGGGCTGTAGAGAAAGCATAGACGGCACCCGGGTTAGTGCTGTAAGAGTGTTAATGCATCTATTAAAAGACAATGGTTTTTGGTCAACTCCGGAAGTGCGGGCCATCACGGACAGGTATGTAATCCGTGATTACGTCCCTCCCAAAGCCGATAAAAACAAGCCCGAAAAAAAAATGACAGACCTCATGAGAGAGTTTGTTACAAAACTATACAATGAGGAGTACGGTACGAATTTTTAGCACCTTGTACCAGATGGCCTTCCAGATTTTCGCACCAGGGGGTAGTAAGTAGCAGTTTCTTGCATAGACGTTTAACGGGCTATATAACACCCACTTGCAGCATTACGTCACGGCGTGGCACTTACTACCTCCAAACAAAGACACAAAAACCAAGAAATTTTTACGGGTACAACCCCAAAAAACTTCTACCTGAATCAAATACTGATTTTCCGCTCCCCGGACGGCAAAGTTTCCATCGTGATACGATAGGTATCCGACGGGAGCATCGGTTCTATGCACTCCGGCCATTCAATAAGGCAGAGGGCAGCCGGCGTGTAAAAGTACTCCTCGGCTCCCATATCCACTGCCTCGGCTATTTTTTTAATGCGATAAAAGTCAAAATGATAGACTGGAGTTCCCACAGCCGTCTGATATTCATTGACCAGAGCAAACGACGGGCTGTTCACCGTATCCTCTACCCCCAGCACCCGAGACAGCTCCTTAATGAACGTGGTTTTTCCCACACCCATCGGCCCGTAGAAAGCCAGCACCCCCTCCTGGCCGGTAAATTCCAGCACCGCCTCGGCTGCCTGCCGTATATTCTCCAGGGAAAAAATCAATTCCATACCACAAAAATAGATAAACTATTACGTTCAACGCAGATTTTCGTTAATTCCGTCATTACGTTGACCGAATTTATATAAATTCCATCATTATGTTGACCGAATTTACTATATTTGTATCAAACCAAAGTCGAATAGTCTGCTTATGGATCAAAAAATACTTCATCGCATGTTGGAACCGGTCATTGAAAAGGCCATGGTTCCTCAAAGGGTTGCGCTCATTTTCGGAGCTCGGCGTGTAGGAAAAACCATTTTACTGGAAAATATTCTTAAACAGGTTAAAGGAAATGTACTGCTTTTAAACGGAGATGATGCAGATACACTCCGTTTGCTTGAAGAGCGTAGTATCGCAAATTACAGACGGTTATTACACGGAGTTGATGTCCTGGCTATTGATGAAGCACAACAAATTCCAGATATTGGTCACAAGCTGAAATTGATAGTCGATACTATACAGAACATACGGGTCATCGCAACCGGATCTTCTTCTTTTGATTTATTGAATCAAAGCGGAGAGCCTCTTGTGGGACGTGCCCGCCAATTTTTGCTTACCCCCTTTTCCCAAAAAGAAATAAGCCAGGAAGAAAATGTACTGGAAACTAGAAGGGCTTTGCCTGACCGATTGATATACGGAGCTTATCCGGACGTGGTTAAGATGGAGAATAATACAGACCGGCAAAATTACCTGGAGCAAATGGCAGAAGGGTACCTTTTAAAAGATATTCTGAAACTGGACGGGATCCGCAATTCCGCCGGATTGGTCAGCCTGTTAAAACTTATTGCCCATCAGGTAGGGCGAGAAGTGTCTTATGATGAACTGGGTAAACAGATTGGTTTGAGCAGGAACACCGTTATCCGGTACCTGGATTTATTAAGCAAAGTCTATATCATCTATTCGTTAAGTGGTTACTCGGGCAATATGCGAAAAGAAGTCACCAAATCCAGCAAGTGGTATTTTTATGACAATGGAATCCTTAATGTACTTACCGGAAATTTCAAATCGGCCGCACTCCGCACAGACGAAGAAATGGGTCTCCTTTGGGAAAATTATATGGTCAGCGAGGTAGTCAAAAATTCGTTGAACCGAGACGGACTTGAAAAGTTTTATTTCTGGAGAACGTACGACAAAAAGGAAATTGACCTACTGGCAGCCAGTCCCGGCGGAGCCATACAAGCATACGAGTTCAAGTGGGGCAAGAAAAAACCACCGGTGCCAAAAAGTTTTGCTACCGCCTACCCCCACGCCACCTACCATGTTATCAACCCCAATAATTACCATGAGTTCTTAGAGTTGTAGTAGTGTGCCAAAATATCACTCAATTGCGAAGCTCTGGAGCTGACACCAAAAGAAAAGGGGAACCTCCCAAAAGTACAGCGACCGACAGAAAACGCGACGACCGGCCCCCTCACTTGTACTGCACGGCCTCGGCCAGGTGGTGCAGTTGCAGAGCGGCGGAGCCGTCCAGATCGGCGATGGTGCGGGCCAGGCGCAGGATGCGGTGGTGGGCGCGGGCCGAGAGGTGCAGCCGTTCCAGGGCCTGCTTAAGAAAAGCCCGGCTTGCATTATCCAGTTCGCAGAAAACAGGCAGCAGGGCCACCGGAATCTGAGCGTTGGTATGCACTCCTTTTATGCCCTCAAAGCGTTTCTGTTGCAACGCCCGAGCCCGCTCCACCCGCACGCGGATGGTCTGCGAATCCTCGGCTTGCGCCACAAAACCCTTGTCGGGCAGCAAATCCTCCACATCTACCGATTTAACAGTCAGGTGAATATCCATCCTGTCCATCAGAGGCCCGGACACTTTGTTCTCATAGCGCCTTATCTCGTACGGTGCGCACACACATTCGCGGGCAGGATGTCCCTTAAAACCGCAGGGGCAGGGATTCATAGAAGCCACCAGCATAAAACGCGCCGGATAATCCACTTTATACCGAGCCCGCGACAACCGTATGGTCCCGTCTTCCAAAGGCTGCCGCAGCACCTCCAGCGCCGTAGAGGAAAACTCGGGCAACTCATCCAAATACAGTACCCCATTGTGTGCCAGCGATATCTCCCCCGGCAAGGCATGCGCACCCCCACCCGTAAGCGAAACCACAGAAGATGTGTGGTGCGGAGCGCGGAACGGACGGTTGCGCATCAGTCCCTGCTCTTTTCTTGGCAAACCCGAGACAGACCAGATACGCGTAGTTTCTATGGCCTCGGCAAAAGTCAGGGGCGGAAGGATTCCCGGCAAACACCTGGCCATAAACGTTTTGCCTGCTCCCGGAGGCCCGGACATCAGCACGTTGTGCCCGCCGGCAGCCGCCACTTCCAAGGCCCTCCGCGCCTGAGCCTGCCCCCGGACCTGCGCAAAATCGGGGTCCGTCTGCCCGACCGGGGAAGCTGCAGTTGAGCCGAGTCTGGAGCCGACCGGAACAGCCGCAGCAAGCGGGCCCGCCGGACTGCCCGTCAAGTGACCGGCAGAGTGACCGGCAGAGTGACCAGCAGAGTGTCCTGCCGGAAAATCCGTCGCACTGCCCGCCGGGCTACCTCCCGCACTACTCGCCACGAAATCCGCCGGCTCATCCGCCCGCAGAGGCTCCAGGCCCGGATAGCCTTCCACCAAATCCAGCACCTGGACCAGGTGCGTGACTCCGTACACGTCGATGCCTTCCACCACGGCGGCTTCCCGGGCCGAGTCCAAGGGGAAAATGCACCGTGCAAAGCCTTCCTCTTTGGCATGAAGGGCCATGGAAAGCGCACCCTTGACGGGCCGAAGCGTTCCGTCCAGCGCCAGCTCGCCCATGCAGAGCGTCCCATCCAAAAAACGGCTGTCTATTTGCTCCGAGGCGGCCAGAACGGCCAGCGCCAGTGGCAGGTCATACGCCGAGCCCTCTTTGCGAATGTCGGCCGGAGCCATGTTGACCACAATGCGCTTACCGGGAATATTCATGCCTACGGACTGCACGGCCGTAGAAATACGTTGCTGCGATTCCCTTACGGCATTGTCGGGCAGCCCTACCAAATGAAAATTTAAACCGGGAGAAACGTCCGCCTCAATTGTAACGGTCATGGCTTCTATACCGCACACCGCACTACCATATGTCTTGACCAACATACTTAAAACAAGTTACCTGTTGTGTGCGGGAAAATCTTCGTTACGTGCGGGAAACGTAATTAAAATATGCCGTGAAGCCTTGCGTCAATTTTATCTATGACTTTGCTCAAGTCTTCCGGATTCTCTTCTACCTGGAGTTCATCTACTTCCAATATCAGTTTGGGCCCGTCGTACTTCTCTATCCACGCCTCGTACCGCTCGTTAAGTCCTGTAAGGTAGTCCAGGCGGATGGAGCTTTCGTATTCCCTGCCGCGTTTCTGAATGCGTTTTACCAGTGTGGGAACGGAAGCCCTAAGGTATATAATCAAATCCGGAGGCGGTATAAGGGATATCATAAGCTCATAAAGCCGGATGTAGTTGTCAAAATCCCGGGTAGACATCAGCCCCATGGCATGCAGGTTGGTGGCAAAGATGCAGGCATCTTCATAAATCGTGCGGTCCTGGATGACCGTTCCTCCTGCCTTTTGGATTTCCACAATCCCTGCCAGACGGCGGTTCAGAAAGAAAATCTGCAGGTTAAAAGACCAACGTTGCATATCTTCATAAAAGTCTGTCAGGTACGGATTATCTACCACTTCTTCATACTTGGGAACCCACCCGTAATGGCCAGACAAAAGTCTTGTGAGTGTTGTCTTCCCGCTTCCAATATTTCCGGCAACGGCTATATGCATTTTGTTCTGTTTTTAGGTTTGTCAAATATAAACAAAAAAATGTTGCTAGCTGGGGATATTTTACATAACTTTGCATACATAGCATAACAAATGTCTATTATTCAAACCTTATAGATCATGAAGAAAATTGTGAATATCCTCATTCTCGGAGCGGTATCCCTTATTGCAGCATCTTGCGCAACCACCAGGATCCCGGCAGATTATTCCGGAATTGTTTGTGGCACACCGGTATTTGAGGTACAGGACAACCTGACAGTAAACGTACAGTTTCAAGTAGAAGTTCCCGCAAATTATTTTGAAAAAAGGATTACCTTTTGCATAATGCCATCCATTTTATACGCCAACGGTGAAGTGCAAAAACTGCCTTACTATACAGTACAGGGAGTTGCCGTAGTGGACACAGATTACCCTGTGGTGGACTGGTCTGTACGTCAGGTGTTAACCTACAAAACCACTATTCCTTACCGCGAAGGGCTGGCCACGGCCACCTTCCAGACAAAAGCCTGGATTGAAAATTGCCTGACCCGGGAAGAAATGTGCAAGCCCCTGTGTGACCACGCAGTGAACGTGCCTTTAGCACCGGTACTGCCCGTATTCAAGGCACACAGCATTGCCGAGTCCAGCACCAGAGCAACCCTCAAAGGGAAAGTTTATTTCCCGGTAAACGGATATACTGTTACTCCGGCCATAGCCACACAGCCGGAAATCACACGTGTATTGAACTCCCTAAAGCAACTGGCAACACGGGACGACTTTAACATTGTCCGTATTGATGTGGAAGGAAATGCTTCCCCGGAAGGAACAGCCCGCATTAACGACCCGCTGGCCAAAAGACGTGCAGAACATACCCGCAACTTCTTTGCCAAAGCCCTGAAAGACCAGGGATACACAAAAGAAGCTCCGGCAAGTGCCTGGACGGTAACCAGTACATCCGGCATGGGATTCTGGAATGAGTTCTATACAGCCATGAAAGAATCTTCTGTCAGCAACAAAGAACAACTGGCAGACAAATTTCTGCGCCTTGCCTCGGATCCGACAGAAGCAGAACGTCAAATCCGTTCAGAGATTGGCACCAATGCAGAAGTAAAGAACGTGATGCTTCCGCTGCTGCGTTACGGTTCCGTTTCAGTAAGCTTTGAACCTATTAAGCTGACAGCAGAAGAAGTACGCGTAATTGCAGACAACCAGCCGGAATACCTGACACCCAACGACATCATCCAAGCCGCCATGGACCTGGAAAATGACAGGGCCATTGCGCTTTACAAAAGGGGTCTGGAACGTTATCCCAATGCCGTAGAACTGTACATCAACATGTCGTACCACCAAATCCTGGCAAACGACCTGGATGCAGCCCTGCAAACACTGGAAACCGCAAGCCTGGTAGCTGCAGAACAGGAACAAAAAGACATGATAGGATTGCAACAGGCATGTGTAGCCATGAAGCAAGGCGATTACGCCGCAGCTGATGCAGCCCTCAACAATGTTTCAGATGCAAGTGCCGTACGTTATTACCGCGGCGTTCTGGCCATCTACCGAAACGATAACGACAAAGCCCTTGAACTGCTCTCCGGCACAAAAGATATCAACTATGCAGTAGCCCTGCTGAACAAGAACCGTGTACAAGATGCCCTGCAGGTACTGAAAGGACTGGACCAGGACAATGCGTACGTACTGTTTGTAACAGGAGTGGCTTACGGCCGTCTGAACGAAGCAGAAAAAGCAGCCGAATACAAGGAAAAAGCCATACAGCTGGATCCTGCGCTGCGTTATGCCGAATACTAACCCATTTTTCCTAAACCAAATAAAAGCCTCCTCCCTTCCGGGAGGGGGCTTAATCATTTGAAAGTAAGGTTATGCACCCACCTGAAGACCTTAGACAAACAGGCCAGAGACGGCTCCTGGCAGCAGAACTATCCCGTAAGTATCCCTTCTCCCCGGCCGTCCTGAAGGCCGTGGAACAAGTGCCTCGTCACCTGTTTGTAGAAAGAGACCTGGCACACCTTGCCTATAAAGACAAGCCTCTTTCCATAGGCAATGGACAAACTATCTCCCAGCCTTATACCGTTGCCATGCAGACACACCTGCTGGATTGCAGCAAAATGAACAAGGTGCTGGAGATTGGTACCGGGTGCGGATACCAGACGGCTGTTCTTATGGCCATGGGTTTCCGGGTGTATTCCATAGAGCGCATAAGGGAGCTGTTTATCCTGGCACAAAAAAACCTGGTGGCAACAGGATTCGACCCGGCAGGTATTGTCTTTGGGGATGGCTTTGCCGGACTCCCGCAATTTGCTCCTTTTCACGGAATTCTGGTAACTTGCGGGGCTCCGGAAATACCGGAAAAACTAAAAGAACAGCTGGCCGTTGGCGGAAAAATGGTTGTTCCTGTGGGCAGGGATGTCCAACGTATGCTGCGTATTACAAGGACGGGAGAAAACCAGTACAGCACAGAGGATTTTGGTTTGTACCAATTTGTGCCCATGCTGGAAGGAACAAGTAAATAAGAAAAACATGCAATTAAAAACATTTTATTTCAATGCCTTGCGTACCTGTTGTTATGTGGTACACGACAGCGAAGGACACTGCATGATCATTGACCCGGGTTGCTTTGGTTCAAAAGAAGAACAACGCCTGGTTGACTATATAGAACAAAACAAGCTAACCCCGCAGTTGGTTGTCAATACCCATTGCCATTTTGACCACCTGATGGGGCTGCCCTTTGTACTAAAAAACTACAACATCCCGTTGTATATGCATGCACTGGAAGAAGGAAACCTGCAACAGGCTTCCCACCACGCCATGCTCTTTGGATTCGGGATGCCACAGCCGGACCTTGATTACCATCCTTTGCATGACCAAGATACCCTCACGTGCGGCACGTTGGAATTCCGGGTACTCCATACTCCGGGACATAGTCCGGGTAGTGTTTGCCTGTACCGGAAACAGGATACCGTTATCTTTACGGGAGATTTGCTCTTTGCAGGCAGCGTAGGGCGTACCGACTTGCCGGGTGGCGATTACGACCAGTTGATGACCTCGCTTTCCGTGAAAATTCGTCCGTTACCTCCCGCCACCGTTGTATATCCCGGTCACGGACCGGCCACCACAGTTGCCGAAGAATGCGCCCACAATCCCTACATGCAACACCTACAGTAGCCATGACTTATACATTATGACAGATCCTTATATCCGGATAGAAGGTGCACGTGTCAACAACCTGAAGAATATCAACCTTACCATCCCGCGTCATGCCTTGTGCGTGATTACGGGATTGAGTGGGAGCGGTAAATCTTCCCTGGCTTTTGATACGCTGCATGCAGAAGGACAAAGGCGTTATCTGGAAACGCTTTCGTCCTATGCCCGCCAGTACCTGGGCGTACTGCAGCGTCCGGATGTAGATCATATATCAGGGCTCAGTCCCATCATTGCCATTGAACAAAAGACAACTACACGCAACCCCCGCTCTACCGTAGGTACCGTTACAGAAATCTACGATTTCTTAAGGCTGTTGTTTGCCAGAGCTTCCATTGCTTATTCGCCCGTAACGGGCAAACCCATGATCCGTTATACGGCAGAACAGATGGTAGCCCTCATTGCAGAACAGTACCGAGGTAAAAAATGCATCCTCCTGGCTCCTGTAGTACGGGGACGCAAAGGACATTACCGGGAGTTGCTGGACCAAATTTTAAAAAAAGGATTTCTGGAAGTCCGTATTGACGGAGTCATTACCCGGATAACACACAACATGATGCTGGACAGGTACAAGTCCCACTTCGTGGAAATTGTGATTGACAAACTTATTCCGCCATCGGGAAGAGAAACAGACCAAGCCGCTCTGACCCGCCTGCGTGATTCCGTACAGACAGCCCTGCATCACGGCGACGGCTCTTTTGCTGTTTTAGATCCCGAGACTGAAAAACTGGACCACTTTAGCAAACACCTGATGTGTCCGGAAAGCGGATTGTCGTTTCCGGAACCGGCTCCGCATAGTTTTTCGTTTAATTCCCCCATGGGAGCCTGCCCCACGTGCAAAGGACTGGGCTTTACCACACGCATAGATTTAAAGAAAATCATTCCCGACCCCACCCTGTCCATTGCAGAAGGAGGATTTGAACCTTTTGGAAAACAGCGGGATACCACCCTGTTCAACCACCTGGAAGGAGTTGCCAAAAAATACGGATTTTCTCTGAACACCCCCATTGAAGACATTCCGGAAGAAGGCATGGATACCCTGCTCTACGGCAGTGAAGACCTCATTTACGTCCGTTCTTCCGTAGGAACACATACCATAACATTTCCGGGATTAATCCACCGCATGGAGCAGGTAAACGAACAGTCGGAAGGGAAGCTGGCTGCCCACGAAAGGTACCTGGAAGAGGTAACATGCCCTTCCTGTCACGGTTCCCGACTGAACCCCTCGGCCCTGTGCTTCCGTTTTGGGGATAAGAACATTGCCCAGCTGGCTGCCATGGACATCCAACCACTTGTGGAATGGCTGGACGGGGTTGAAGACCGTATTACAGAACGGCAGCGGGCTATTGCCTCGGACATCCTGAAAGAGCTGCGCGACAGACTTCGTTTTTTACTGGATGTAGGACTTTCGTACCTGTCTCTGGACAGGGGGACGCGCACCCTGAGCGGAGGGGAAAGCCAGCGCATACGGTTGGCCACCCAAATTGGATCTACCCTGGTAAACGTACTGTATATCCTGGACGAGCCCAGCATTGGGTTGCACCAACGCGACAACCTGCGTCTGATACGAGCGCTCATGCAATTGCGCGACTCGGGAAATACCGTTGTAGTTGTGGAACACGACCAGGAAACCATCTGCCATGCAGACTGGCTGGTTGACCTGGGACCGGGTGCCGGCCGCAAAGGAGGGGACCTTCTGTATGCCGGACCCATTGAACAATTCCTGAAAGAGTCCCACAAAGACAGCCTCACCTGGCAATACCTGAAAGGACTGCGTTGCATCCCGCTACCTGAACAAAGACGTACCGGAAACGGACACGTGCTGCGTGTGGAGGGAGCCTGCGGCAACAACCTGAAAGACGTCACGGTAGATTTTCCGTTGGGATGTTTTATATGCATAACAGGTGTAAGCGGAAGTGGAAAATCTTCGCTTATCAATGAAACCCTTGTACCTGTGCTTACGCATAAATTTTACCGATCAAAAAAAACAGCCCTTCCCTACCGGTCCATAACAGGTACAGAATACATTGACAAAGTGGTGGAAGTGGATCAGTCCCCCATTGGCAAAACACCGCGCAGCAATCCGGCTACCTACACCAATGTCTTTGGAGAAATACGCAAGCTGTTTGCTGCTTCTGCAGATGCCCGTACGCGCGGATTTAAAGCCTCGCGCTTTTCTTTCAACATCCGGGGCGGCAGGTGCGAATCGTGCAAGGGCGCCGGTGTACAAGTCCTGGAAATGAATTTTCTGCCGGACGTCCACATCACATGCCCCGAATGTCAGGGGAAACGGTACAAAAGCGATACCCTGGCCGTCCGTTACAAAGAAAAAAACATCTACCAGGTGCTGAATATGTCCGTCAATGAAGCCGTGGAGTTCTTTAAACACGTACCCTCCATTATTCAAAAAATCAGAACACTGCAAGATGTCGGTTTGGGTTATATCAAATTGGGGCAACCGTCCACGACACTCAGTGGCGGGGAGTGCCAGCGCGTAAAACTGGCCGCCGAACTGTCCCGCACCTCTACCGGCAACACCTTGTACATATTGGACGAACCTACTACCGGACTGCATTTTGAAGATGTGAAAGTGTTGCTTGGCATCCTTCACCAGCTTACAGACAAGGGCAATACCGTGCTTATTATTGAGCACCATCCGGACATCATTACCTCGGCAGATTATATTATTGATCTGGGCCCCGAGGGGGGCGGAGGCGGAGGCACGGTAGTTGGTTACGGTACTCCTGAAGAACTGACTCAAAACAGCAGTTCCTATACCGGCCAATTGCTTAAAGAATGGTTAAAAGACAAGAAGAAATGAAAGTATTGCATGAATTAAATAAAGAACGCCACGGCGACCGGGCAGGTAACTACCTGGCAGCCATGGTTGACAACCGGTTAAAAAGTCTGGATTACGTTTTATACAATCCGCATCAGGTGGAATTTATTGATTACTTACACCCCGATGGCAGAAGAACGTATGTCCGCTCCCTTTCCTTTTTATTACAGAAAGCTGTTCGGGAAGTTTTCCCCACGGCGCAATTGCGGATATCCTATTCTGTTGGGAATGCGTTGTATTGCGACCTGGTTTTTCCCGACAACAGGGAAGAAACAACAGAAGACCTGGAAAAACTTACTGCAGCCATGCTACGTATGGTAGAAAAGAATATCCCGTTCCGGCAGGAAAAGATTCCTACAGAAAACGCTAAAAAAATCTTTTCTGATAACGGGTTTCCCCAAAAAGCACTGCTTCAGAAAACAAGAGGTCATTTCTTTACCTCGGTGTATTACCTGGGAGATACTGCAGACACATTTTATGGTCCGCTGGTACCTTCTGCAGGTTACCTGACCTTGTTCAATCTGTGCCTGTTCCATAAAGGATTTCTATTGCAGTACCCGCATCCGGATGACCCACAACGGCTGGATGGCCCTCCCCGGCTACACCGGTTGGTAGAAATATTTGAAGAACACGTTCAGTGGGGCAATATTATGGGCGTGAAAGACATAGGCACTTTAAACCAAAAAATTCAGCAAGGACTCACTAAAGACCTGATACTCACCACAGAAGCATTTCATAGCAGGCGCTATGCAGAAATTGCAGACAAAATTTACAGGCACCGGGACCGCCTGAAACTGGTATTGATTGCCGGCCCCTCCAGCAGCGGTAAAACCACCACATCCAAACGCGTAGCCACACAACTGAAAGTACTGGGACTTAAACCGGTAGTTCTGGAAATGGATAACTATTTTCTGGACAGGGAAAACACCCCGCGGGATGAAAACGGGGAATACAATTTTGAAACCATCCACGCATTGGACGTACCGTTTCTTAACCACCAGCTGACAGACCTGCTGGCAGGCAAGGAAGTAGAGATTCCTTATTTTGATTTTTTTACAGGAAAACGCTCCTTCCGCGGGAAGAAAATCAAACTGGGAGAAAGCCAGATCCTTATCATGGAAGGCATCCACGCGCTGAACCCCGCCCTTACGGAGGACGTCCCCTCGGGGGTTAAATTCAAGATTTATGCCTCGGCCTTAACCTCGTTATCCATGGATGAAAACAACGGCATTTCCACCACGGACACCCGCATGGTACGGCGGATGGTTCGCGACGCGCAATTCCGGGGCGTCACGGCAGAGGAGACCATCCTCCGCTGGCCCAGCATCAGCGTTGGGGAGCGTAAAAACATCTTCCCCTTTCAGGAACAGGCAGATGTGATGTTCAACTCGGCCCTGTTGTATGAGCTGGCTGTTTTAAAAACCCATGCCGAGCCTCTTTTGCACCGGATTTTGCCCATTTCACCGGCATACCCCCAGGCACTGCGGCTGTTGAAATTCCTCAGTTACTTTACGCCCATCTTTCCAAAAGAAGAAAAATATATCCCTTACGAGTCTGTGATCCGGGAATTTATCGGCACCAGTCGGCAGGATTAACGGGAACCCCGTTGCGGAGCAATTGAAAATAACTGTTGCCTTCTCCCAAGGGAGACAGCGTTCCCAGTTTTTGCCCTGTTTTTACCACGTCTCCTTCTTTGACCACTACATCTACCATATGACAATAAATGGTGCTGAACTCGCCGTGGGACACTAAAATCCGTATCAGGTAGCTGTCGCGGTTGTCCATCCAGATACTGGCTACGGTTCCGTTGAAAATGGTACTTACCTCGCCCCCTTTGTGTCCGGAAAGCGTAACGCCCTTGTTGTCGAAAACAAAGCCCCATTTTGGATCGGTTATGCGTCCAAACCGCTCTATGACTACTGCCTCTTTAAGAGGCCAGGGCAGCTTGCCTTTGTTGGCTACAAAATTGGCTGATAGCACCCGCGCAGCTTCTGCTGCAGCCGGGTCGCGGTCCAGGTCTTTCTTTTCCAAATCTGCCAATGCTTTTTGAATCTCACGGTCCAGTTTCTGTTGTTCCTGCAAACGTTTTTGCAATTCCTGACGAAGCTGTTTTTCGTTTTGTTGCAACTTTTTGATGCTACGGTCCAGGACCTTCTGATCTGCCTGCCTACGGGTAATTTCGTTGGCCAGCTGGTCACGGGACGCCACCCGTTCCTGCTGCAAAACAACCAGCCGCGCCTCTTCCAGGGTCAGGCTGTCGCGTGTATCCCGGATTTTTCTTTCCTGCACCCGCATATAATCGCTGTAATTGCGGAAATAGCGCCACCTGCGGTAAGCCTGGGTTGCCGTTTCGCTGGACAAGATGTGCATAACCCACAATTTTTTATCCCGGTGCTTATAGGCCTGTACCAACAGCTGTTCATAAGCAGTTACCAAATCCAGGTGCTGCTGCCGGAAGAACGCAACTGCTTGCGTTTTTTCCGTTATGCGATTGTTAAGTACCTGCAATTCCTCTTCCATACCGCGGATCAATTCCTGACGGCTTTTCAAAAGACTCTGTCCCATGCGGTATTGTGTAAGTTGTCCCCTGATGGTCCCTGCAGCAGACTGGATTCTTTTTTCCAAAGCGGCAATCTCTTCCTGCAACCTCCGGTTACGCAACTGCAACGCATCTACATCCTGGGCCGCAACCGTACCTGCTACCAGAAAAAGAGCTACACATGCCAGTAGGTTGAGTCTCATAGGCTTAATCCAATTACTGCCCGATTTTTTTATTGGCGTTTATTTTTTGCAATAAGTCTTCACTCGGCTCCAGATCGTAAGCCTGCTGCCAATAAACAACAGCCATAAGGGGTTCGTTAAGCGCGTGCAATACATCTCCGTAATGAACCAAAATTACAGCACTCTCCTTTCCACCGTATGCCAATGCCTGCCTGAAAATAGTTTTAGCCTCTGCCGTTCGTCCCAATTTATGCAGTATCCAGCCATACGTATCCAGGTACGTTGCGTTGTTAGGCTCTGTGTCAACGGTGACCTTGCTCATAGCCAAAGCCCGTTCCAGGTCTCTTTCTTCCAACGACAGGTAGTAAGCAAAATTGTTCAGTACAGGCAGGTTCTCTTTATCCAGCTGCAAAACCTGTTCATACATCTTATACGCTTGCCGGCTGTCACCTATTTCATGGTATAAGTCTCCCAACAACGATAATGTTTGTACCCTGTTGTTCGTATCATCTTTCTTTAACAATCCCAGAATGCGCTCAAACCGCTCTACGGCCATGTCCGTTTGCCCTGTTTGCCACAATGCCAGTCCGTACAAACTGCTAAAATCTACATTGTCCGGGAACGCCTCCAAAGACCGGGCTGCATACTCACACAACAACGGCCATTCTTTCAGGTAGTATATAACTGTCAGGGTATGATACCAGACATGATAATCTTCCGGATACTGATTGGTGTTTTCTTTTACTACCTCAATGGCTTGTTCCGGACGTTGCGTACGAATCAGATACGCTGCATACATTTGGGCCAGGGTACTGTCTGTGGGATGTGCGCTGCGTGTACTCAAAAACAAGGTGTCTACCTGAGGCTGAAAAGTAGCAACAAATCCGCGTGATTCAATAATCTGCTCCAGGTAATCTGTTTTCATACGAGGTTCTATATCGGGATACGCAAGAAAGACGTTGATGTTTTCAAAAAACAGGTCAAATTGTCTTTTCATGCGGTACGTTTCTGCCAGCCCAAACACAGCGGGCATAAACGATGGATCCATTTCAAGCGTTCTGTTGTAATACACACCGGCGCTGTCAATTCTTCCTTCAGATGCTTCTATATCACCCAGGATGCTTAAAACCCTTGGCGAGGGTTCCTCCCGGGACCAGTCCCGGAGCATGGTTTCTGCCTGCTCTTTATTGTCTTCTGCCATAAGGTTGAATCGCAGCAAAATACTGGACTCCGTTACCCCGCTCCTTTCCTCCAACGTATCCAGTAAATCCAACGCCCGGGAGTTTTGGTGGTTATTCATAAACAACCCTATGCGCTCGTACAACAGTTCTGTTTTGGTAGGATAGTCTTTCCAAAGGCTTTCATAAAGTAGTTGTGCTTTTTCATAGGACCCGGCAGCCACGAGCATCTTGGCTTGTTCTAAGCGGTACCAGTAATTATCAGGCTGTAGCCTGAGTGCCTTTTGCAGGTGTTTTTCTGCCAGTTCCCATTGGTTGTTGTATGCTGCTATTTGTGACAAATGGTAAAAAGCAGCATCGTTGTTTTTATCACGGGCTACTACACGCTTGAAATACCCTTCTGCTGCCGCGACATCTCCAAGGTAGAACCACTTCATTCCTTCATGGAACAGCACCTCGGTTTCCTCGGCAAACACCTGAGCCCTATAGCCACAGGAAGTCATCAAAATAACAGGTAAAACCAACAAAACAAATTTCCTCATAGCGTTTCTGTATTGCAGGAATTGCAAAGTTACCATAATTCGTTCAATTCAATTATTTATTCTACTTTTGTTTACTCCCTGGTTTTTTCGTACATCCATGCAACATTCCGGCCCAAAATTTCATCTAAATAAAAACACTCCGGAAAGTGACCTGATTGCTGCCTGCAAAAAAAAGGACGCAACAGCTCAAAAGGTTATTTACGAGCGTTTTTATTCCAGGATGTTTGCGGTTTGCCTGCGATACACCGGCAATCGTGAAACAGCCCGGGATATTGTGCAAGATGGTTTTGTAGTGTTGTTTGACAAGGTTGGAACGTATGCCGGTTTAGGTTCTTTTGAAGGATGGGCACGAAAGATTTTCGTCAACCTGTCCCTCTCGTACCTGCGTAAAAAAGACTCCCTGCGGTACAGCGAGCCCATTGAAAATACCACGGGCAAAGCAATGACATCCGGCTTAATCCTGGAGAACATATCTGCCGGGGACATTATGCGTTGCATTGAACAGATGCCACATGGGTTCCGCACTATTTTTAATATGTATGCCATTGAAGGATACTCTCATAACGAAATTGCAGAAATACTGAATATAAGTGAAGGTACGTCGCGCTCCCAATACTCCAGAGCCCGCTCCTGGTTACAGCAAAAATTGAAAGATCTGAAATGACATATTTTAAAATGAAAAAATTGCATCTCATAGGAATGACTCTGGTTATGGCGCTCGTCATATCTTCCTGTTTTGCCATATATTCTTGTGAAGATACCATACCATTCCGCTACAAACCGTACCCGCCGGACAGTTTGGCTACGCGCCAAATCCCGCATGCTTTTTTCATTGTCAACGGAATGGTGCAGGACTCCCTCACCCAGGAACACATTCCGGACCTCCCCATTGCGCTGCGATCAGAAGAAGCCGTTCTAACCAACGAAGAGGGAGAGTTTTCCGCACATACGGTGGCATTCCCTACCTCGCAGGAATTCAGGCTGCTCATCAACCCCTATGGTGAAAATCACAACCCCATGTACGCCCCGGAAACCCTGTACATACATTTTATATTGCCTACTTTTCAACTATCACAGGATGACATCCTGGAATACGGCTCCTACTTTTTTGGAAGTACTTATACGACCGTTACCAAAACATTAACCCCGCTGGTGTATGAATAACGATCAACAACACAGGAACAAAAACAACAACGGCCCGGCTGGCAACAACCACTTGTCAGGCAAGGAGGACCTTTTATTTGACAGAATGGTCCGGGAAAAGCTGTACCACTTTACAGTTCCGGAAGAAACAGGCAACTGGGAAGCACTAGCCCTGCGTATGGCTCGGCGCGAAGCCTTAAGACGTCGCAGAAGGTGGACAATCCCGGCTGCTGCCGTTGCCGCTGCTGCTGTTTTACTGCTATTTTTAATTCTTTTTGTTCCCTTTTCAGGACGGTTGTCTTCACCCCCTACAGATACGTGCAGAATTATCCAATTACCGGCAGGTGTGGATGTTTCCTTTAGCAAAAAAGACATCCCCCATATGTATTCACAAGCCAGGCTTGACTTATTGCGTACTGCCTCCAAAGTACCCAAGGTATCAGAAGTAGTGCGGATGCAAACCTTGACTCCCCTCCCTAAACCGGCTGCTGCAGATCCAAAGCAAGTAGCCACAGAACTTTGGCCGGCAGCGACAGAACTTGAACTGGCTGCAGCAGAGTTTGAACTGGCGGCAACAGAACTAAAATTTGGAGCAACAGATGTAGAAAAAGCTACAAAAGGCTCAAGAACACAGGATCAGGCATTAACCGGCCTGTTTCCTGCAGACCTCGTCAAACCCTCCCGTACCAACAAAAAATGGATCACGGCAGCCAACTTTTCATACCAGGGAGCCATAAACGGCACCTATCTTTTCACGCCTTCCACCTATACCTCCAAATGGGAAACGCCGCTGAGCCTGGCAGCCAGCGACCTCTCCAACCTGGGTATTCCGGACTACATGGCCCCTCAGTTTGGCGAAGATGACATGAACCGCATCTCGGCCCATTTCTCGACCCCCATGTCGGCAGGCATTAACGTACAGAAAGAGATCAACAAATGGCTGTCCGTAGGTTTTTCGCTTACCTATACGCTGCTACGTGGCGAGTATCAGGTGCATACGGCAGATAAGTCTTACATCGTAAACCAGAATACACACTACATTGGCATCCCCATAGGTGTCTATCTGCGGGTCGTCAACACCCAATCCCTTACTGTTTACGCTGTGGGAGGAGGAGCCGTTGACCGGGCGGTAGCCGATGAATATATGTGCCGGCTTAACGACGTGTCCACCCGCCAATTCAGCCCGGTAAGCGGATTTCAATGGTCTTTGTACGGAGGCCTGGGTATTGAGTACAAATGGTCTGATCTGATGGGTATCTATATTGAACCCTCTGTCTCCCACTACTTTGAAAACAACCAACCCAAGAGCATCCGCACCATTCAACCCACCCAGTTCAAAATGGAAGTCGGCATCCGGTTCCGGATCTAATGCGTCGCACTCAATTGCCACCCTGCTGCACCCTGCTGCATCCCTTCAGAACCGGGCATGCTTCCGGTTGCAAACAACCGGTTTTGAAAGCCGAGGCATCCCCTTGTTCCGGATGTGACGCATACTTTGAGAGAATAATATTGATTACTCCATCAGAGCTTTTAATAAGCAGTCTTTTAAATCATTATAATAAAGGATGCTTATTTTTGTAATCATATCATCTGATAAATCATTCAATTGTTTTCGTGCATTTATTGGAACTAAAATAGCAGTGGCTCCTTTTTCCACAGCTAGTTCAACAAGGTTAACAGCGTTATAGATGATATCTATTGAGCCGCCTAAATTTAATTGACCAACAACTACCATCCCCCCTTTTATACTACGTTCCAGTAAGGCACTGCATAAAGAAATCAAAACAGCCATACCCAAACCATTGCCGGTTTTTGATGTGTCAAATGATCTTAGCTGTATCGAAAACTCATGCCCTCTTGGATCGCGATCACCAATAAGCAATTTTGATTTGCTGTATAGATTTTGCTCTGCATATCTTACACTTTCCTGAAACTGTGGAGGTACAGGCCTGTTCAAGACTTTTACCCCACTGCCCTGATTTGTGTTTACTTCTATTTTATAGAGACCGGCATTATCATCTAAACCTCCTAAGTTTATTGACCATACCTGCCCCGGAGGCTGGGGATCTTCAGTTATTGTACTTTCACTATGCAACTCAGGAGTAGAAACAAAAGTTTCAACACCATCTTCCCCTATTCTGTAACTAAAGTGCGTGTTTCTGAACTCGGCAGTCCCTATTCTTTTTTGCTGTTCTTTTACTCTTCTCCTATATTCCAATGCTACTTTTACTGCCCACTCAAGCAATTCATCAGAAATGGGTTCTTCATGATCAGGTTGCATTAACTTCAATAATCCATTCAGCGTTTTATTAACACCGGCGGTATCTCTACCGCTTAAAGCGCCACCATAATCAAGTCTTGTTAATACCGAAGAAAGCCGGCTTACATCTCTAAGTCTTGTCCAGCATTCTGCTAGAAAATCGCTTACCAAGCCGAAGTGATTTGTGAGATATGTCTTATCCATTTTGGGGAAGTCCCAACCTGGCACAAATGCATGAATCCTGTCCATAAATGCAGTGTCATCGCGCATTTCGGGAGGCAAAGGGCCGAATAAATGTCCTATTCTTTGCTGGTGCTCAACATCTACATCAAAATTTCCCACCATTACAATTCCACCATCTGCACGGATGGGTTCCTTTCCACGACTGAACTCACCGCTCTCCATGTAACCTTTCATGATGTTAACACCATCTTTTTGGTCAAAAGATACTCCGGATATTTCGTCAAAACATACTACATCATATTTACACACCAAACCGCGCTCCCCATTTGACATGTTGACAAACATTTTCGCAACTGTTGTTTTGCCACCGGAAACAAGGTGAGAATATGGAGATATTTGCTGGTAAAGATGAGATTTTCCGGTACCACGGGGACCCAGTTCAACCATGTTATAATTTCTTTCAACAAAAGCCACCATTCTAACAAACAAAACGTTTTTTGCTTTTTCAGATAAGGCAGAAGGTTCTATACCTATACTACGAATTAAAAAATCTTTCCATTCATTTAACGAGAAAAACTTTCGGCCATTTTTCAAAATATCAAGCACATTGCGCTGCGACAATTGTATGGGCCTTAATCCGGCTATGCCGAACGGTCGTCCATTGCTTTCCTGGGCAATAGCTGCATCATACTCCAATTCAACTTCAGCGTAAAAACCTCCTGTAAGCATGCGGTCATTTTCATTAACCATTTCAGGAGAAATTCGCACATTATTCAACCGTAAACTGGGTAATGTGGCAATATAGCTATCTGTTTTTGAATCAAGTTTAGCAGTGATGATATCAATAATTCTAATCAAACCCTCCTCTCTTGCTTTGGACTTAAAAAACTCTTCCTCTCCCGGGCGTACCGTTCTGTCCTGTAATTGACGTTTTACAACTTCAAGTCCCTCCTCAATTTCTTTAGGGTTAACCGTTGCACAATACCTGCCCAAAAGAAATTCAATGACATAGGTTGGTACGGGATAGGTTTTCCTGAATTGCTCCAAAAGGTCTTTCCTAACAATATAACCCTCAAATGCTTGGGCCGCAATTTTATCAATGTTATCAAGTTTCATATGTTAACTTCCTATTGAGGTGTTTATTTTATCAATTATTCTTCCTTCTTCATTGGTAAGAACAATAAAGGCAGCTGAATCAATGGCAGCGTCGTCAACCATCAAACTGCATTTATTATCTGAAACTGCCTTGCCAGATGAAAGTACGATTGAAGTTTTATCATCATTGTACTTTGTTCTTATGTCTATTAAAAAGCCATCAGGAGCATTTTCAGTTTCAATCTGGCATCTTAAACCAAGCCAGCGATGAGAAACTATTTTTGCGTTTATTAAATCTTCCGTTTCTACTTGTATTTTTATTACAGGTACAATACACTCCTGTAACGAGATGCCACCATGTGCGTATTCTTCATTGATCCTGAAAAAAGAAATGCCCGGAGCAAAAGCAATATACACCGAAGGGTTCCACTCCCAGGGGAGCTGATTTAGTTCCGTCTTAACGCCTTCCTTTATGTATGCACATCTGCCACAGCGGGCAACTGTTAAATCTTTGATAATTTTTGATGATGGCAAACCACCCGGTAACATCAACCAGCCATGATCGGTTACAATTGTTATTTCTTCTATTCCTGCTTCAATGGCTGCGTCAATTACTTCAGTGATTTCATCAAATAATTCATCCGTTCTTTTGAGCATTTCTGCCTGTTCATCATGTCCGCGCGTATCTATATTGCCAATTTCGATCCAATAGGATTTTGCAGGATCAAACCCATTTTTAATACTGTGTTGAAATCCTTTATTTTCAAGTTCGACTCTAAAATTTACAATATTGGCAGGTTTACCTGTTTTAAAAGTGGGCGTAAAATCTTTAATCTCACTGGTAGTATTTACCTCTTCTGCAACCGGACTGGCTTTTACTTTTGCTGTTGAAGTTAAAGTAGGAATGGCTGCAAATGTATGATTGAGTTCAACTTTCATACTGCGCTTCTCTAAAAAAGAAATGTACTCTTTCGCCATTTCATAACGGAATGCATCTACAAATAGATAAAACTGTGTGTTGTGCTCTGCTTTGACCTGTTGTTTGGTTGCTTCAAAATTATTGATTATCAGGTTCTGGAATTTCTCCGTGATTTTTTCCAGCCAGGGTTTATAAATCAATTGAATCAATTCCCGGATAACCGATTTATCTTTTTCAGTTTTCACAGCAGCATAGGCCTTACGCATCCAGGTATCAGCATAAAACCCTTCACAAGTATAAAACTGAATGATTTCATCGAGGCTTACTGAAGAATAAGGCCTGTTTACACTTTCAGATAACCTGTTTAAAAATTCTAGTGCTGTAATAAGGGGTGAATATCCAAGTTCTGTCCAGACCCATTTGTTCCGTTCTTTATGCTGCTCATAAAGTTGTTTGATGCCAATGTTTATTTGTGCCAAGTCTTTTCTTGACAGATTATCCAATTCATTGCGTAGTTGTGTTTCCCGTTCCTCGTTGATTTGTGGCCAACTTTCAACAGGTACACCAAAAATCCCTGTTCCCATCTCATCCGGTTTAGCTTCCCTGAGCAGCGGCTCTATTTGTGGGTACTTTGCGGGTGAATTAGCATAAAAATGCCAGACATGCTTCCAGGCATTATCCTGCTTCCCTAACTTTAGAGCAATATCCTTAATATTTCTATGGTCCGGGATAAAACCATAACGACTTTGGCAAATATCAACAAAGGATTCTTTTAATGCAGGCTCCATACCTGTTAAAAACCCATCGCCTAAGCTCATCCATTTCAAGATGGAAGGAATTGTATTTGGGAAAACGAGGCTGTTTATAAATTCTGCATCTATTACCGGAGCAGAGAAAGCAGTAATATCCATTTCGAAAAAAACAAGTAGCGATTTAATGATGGCTTCTTTCGTACTGCTATCCTGTTTTATATTCAACCCAAGTCCATCTTCCCGGTTAATAAGAAATGCCAATATTGTCCATTCCTTGCCATTGTATTGGTTAAAGAAGGTCCCGGTGTATTGATATTCAGCCAGGGGTTGTAACTCAAGGCCGAGGCTGCTAACTTCCTTCAATTGACTTTTTGAAATCCCCGGTAAATAAATCACAGGCGTTAATGTTTTGTCCCAAGTACAATCTGACAGCTTCCCCGATATGGCTGTTTTTAGCCATATCGCAGGACCGGTTAGTTTTTCTGGCAAATAGTTACCAAGAACAAACAGTGCCCCGTAAGCGTTTTGGAGTTTTTCAATCACCGATTCCCACTGTCTTTCAGGATCAGGCCAAAGGATTACCTCAGGCGGTACCATTATACTGCTGTTGTGGGCAGTAGCCTTGGTAAAACCTTCTAATATTTTTTCTTTAAGATTCATCTGTGTTGTTTTCAATGTTTTCTGACCATTCATGTAGTAATTTTTTCAAAACGCCTTTATCAATCAAGTGGGTTTGATATTCAGCAATCAGGGCAGGAGTTATATTACGGCTCAGAGCATATTCCACTATTTCCTGATTTTTGGTTTTGCATAGTAACACGCCAATAGAAGGATTTTCATGTGTTTTTTTTACATTGCGGTCGAGCGCTTCCAAGTAGAAATTTAGTTGCCCTAAGTACTCCGGCTCAAATTCCGTAGTTTTTAATTCAAATGCTACCAAGCATTGTAATTCGCGGTGAAAGAACAATAAATCGGTATGAAAATCTTTCATACCTACTGTAAGGCGATACTCTTCACCCAAAAAAGTAAAATCACGCCCCAGCTCGAGAAGAAAATTTTTCAATTTGCCGACCAATGCCTTTTGTAAGTCATTTTCGCTAAAGGTGTCAGGGAGATTGAGAAATTCAAAAACATAACGATCCCTAAAAACCTGCGGGATTTTTTCAGATTTGGGATGGTTCAGGTGCACGAGTAGTTTACTGCTTAGTTTTTGTCGTTCATACAAACTACTTTTTAATTGGCGCCTTAGTTCTTTTACGGTATATTTCTCATGTTCTGTAAGCAGGATATAAAATATCCTTTCTTCGGTTTCTTTACAAGCGGATAAAATATGTATATGGTGTGTCCACGGAATTTTCTCCAACCATTTCGGCATTTCGGGTATTTGTGGTTTCACTGAAACCACAAATTTATCCTGCCTATTATCAGTTTGTTGTAATTGTGGTTTTGTTGACCCCACAATTGATAAGCTATTTTCATCTAAACCCAACTGGACATTATGATAAGCCAGGAAAAACTCCCGCATCCGGTAGATATTTCTCCGATCAAAATTTTTTACCGTCGGATCTTTTTCATTCAACCATTCCGAGAATTGCTCCACCACCTTTTCACCCCAGTTCTCTTCCGTCAACCTGCCGTGGATAAAAGCCCCAACCTGCCAATAAAGCTGCAGATGTTCACGGTTCACCGCAAATAAAGCCCTGTTACGCGCACTTTGTATCAGTTCGTAGAGCTGTTGAAATTGAAGGTTTATTGCATTGTCACTCATGGCTATTTCTCCTTTGCTTTTCTTTTTTCCTCTAATCTTAAGTGCAGATCATTATCGCGCACCTCACCCCATGGACTGCCCGCAGGATTCTTGCCCCTGTCGATTCCCCACTTGACGTTGAAGCGTGAGCGAAGTACCCCGGCTTCCACAAAGGGGCGTATGTTTAGCCTAACCCCGTCGTTTAGATCGGGATCCCAGCCGATGGGCTGTTCTTCCAATTTTTTCCAGCGAACAAATATATCATAGGGTGATTCACCCTCTAATATTAATTCTAACTTCTCCTTCAACTTAAGCGCCGCACTAAGCAGACCATCGGCACCGCTTTCACCTGCCTTGAGCTTGGATTCGCAGCGGCGAATCCAATCGCCAAGGTAGGTGTAGGTCAATTTTTTTAGATTTTCCTTATCTAACTGATGATAGTTGACCAGGGCCGAGAAGCCATCCTTTCGTCCATCCCAGATATGCCAGATAAAGGGGCGGTTTTTGAACACCTTGCAGTGGTTGGCAAAAAACTCATCGCGCAGCCAATCGTCCAGGTTGGTTTTTTTTGAACCGGCTTGTTCAAGTAACTCTGCCAGTACATTGTTGTTCCAGACATCACCCCAGGCTTGCTGCAACAACTGCCTGAGCCGCTCGGCGGCCGGAAGTTCGCTATATACCGGTGGGATGCATACAATGCCATCTTCATCCACCGGCAGCTCCAGCTCGTTTACCTGTTTTATCAGCTCCCGGGCTTCATCGCTCAGCTCCATCTCCTCGTCGCTTTCGGCAGGCCAGCGGTAACCGAGCAAACGGGCAACCGCCACCTGCAGGGCATTCTCTGCCTTAACAGGATGACCGTGAAATAGCCACTGCGTAGGGTCATCGCTATAAGGCTTTGGCAGTCCGTTGGGATATTTTTCGGCAGCGACTTTTTGCCAATACTTGAGGTCAAAAGGGACTTTATCAATTGTGGAATTTGTTACATCAAGTTTTTGGTCAATATTCCGTAATTCATTTACAAAAAGCTCGCTATCCATAAAAGAATAAACAGGAAGTAAGTATTCTTCTTTTTGAGGAATCCATGCATGAGAATTTCCATCGTGATAATTACCTGTATAAATAGTAATTGGCAGTTTACTCATTTTCATTATAGAAATTCCTAATTTTTCCCATGCATTTCTTCCTCTAATAGCACCACCAATTTCTTTTATATTTTCTTGAAAAAAGTTAAAATTAATTACTTGACTTTTACCACAATAATGACTTTTGTCAGTAAATGACCCTTGCATAAAATTCAAGGAAAACTCAGGTAAGTTATTAAATTCCCAAAATAAATTCACAACCCTTTGTCTATCAGAAGGAGAAATGCCTTGGAGACAAGTACCAAAATCAATTAACCTTTTCTCAATTAACCTTTTTTCAAAAACCACTACCGAATCGGGATTACTCAATTGCTCTTTCTGATTTACTA
>DIRP01000025.1 GCA_002427525.1 Bacteroidales bacterium UBA5433 | reverse complement strand
TCTATAAAGCCCAAGGCCGAGGTAGCATAGTAGTCGAACTGGCGTTCTGTAAACTCATCGGTCAACAAGTCCTGGTACGTACGCACGGGGTTTTTCCGGCCGTCACTTTCCTGAATAACGGGAACCACATCGTGCACGCTGTCCACCGGCTCGGGCCCCCGGTCTTCCGGTACAAACGTTACCAAAAGCGACTGCCCGTCGGGCGCCCATTTGTACGCCCCCATACCAAAGAACATATTCAATTTTCCGTCACCCAAACGCTTTGCCGTAAGATCGTCTGCCGAGACAATCCAAAGACGAATCCCGTCTTCCTCTTCTACAGCAACTGCAATCTTTTGTCCGTCGGGCGACCAGGAATACGTATGAATACACACCTCGTCAGGAAATCCCGTAATACGACCCTCCGTCACTCCTTTTGCACCCGCTCCTCCTTTTGCATCCGCTACTCCTTTTGCACCAGGCACTCCTTTTGCATCCGCTACTCCTTTTGCACCCGCTCCTCCTTTTGCACCCGGCAAGGCCTGCATTTCCAATCCCACAATCTTGTTCGTTGCTTTGGGACCGTTGGTAGCAGCCAGCACACGCGTCCCGGCCAGCCGCAGCTCCTCCTGAGCCAGGTCTTTTATAGTAGGGATGTTGTCCCGGTGTACAATCAGAAACCTGTCTTTTGCAGGACTGATCGAGAACGAAGGCGTTGCCGGCGCCAGAATCAGGTCTGCCACCTCTTTTGGGGGCGTTTCATAGCCTTGTGCATACGTTGCCGGCACACTTGCCAAAAAAAGCACGGCAAGTACTAGAAATAAACGTCTTGAATGTATCATAATACAGTTGAATGGTTAAATGGTTCGTAAATGGTAAACAGGTGCGAAGATAAGGAAAAAGTGCCGGATGGCTGAAGAATCCATAACAGCCTTTCCGGGGAGCCTTACCAAAAATATTGTATCTTTAAAGAATTACTTAAATAAATTTATATGAGAACATTAGCAATGTACGAAAACTTGCAGCTAGCGTTTAAAATAGCCTCAATTATCTTTTTGCTTTATACTTTGTGTACGTTTCTTGGTCCGCTTTGTCCCTTTTAATTAAAGAGGTCCAACACTTCCAATACTCCCCAAATGATTAAGGTTAGCACTCCAATACCAAGCGCATGAAAAAGCACATAGAAGAAAAACAATTCCGGTCCAAACATTATTTCACCTGATTCCATAAGTATTTGCTTTGTTCAAAGCTAACAATTAATTTTCAACAAGTTAACAACTAAATGTTCAGCTGATATTATTACTCAGTATTTCCAGCCTGTTGTTGCAACATTTGCCATAAGAAGCACGGCAAGTGCGGATACTACATATAAGGTCCGGATACTAAATATAAGGTCTTTTTCATGGTACGAAGATAAGAATTATTGCGGGCACTTGAAGCTCATAAAAAAGGCCGCCAAATTTCGGCAGCCTTTGTACTACGAAGTGAAAATCCTCTTACCTTGTTATTTAACTTTTATTGTACCATTAGCAACAACAAGAACGGTATTGCCAATCGGTTTTAATTTTATTAAACTACTTTCTATGATCCAGAGCTTACCTGTCACGTGAGCCGTTACTTTTATCTTATCGGTACCGTATACAAATTCAGTTCTACCAGACGTTGAATTAGCAGGTACACCGTTGATAGTTTTTTTCCCAAGGTTACTGCCAGCCTCGTCATATTGAACAACAGTTACAATACTCAAATCTTCATCGTATTCGTTTTTAATCGAAAAAGTACCGGAACCATATTTACCGCAAGAAGCAAGGAGTGCTACCGCACAAACTAATAGGATTTGTTTCATTTCATTTTAGGTTAAAAAAATAATTTTACGCAGTTGTTTCTTATTTAAACTGCATAAAGTTATATATAATTCTTATTAGAGGCAACTTTAAATTCGGGAAACAAAATGTATTACCTACGCAACCGGGTCCCTCCCTCCTCGGGTGCGAGGTTCCCCTTATCCTTTTGATGTCAGCTCCCTTCTTTAAGTTGTAATTTCTCAATTTTTAATGACTAAAACAATGCTTTTTTTCTTTTAAATATTGTCATTATCTTTACTTTTTAATGATTACTAAACAGTTAGATTGTATGGTTAACTCTGAAGACAAATACAAAAACGTCATCAAAAAATTAATTGATTTTAGAAACGACAGAGACTGGGCGCAATTCCACGATGCAAGAAATCTCTCTTTAGCACTTATGCTTGAAGCATCAGAATTAAATGAATTGTTTCTATGGAAAAAAGATGCTGAAATAGATACTGTTGATATTGAGCGCATCAAAGAAGAATTAGCAGATGTGTTAACCTACTCTTTTCTGCTGGCAGAAAAATTTGACTTAGATATTTTTCAAATTGTTGAAGAAAAAATTAAGATAAATAACGTCAAATACCCTCTTGAAAAATCAAGGGGTTCGGCGAAAAAATATACAGATCTATGATTGTTTACCAATCCACAAAAGAAGGTTTCCTGACTGACGTAATCAACAATCAGATAGACACGAAAATTAAAGCAGCCTTTTACGAGCACCTTGGAAGGTACACTTCTCCTAACGAAGTATTATCATGGACCAACTCTATGCTATACATGAACAATGTGCTTACAGACAATGAAATTGCTGCTGATGCCGGAATTTCAATTGAATTCCAAATCCCTCTGACCTCGCAACGAATTGATTTTATAATTACAGGTTTAGATCAAAATCACCGGGAACAAGTTATTATTATTGAATTAAAACAGTGGTCAACTGCACAACTGACAGATAAAGATGCAATGGTGAGAACACGTTTCCAGCATGGAGAAGCAGAAACAGTACATCCTTCCTATCAGGCCTGGTCGTATGCCGCTCTTATAGAAAATTACAACCAAACTGTCCAGGATGATAAGATTAACCTCGTACCTTGTGCGTATCTTCATAATTACAATCCCGACAACGTCATTACCAATCCTTTTTACAGTTACCATTTGAAAAAAGCACCGGTTTTTCTAAAGCCGGATGCATTCAAGCTAAGAGAATTCATTAAAAAACATGTTAAGTACGGTGATCAAAAAGATATACTTTACAGGATCGAAAATGGCCGGCTGAGACCTTCAAAACAACTGGCCGACAGCATAGTGTCAATGATTTCGGGTAATCAGGAATTTGTAATGATTGATCAACAAAAAGAGGTCTATGAAACAGCTCTATCTCTCGCAGCTAAAGCACGTGCGGATAAAAAAATGGTACTTATCGTGGAAGGAGGACCGGGAACCGGCAAAAGTGTAGTGGCTATAAACCTGTTGGCAGAACTCACAAAAAGAGGTCAGGTAACACGGTATGTTTCAAAAAATGCTGCGCCTCGAGCTGTGTACAAAGCAAAACTATCCGGCACATTCAGGAGGAGAATGATTGATAATTTATTTGGTGGAAGTGGCGAATATTGTGATACTGAAGCAAACACATTTGACACACTCATTGTTGATGAAGCACACCGATTGAATCTGAAAAGTGGTCTATATCAAAACAGAGGGGAAAATCAAATCCTAGAACTAATCAGAGCTGCAAAATTTACTATTTTCTTTATAGATAACAACCAACAGATACATATTAAAGACATAGGAGAATCATCTAAAATTGAGCAAATTGCAAGAAAAGAAGGCGCGTTGGTTCAAAACCTGAAATTAAAATCTCAATTCAGATGTAATGGTTCAGATGGTTACCTGGCCTGGCTGGACAATACCCTTCAGATTAAAAATACGGCAAACATCAAATTATCAAAAGAAGATTTTGCTTTTAAAATCGTTAGTAATCCTGCAGAATTGCAACGGATTATAGAAGAAAAAAATGAGTTAAACAACAAGTCCAGATTAGTAGCCGGTTATTGTTGGGACTGGGTAAGTAAAAAGAATCCGGATGCTTATGATATTGTTTTTCCGGAGTTCGATTTTAAAATGCGATGGAACTTAACCAGAGACGGAAGCACATGGATTATTGCACCCGATTCTATCAAAGAAATTGGTTGTATTCATACTTGTCAAGGTTTGGAACTTGATTACGTAGGGGTAATCGTAGGTCCTGATATAAAATACAGAGATAATATGGTTGTTACAGATGTTAAAGAACGATCTTCTAATGACCGTTCTATTTTTGGCATACAAACCATGTTTAGACAAGACCCTGAAAAAGCAACAGAAACTGCTGACAGGATTATAAAAAACACATACAGAACGCTTCTAACAAGGGGAATGAAAGGGTGTTACGTATATTTTTGTGACCCGGCATTAAGAGAACATTTTGCAAATCAAATAGCTCCTGCAAGCCCCATTACTCTATCAGAGTTTCCAAAGACACAAGATCTGCCAATCTCTGATAATCAACAACTTCTCCCAAGAATTGAAGCTACAGTTAATGATGCGGTAAAATACATCGATTTTCTTCCTTTTTATTCACTTAAAGCGGCTTGTGGTATATTTGGTGACGGGCAATATGTAGAAGAATTAGGCTGGATTAAAGTACAAGGCTATGGTCGATTAAACCGTAATATGTTTGTAGTACAAGCAAAAGGTAAATCAATGGAACCAAGAATTCCGGATGGTAGTTTTTGTGTCTTCAGATCTAATGTGGTAGGCTCACGTAGCAATAAAATTGTACTGGTTGAACATCAAGGATTATACGATCCCGACAATAATGGTAGCTATACTATAAAAACGTATACAAGTGAAAAAATATTTGATGAAGAAACAGGTCAATGGCAACATGCCCGTATCTTACTCAAACCTCTTAATCCCGCCTACAGTCCGATTGTTATTGAAGAAGACGATAATTATTCTGTAATTGGTGAATTTATTGGAATAATATCTGCTTGAACAAATCGAAACACCCGGGTTTGAATAAAGTAAAAACTTCATAACTATGAATACTTCTAAACTCCAACGCAGAATCCGGTTTCTTACGTTGTACGTAATACTAAGCCAGCTGGTCCTTGTGGCTGTGGTGCTGGCGGCTTTTTTATTGAAAGGCAGGACAGAGACTTTGGATGAACTGACCGTTAAGCGAATAAACATTGTGGATGAAACAGGCCAGGCGTTACGCATGGTTATTAGCAATGAAAGCCGGCAACATCCCGGCATCCTTGGCGGACAGGAATTTCCACCACGGGAAAGGCCTGCCGGTATCATCTTCTTCAACACCTTTGGCGATGAATGCGGAGGTCTGGTTTACGACGGTCATGAACAAGAAGCCGGTTTGGTGCTTTCTGTAGATCAATTTGGAGATGACCAGATTATGCAGCTTCAGTACATGGAAGACACCCAAAACAAGCTGAGGAAATACGGGCTGCAACTGTGGGACTACCCCAAAGACAACATGTTTCATGAACGGATGGAACGGTTTGAAGCATGGGAAGACATCACGGATTCCAATACCCGGCTGAAACTGTACAATGAAATGAAAGCCGATGGTTTGCTAATGGAAGACCGGCTATTTCTAGGAAAAGACTTCAACAAGGATGTGGGCCTCTTCATAAAAGATTCCGAAGGAAATGTCCGTATAAAAATTTACGTAAACCAAGACAACACACCCGTCATCGCCCTCTACGACAAGTACGGAAACCTCATGAAAAACTAAAGTTGTAAGTACTACTACCCTTCCCGGAAAACACAAGAAACAGCCCTTTTTGGCCAAGGGTAGTAAGTGCCACAAAATGGCGTAATGCTGCAACGCTCAAACAGCCAGCTTGTTAACACCTCTGCCCTAAAACCTCTACTTACTACCCTTCACGGAAAACACAAGAAACAGCCCTTTTTGGCCAAGGGTAGTAAGTGCCACGAAATGGCGTAGTGCTGCAACGCTCAAACAGTCAGCTTGTTAACACCTCGGCCCGAAAATCGCTACTTACTACCCTTCACGGACTGCATCTTTTTTCCTATTTTTATGATGTTATTATCTAAAAAAGCAATGAACAGATTACCTACAAACAGAGGATTTTGGTTAACACTGCTTTATAGCATCCTGACCTTGGGATTTTATACCCTGTACCTGATTTACGCTTTTGCCAAAGAAACGAATACGGCCTGTGTGGCAGACGGCAAACGTACACAAGGGCTTGTCGTATACCTGCTGTTGGGCTTTGTTACTTGTGGAATCTATCCCATTGTTTGGGAATGTATGTGGATCAACCGCTGCAATGCGTACCTAATCAGAACCGACAAACCGGAAGGCCTGCAGGTATCCACTTACCTGCTTACGCTATTCCTGCTGGGCTGGCTCACGCTCGGCATTATGTACCTGGTTGTGTTCTGTAAAAAGCTGTATTTGCAAAACGCAGTTAATGAAACCTACAACCAATTACACGGCCTGTAGGACACATGTTAAAAAAAAAGTATACCTTTGCTCTCCCAAAAAATACCGGTAACTGCGGGTATGGCGGAACTGGTAGACGCGCCAGACTTAGGATCTGGTGCCGCAAGGCGTGGGGGTTCAAGTCCCTTTACCCGCACAACACACCAACTTGGCGCGCTACCTTCAATGTAGCGCGCCAAGTTTTTTTGCCATAGCGGTATCTGTATTTTAATCAGGGAGTTGCGATTTCATCAGAAAATGTTGGCGCGTTACATTGAAGGTAAAGTGCCCAAAATGCGCCAAATTGCATGCAATTGAACTGAAGAAGGGCGGTACACTTTTGTTTTATGGGAACCTTGTTTCTCATATGTGGCGGTGCAAAGATACAAGAACACACGCAATGGAATAATACCTGAAATTAGGTATTTACACGCCCGCCCGGCTTGCTTATCTTTGCAACTTATTCAAATTCTGCACAAAGTTCATGGATACTAACATACTGATACCGTTTTTACTCTCGCTCTTTGCAGGTCTGGCGACTATCATTGGTTTTTTTATTACTTTTTTTACCAAACGTACCAACAGAAAATTACTCGCCTTTTCCCTGGGACTTTCCGCAGGGGTGATGATTTACGTAGCTTTTGTAGAAATTTTCTCAGAGGCACGTGAAATCCTCACGCTCAATATGGGAGACAAACGGGGGCTTCTGATTACCGTTTTGTTCTTTTTTGCAGGCATGGGACTGATTGCCCTCATTGACTCCCTGGTACCTTCTTTTGGGAACCCCCACGAAGCGCACTCTGTTGAAGAAATGGAGATAGGCGAAAAAGCAGCCCGAAAACCCAAACTTATGAAAATGGGCGTAATGACAGCCGTAACCATTGGCATACACAACTTCCCGGAAGGAATTGCTACGTTTATGGCTGCCCTGGACAACCCCACGCTGGGTATTTCCATTGCCACAGCCATTGCCATTCATAACATTCCGGAAGGGATTGCCGTTTCCATTCCTATCTATTATGCCACGGGAAGCCGCAAAAAAGCATTTGGTATCACCCTGCTGTCCGGTTTGGCAGAACCTCTGGGAGCCTTACTTACATACCTCATACTCATGCCGTTCCTGTCACCCGTAGTTATGGGATGTGTCTTTGCGGTAGTAGCCGGTATTATGGTGTACATCTCTGTAGATGAACTACTGCCCGGTGCACACGAATACGGAGAACACCACGTGGCCATTTACGGACTCATCTCGGGCATGGCCATAATGGCCCTCAGCCTGATCTTGTTCGCATAGGCCGCCTGATTTTACTCGCATAGGCCGCCTGATTTTACTCGCATTGGCCGCCGCCACATAGGCACTCCGGTCTTGCCTGCGCAATCCGCCGTATTTTGCTACGTAATCCGCCCGATTTTATTGCCTGCTCAAGCTTGTTTCGTATCTTTATGGTTTCAACAGACCCTAAAGCATGTACAAACAAGAGCGATATACGGCAACAGACAGGATGGGTGACCTGATCTGCGACAATTACACCATGCTCTTTGTCATGAGCCGGTTTGGCATAATGCCCGGGTTTGGGGAAAAGACCATTGAAGAGGTTTGCCATAAAAACAACGTACATACGCAAACTTTTCTGGCCGTAGTTAACATGCTTATCAGCGGTAAGCAGGACCCCGACACAGAAGCCTCTCTCATTTGCCTGGTACAATACCTGCACAATTCACACAGCCATTTTCTGGATATCCGCCTGCCCGCTATCAGAAAAAAGCTTCTAAAAACGCTGGGCCAGCCTTTAGACGGGATTTCCAAAGCCGTTATCCGTTTTTACGACGAATACGTAGAGCAGGTACAAAACCACATGTCTTATGAAGAAGAAACCGTATTTCCCTACGTACGTTCCCTGTTGCAAGGAGATCAGAGCGGCGATTACTGCATCCGCGTTTTTTGCCAACAACACGATAGCATAGAAGCTAAATTATCCGAACTTAAAAACATCCTTATCAAATACTACCCTACCGGAAATCCTCACGAACTGAACAACGTGCTTTTTGATATTTTCGCCTGCGCACAAGATCTGGCCTCTCACAATTATATTGAAGACAACCTGTTTGTTCCCATGATTTCTAAAATGGAAGGCAAAGGCTTTACAGGCGCATGTGGTGAAAGCAAAAACAAACATCGGCAAGATCAGGTATCTGCAAAAAAAGAACTGAGCAAACGCGAAGAAGAAATCATTGCAGAAGTGGCCAAAGGACTTACCAACAAGGAAATTGCCGAGAAGCTGTTTATCTCTGTCCACACCGTGATGACGCACCGCAAGAACATTGCCGGAAAACTCCAGATCCATTCCCCCTCGGGGCTTACCATTTATGCCATCCTCAACAACCTGGTAGAGCTGGACGATGTAAAAAAATGAGTATCTTTAAATATTAAATTTCATAGATATGAAAGCTATTTCTCATATTCGTTACTCCCTTCTAAGGAGCCTGCCTGTGCTTGCTTTAGGAATTTTTCTGCTGGTAAAGCCGGAAGGAAGCATTAGTACCCTTACCCGGTTACTGGGCGCTATCCTGCTTATAGGAGGCTTGTTTTCCCTTTACTATGCCTGGAGCGACAGCCGCAACGCTAACCTTGACAAAGGCCTGCAACGGTTGCTGTACTTGACGGCTCTTATTTTTATGATTTTTGCCGTATTGTTGCTGTTGTATCCCGGTTTTTTTATCAGCCTGGGTATGCTTTTAAGCGGCCTCATCCTTTTCTTATTTTCTATCACACAACTCATTGCAGTTATTCGCTTTCGCAAGGCAATTCCCATAAGCCTGCCATGGTTTCTGTACGTGAATCCAATAGCTGTACTGATTCTTGGAGTTGTTATTATGCTTAACCCTTTCAACTCTGCTAAAGTATTGACAGCTTTCACAGGGAGCATATGCCTGCTGTATGCCGTTTTGGAAATCGTTCAGGCCATTGTTTCTTACCGTCTGTTAAAACGCAGCAACACAGAATCTAAGTGAACGTACTCATTGCCATGGACTCTTTTAAAGGGAGTCTGACTTCTTACGATGCGGGTCACGCCGTATGCCGAGGTCTGGAAGACGCCTGTAAAGCGTTGAAACAAGACGTTCCCCCGGTAGCTGTATTTCCTTTGGCTGATGGTGGCGAAGGTACGGTAACGGCCCTTACACAAGGACTGGGAGGGTCGTACCGCAACGTCAAGGTACGAGGCCCGTTACAGGCGCAAGTCGAGGCCATATACGGCATAATTCCAGCCGGGGAGCCACATGAATCCACCGTGGCGGTCATTGAAATTGCAGCGGCCGCCGGCCTGTGGCTTGTTCCTGAGAAGTTGCGCAATCCTTTAAATACAACCACTTACGGCGTAGGACAAATCATCCTGAATGCACTGAAGCATGGCTGCCGTACGTTTCTCATAGGCATTGGCGGCAGCGCTACCAACGACGGAGGTATAGGTATGCTGCGTGCCCTGGGCTACGCTTTTAAAGATGCAATGGGCCGGGAAACGGATATCTGTGGTAAAGACTTGGATTACATAGCTTCTGTAGATGCGGAAGACGCCCATCCCCTGCTTAAAGAATGTACGTTCCGCATTGCATGCGATGTCAGCAACCCGTTAACGGGCCCCAACGGAGCTGCTGCCGTTTACGGACCTCAAAAAGGCGCAACTCCGGACATTATCGAACGTTTGGACCGCGGTCTGACCAACCTGGACCGCGTAGTTTCAAAAGCGAAGGCCGAAAACATCCCCTTATTTCCACTGCTGCCGGCACAACCTGTAATACACCCACCCTGCCCAAATACAGAAGCTCTTCGCCAAAGCGTGTCATCGGCTGACGCTCCTTTGGACCTAACGCAGGTACCGGGAGCAGGAGCTGCCGGAGGCCTGGGGTATGCCTTTTTGCAGTTTTTGAATGGTAGTCTGGAACCGGGAGCACAAATGATTATCGACGCCATAGGACTTGAGGAAAAAATCAAAGAGGCAGATTTAATCATCACCGGAGAGGGCCGCCTGGATCAACAGACGTTTATGGGGAAAGCCCCGGCCACTTTAGCCCGTATGGCCAAATCGTACGGAAAGCCGGTAGTTATATTCTGCGGAAGCCTGGAAGAAAAGGCCTTGCAACAGGCTGCCCCTCTGTTTGACTATTCCGTGGCAGTAACTCCACCCGACGGATTATTGAAAGATGCCACTTACCACGTACGTAAAGCCGCTGCCGAATTTTTCACCCGTAATAGCGTATCTTTGCTCTGATGAAAAAAAACCGGCTTCTTTTTCTACTTTTTTTTCTACTCTTTTTTCTGGTAGCTGCCGATGTTTTTCTGGGGTCGGTACGCCTGCCGGCTGCCGACGTGTGGCAAGCCATGCTGGGTAACAGTCCGGAAGGATTTGCCTACAAAATCGTCTGGAACTTCCGCATACCCAAAATGCTCACGGCCCTGATGGCCGGCATGGCTTTGTCTGTATGCGGGGTACAAATGCAGACGCTTTTCAGAAACCCCCTGGCAGACCCGTACGTGCTGGGCATAAGCTCCGGAGCCGGTTTGGGAGTTGCCCTCTTTGTTATGGGTACTTCTTTATTCCCGGTTCTTGCTACCGTATCGTGGCTGGCAAACCTGGGAACGGCCGCTTTTGCCTGGATGGGTGCGCTGGCTGTGATGTTGCTGGTAGTGGCTGCCTCTAAAAGGCTGAAAAGCAACATGGGATTGCTTATTCTGGGCTTTATGATAGGTTCGGCAGGGTCTGCACTCATTAGTCTGTTGCAGTATTTTTCAGATGCGCCGGCCCTCAAGCATTACGTACTCTGGACCATGGGAAGTTTCAGCAACGTAACAGGCCAGCGATTGCTCATTATGGCCTCCCTGTGCCTGGCGGGCATGGTTGTTTCTGTCCATAACATAAAAGACCTGAACATCTTTCTTATGGGACAATCCTATGCTAAAAGCCTTGGAGTTTCTACCACACGTATTCGCAACCGCATTTTCCTGGCTACCACGCTCCTGGCCGGAAGCGTTACGGCTTTTTGCGGCCCCATAGGATTTATTGGCATTGCCGTTCCCCATATGTGCCGGATGATCTTTGGGAATGCCAACCACCGGACACTCATACCTGCCTCGGCTTTACTGGGCGCATCCATGATGCTTCTGGCAGATATCATTTCCCAGTTGCCGGGCACCGGAAGCGTACTGCCTGTAAATACAGTAGCGGCCCTTATGGGCATACCGGTAATTATATACGTAATTCTGAAAAATAAAGCTGTTGACCTGTGAGCACCCTGGTAGAAATACGTAATCTGGCAGTAGGCTACTCAAAAAAAGAGCCTTTGTTCCGCGGACTTCATGCGAGCCTGAACGCGGGCACCGTAACGGGACTTTTAGGCCCCAACGGCATTGGTAAATCTACCCTGCTGAAAACATTGGCCGGTATCCTGCCTCCGCTGCAGGGAGAAATCGTCACCTCCGTGCAACAAGAGCAGCAACGGGTGCAACAAGAGCAGCAACGGGTACAACAAGAGCATCGCCGGGTTCAAAAAGAGCAGCATCGGTCCTCCCGGGCCTGTGCGTTTGTTCCATCGCAACCACCCCGGGCAACGCATTTTTCTGTGTGGGATACGGTCAGCACAGGGCGGTACCGGTATACCAACTGGCTGGGTATGGATGACGAAGAAGGAAAGCGCGCCGTAAGCCATGCACTACAAAAAACCGGCACCCTGCATCTGGCAGCCCGCGACAGTGCCGGCCTGTCCGACGGGGAATTTCACCGCGTAGCCATTGCCCGTGCCCTGGTGCAGGATACTCCTTTGCTGTTGCTTGACGAGCCCACGGCTTTCCTGGACATTGCCGGAAAACGTTCTATTGCCTTGTTGCTGCGTAAATTGGCCGTAGAAGAGCAAAAAGCTATCCTCTTTTCTACCCACGATCTGACTTTGGCCATGGAATACTGTGATATGTTCTGGGTTATGACACAGGACCACACCTTGCACAAAGGTACACCCCAACAGCTGCAGGCTGCGGGCATTATTGACCGACTGTACCAGTAGCCTAACCTTTCATCAATTTTTTAATAGCATCGGCCAGACGGCGGACGCCTTCTTCTGCACGCGACTCTTCCATAAAGGAGAAGTTGATACGCAGGGTGTTCTTGCCCGAGCCGTCGCAATGGAATGCTTCGCCAATGACAAAAGCCACGTCTTCCTGAAGAGCAATACGGAACAGTTCGGTAGCATCGTAACCTTCCGGCAGGGTAACAAACAGGAACAATCCTCCTTCCGGATTGGTCCAGGTAACTCCTTCCGGCATGTATTTTTCAAAGGCGGCAATCATATTGTCCCGTTTGTTGCGGTAATTGATTTTTATCCGCTCTATGTTCTTATCGTAGTACCCTTTTTCTATATAACGTGCAGCAATAAACTGGTTGAATACCGGAGCACACAAGTCTGTGGACTGTTTGACAACTTCCAGTTTTTCAATAATTTTAACAGGAGCCATTACCCATCCCAGACGGAATCCCGGAACAAACGTCTTGGAGAAGGTACCCAACAACATGGTGCGTCCTTCTTTGTCCAGAGAATAAATCTGCGGCATTTCTTCTCCGCTAAAACGGATTTCCCTGTAGGGGCTGTCTTCCAGAATCAGCAGGTCAAATTCTTTGGCTACCTCAATTACATTCATGCGTTGTTCCACATTCATCGTCACACCGGATGGATTCTGAAAATCGGGAATGGCATAGATAAATTTTGGTTTCCTGCCCGCTGCTACCAATGCATTTACCACGGTTCTCAGCTCTTCGTCTTTAGGTACTCCCACAGGTTTAGCCTGATGTGCCTGAAAAGCCTGCAACGCACCTAAGTAAGAAGGCAAGCCGCAAACCAGGGTATCTCCCGGATTTATAAACAACGTAGTAACCATGTCTATGGCTTGCTGCGAAGATGTGGTGATGATGAAATTTTCATACGTCACATCTATGCCCTGGTCACGGTAACGTTGGGCAAGTACATCGCGCAACTTCCTGACGCCCAGAGTTTCTCCGTACTGTAAAGCCTGTAAGGCGTTTTCATCCAGTACTTCTGTGATTACTTCCCTGAGCTCATCTACGGGAAATGCCGTAATATCCGGGAACCCCCCGCCAAAAGAAATAATCTCCGGCCGGGTAGCCATTTTCAGTAAATCTCTGATAGCCGAACGCTTCATACCTTTAGCGTTATCGGAAATGATGGAATTCAAGTAATCGTCTTGCATAATTGAAATGTCTTTTTATCTAACAAAACTAAAAAAGTTTAACCATATTTACAAAAAAAGTATCAAACATTTAGTAATACCTCTTTGAAACATGTAAATCATAAGCCATTAAGAAGTACTCAGATAAATATAGTACATTTGTAAGATTTAATGCAGCACCATGGCTCAACTCTTTATTACCCGGGAATTTCGCTTTGAAGGGGCGCATGCCCTTACCGGTTACGACGGAAAATGCAGGCACATTCACGGACATTCGTACAAACTTTTGGTCACCATTACCGGGGAGCCTTCGGAAATTCCGGGCCATCCGAAATCAGGTATGATCATGGATTTTAACGATTTAAAAAATATCGTACACCAGTATGTGATTGACCCCCTTGACCACTCCCTCATGCTACGGGAAGAAGCCCCGTTGTCCCGGGAGCTGAAAGAGCAATACGACAACATCAAGGTCTTTGATTTTCAGCCTACCTGCGAACAACTGACCTTATATATAGCACATATTCTGGAGCCGGTCATTTCTCCTCCCAACCGGTTGCACCGCGTATGCCTGTATGAAACTCCAACCTCTTTTGCCGAATGGATCAGATGAAACGTATATTTATGATAGACGGGCACGCTCTGGTTTTTCGGGCGTACTATGCTTTTATCAACCGCCCCATGATCAATTCAAAAGGAGTGGAAACCTCGGCTGTTTACGGCTTTTGCCGCTCCCTGTTTGATATCATCCTGAAGGAAAAACCCACCCATTTGTTCGTAGCCTTTGACCCCCGGGGGAAAAATTTCCGGCACGATGCTTTTCCGGACTACAAAGCCAACAGGCCCGAAGCTCCGGTACAGATAGCCGAAGCCATTCCGGTAATCCGCAAATTCCTGGATTCCTGCCATATTCCTGTAATTGTTCAGGAAAATGCCGAGGCAGACGATGTCATTGGAACGCTTTCCAAACGGGCAGAAAAAGAAGGTTTCCAGGTCTTTATGGTAACACCGGACAAGGATTTTGGGCAGTTGGTTTCTGAAAACGTTGTCATGTACCGTCCGCTTTCGCGTGGAGACGGGTGGGAAGTGGTGGGTGTCGGGGAGATTTGTGATCGGTTTGGTATCAGCCGCCCGGAACAGGTGGTGGACGTACTGGCCATCTGGGGAGATGCCTCGGACAACATCCCCGGAGTACGGGGCATTGGCGAAGTGGGCGCTAAAAGGCTGATATCCCGCTACGGCTCTGTTGACAACGTGCTCCTTCATATGGAAGAGCTCCCCGCCTCGATGCAAAAAAAGCTCGCTGCATCAAAAGAAGTGCTTGCTCTGTCCAAAGACCTGGTTACCATACGTACCCAACTGGACATCCCCTGGGATGAAGCTTCCTTGCGCATTGAAGCCCCGGACCTGGAGCAGCTCAAAGAGCTGATGCGGGAATACGAATTTCACTCCCTTATCCGCCGGCTACCCAAGCTGGAGGAAATTTTCTGCTGCACCAACGGGATGCCGAAACCTGCAACGGCGCAAAAACAGCCCCTGCAACCCGCCGAAGAGGCACCTCGGGAAGCACCAAAAGAATATACACCCCTGGACAGTCCCGGTGCTCTGGAGCGCCTGATGCACCAGGCCCGGCAGCAAGGGATGGTCTCCCTGGCCGGAACCTCGGCTTTTCTGGTTTTTTATACAGCAGAAGAGGCGTACGGGGGCACAGCAGCACAAGCGGCCGCATTGCTAACGGCCAACGAACCGGACAAATGCGGTTTTGGTCTGAAGGAACTGATGCGGTCTTTCGACAGGCAAGGTATCCCGCACGGTGGCATGGTATGGGATCCGGGACTCATGCACTACCTGATCAATCCGGAAAGAAGCCACCGCCCGGCAGACCTGGCCATTCAGTACCTGAACTACTTTCCCGAAGAACAGGTGGTAGAAAACAGGGACTTGTTCAGCACAACGGAAGAAGACAATACGCAGAATAACAACCTGCTTACAGAAGCATTCATTGCCTGGCATCTGAAAGAACCGTTACGGCTGGCCTTGGAAAAAGACGGCATGGAGCAGCTCTACCTGCACATGGAAATGCCCCTGATGGAAGTCCTGGCGGCTGTAGAATCGGAAGGTGTAAAAATTGACACCCGGCAAATGAAAGCTTACGGAGAAGAATTGCAAGCCGAGGCAAATGCCATTGAAAAACAGGTGCGCGACTATGCAGAAGAACCAAATCTGAACGTTTCTTCCCCAAAGCAACTGGGTGTGGTACTGTACGACAAACTGAAAATTGATGACCGCTCCCGCAAGGGTAAGAAAAAATACAGCACCGATGAAGAAACCCTGAGTGCCTTGGCAGACAGGCATCCCATCGTTCCTTTGATTCTGGAATTCCGCTCCCTGAAAAAACTGCTGTCAACCTATATAGATGCACTGCCCACCCTTATAGATCCTGTTACAGGACGTATCCATACCACTTTTAACCAAACAGTTACAGCTACAGGACGGCTCAGTTCGCAGGACCCCAATTTGCAAAACATCCCCATAAGGGAAGAAAGAGGCCGTGAAATCCGCAGGTTTTTCATTCCGCGCGACAACAACCACCTGTTGCTCTCGGCAGATTATTCGCAAATCGAATTGCGGATTATGGCCCACATGAGCCAGGATCCGGACCTGATTGCGGCTTTCCGGGCAGGGGAAGACATCCATACGGCCACAGCGGCCAAAATATTCCGTTGCCGGCCGGAAGAAGTAACACCCGGACAACGAAACCAGGCCAAGACAGCCAACTTTGGAATTATCTACGGTATTTCTGCGTACGGGCTGGCCACCCGCCTTAAAATTCCCCGTACACAAGCTGCCGACCTTATCAACGGATACTTTGAACACTACCCAAAGGTAAAAGACTACCTGGATACAACCATTGCTAGGGCACGGGAAGATGGATACGTGCAAACATTGTTCAAACGCAGGCGCTACGCACCGGATATCAGAGCAACCAACCCCATGCTCAGGGGGCTGGCAGAGCGCAACGCCATCAACGCTCCTATTCAGGGTACGGCAGCCGATATCATTAAGAAAGCCATGGTGGAGATTCAAAAATCCCTGGGAGAAAAAAAGCTGGCAAGCAAAATGATCCTCCAGGTACACGACGAGCTGCTGTTTGACGTGTTCCTGCCGGAAAAAGAAGAAATGGAACACCTGGTACGTTCCATCATGGAACACGTTACCCAACTGGATGTACCCCTTCTGGTAGGTATGGGCTGGGGCAAAAACTGGATGGAAGCACACTAAAACAATTACTCAGACACCGGCAAATGAAACAAATCACAGACCTCATAAGCATACTCACAGACCCTTGGATGTATGCTGTTGCTTTGGCACTTTTTATAGCCATCACCTTGTTGGTATTCTTGTTCTACAAACGCCCGGCATTTGCCGGAAAGAAAAAACACCCTCCCCTGCCTGCAGATTCCGCAAGCCTGCCCGGAGTTTCTGTTGTTTTGTGTGCCAGAAACGAGTACGAGAACCTCACAGAATTGCTTCCGCTCCTGCTGGAACAGAAATACCCTGTTTTTCAGATAGTGGTTGTCAATAAAAATTCCGAGGACAACACAGAAATCTTACTGGCATCTCTGGAACATTTTCATAAAAACCTGACAATCCGCACCCTTACATCCGATAGAAAATTTGGAGAAGATTCCCTGATGGCCTTAGGCATTGGGGTACGGGCTGCTATACATCCCTACGTGGTGTTCTTCAGACCGGATTGCCGTCCCGTTTCCGACCGATGGCTTGCTTCCCTGGTAAAAACCTCTGTGGAACGGTCTGCAGATACGGTAACGGGCTATACATCCCTGTGTAAAAACAGGCTGCTTGCAAGGTACTATTCCATGGAGCAGCAGCTCCACCAGATGGGAATGTCTGATTTGAACCTGCCGTATGCATCTACGGGAAATAACGTACTCTTCCTGAAAAAATGTTTTCTTGAAGAACAGGAATTCAACACATACACTACCGCCTTCAACCGGTGCGAACAAGCCATTACAGCCCACGTTATGCAGGTAGGCAAGGACAAGCAAAGTCTTGAAATACAGTCTGTTGACGCAAGCCGACGTTTTGCTTCCTGTACATACCCGGAAGGCAGGGTTGTCTTTACACGTAAGCTCCCGGCAAAAGAGTACCGTTTAAGACACATACAAAGGCTGCAGACACTTATTCTGACTAAGGGATGGCCGTATGTGTTACTCATTCTGGAAAAAACTCTGGTTGCAGCTTTCTATATATTTCTTGCGCTGATTTTCAAAAATGCATACCCCTGGAGTGAACCCGTTACATGGGCCATACCTGCCGGTTTGTTGCTGTTGCGCTGGATTACTGTATGGATCCATCACGCCGGATACCGTGCCCATTTGGGAGAAAAGAACCTGGTATATACAGCGCCTCTGTGGGATGTATTTTCTCCTGTGGTTTATTTATACTACCTTATTGTTTTGCTGTATAAAAGAATAAAGAACTGATACCATGTCACGTTCACTGGACCATCTGGACGACCGGGCTCTTGTAAAACTTGCCCTGGAAAACAAGCAAGAAGCTTATACACGGCTTCTTGTCAGGCATAAAGACAGGGTACAGGCTTTTATAAGCAAACTGATTGTCAATTCTTCAGAAGCCGAGGACCTGGTACTCATGAGCTTTGATAAAGCGTTTAGCAACCTGGCGCACTACAACCCAAAATTTGCTTTTTCAACCTGGCTGTACAGCATCGTACAAAATTTGTGCATTGACTACTACAGAAAAAACAAGTTGTTATATGTTGCTTTGGAAGAAGCACAGAATGCAGAAGAAATCAATCCCGAAGATGTGCTTATTGCAGAACAGCAAAGGCAGGCCATAGAGAAAATAATAGAACGCCTTAAGCCGGAATATGCAGAAGTTATCCGGTTGCGCTACATGCAGCACTTTGCCTATGAAGAAATAGCCAACCAATTGAATATCCCCCTGGGAACTGTTAAAACAAGACTGCACAGAGCCAAAGCCCAACTCTCAAAAATCATTGCCAAAGAAAGCTATGAATAGCGCCGAAGTAAGCCTTATCTGGAAGTTTTTTCCCCGGCTGGACCCGGTGGCCCGATCACGCATTCTGCAACTGGAAGATTTGTATGCTTTCTGGAACAAACAGATTAACGTCATCAGCAGAAAAGACATGGAACACTTGTACATCAGGCACGTACTCCATTCGCTGTCGCTGTCACTGGCTGTTACAGACAATCCTTTTACTAAGGAACACAACGTGTTGGATGTGGGAACGGGTGGTGGTTTTCCGGGCATCCCGCTGGCTATCGTGCATCCGGATTGCCACTTTGTACTTTGTGACTCCATTGGGAAAAAAATCAAAGTGGTGGAACACATTGCCCGAACACTGCAACTTGACAACGTTACCCCCGTTGTATCTCGTGCAGAAGCCCTGCCCCAACGCTCTTTTCAGGTAGTTGTATCACGCGCCGTTACCCGGCTGGAAAAATTCCTTCCTCTGGTGCAGAACAAAACCACAGAAGACGCCCGGCTTTTGTTTTTGAAAGGCGGTGACCTTCAAGAAGAAATTGCCCGGGCAGCTGCAATTTGCCACATACCACCGGGAAAATTTGTTGTCACCCACCTGCAAAACCATTTTGGAAGCCTGGGTGACGGGTTTTTCGAAACAAAAAAAATTTGTGAAATCAAACAAACTTCGTACCTTTGCGCTCCCTTAGATTAAAGCAGTTAATGTAGATAAACAATATGAAAAGGACATTTCAACCCTCCGTTCGTAAACGCCGTAACAAACATGGTTTTCGTGAGCGTATGGCTACCGCAAACGGACGCCGCGTTCTGGCCGCCCGCCGCAGACGCGGACGTAAAAAACTTACCGTATCTGACGAAGATCGTTTCTAAAACGTGTCTAAGAAAAAGACTATAAAAAGGCCCATACTCAAAAACCTGCTGTGGATTTGCATTTTCCTGGTTGTGGTTTTCTTGGGTATTTATTCTTTTTTGCACCTGTTTACAAGGCATCAGGAAGGATTCACGTTGCCGGATTTCACCGGCCTTACCGTTGCAGAAGCAAAAGCAACAGGTACATCGCTCCAACTGCATGTAGAAGTTATTGATTCTCTTTATATACCTGAGTTACCTAAAGGTGTTGTACTTAGGCAGGTTCCCCCGGCAAGTCAACATGTAAAAAAGAACCGCAGGGTAGAACTCACTATCAATTCACTGCTGCCTCGTCAAATCAAAATGCCTTCTTTGGTTGGTTATTCTCTTAGGCAGGCCAAAGCAGAACTGGCCTCCCACGGACTTAAAATGGGGCGGCTCAATTACGTCCCCGATATAGCTACCAACAACGTGCTGGAACAGTACTTTTCAGGACGCCCTATTGAACCGGGAACACCTGTAGATATATACAGTTCCATTGATTTGCAGCTGGGACTGTCCCCGGAAGGTGATCTTGCCTACATTCCCATGCTAAAAGGGAAAAGCCTGGAAACAGCCCTTGATATCTTAAGCGATCACTCTCTCAATACAGGTTCTATCAGATACGATGAAACCGTACTGACAGCCGCAGACACTCTGGCTGCACGGGTTTTTAAACAAACACCCGGTTATTCGCTCACACCGGAATGGCCATTAGGTACCTTCGTACACTTGATCCTTACTACCAATCCAGACCTGCTTACTCCGGAAGAAATACTACCATCGGAAGAGGGCCTGTAAATGAAAAATGATCAGGAACTTTTTGAACATTTTCAGCTGGTAGTAGACAAAGGTCAGACCCCGCTGAGGGTTGACAAATTTCTTGTTTCCAAAATGGAGTCCACCTCCAGAAACCGCATCCAGTTGGCAGCAGAAGGAGGATACATTCTGGTAAACGAAGCACCTGTAAAAAGCAATTACAAAGTCAGGCCGCTGGATCATATCCGGCTTATGCTTCCGTTCGAGAAACGGGAGTTCAAGCTCATTCCACAACCCATTCCCCTGAACATTGTGTACGAAGATGCAGATATACTTATTATCAACAAACCGGCAGGTCTGATTGTACATCCCGGTCACGGCAACTATTCCGGCACCCTCCTGAACGGGCTAGCCTGGCACCTTGGCCTGCGGGATGAACTGCCAACAGAAGACAACCGTATGGGGGTACTGGTGCACCGCATTGACAAAGATACCACCGGCCTGCTGGCTGCCGCCAAATCAGAAACGGCACAATTCCGTCTGGCCCGGCAATTCTTTGACAGGAAAGTAGAACGTCTGTACACGGCTTTGGTATGGGGAGATATGGAGGAAGACCAGGGAACAATAACTGCCAATATAGCCCGCCACCCGTCAGACAGGCTTCGTTTTTATGTACCTGCAAAAGAAACGGAAGGCAGGCATGCCGTAACCCATTACCGTGTACTGGAACGTCTGGGCTACGTAACCTTGCTGGAATGCCGTTTGGAAACCGGACGGACCCATCAGATCAGAGTGCATATGGAGCATATGGGGCATCCCATTTTTGGAGATACCCGTTACGGTGGAAACCGCATTTGCAAAGGTACTCCCTACAGCAAATACAAACAGTTTGTTGACAATTGTTTTCAGCTGATGCCCGGTCAGGCGCTCCATGCCGGGGCTCTTGGATTCAACCATCCCGTTTCCGGAATACCGGTAAAGTTTCAAGCTCCGTTACCGGAAAATTTTAATCGGGTATTGGAAAAATGGCGTACCTACGCTACTTCTGCACAACCTTCCGGGGATTGTTTTTGACATAAGCTTCCCACGACCCTGATGAAGCAGGCGTTTTATCAGACAGCAGGGGCTGTTGGGCATGGCAAACGGCAACCGCCAAAGCATCTGTAGCATCTTGTGATACAGGTTCCTCTGTAACGTTCAAAATTGTCTTAACCATGGCAGCCACCTGATCCTTAGAAGCAGCTCCCCTGCCGGTCACCGCCATTTTTACTTTACGCGGAGCATATTCACAAACAGGAACATTTCTTGACAAAGCGGCTGCTATAGCAACACCTTGTGCCCTGCCCAGCTTAAGCATAGACTGCACGTTTTTGCTGTAGAAAGGAGCCTCTATGGCCATGAAATCGGGATGGTACGTGTCCAGCAGTTCGTACATTTTTTCCAGAATATGACTCATCCTGCGGTATGGATCGGCAATAGCAGTCATCTTGACAACCCCCATCCCCACATACTCCATACGTCCTCCTGCCACCCGGATAATACCATATCCCAGGAAACGGGTTCCCGGGTCAATTCCCAAGATGGTACCCTCCCTTTTCATTTGTCTCAGATTCTTGTAAAATGCATGTATTTATGCAAGACTTCCGGAATGGCTATTCCATCTGCATCCTGGTTGTTTTCCAGCAACGCAGCAACGATTCTGGGCAACGCCAGCGCACTTCCGTTAAGCGTGTGCACCAACTGAAGCTTGCCCTCTTTGTCCCTGTAACGGGCTTTCAGCCGGTTGGACTGAAACGTTTCAAAATTTGAAACAGAACTCACCTCCAGCCAACGTTTTTGTGCTGCAGAATATACTTCAAAATCATACGTCATGGCAGATGTAAATCCCAAATCACCACCGCACAGACGTACAATACGGTACGGAAGCCCCAATTGGTTTACCAGACTTTCCACATGGGCCACCATTTCTTCCAATGTCGCGTAGGAGTTGTCCGGGTGTGTCACCTGCACTATTTCTACCTTATCAAATTGGTGCAACCGGTTCAGACCCCTTACATCTTTACCGTACGAACCGGCCTCCCTGCGAAAACAGGGAGTATACGCGGTAATGCGTACCGGAAGGTCTTCTAAATTCAGTATGGTGTCTCGGTATATATTGGTCAGCGGTACTTCCGCCGTGGGTATCAGGTAGAAGTTATCAAGCCCTACATGGTACATCTGCTGCCCCTTATCGGGCAACTGACCGGTTCCAAATCCCGAATCTTCATTTACCATAAGCGGAGGCATAATTTCTTTGTACCCCGCCTTGACATTGCTGTCAAGGAAAAACTGGATAAGCGCCATTTGTAGCCGGGCTCCTTTTCCCATATAAACCGGGAAACCGGCACCGGTCAGCTTAACGCCCAATTCAAAATCAATCAGGTCGTATTTTTTGGCCAGTTCCCAGTGCGGCAAGGCATCTTTGGGCAATTGCAGAGAAGGACCGCCTTCCTTCACCTGTACGTTGTCATCGGCCCCATCTCCCTTAACTACAAGCTGATGCGGCAGGTTGGGCAGCAATACCAGCAAATCGTTTACCTCCTTCTCATACAACTCCTGGTCTGCCGTCAGAGCCCTTATTTTCTCTTTAAGTTCCGTTGTGGTTATTTTAACCTGCTCGGCTTCTTCGGTTTTTCCCTTTTTCAACAAAATTCCAACCTGAGCTGCCGCTTTTTTCTGCTCTGCCGTAAGGGCATCTGCCTGTGTCTGGGCAGCCCTTCTGCTTGCATCGGCTTCCAGAATCTGGCGGACCATAGGTGCTGCATCCATATTCCTGATGGACAGCCTTTCTATTACAAAATCGGAATTTTCTCTCAGGGTTTTTAGCGTTAACATAATTGTCAGGATTTAATTTCCATAATAGCTTCGGATACGTTAATTATATAGTCACCAACACGTTCGCACTCCCCAATCACGTCCATATAATACACACCGGTAAGGTAATCGTAGGCGTTGTTGCCAAGGCTCAACATATTTCCTTCCCGTAACATATCCCTGTATTTGTTGATGTCTTTTTCTGCATCCTTGGCATTCTCAATATTATTTAACCTGATATATCCCATACTCAGGTTAGAGATCATAATCTCAAATGATTTGTCCAGCAAATCCATCATGCCGTGAACATTACGGATCATTTTCTCATCAAACGAAACGTGGTTCAACCTTTTTCTCTGCAGTATGCGTCCCAGGTTGTACCCGGAATCACCCACACTTTCCAATTCTCCAATAATCTTGTACATAGCCTGAATCCGTTTCATGGATTCAGTGCTGATTTCCTGTTCTCCAATTTTACTCAGAAATTCTGCTATCTCAAATTCGATGCGGTCACTTACTTCCTCGTAATACGAGATTTTTTTGAACATGGTTTCAAACTCTGCTTCGTCCTTTACCACCATGGCATTTCTAATCAACGTAAATTGCCTTGTAAGAATATTTGCAAAATGAACAATTTCCTGCTTTACCTGATCCAGAGAAAGTTCCGCAGTACTCAGCATACCGGCCTGAATAAACTTAAGTCTGTGTTTTTCCTCTTCTTTAGGACTCTTGATGGCCCAGGTCACCAATTTAACCAATACAGGCGTAAAGCCTACCAACAACAAGGTATTGCATATATTAAACAGGGTATGTAACAAGGATACAGAATAAATCATAGAAACACTGGCAGCTGCCGGATTGACTGCCTGAGCAATGGGAATAAATGGATCGGCTCCACCAAAACCGGTAATAATGATGCCTATAAGCCTGAGAAACGGATGGAACAGCGCCAGCACCCAAATTACCCCTATAATATTAAAAAACGTATGCGCCAAGGCCGCTCTTTTAGCCGAGACGTTCCCTACCGCAGCGGCAATATTTGCAGTAATGGTTGTTCCTACGTTCTCTCCCAATACTAGGGCAGCCGCCAGTTCAAAAGGAATCCATCCGTAATTTACCATGACAAGAGTAAGGGCCATGGTGGCACTGGAAGATTGCAGTATCATGGTAAGTAACGTACCAATACCTACAAACATAAGAATAGACCAGAAACCTTTTCCGCTGAAATTCTGCAAGAACGACAAAGCTTCCGGGTTGGCTGTCAAATCCGGGACCGAATCTTTGAGAAAACCCAGACCAAGGAAAAGAAGGGCAAATCCGATAACCATTTCGCCGGAATTCTTCCTCTTTTGCTTTTTTGACATGGTAAGAATAAAACCAATGGCAATCAGAGGTATGGCCAGCAGGGATATATCCATATTAAATCCCAGCAGGGAAATAATCCAGGCTGTAACGGTAGTCCCAATATTGGCCCCCATAATCACTCCAATAGCTTGTGCAAGCGAAAGCAGTCCCGCGTTTACAAAGCTTACAACCATGACAGTAGTAGCACTGGAAGACTGAATTATTGCCGTTATAAACAAGCCAGTAATGACCCGTTTAAACGAATTGGAAGTCATGGAAGCCAGAAAACTACGCAGTCCGTCCCCGGCAACCTTTTGCAAAGATTCGCTCATTAGGGTCATCCCATATAGGAAAAGGCCCAGAGATCCGGCCAAATTAAGAATTTGCAATACTGTACTCATGATTTTGAAATTACCCTGCAAAGATGCATTGTTTTTTGTACTTTTGGTAATGAAAAATCCATCTGTTATCAAAATCCATGAAATATTTGCACCATACTTTTGATATGCACCCGGCTTGTACCGTACAAGCCGCCTCCTTCCAACCCGTTGTATCGCTCCATCCTGACGTTCCGCCATCCGTTGCAGAACACCACCTGATATTTCAGTTTTCGACAAAAAAAACTACAGCAACCGCCGAAACGTGTCCGTATCCGGAAGATTGCATGGCTGCACTGCACGCCTGTATGGAAGCATGGCTCGCACGTGAACCTTATCATAAAGCGAAGTGTGTATTTGCACGGTATTTTCTAAAAAATGCCGGGGAACAACGATCCCAGGTTCAAGCCAGGCATCTTTTCCCTGCACCTTGTGCATTGTCTTTCATAGAACAACCGCCTGCCAATAAAACAGAACTGGCCGTGTGGCTGTATTTGAAAGAGCCGGAAACAGTACCAAATAAATACACCCATTATTGGACAACAGAAAAATTTCATCTGGGCGGCAGTGTAGCACAACAAACTAAAAAACTGCTTGAAGATTACCAGGAATGGCTGCAGGCCAAAGGATGTACCATGAAAGACCACTGCCTAAGAACCTGGTTTTTTATTAGCGATATTGATACCAACTACCCCGCCTTTGCCAAAACACGTACAGATTATTTCCGGGAACTGGGCATGGACGAAACCACCCATTACATTGCCAGCACGGGAATAGAAGGAGCAAACGGAGCTCCCGGTTCTTACGTTACCATGGATGCATATGCGGTCAGCGGACTGGAGCCATCGCAGGTAACCTACCTGCAAGCAACCACACACCTGATTCCCGCCAAAACGTACGGCGTAACATCTGAAAGGGGAGTCGCGTTGCAATTTGAAGACCGCAGGCATATTTTCATATCCGGTACGGCAAGCATAGATGCCGCAGGAAATATAGTGGAACCGGGCAACATCCGCGGCCAGACACTGCGCATGTGGGAAAATGTTGAAGTGCTTTTAGCACAAGCAGACGCTACCTGGCAAGATGTTGCCCAGATTATCGTTTACCTGCGGCGGCAGGAAGATCTGCCTTTGGTCAGAGCACTTTTTACAAGCCGATTCCCGGACATACCTACCCTTATTGTCATGGGAAAAGTATGCCGTCCGGCCTGGCTTATAGAAATGGAATGTATGGCAATTTATGCCAAAGGCTGAATGGAAACGTATGATTTGTTGTTGGCTTTCTTGCGGAAAACCACCACTCCATCTGTGAGGGCATACAACGTATGATCTTTTCCAATACCCACGTTATCACCGGGATTGTGTACGGTACCCCTCTGACGAACCAAAATATTGCCGGCCTTGGCAACCTGTCCGCCAAATAACTTCACGCCTAAACGTTTACTTTGTGATTCACGGCCGTTCTTAGAACTACCAACACCTTTTTTGTGAGCCATAATATTACGTTTTAGATGTTATGAAATTGTGTCAATTCGGATTTGTGTCAGTTGTTGACGGTGTCCGTTGCATTTCTGGTATCCTTTTCTTTTTTTCTTCTTGAACACCAGCACCCTATCTCCTTTCAAGTGCTTCAGAACGGTTGCTTGTACCGATACGTTTTCCAAAAAAGGCTTCCCTACCTGCACATTGCCATCGCCATCTTTTAACAAAACCTTGTCAAAACTAAGGGTAGCGCCTTCTTCTTCCTGAAGACGGTGCACATACAATTTCCACCCTTCCTGCACTTTGAATTGCTGTCCTGCAATATCTACAATTGCGTACATAAATAGCATCTTATTTAGTTACGACCGCAAGCGGGTATTTACAAACACCTCTTTTTCAAAAGCTTAACGGCCCTCATGTTGTTTCTTATCAAAACAGGATTGCAAAGGTAAAAAAGTTTCATTGAATAGCAAAGAAAAAGTATCTTTGTCTGATTGCAACACCCTTGTTATGAATTCACCATTTATTTATACACGTCCTCTTAAACCGGAAGAAGTACTGGGCAGAACGGCCGGCACAGATTGGCTGGCATCCAATCTGTTAAAAGGACAGCATTCGGTAGTGTGGGATCATCCTAAAACGGGAAAAAGTTCCCTGATCAACAAAGTCCTAATGCAAATCGGGAAATCGGAACAGGCTCCGCTTAGTTGCAGGTTGTCTTGTTTTAATATAAGAAGCGAATATTCCTTTTATGCAGCGTTAACCAACGCACTCTTCCATCAAGTGGCCAACACCCTGGGAGAATGGGATACGCTGGTGAATACCCTGCTTCCTGTCAGCCGTCCGGAAATCAACGTACCTCGTTTTCAAGGAGAAGTGTTTGCCCTCGTCTTTGAAGACATAACACCGGAAGCGGCTGCAGAGCTGGCATCCTTTCCACAGGCACTGGCCACTTACCTGAACAAACCTGTAATCGTGGTCATTGAATCTTTTCAAACGCTGGTACAAGCCCAAGGCACAAAGCTACAGGATTTGTGCCGTAATCTGGCCTTATTGTGGGAAAAGATGAAGGGAGTTACTTTCCTGCTAAGCGGATGCGGCAGCACCCAATCTACCGGTTATTCTATTTTCAGAGAACTCTTTGGCTATGGAAAACCGTTTCACAAATTTGCAGAACATATTCCTCTGGAACCGATAGAAGAAAAAGAATTTACAGATTATATCATCCGTAATTTTGCCAAAGCCGGCCGGGTCATTTCAAAAGATTTCGCAGAAATGATCTACCGCAAAATGGAAGGACACCCCTATTACGTACAGTATTTTGCCGATATCTGCTTTTTGAATACAAAGGGCTATATGAACGAAACCATGTTCCTGGACGGCACAAACGAGCTTTTTGAAATTTTCAGGTATTCTTTTGAACACACCTGCCAGGACCTGCACACGCAGCAGATTCATTTTCTAAGGGCTATGGCAGCAGGGGAAGAACAATTGTGCTCTCAGGAAGTGCTTCAAAAGTATTTCCTGTACTCTTCGGCTCACGTGTACCGGGCACGGGAAGCACTTGAAAAAAAGGAAATTATTAAAATCGTTCGTAAAAAACCGCAGTTTGTTGACCCTTTATTCAAATTGTGGTTTACAGAACGATTTATGAAAACATACTGGATACCATGAAAAAAATTGTAGTATTGACAGGAGCAGGAATGAGTGCCCAAAGCGGTATCAAAACATTCCGGGACAGCGGAGGGCTCTGGGAAAATTATCCGGTCCAGGAAGTGGCATCTATTGAAGGCTGGCACAAAAACCCACAGCTTATGCTTACCTTTTATAACGAAAGACGGGCACAGCTGAAAGAGGCACAACCCAACGAAGGACATAGAGTACTCAGTCGTTTGGAAAAAGATTTTGACGTTTATATTGTGACACAAAATGTGGACAATTTGCACGAGCGTGCCGGAAGCAGCCGGGTCCTGCACCTACACGGCGAACTTACAAAAGCCAGAAGCGTTAATAACCCGTACCTGATTACAGATATTGGATACGAACCCATCCACTGGGGAGATAAAGCTGAAGACGGAGCACAGCTCAGGCCACACATCGTCTGGTTTGGAGAATCTGTGCCGGAAATGACAAAAGCCGTTGAATGGACACGTTTGGCAGATATCCTGCTGGTAATCGGAACATCCCTTGCCGTGTATCCTGCTGCAGGCCTCATAGATTTTGCAAGAGAAGACGTACCTCTTTTTCTTGTTGATCCCAAACCGGCACCCGTCCGAAAGAAACAGGTACACACCATAGCTCAGAAAGCAGTAGAAGGACTGCAACAATTAGAAAAAATTTTATTGGAACACTACGTATAACTTATGATCTCTGAAAAGTTATTTACCGGAATCCTGCCCAAGGACTGTATCAAGACAGATTACCTGCACCGCTTTGCCTGGGGAACAGACGCCAGTTTTTACAGAAAGATCCCCCAAATAGTTCTTTTTCCCAAAGCCGAGGCTCAGGTCGCACAAATCCTGAACATTTGCCACAAAAAAGGAATAGCTGTGACCTTTCGGGCAGCAGGTACAAGTCTTTCAGGCCAAAGTCTTTCCGACAGTGTGCTGTTGGTAGCGGCACACGATTGGGAACAATACCAAATCCATGAAAACGGGTATACCATATCCCTGCAACCGGGGATTGTAGGAGACCGGGTGAATGAAATCCTTAAGCCCTACGGCAGAAAATTCTCTCCCGACCCGGCATCGGTATCTTCTGCCATGGTAGGCGGTATTGTAGCCAACAACGCATCCGGAATGAATTGCGGAACCCATGCCAACAGCCACCGCATTCTGCATGCTGCCCGGATGGTCCTGGCTGACGGAACGGTACTTGATACAGCAGATCAAGCGTCCAGAGATGCTTTTTGCCGCACCCACCCGGAATTTCTTATAAACCTGCTTCACATACGGGAACAAGTCATAAGCCGTCCGGAACTGACGGAGCGTATCCGGTACAAATACAGCATCAAGAACGTAACGGGACTTAACCTGCTTCCTCTGGTTGAATTTGAAGATCCGTTTGATATCATGGTGCATCTGATGGCCGGTTCTGAAGGCACGCTGGCCTTCCTGTCGGAAGTCACTGTAAATACAGAACCTGTACAACCCTGCCGTGCCAGCTCCATGGTTTACTTTTCCCGGGCAGAAGAAGCTTGCCGGGCTGTACAGACCCTCAGGCAATTGCCCGTTGTTGGCGTAGAATTCCTGGATAGAAAATCGCTCCGTGCCGTAGAAAACCGGAAAGGCATTCCGCCTTTCATTAAAGAACTTCCACCGCAGGCAACGGCCCTGCTCATAGAAGCCGCAGCCGATGACTGCGCAACTCTGGCAACACATATTAAAACCATTACAAACGGCCTGCAAGATTTTGACACCTTGCAACCTGTTGTGTTTACAGACAAGAAAAGCGAATATTCAATCCTTTGGAATATCCGCTCGGGTATCTTCCCTTCCGTGGGAGCTATGCGGCCCCGGGGAACAACTTCCATGATAGAAGACGTGGCGTTTCATCCGGAAGACCTGCACAAAGCCGTTCCGGATTTGCAAAAGATCATTGAAGAATACGGGTACCACGACGCGGCCATATACGGACACGCCCTGGAAGGGAACTTCCATTTTATTCTGAACCAGGCCTTTGATAATCAGGAAGAAGTGGAGCGTTACCAACGCTTTATGGAACAGGTAGTAAAACTGGTAGTGGACAAATACAACGGATCCCTTAAAGCAGAACACGGCACAGGAATCAATATGGCGCCTTTTGTTGAAAAAGAATGGGGTACCGAAGCGTTTGAAATCATGAAGCAACTCAAGTCACTTTTTGACAGCAAAAATATCCTGAACCCGGGTGTCATATTTAATGACGACCCGCTGTGCCACGTGAAAAACTTTAAGCCTATGCCGGATGTGCACCCGTTGGTTGACAAGTGTATTGAATGCGGTTTTTGTGAAGTCAACTGTCTGACATGGGGAAAAACACTCAGCTCCCGGCAACGGATTGCCGTACAAAGAGAAATTAAACGGCTGAAAGAAAGCAATAAAAAAAGCAAAAAAGAAAACGCCTTGCTGGAAAAGCTGACAAAAAGCTACTTCTATCCGGGCAGGGCCACGTGTGCCGTTGACGGCCTGTGCGCCACCTCATGTCCCATGGAAATCAACACCGGTGAGTTGACCATGTACCTGCGGGAGCAGGCGCATCCTCCCGGCTCCAGAGATGAGGTAGCCGGAAAGCTTGCAGCAGATCATTTCCAGGGGCTCAAGAACATCATGCGGATTATATTACGTCTGGCCCGCACTGCACACACCGTGCTGGGTTCGTCCCTGATGGGATGGATAACCCGGCTGGCACACAAGCTGGGATTCCCCCTGTGGACCCCGGCCATGCCGGACTCACACCGTGTGAAACCTGTCCTGGAGCAAGCCCTGCCGGCAGGACATCCGGACACCGTAGTTTATTTTCCTTCGTGCATAAACCAGAGTATGGGAGTAGCCAAAGGAGCTCCGGACAATACGCCCCTTACAGAAAAAATGGTAGGACTGCTCCGCAAAGCCGGTTACCGGGTTGTTTTCCCCGACAATATGGATTCTCTTTGTTGCGGTACCATCTGGGAAAGCAAAGGAATGCAGCACCTGGCAGACGAAAAAACAGCAGACCTGAGCGGTGCCTTGTGGATTGCCAGCCGTGCCGGCCAATATCCCGTTCTGTGTGACCAAAGCCCCTGCCTGTACCGGATGCGCGAAAAAATCACCGGTATGAAGCTGTACGAACCGGTAGAGTTTATTGAAAAATTCCTGGTACCCCGGCTGGATTTCCATCCCACTGACCAACCCGTTGCCCTGCACGTAACGTGTACCTCCCGTAAAATGCACCTGGACCAGGACATGTTGCGGCTTGCCCAAAGGTGTTCTACCCGTGTTCTTGTCCCCCACGAAGTAGGCTGTTGCGGATTTGCCGGAGACAAAGGTTTTACCCGTCCCGAGATCAACGCGTACGCCTTACGGAAACTCAAACCTCAACTGGAAGCGGCAAATATTCAGACAGGGTATTCCAACAGCCGCACTTGCGAAATAGGCCTTACTACCAACGGCGGCATTCCCTACATGTCGCTTGTGTACCTTGTTGATTCCTGTACCACTCCCAAATATCCTATTCCTTAACAACTTCGTTTAAAACCAAATCATTATGAAATTCAGATTTTTCGTTCTTTTCACAACTGCCTGGCTTCTCTGGGGCTGCAGCACAACACACGATACGTGCTTTGCTGTCATTGCAGATACACATCTGAACAGCGGCATTCCCAATACAGTAGCTGAACTCACAAGTATCATCCGGGATATCAATGCGCAAGACAGCATACAATTTGTTATTTTGGCAGGAGATATCACAGAATTTGGAAGCGACGAAGAAATCCTTATAGCAAAACGGGTATTGGATTTGTTTGATAAGCCCTGGTATATCATTTCGGGGAACCATGATTCCAAATGGTCGGAAAGCGGTTGCAACACCTTTCTGGAAACATTCGGGTACGAACAATTCTCTTTTACACACGATAACATTGCATTCATTGGGACCAATTCCGGGCCCAATATGCGCATGGCCCCGGCCCTGATCCCCCGTGAAAGTATGGTATGGCTGGAAGATCAGCTGCAAAACCTGCCGGCAAAAAGGCCTGTTGTTTTTATAAACCATTACCCGCTCACAGAAGATATGAGCAACTACCGCAGCGTAATTGATCTGCTGGGAACAAAAAATATCCAACTGGCCATTTGCGGCCATTACCACACCAACCAGGCTTTTTCTGCCAGCGGAATCCCTTCTGTTAAATGCCGGAGTTCACAAGCACGCGGTTATGAAGGTCCCGGATACAACCTGGTTACCATCCGCGACAAGAAAGTTTCTTTCCGGGAAAGGGTCGTCCTGCCCGAACCCGATGCTTCTTTTACACATACGGCCTGGTATGAAACAAGTTTTGCATCGGATCCCGTTGTCATTACACACGATACGGTACCACAACCGGTTTACGGAGAATCCCTGTCCCATCCCAACCTGGAAGTAATCTGGAGTATTCTGGATGACAGCGATATAGGTTCTGCAGCTGTGGCAGATACCACACAGGGAATTGTAGTGTTTGCCAATACAAAAGGAGCTGTAAAAGCCGTAAACCTGCAGGACGGTTCAATGCTCTGGACCGTACAGACGGGAGGAAAAATTTACTCCACTCCTGCTATTTCAGACGATAAAGTGTACCTGGGCTCTACCGATAAAAACGTGTATTGCCTGGATTTGTTCGACGGAACTGTTCTCTGGACATACCCCACAAGAAGATCCATAGTAGCCTCTCCCACAGTAATGGACAACAAGGTCTTTATTGGCGGTTCCGACAGTACGTTTCGCGCCCTGGACGCTGCAAACGGCAACCTCCTGTGGGAATACACAAAAATCAACGGCTTTATGGAGTCTAAACCTTACGCAGATGAGAGTCAGGTTGTTACCGGCTCCTGGGGCAACCAATTGTATTCCTTCCATCCCGATACAGGTCACCTGCAATGGGTATGGAGCAACAGACACCGCGGACGTATGTACTCGCCGGCAGCCACATGGCCTGTCAAAGCAGAAGGAAAGATTTTCTTTACCACACCCGAGCGCAAGTGTTACGCATTGGATGCCCGCACAGGCAAAACCCTGTGGGAAGCAGCAGGCGGCAGGGAAAGCATAGGTTTGTCAGCCAACGGGCAGCAGGTTTATGTAAAAACCATGTTCGATTCGCTCTATGCCTTTAAGACTGCGCCCCGCACAGCTATTTCTACCTGGCGAGTTGCCGGTGGTTTTGATTATGAAATTGCACCTTCCCCGGTTACTGTACAGGACGGAATGGTGTTTGTTCCTACAGCGCAGGGTTTCTTATTTGCCTATTCGGAACAAGACGGAAGTCCCGTATGGAATGTGCGTTTGTCGGACGGACTTATCAATTACGCACAGCCGGTAGGCCGGTCGCGTCTTGTAGTGTCCTCGATGGATGGTTACGTATACCTTATTTCATACAAAAACGACGGGCTTCAATGAACAGGGAAAGCCAGGGTGAAATTTCGTCAGCAGCACGTTCTGCAGGATAATAAGCCCAATTCCATGGATACAGACATCGTTCCGGGTGCGGCATCATGGCCAGGTGGCGTCCGCAAACACTCGTAACGGCGGCTACTTGCCCCGGCGACCCGTTGGGACAAGCCGGATAAGCATCATAGGCATACCGCATGGCTACCCGGTAACCGGCTTCTTCCCCCGGCAGACCATTTTCTGTTCCGGGGAATGAGAATTTACCTTCACCGTGGGCAATCCATGCCCCCAACCGACTCTCCTGCAAACCGCGCAAAAAAACAGAAGCACTTTTTTCAACGGTTACGTTCACAAAACTGCATTCAAATTTTCCGGAATCGTTAGGAATCATATGGGGTGATGTGGAAGGATTCAACGAAGTCACCAACCCCAGTTGCATCATCAGCTGGCACCCGTTGCACACGCCAAGACTCAGCGTATCTTCCCGCTTATAAAACTGTTCCAGGGCTTCTTTTGCTTTGGAATTGTACATCAAGGTACCGGCCCATCCTTTTGCCGAGCCCAGCACATCTGCATGGGCAGACCCTCCGGCAAATACTATCAGGCGTACATCTTTCAGGGTTTCCCGGCCCGAGACCAGGTCCGAGGTGTGTACGTCCTTCACCCTGAATCCCGCCATATGGAGCATCCAGGCCATTTCCCGTTCGCTTTGCGACCCTTTTTCCCGAATCACAGCAGCTACCGGCTGCTGCCCCTCGGCAAGGTATTGTTGTGGTACTTGCCACGTGCCGGAGAATGCCTCCGGAAACCGGAACGATAACGGAGTTTTTCCGTAATTTTTATACCTTTCCAGGGCTTTTTCAGGTCCGCTCTGACGGATATCCATCAGGTAAGAAGGTTTAAACCATAAATCTCTAAGCCTGTCAATACCAAACGAAAGGGTTTCATCAACCGTGATCAGCCTCTCTTCTACCGGAGTCCCCAGCAAATAACACATCACATTGTTGCTCAACAACAACCCCAGGGCTTCCTGCACTCTTTCCCGCCGTACCTGCAGCACTACTGCCGGATATTCAGAGAACAATGCCGCTCCCCTGCCTTCCACAGCCATCTGTTCCAGAACGTTTTCCCTAAGCCGGATACCTCCCTTCACATTGGAGAAACACATCTCCAGCAGGCAGGTCAAAAGTCCTCCGGCCGACACGTCGTGCCCGGCCAGAACCATTTCCCCGGCAATGAGTTCCTGCACAGCAGCAAAGGCACGTTTGAAAGCAGTGGGTTCCACATCGGGGCAGTGGGTTCCTACTTTACCCAAACACTGCGCCAGTGCAGAGCCACCCAAATGGCGCGGCTTTCCGGCTGTACCGGAGAAATCTATATAAATAAGTTCAGAAGCAGTTTTCGTATCCAGTACCGGTTGCACCTTGCAACGGACATCGGCTACCGGAGCCACCGTAGAAATAATTACAGTTCCCGGAGCCTTTACAATACTTCCATCGGGGTATTTTTGTGTCATGGACAGGGAATCTTTCCCTGTGGGGATGTTGATACCCAGGTCACAGGAAAAATCACCGGCCGCCTGTACGGCACGGTACAACCGGGCATCTTCTCCTTTGTTCTTGCAGGGCCACATCCAGTTGGCACTCAGCGAAACGCTTTCCAGGCCATCTTCCAGTACCACAAATACCAGGTTGGTAAGCGCCTCGGCAATCGCCAAACGACTCCCTGCCGCCGGGTCAATCAGAGCCGGTACGGGAGCATGCCCCAAAGAAGTGGCAACTCCTGCAAAGCCTTTAGAGGAAGGAGCATACGACAAAGCCATAAGTCCGTAGTCGTTCAGGGGTAACTGCAATTCTCCTACCGTTTGCTGTCCCGCCACCCAGCCGGTAACGCAGCGGTCTGCTTTGTTAGTAATCCAATCTTTGCAAGCAACCGATTCCAGCTGCAGGACTCGTTCCGCTAAACCAACCAGCGAGGCATTGTCCATGGGACAGTGCAACGGTTCAAATACCGGATCGTGCGTTACATCTTCCATGACCGTAACCGGTAACGAACCAAACAAATCTTTCAATTCCAGATCAAACGGAATTTCCTCTGTTTCCTGATTTTCAAAGAGCAGCCTCTTGTCACCCGTAACCCGGCCAATAACATACATAGGTGCTTTTTCTCTTTCCGCCGTACGTTGCACCAGGAGCAGGTGCTCTTCATGTACAACCAGCCCCATACGCTCTTGCGATTCGTTGCTGATAACCTCTTTGGCACTCAATGTAGGATCTCCTACCGGGAAACTTTCCAGATCAAACCGTCCTCCGGCAGATTCTACCAGTTCCGACAAGCAGTTCAGGTGCCCTCCGGCCCCGTGGTCGTGTATGGAAACAATGGGATTGTCTGCACTTTCTGCCAGGGCGCGGATGGTATTGTACACCCGTTTCTGCATCTCGGGGTTGGAACGTTGTACGGCATTCAGTTCCATGGAATGGTCCATTTCACCCGTAGCAACAGAAGACCCGGCACCGCCTCCCATACCAATCCGGTAATTGTCTCCGCCCAGAAGCACTACCCGGTCATCTTTTTGCGGCATCCCTTTTTGTGCATATTCCCTACGGGCAAAACCAACGCCTCCGGCTTGCATGATTACTTTATCGTATCCAAAGCAATGTTCACCCTCAACGTGTTCAAAACACAGGAGCGAACCGCAAATAAGCGGATGTCCGAATTTGTTGCCGTATTGGGCCGCTCCGTCAGAAGCCCTGGTAAGGATGTCTTCCGGTGTATGGTAAAGCCAGGGCCGAGGTTCCGGCAGGCCTTCTCTGTCTTGAAGCCTTGGGTAAGAAGTCATGTACACCGCAGTACCGGCGATAGGAAAAGAGCCTTTGCCTCCGGCCATGCGGTCGCGGATCTCTCCCCCTCCACCGGTAGCAGCTCCGTTGAAAGGTTCAACCGTTGTTGGAAAATTGTGGGTTTCCGCCTTCAAGCTTAATACCGTATCATCGGCACCTAAGTTGAAAAAGGAAGGTTTGTCCGGAAATGCCGGAGTGAAAAACGGAAGATTTTCAGGTCCCCGTACAAAGGCACAATTGTCTTTGTACGCAGAAACAATGCGGTTGGGATTCACAGCCGCTGTTTTTTTTATGAGCGAAAACAACGATCCGGGTTGTTCCTTCCCGTCCAGAATAAATGTTCCGTTAAATATTTTGTGGCGGCAATGCTCGGAATTGACCTGAGAAAACCCAAAAACTTCCGAATCTGTCAGTGGCCTGCCCAAACGTTGTGCCAGCAATTCCAGGTAATGAATTTCTTCTTTGCTAAGGGCCAGGCTTTCTTCCCGATTGTATGCTTCAATATCTGCAACGTAACGTACCGGTTCACGTACCCGCTTTGAATAAAAAACGGGATCTTCCAATCCCTTGTATTCTTCATGGAACATGTAATCGTAGGGTTCCTGCTCTGCTAAGGGAAAAAATTCTTCTATACGGACAATTCCGGGGATATTTATTCCGTGGCAGATTTCTGTTGCCACAGTGCTCCAGGGGGTAGGCAATTCACGTCTGGGACCCTTAAAACGATTTTTCAGGAAAGGATGGTCCTGCTCAATTTGTTCAGCTCCATCAAAAAGCCATGTGAGTACCTGCAATTGATTTTCAGATAATTGCCCTTTTGTCTGAAGAACATATACACGGGTGCGGTTATCCAGAAAAAAATAATTCATATAAGTCTAAGTCTTTTATCTACGCTGCATTCGAATGTAAAAAAATATTTTTGCAGCCTTGTTTAATGTGTCAACGGCATCAAAAACTTCCAGGATATTGTTTCCGGTAGCCAAAATTCCGTGGCGTTCCCACAACATGAACCTGAATTTTTTCAAATCTTTTATGCTGGCTTGTGCCAACTCTAAAGACCCCGGAGCTTCGTACGGAACCCAGCCCACTCCGCGGGGAACACATACACTAACCTCGGGATGCATTTCATATAAAGTTTCTGTAACGGCTTTTGAATTTTGCAGTTCCTTTATATGCGACAAAGCAATCAGCTCTGTGGGGTGGGTATGAAAGACCACACGCCTGCCGGCTGCCACAGAGGTACCGTTTGTTAAAGCCTCATGAGCAAAAACCTGATGCATGAGCATATGTGACGGCAGTTCTATGGTAGGAGGCAAATCCTTATCTGCCAGTATATCTATACTTTTACCTGCCGAAGTAACACGGACAACCATACCCTGGTCCATGGGATTGCGGGCTATATCCCGCATGCGAGAACCGGCACTTGTCACGTAGTAATACTGATCCTCCAGTTCGGGAACCGGATGCAGAAGCGGCACTTTGGAAATTACAGGAAGTACCTTGTTTTCTTCTCCTATAAATTCGGTTACATTCACGCTAATGTTACCTGCATTCCTTTCTGCCCAGCCTTTTTCCCACATGTAGCCTGCGACCTGAGCAATGTCGTTGATCTGCATTTGTAAGGGTCCGTTGTACTTCAATGACATATTCTATTTTTTAACAAGTAAACTGATTCTCATGATGACCAAATCCAGCGTTCTGTGGCTGTATGTTTCAAACGGAATTTTATTACCAACCAATATATCGATAATCTTTTCGTCCAATTCCAGGGATTGCTTCAAATCGTGTATTCTTCCTTCCTGTTCAAAATAGGATGTTCTCTGAATAAACAGGTTGAAGTTGTTGAAACGGCGGAAATTTTCCAGGATGTCCCGGTTGAATTCTTCGGAAATACCAACGCCAAAAACAAGGCTGTTCAACAACGTAGCATCCGTTACTACCACATCTACCTTTCCTACCAACCGCTTAACCCTATGTGTTTGTACTTCAAAAATATGGCGCTGGTGGGGCTCACTGCCATCCAGAATATCAAACTTCTGATCCCACACCAATTCTTTAGCATACTCAGGCACATACTCGGTAATGATGTGCTGCTTTTTTAACTTACTGGCAATTTCCCACGCACAAGTAGTCTTGCCCGATGCCGGGCCCCCGAACAGGTTGACTATCAATGTATCTTTGGAAGGCATGGTATGTGTTTTAGAAACTACAAATATACTATTTTTTTACATAGGAATAAGGTAGTTTTTCACCCCGAAAAACCCTTCCCCGGGCAGGAGAAGCCCCCATGACAAATTGCAGCACCCCGCCCTGCATAAGCTCCCTATGTGTAATGAACGCTTTATCATACGGTTTCCCGTTCCACGTTACACTTTTTACGTACCGGTTCCGCACACTCAGATCCGGAGCTTCAACAACCAATTCTTTTCCACCTTCCAGAAAAACAACCATTCTTTTAAAACCGGGCACCCCCAGCACATACTCTTCCGTTCCGGGGCACAGGGGGTACAACCCCATAGAAGAAAAAACAAACCACGCCGCCGGCTCCTCACCATCTGCCACGCCTGCACCCCCCGCCACGACGGGCCCTGCCATTTGGCTCCCGGCCGTCTGCTCTGCCCATGCACCACCGGTCGTCACTGTTTGGCTACTGGCTAGCTCTCCCGCCCGGCTTGCCGTTACGCAGGCGTCTGCCATTTCGTTCAGCAATTCCTGCCCCTTCCAGGGAGAGGCTGTCCATACGTACAAATACGGAAGTTCCGGAAAGCGATCAGCCGCATCCAGCCGGTGCTCATACGCCTTACGGCCCTGCGCCCTGTCCACTACATCGGCCATATTGTGCGGAACAAACAGCAAATCGTCTCTACTCTCCGGGAAATCTTTTTCCACACCTTTTTGTACATCCAGCAACCACTGGTAAGCCGTAACATAAGGCCTGATTTCGTTCACTGTATTAACATCCCCCATGCCGGAAGCCATCATGATCAAACACCAGTTCACATAGGAAAATTCGCGTGTAAGAGCCACAGAGCTGGAGGAGGCCTCTGCCGGAACAAACCCAATTGTCCTGGCTTCCTGAACAAGAGAAAGGAAAGGCGTTTTTACCGTAGTGGTTATGGCCTCGGTAAGCAACGGTAACAGGGAAGACGGCAAAATCCCTTTGGCGCGGGCATCTGCCAGCAACAGCACCGCTTCTTTCCGAAAAGCTTCCCCCGGCAAAAGCCTCGGCACACTCTGATCGTACACCGTAAGGGCCGAGGCCGTAAAGCGACGGCTCTGCCCCGGTTTCAGGAATGTCATAAGCGGGTACCGGGCTGCACTTGCCGGGTACAGGCCGGTGTAATGCACATGGGAATCAGTCGTATGTATGTTGTTGTCGCACCCCCGGTAACGTCCGTCCACATCCTCCGCCACTACGGGCCATGCCATGCTGCAGGCCAGAGATTCGTAAAAAAAGTTTTTACGGTCTGCGGCCGGACCCGTTGCCTCGCTGCCTTCAATCCGTACTACGGCCAGTTCCTTTTCCCACACCTGTTCCATTTCCCAACCCAGCGCTTCAAAGGTTTTGCTCTCCTGCTCGGCTTTCAGATTTTGCAAGGCTCCGCTGACATCAACAGCCGAAAAAGCCGTACGCACCTCCAGCACCCCATCGTCTGCAAACGCCTGCGCTCCTTTAACCAAATCAAACGTAAAAACCACAGAAAGCCCCCGCCCGCTCATAAACGGATACGGCAGAGCACCGGGCACCGGAACCTCCGTTTTGCTACCCACCGGGCCTTCTGCTCCGTGACCGCCTGCCGGGCCTTCTCCGCTGCTCGTTTCCCTGTAGTACTTCACCGGCCGGGAAAACCTTACGGCAAAATACGTATGTCCCAGGGCCTGGCTGCCCTCGGACAGAATAGCTCCCGTAACGGTATATTCGTCTTCTATCCTTACGTGCGACCACAAAAGGTCACCGTACCGGCCAGCGGCCCCTGCGGAAAGGTCCAGCAGTACTTCGCCTGTTTTTGCCGGCTCCCCCCACAGACGCGGAAAAGAAATCCGGTGCATGGCGCCCCGGGGTGTCGCTGCCGTCTTAATCTCCATCCCCTGCCTGCCCTCGGCAGATTCCGGAATCAACAACAACGTACCGTATTCGCTTACAGAAAGTGCATGATAGAAACGATGCTCCAGCGCGTTAGGATGCACCGGCGCATCAGGAAGCTCCGGCGCGTTAAGATTCTTATGCGCCATAACGTGTACAGCCCCAAACGGAACATACACGGGATTCTCCGGAACGTACACAGCATGCTGCGGCTGTGCAGCCAGAAAAGTTAGAGAAAAACAAGCGGCAAGGGTCAGATAAAGGAATCGGCGGGTCATACTTCGGCGGGTCATACTTCGGTTAATGTATAGGTGCGGGAGCCTATTTTTAATTTTTCCGCATGGGCCAGGCCAAATTCCCCATCGGTACGCGGATGAACACACGTGAATTTGTCTTTTCCTTCCAGCGTCTTTTCCCCGTGCGGGTCTGCCATGCTTCCGGGAACGGCAGGAGCATTCCGCACCATATCAAAGCACGCCTGGTCCAGCGCCAGCGGATCAAAAGAAGCCAGCATGCCTACATCGGGCACAATAGGTATATCGTTCGTACCCCAGCAATCGCAATGCGGAGACACGTCCATAATAAAAGCTACGTGAAAATGCGGTTTGTCTTTCAAAACAGCCAGTGCGTATTCTGCAATTTTTGCGGTCAGTCCCTGCGTTGTGGAATACGTACCGGGACGAGCCGCATCGTACTGGCATACAGCAACACACTGGCCGCATCCCACACAAATTGCGTAATCAATCACGGCCTTCTTCTCGGCATCCAGGGTAACAGCTTTGTGACGGCAGTGGTTCACGCACACGCGGCACCCAATGCAGTTGGAGCGTTCAATCACAGGCTGTGAATCGGAGTGCAAGTGCAACTTGCCTCCCACGCTGGCGCATCCCATGCCAATGTTTTTCAAGGCCCCTCCAAAGCCGGCCTGCTCGTGGCCTTTGAAATGCGTCATGCTCACCAGCACATCGGCACTGGCAATACCCGAGGCAATCCGTGCTTCTTTGCAATACTCTCCTTCCGGCAGAGGGATGACCTCCTCGTCCGTGCCTTTCAATCCATCGGCAATGATCACAGGAGCGCCGGGAACGCTGATGGGATTGTACCCGTTCAGGAATGCAGTGCGCAAATGGTCCACCGCGTTGGCACGCGACCCGCTGTACAGCGTGTTGGTATCTGTCAAAAAAGGCCGAGACCCCATTTCTTTGAGTACCTCTGCCATGCGGGCAGCGTAGTTGTGGCGCAGGAACGCCATGTTGCCCAATTCTCCAAAATGAATTTTAATAGCCGTGAACTTGTCCCGGCAAGGCAATTTTTCTATCCCGGCCGCCTTCACAAGCAGTTCCATTTTTTTGGGCAGGCTCCTGCCCGGACTCGACCGCAGGTTGGTATAAAAGACTTCACTCATAGCTCGCATTTTTCAGCGGCTAAGTTAAGAAGTTTTACGTATCTTTCGGGAGAAAATCAATCCTTAATCGTATGAAAACAGTTGCCGAATGCCACACTCTTTTTCAGGCCAACATCATAAAAGGAAACTTGGAAAACGAAGGATTCCATCCCGTCGTTTTTGATAACAGCATGAACTCCATCCTGCCGTTCCAATCCACCCAGGGGAAACAATACGTCACCGTCCGGGTTCCCGACCAGGAATACGCCGCCGCCACAGAATTTCTGGAAAGCACCTGAGTGCGTTGCGCACTGAGCTCCGGACCAGCATTTGAGTGCGTTGCACGCTCGGCTCCGGACCGGCACCTAAGTGCGTTGCACGCTCGGCTCCGGACAGGCACCTAAGTGCGTTGCACGCTCGGCTCCGGACCGGCACCTAAGTGCGCCACCTGTAGCCGGCACTAATTCTGGTCGCTGCACCAAAAGAACGGGGAACACCTCCCGGATGCTACGCTATCGCTTCGCTCCCGCTCCGCAACCGGGCCCCTCCCTCCTCGGGTGCGAGGTTCCCCTTTTTCTTTTGGTGCCAGCTCCCTTTCCAGCTCCCTTGCCAGCTCCCTTGCCCGGTTTTCTGCGCAAATACATGCATTTTGGCGCGTTTTGGGCATTCTAGATTCAATCTAGCGCGCCAGGTTTTTTTGCCATTGCCATATTTGTTTCTGAATCTGACAGTTGCAACTTCTTCAGAAAATTTTGGCGCGCTTGATTGAATCTAGCGCGCCAAATTGTGCCGAGCAGTTGCTGCTGCGTCCTGCGTCACAACCGAAACAAGGGGATGCCTCGGCTTTCAAAACCGGTTGCCTGCAACCGGAAGCATCCCCGGTTCCGGGGTAATGCGGCAGGGTGGCCACTGAGTGCGACGCAATCGGGGGTTAACTTGCTGATTCACCGCATGTTATTAAAAACATGCCCCAGGGGCACGTTTTCAGCAAACTACTATGGTACAGCGCATTAAGTGCTGAGTGCGACGCACTAATTTTTCCGGGCAGCAGCGGCAGCAGCAGCGGCATCAGCAGCCGGAACAAGCGGCAGCAGCAACAGCATCAGCAACAGCATCAGCAGCAGCGAACAAACAACAGCAGCAACAGCAGCAAAAGCGGCATCAGCAGCCGGAACAAGCGGCTGCCTCGGCTTTTTCCACCAGCTCCAGCACATCCAGGCTTCTTTGGTGCGTGTTGACGGCAGATTCCCCGGCGCCCGATTCAATGACGTCCAGGAATTCTTTAAGTTCGTAATACAGATTGTCCTCCAGGGTGGGCACCGAAAGGTCCGTCACAGATCCGTCCCGGAGCTCCAGTACCGGGCGCTCCATATTGGATAGCTGCTGAATAACAATGCGTCCGGCTTCCCCCTGAATCTCGGAAGGCAGGCGGGAATCAGAAATCTTGGAAAATAGGACCACCGCCTCCATCCCCGGATAGGTCATCAGTACCGAGCCCTGTCCGTCCACCCCGGTAGAAAGGCGTATTGCCGAGGCCTGCAATTGTTGTGGCATACCAAAAAGATGCACCAGCGGCGCCAGCCCGTACACGCCCAGGTCGCGCAATGCCCCGTTTCCCATACCGGCACGGAAAGCATTTTCTATAATCCCGTTTTTAAAGCGGTCATACCGGGACGAGTACTGGCAAAACTGAGCAAAATACCTCCGGATTGTCCCCAGGCGCGGGAGTGCTTCCCGTACGCGTGCAAAATTGGGGAGCAGCGTGGTTTTCATAGCTTCCATCAGGACCACCCCGTGTTTTTGAGCCGCACAGACCATGGCCTGGCTTTCTTCAAGTGAGGGAGCCAACGGCTTTTCGCAAAGCACATGCTTTCCGTGTTCCATCATCAGGATGGCCTGCGGGGCATGAAAACAATTGGGCGAGGCAATATAAACAGCGTCTATCTGTGGATCGGCAGCCAGCGCCTGAAGGGAGGTATATGTCTTTGTAATACCGTACTTGGCGGCAAACAGGTCTGCCCTTTCCTGTGTACGTGAATAAACAGCCTGCCATGCAAAACGGGGATCGTGCGCCGCTCCTCTTAGGAAGGCATCTACAATCACATTGGAACCAATAGTGGCAAAGCGGATCATAGATAAGAATTGGTGAGTTGTACTGGATTCGAACCAGTGACCCCTACCCTGTCAAGGTAGTGCTCTGAACCAGCTGAGCTAACAACTCAATGTGTCAAGGTACGCAATCGTGCGGCAAAATTACTAAAAAGAACCCATTATGCAATACACCCGCACCGTCACCTGTTCCCTAAATCCGTATGCAATAAAATTTTCATACCTTCACACGAAAGATACCGACACAATGGAAAACGATTTAACAATACTGCTTAAGACAACAGATAGGGTAATAGCAGAAGACATTCAGGTTTTATTAGAAGGTTCTCAGATTTATTCGTTGCTTACTTCGGATAATCCGGCATCGTCTGTTTTAAGTATTTATTCCGGGTCTTATCCAATAGAAAACGTCAGCATCCAAATAAATAAAAAAGACTATCAGAAGGCTGTTAAAATAATTAGTAACAGCTGTATAGCAGAAATACGGGTACGCGATATGTAAGAAAGCTATCAATCGTTTAATAAAAATCAAATGAGTATATTTGTTTATTAATGCGAGTCCTCGTTGAGCTATTAACCTTCATACAGCATGAGTAAAATTTCTATCCGTTTCTTTAACGACCGCGAGGTACGTGCCATATGGGACGAGGAATACAACAAATGGTGGTTTTCGGTTCTTGACATTGTAGCTGTCCTTACCAACCAAGACAACTACAACAAGACACGCAACTATTGGAAATATTTGAAATCAAAGCTCAAAAAGGAAAATAGCGAGTTGGTTAGTGCTACTACCCAACTGAAACTTGTTGCAAAAGATGGCAAACGATATTTATCTGATATGCTGGATTACAATGGTATCATTGCCCTGGCCAGACAATTCCCAAGTAAACAGGCAAGCCGTTTCATAGATTGGTTTACATACAGCGACGAAACCATTGACGGAAAAAGCAAACATAAGGCATATGCCTTGTTTGAAAGTTCATTAATTGACAACATTGAAATTGGGTCCGTTAAAGGATTGTAGCAAATTCACGCTTATCTGTTTGGTGGGCTTTACGATTTTGCCGGACAGATAAGGCAGAAAAACATCTCTAAAGGCGGTTTTAAGTTTGCGATAGCTCAACACCTGGAAAATACTTTACGGCAGATTGAACAAATGCCCGAGAATACATTCGAAGAAATTGCCGAGAAATACGTTGAAATGAACGTTGCCCATCCATTTATGGAAGGCAATGGGCGAAGCACGCGCATTTGGCTCGATCTGATACTAAAAAAACGTCTGAAAAAATGCGTGGATTGGAGTAAAATAAGCAAAAACGACTACCTGGGGGCCATGGTAAAGAGTACTACTGACAGCACGTCTATCAAAAACCTGCTACAACATGCCCTGACCAGTGAAATCAACAGCCACGAAGTATTCATGAAAGGAATCGACTACTCCTATTATTACGAAGAATCATGAATCACCTATTCGATTTTGTGCCTCTCTGTCTGATGTTCCCCGTTCTACCCGCAGGCCTTTTTTGCCAAAATCCAGATTACACCGGAGCGAAATCATAACACCTGAATACCTTCCAAAGAATAATTTGGTTTTACGGAATGAACTCTGTTATTTTTAATTCGGAAGACGAGTTAAGGCCCGGAGGTACCTCAGTTTTCTTTTTAGTATAATGACTGGCAGCGTATTTCACTTTTTCAGGATAATGGTATTGTGGATTATAAGTAACTTTTAAGATTATTGATTTTATGGGATATTTTTTATTATTATCATTATCTTCTATTGATCTTTCAAGATTCTCCAATGTTCTCCCAATATAATCAAAAAGTTCTCCGATGCTCTGAACCATCGGAATTCTGTTTGGAGTTTGATTTTCAAGAATCGATGATACGCCATCTTGGACACGTATGGTTGCAGGGCCATTGGGACCGATGTCACTACTCAGATAATCAAAGGTGAACACATAATTTTCAATATTCTGGGCTTCCCATGCTGCATATTCTTTTTCAAAAGATTCTCTGTCTATGTCTACTTTCATTTCAGGAATTTTTGAACATGAAAGCAGGATCCCCATGGAAAAAACTAAAACGATAAATACCTTTTTCATTTCGATTTTTTTGTAAATATATTTATTAAATCACTAAAAGTCAATAACGAAGAAAAAAATTTCGGTAAAAACAGGGCTAATATAAAATAGATCAGAGAGTTGTATTTGAAAAGTTTCGCCTCCCGGCGTTCAAATCCAGCTCTTTTCCCCAATTTTTTGGTGTCTTTAACAGCAAAGTTCTTTAAGATAAACCAGACACCCGGGCTGCTGAGCAGACACATCACAGCAGGACATTCATCACGAATCACCTATTCGATTTTGTGCCTCTCTGTCTGATGTTCCCCGTTCCACCCGTAGGCCTTTTTTGCCAAAATCCAGATTACACCGGATTGAAATCATAAAACCTACCCGGGGCGACAACGTAGTTCTTTCTGAATATCCATTGGCGAAAAAACTTTTTTTATGTGTGCGATTCCTGTAAAATATCTCTGATCTCAGGACCCACTTTCCATCACGGAAGCTTTTCTGCACTCCGCCGTTAATAGTAACTAATGTTATCCCAACGACAAACCCCAATCGTTCTCAAGATAGAACATATTGTTGGCGGATATCAGGATATAAGAAGTCAAAGTCCGTCCGTAAGTTTGGGTGTGTACGTCAGAAAAAGTCATGTTGGCATGTACTGCCAAACGCCACCATGGGAATACTTGTTGGCTTGTAGATGCATTCAAGGTGTACGAAGTATTTTTAGATACATTCACAGGTCTGGAAATAATGCTGTCCCCTGTGGCAGAGAGTTCTGAAACAAAATCGTACGTGTTTACGGCATGGGAAAACCTGGCCGTTACAGTATAACTTCGTGCCAACTGAGTTATGAATTGAACAGTATGAGTGATATAAGGTTTCAGGTTTGGATTCCCTGTGGAATATTCATTGGCATAATCCCAGTGAATATAAGGATCAAGCAAGTGTGGTGACGGCCTGTTAACCTTGCTGGCATAAGAAACGTTAACGGAATACCCTTTTTTCTGGCTGATGGCATACCTGGCATTGGCTGCCCACAAAATATCTGTTCC
>DIRP01000003.1:78347-120012 GCA_002427525.1 Bacteroidales bacterium UBA5433 | reverse complement strand
TCCCAACTAAGTTAGTAACTCCAGATTTATAAAAAAAGATCAAAGCGCAAGCTGAATAAATAACAAAAAATAAACAACCAACCCATATAGGTGGATCAACCCTATTAAGGATAATATAAAAAACAAGCGCCAAAGCTACTGAAGTAGGAACGCTGATAGAAGTATCCAGTTTTATTATACTTCCACAATTAGGGCATTTCCATTTCGTAAAGGACAATGCAGTTATTGTATGATAAAATTTCTGTTTATGACCACAATTGGGACAAATAAATTTTTTTGTTTTCATAGGCTTAAAATTTATATAACAAACAGTATATTATTGTTTTACACGTTTATGTGTGCCGCTTTATGTCTGTCAATTAATGTCAACGCATAATCTATAAAAAATAGTTATTATGCTGGCATTAGCATCTATTGTGGTTATACCTTTTGGTAACACTCTGAAAAGTAAAAGAACGTGCAAAACGGATCGTTTGGAACGTCAGATGGAACGTTTATAGGAACCAAATTTATAGGAACAAAAATTGGAACTTGTGCAATATAAGAAATTATTCCACTAGTGGCCAAATAAATTATGGCCTATTTTAAAGTTAATAAACAAAGTCAAATTTCAGTTGGGAGCAATCTTCTATATATCTATTGTCAAGGGATTCAGAGTTCGAAAAAAGATCTCTGATAGATGTCTTGTCAAGCAGCGAGTGACTCAACACACGGAGGACGTTGAATGTACTCCTATTAAGTTGGCAGTCATGCTCGACAATGGCCACGAGACAATATGTAGCAATTGCTGTATATATCTGGATTCTAACGGCATTCTCAGTATTTCCCCAAAAAGATTTTACCCTGAGATGCAATTTTATCCAACGAAAAAACAGTTCGACCTGCCATCTTTCCTTATAAAGCAAGGCAATGTCTTTGGCCTTGAGTTCGCGGTTGTTGGTCAGGAACGTGAACGTTCTCTTAAGGTCAGGAGCATAGTACACTATTCTCCGCAGTTCAGCAGGATACTTCTTTTTAGTATGATAGCCCACAGGTCGTATCATCTGATCCAGAAGCACATTATCTGCGCCGTCCAGAACATTCTCGCCATCAATCACCTCGTAATTAAAGCTGGACTTCTGTCGTATGATAAAATGCGAACCTATTGTTGCAATTGTGTACAACCTGGCAAGGTCATAATACCCTTTATCAAAAATATAAAACGCATATGGTTCATAAGGGATATCATCCATTGCATTCATGTCGTGTATTTTAGCTTCTGTGATATGTATATAAACAGGTATCTGAGTGACTACATCAAACAACGTATGCACCTTGATACCCCCTTTGGTTTTTCTAAAGCGCGCCCATTCATAAAGACTCAGGCAGAGATCGATTGTTGTGGAGTCAAATGCGTAAAATTTCCCATTTATAACGAACTCCCTGTCAATTCGCTTGCTCTGCGCAAGGTTTATCATGTAATAGGCAAACTCTTCAAAAATTTTGTAGTCTCGGTTTGCGTTGGCGTATTCCAGGGTACTTCTGGCAAACGGTCCTTTACCAAATCCGAGATGGTAACTCTTACTTTGATGGGCAGCAATGACACAGGCAAGTTCTCTGAGACTGTCGCAACCAGACAGTTGTCCAAACATCATCAAAAGCAATTGGTTCCAACAGGACATCGCTTTTGTCCACTTGTCCCCACTGTGCCGCTTCACTATTCCATCAAATATTCTTTTAGGCAAAAACTCGATAAGCTGACTGAATACGTATTTTCCTGTGTTCATGCTTGCCTGGGTTATAATCAGGCTGTAATGATACGAAATCAATTCAAATCGGCACCGAATATTTTTGCTTATAATTAATTATATATTAACAATTTATAACGACCAATCAAAAATTTATTTGGCCACTAGTGAAATTATTCCATAAGTTCCATATATGAATTTGAATTTTACCCATTTATTCTTTCAATTCTTATTTATTTCTGATATCTGGAAGAATCTCACTCCGGATAATGGTATTTATATTTAATTGTAGTTAGGCATTATAAAAGATATAATGTCCCGGAGTGTCCCACTTATCCCAGGTGTCCCATTCTTTTGAGTGGGACAACAAGGGCACCGGATACAAAAAAGCCCCCATATTGAGGGCGGTTTTTTACAACTTATCTATCAAGTCCGCTTTGATGTCGATGTTTATGGTTCTGTATCGGGAGAATGCCCTGCTACCCTCTTTGTGCCCGCTGAGGCTGCCGACCAGGTTGGGATCCTGCACCTTGTTGTAAAGGTTCCCGATAAAAGTCCTTCTCGCCAAATGAGAAGAGGCAACATCGGCAATGCTTTTCTGTTCCACTTCTCCAGTCGTGGGATTGATGACAGATACTTCCCTGGTGATGCCGCAAGCTCGGAAAACCTCTTTGATGTATTCATTGTAACGCTGCTGGGCAATAAGCGGGAACAGGGGCGCAACGGAAGTGGAAGCTGGCATTTTGTCTCTGACCGCTTTGGATAGATTTTCCCGGGAAAAGCGATTATCGACCAGTGCTTCGTCCTTCATATAGTCATACTTCTTCAGGATCGCGAGTGCTGTTTCATTCAGGGGAACATAGACCGTTACGGGATGCCCCTCTTTGGTCTTGCGTGGGATGTAACTGATGCATTTGCGATCGCCTTTTGATGTCCGCTCTGTGATGACATTGGACCGGCGAAGCGCATAAAGGTCGCTGATCCTGCATCCGATCAAACATTGGAAAATGAAGATATCCCGTTGCTGTTCCAAACGTTTGTCATACGAAAGATCCGTTTTATAGATCCGACGGCGTTCGTCATCCGTTATGAAGATAGGAGTACCGTACACACTATCTTTAATTTGACGCTCCCTGAATGGATTGCAAGTTGTCTTGCCTGTCTTGTTTGCCCAAAGAAAGAATGTCCTTAGAATAATAAGCAGTCCTTTTACATAGTTATCCCCTCTTTGCTTGGGTATCCTACATTCAGGAAATTTATCAAAGACGGCTCTGTATTTTTTTACAGGGATCCTGTTGGCCCCATTCTGCTTCGTGTTTTTTCCGGAAGCCTTCTTATCCTCAAAGAAGAATGTATGTTCATTGCGAAGAAACCGTTCAAAATCGGCAATAATGGCGGGATTGAATGTACCAAAAGAAATTTCATAATTCCTGTAAAGCGCATAACGTTGTAGGGCACGGTACAGGACCAGAAAATGTTTTCTTCTGCTTACCGAGAATTGGGAAACAGCCAGGTAATCATCAAAATGATCAAAGAAAGATTTTGGCTTGACAGCTTCTACTTTATTAGGGTCTTTGTCACCATAAATATACATGTCTACCTGTTTCTGGAGCCAGTCTTGAGTTATGTTTTCCGGCTTTTCTTCATAGATCCTTTCTTCGAACAGGCGGCACATCTCTTCAATCTTGTTCCTCACCTCTTTCGCCTGGATAACTTCAGGTGAAGTAACTCTTGATTTTACAACTATTTCACCTGGAGCATCCCGTCCATTGCGTTGTCTTACAAAATAGTTTGGTGAAACGAACAGATGAGTTTTTGCTCGCAGTGTAATACCACGACCGTGACGCAATCTTAATAAAATTTCTGATTTTCCTGATAGGGGATTGATCTTCGTAGCTAAAATTTTTGAGACTTGAGACATGACAATATTTTTTAAGCATAACAAATATATGAAATGAGAATAATATTTCATATAGTTTTAACAACATTTCGCGTCCCCCCAGCGTCCCCATGTAAAGAATCAAGTGAAAAATATAAATTTAATAAACAATGATATTAAAATCATATTTCAATGTTTTTCAGCTATTTATATAATATAAACGGTTATATGTCAGAGTAGTACGAAAAGAAAAAACACACATTGGCGAGTCTTGTCCTGGGCACGTTAAAAAGTCAAGTTGCTATTATACAGCAACTTGACTTTTTTCATAGCTAATGAAAGTAGCAGTCCCAAAGAAAATAAATTACAATACCAACAATGCCTGTTACGAAAGCAATCATCAGTACTTTTTGCCAATCTATTGCCATGTTATTAAAGCATATAAAACGACAATAAACCATATTGCAACAAATCCCGCCAATCCCAGGAGGATACCTGTCAGCCATTCAGAACCGGTTCCGTTTTTCATACAGTTTTGATAAAATCAAAATAAGAAAACAAAGCTATGAGTACCATAATAACCTGCAGTACGCCCAAAACAATACCTGAGCCGGCCAGTCCTGAAAATATTCCTATTATCCATTCCATCCTATTATCAGTCTTTAACACAACGGACAGAAAATCCGCAAATTTTATTGCCCGTGCCTTGCATTACCTGCTCCATGTTATAAAGTATGCGCCGGATATAAACAAATTCAGTGTTACTCTCTGTAGTGCTCCACCAATAGCCACAAATACCCAGGTTTTTAAAAGGGGTGTTTGGAGAACAATACCCACCCGGCAAAGCAGAAAAACGGGATTTGTTCCTGTACTCGGGAAAATCGGTATTTCCTACAGCACCTTCTGCTGACGATTCATTCCACCCGTATATACTTGCCAGAGCTTTGGCAACCTTGGTATGTCCACCACCTGTTGTCCCGTCGTAATTGTAACCGTTGTCTGCCAGGTAAGTTGCCAGTTGTGTCCACTCTGCATCACTGGGCAGGTGCCAGCCTTCGGGACATATGCCCTGTACCCTGCCGGAAGAGGTGTTGCTGTCGGTTGCACCTGCCATAGCGGCCACCCAGTTATAAAGTACACCGTACATTTTGTAGTTATCAGTAGCTTTGGCTGCGGCTATATTGGTGCCTTCGTAGCCGTAAACGTAATAATAAGGTTCAGTCCAGGAACCATCTGTTGACAAACTTACAGACGGCAGATAGGCCAGGTTCTCTGCCATCCATGTCTGCTCACCAATAGTGACTGTTTTGTAGATTTTGTAATCGCGACTATCTATACATATACAAGGGATCATATGTGGAGTACAGGAATACAACAAGATACCCGCTAGCAAGAAAAGAATCGTGTTTTTCATCTCTATAAATTTTAAGTAGGACACTACATATAAAATTATTGGGCAAATGGAAACAAAGGCTTTGAATTAAATATTACTACTGCTATTTATGGGTTTCAGAAACTACCAAATATCTAATTCATGGATCGTTAACAAATATACTCTTTTTTTATAAAAAACCAAGTTAGTGCGTCGCACAATGCACCCGGTAAAATACCTACCTTTGTATATGCGTCATTTTATTACCGCCATTTTATGCACCGTATTGCTCCTGCCGGGATGTATTTCCCAAAAGGACCTCCTGCAACCGGGCGTGAGCCTGCAGCTGGCCCACGAGCGAAAAGAACATATTGCCGAGGTACATTACACCCTCTTTTTCAACCTGCCCGCAGAGCCCCGGGAACCTGTAGAAGCCCGGGAGACCATTACCTTCTGCCTGGAAAAGCCGAGGCAGGTGGTGCTTGATTTTACGGGAGAAGAATCCGATATTTATACGGTAACAATAAATGGACGGGAAATATATCCGGGAGGAAAACTGCCCCTGCTGAACGAACACCTGGTGTTTGAGCGCAACCATTTCCAACGGGGAGAAAACACCCTGGAAATTGCATTTTGTGCCGGAGACCAATCGCTCAACAGAAACGAAGATTTCCTATACACATTGCTTGTTCCCGATCGGGCGCGCACCTTGTTCCCCTGCTTTGACCAACCCAACCTGAAAGCTGTTTACACGCTCTCGCTGGAAGTTCCGGCCCGTTGGCAGGCCATCTCCAACACCCCCGTGGAACATGAAACTGTTTGGGACGAAAACACCCACCCGAACGCAACCGGCCGTAAAACAGTGGCATTCGGGACCACCGAGCCGCTGAGCACGTACCTGTTCTCTTTTGTTGCCGGTGATTTTCAAAAAGAAACGGAATGCCGTAACGACCGGTGCATCACTATGTACCACAGAGAAACAGACCCACAAAAGCTTGCGCAAACCAAAACCATTTTTAATCAGGTGTTTGCCTCGCTGCAATGGATGGAAGAATACACCGGCATTCCCTACCCGTTTGCCAAGTATGATTTCATTGTCCTGCCCGGTTTTCAGTACGGAGGTATGGAGCATACGGGAGCTACGCTCTACAACGACAAACGCCTGTTCCTGGGAACGCATCCCACCACGGCCGAACAGCTGGGACGCATGTCACTCATCGCACACGAAACAGCCCACATGTGGTTTGGCGACTACGTGACCATGGAATGGTTTGACGAGGTCTGGCTTAAAGAAGTGTTTGCCAATTACTTTGCGACGCAAATCACCCGGCCGCAATTCCCCGGAGTCAACCACCGGCTCAACGACCTGCGCGCATTTTATACCTCGGCTTATGCCGTAGAAAGGACGCAGGGAACCCACCCCATTGCACAACCGCTCGGCAACCTGGCACATGCGGGGCTCATTTACGGGAACATCATTTACAACAAAGCCCCCGTAGTTATGGAGAAGCTGGCAGAACTTACGGGCGAAGACGCTTTCCGGGAGGGCATGCGCCGCTACCTGCACACGTATGCCTACGGGAATGCAACCTGGGACCAACTGATTGCCATTCTGGACAGCCTTACCCCGAACAACCTGGCCGATTGGAGCCGCGTGTGGGTCTATGAAAAAGGCATGCCGCATATCCGTACTACTCTGGAAAACCAAACCTTTACCGTAACCCGGACCGATCCTTTGGGCCGAGGCCTTCTCTGGCCGCAACCGGTGACCTTTACCCTTACCAACGGGCACCGGCGGGAAGCCGTCACCCTACATATGGAACAGCCTGTGGTACAGGCATCTGTTGAGCCCTTCAAGCAACCTCACACAGAAGAACACAAGCCATCTGACCCGGAAGTGTACATCCTGCCCAATACAGACGGAAAAGCCTACGGAGTCTTTCTGATGGACAGCCTGAGCCTGGAGTACGTGCTCACCTACTTGGGTTCACTTCCCGAAGAAGCAGAGCGTATGTCCCTGTTGATGACTTTGTACGAGAACATGTACGCGGGCAACTTATGTGAAACACGATTTATCAACGCGTTGCTTGCGTTCCTGCCACAAGAGAAAAACACCCTCATCCGGAATCAGGCTTTTTCGTACCTGGCACAAACGTACGTACGGTACGGCCACAAAACAGACGGCCAAACGGAACGGTTTTTACTACAGACAGCAACAGACACAAACCTAAACAAGGAATACCGTTTACTGGCTTTCCGCACACTCTCCCAAATTTTTACGCAAGCCGAGGTTGTTTCGCAGCTGTACAATTTTTGGAACACAGCAGGCTCAAGCACAGTGCAGAGCGCCTCTGGCTTTGCGGGACTCCCCGCCGGAGAAGAAGAGCTCACCAAGCTGGCCTACGAACTGATGGTGCGGCTACCGGATCAAGCTGCAACCATCCGGGAAAAACAACGCTCCCGCATAATCCACCCCGACCGCCGCAAAGCCTTTGACTTCATTTCCCGGGCCACCGATCCCGACCCTCAGGTTCGCGACGCTTTCTTTCAATCGTTATTGGAAGTAGAAAATCGCCATACAGAGCCCTGGGTAACTACAGCCATGGCGTACCTGAACCATTTTCTATACCGGGAACACGCCCTCAAGTACATTGGTCCGGCACTCGACTGTCTGGAAGAAATACAACAAACAGGCGACATTTTTTTCCCAACAAATTGGATTACTGCCTGTTTGAGTGGACACAATTCCCCACAAGCTGCCACTACCGTACAGTCTTTTCTGGAGGCACACCCACAGTACAACCCGCTGCTACGCAACAAAATCCTGCAAGCCGCCGACCACCTGCCTCAGAAACCATAGCCAGGCAGCTACTTCCGCATTTTGGCAAACGACAGGATAAGTCCCAGTACAATAGAAAGTGAAGCAGCAAAGAGAACCCGGTACGTACCGGGCAATAAGAAAGTTACGGTATGCGCCGGAATCCAGAACACGGGAATGGTTACACCTACAATTTCTTTGATAAATTTACCCCAATCAATGGAATCGACAATACTGCCCACAGAGGATTTCTCCCCTTGGTACCGTTTGTCTATATAGACATCCGTTACGCGGTGCGCCGCCATAAAAACAGGACCGAAGGTCAGGTTCATGAAAACCGATATGAGTAGTGCCCTTCTGAATTTAAAGAAATATTGTACGGCTACGGGACAGGAGCCACTGCATCCTCCAATCAGGCCTTGTGCCACGGCATTGTCCACACCGCCTGAGAATACACTAAACATCAGCACAATCATCATCCCCAGGATACCCCATACCAACATTTTAGGCAATACGCCTTTAACCATGACCCACTCCTTGTGAACGATCCTGGCTGCCAGGAATTCTCCCATCATGGAAAGGATGGCAAATTTCACAAAACCCATCAAGTACGGGTAGCGTTCCGTAGCATGGACAAAAAGCAGGTGTGTGGGCTTAATAATCAAAAAGGCGGTAATTGCCGCCAGCAGGCCCACCCAAAGAATAGTACCGTATTTTTTCATAAGCGCAAAGATAGCAATCTTGGAGATTCCTTATATTTGTAGTATGAGACTCGTATTTTTAGACACAGCCATGATGGGTGGCGATATAGACCTGACTCCGCTCAAAGCCTTTGGAGAGCTTACCACATACGACAAAACACAGGCTTCAGAAGTGATCGAGCGCATAGCACACGCAGACGTCGTGATTGTTAACAAAGTAAAACTGGGCAAGACAGAAATGGATGCAGCCAGGCACCTGAAACTGATTTGTGTTGCAGCAACCGGGATGGACCCCATTGACCTGGTCTATGCCGCCGAACGAGGCATTCCTGTAAAAAACGTAGCCGGCTATTCTACAGACAGTGTAGCACAAACTGCTTTCCTTCACTTTCTTTCCGTAACGCAACACGGACCGTATTTTAACCGGTATACCCATTCAGACGCCTACCCGGCCAGCGGCGTACCTACCCATTTTGGCGGCAAGTACTTTCATGAACTTTGTGGAAAGCAGCTGGGAATTATAGGGCTAGGAGCCATTGGACGCAAAGTGGCCTCCATAGCGCAAGCCTTTGGTATGGAAGTGGTGTACTACTCTACCAGCGGTACAGACCGTTCGGGCGGCCTGTACAAACGACTGGAACTGGAAGAGTTGCTAAAGACGAGTGATCTGGTGAGCATCCACGCTCCGCTCAACGACAAAACACGTGGCCTGATTGGAAAAGAACAGCTGGGTCTGATGAAATCCGGTGCGTACCTCTTTAATTTAGGCCGAGGCGCCATTGTGGACGAATGTGCCCTGGCGGATGCCCTCAACCAGGGCCGGCTGGCCGGTGCCGGCATAGATGTATTTAGCACAGAACCGCTCCCGGAAGACCATTGCTACTATAAGGTACAAGACAAAACCAAGCTGTTTTTGACGCCGCATATTGGCTGGGCCTCTGTAGAAGCCCGCCAACGGCTGGTAGCCATGATTGCAGAGAACATACGTCAATATATAGCTTCCCGTTCAGGTTGTCAAGGGTAACTCACTACAGTAATTTCATCCAGAACTTTTTGATCTTTTAAATCTTTCAATTCCTTTGAAATTTTAGAGCTATCCCGGTTATAACCATTTAACGTGAAAACCATAGGTATCACATAAGAAACAGTAATCGGGACACTTTCTTTCATAGCTGGTTTTTCCCATCTGGGTGAAGATTTTACAACACGCATGACCTCGGCATCTATGGAAGGATGAACTCCTCTGAGGATTTTAACCTGAGTAATAGTACCTTCTTCCGAAAGCACATAAGATACCAGAAGCCTTCCCACCGCTCCTTCATTATTTTGCGCCGGCTGCCCGCCAAACCAGGTAAAGGGATTAAAAAACTCCGGAATACAGAACGGTAACATTAGAGAAATCGGGATAATAAAAGTTTCCCGCGCTAAAAAGAGCCGGTTAAACAGGTAGAAAAACAACAGAAAGATACCCGCTTTTAACACATATGTTACAAAAGCACCCATGACTAACTGTTTCTGCGTTCCACCTCGGCTATGAGCTTCTTCAGATCGCTTAACGAAATGGCCTCTTCTTCAATAAGGGAAGATACCGCGCTAAAGGCAGAACTGCTGTAATATTTTCGGATGACTCCTTTCAATGAAGACTTACTAAAATCTTCACGGCTGATAACGGGAAAATACTGGTGGGAGTTACCAAAAGCCTTATGGTCCAAAAAGCCTTTTTCTTCCAGCCCACGCACAATGGTGGACAACGTATTAAAATGTGGTCTGGGGTTGTCGTAACATGCCAGAAGTTCCCGTACAAAAAGTGGTCCCTTGTCCCAGAAAAAGGACATAATTTCTTCTTCTTTTGCAGTGAGTTTCATAATAGAATACTGTTTACACTGCAAGTGTAACTAAAATTTTTAGTTATGCAACTATTTTTTATAGTTAATCGATATACAACTTCCCGTTCAGGTGATCTACCTCGTGTTGGAAGATAACGGCTGTATAGCCTGCTACCGTATCGCGCAACAATTCCCAGGAGTCCCGGTCACGGTAAGATACGATTACTTGCGTAGAGCGTAACACGGTATCCCGCTCTCCCGGTACCGACAAACATCCTTCCCAGCCCCATTGTTGTTCCGGACTGTAATATTCAATGGTGGGATTTATGTAAAATTCAAAAGGCTCACCCTCTTTATCAAACCGCTGTACTGCTATAAGCCGTTTACCAATGCCAACCTGGGGTGCTGCTATCCCCACTCCGACATGGGCGGAATCCAATACAGTAGCCAACATCCTTTTCTCCAGCAATGCATACTCTTTCATCCTGATTGCTCTTCTTGAAAGAGGAGCGGCTTTTTGATGCAGAAAGCGCAATTCTCTCTTATTCAGGTTTGTAAAAACATGCATAGCCTCTGTACTTTCTCCTTTTCTTAGAATACGCTTTTGCTCAACCGGCGTAAAACCAATGTAAAAATTTGTTGTCACCAAAGCTACGACTGCCAGAATCGCTACAAAAACGTACGTCCGGAAACCAACACGTGCCATATTGGATTGTTTAAGCAGTCTTTTTTCATCTTTTTTTGTAAGAATGGGGGTATTTTCTTTCATGATTGTACGGGTTTCATACATAAATAACCGGGATGTCTGACCACCTGGTAGTATATTGCGGGGACAGCAGTTGCCGGTTCATACGGATGCCCTCTGCAGACTCTGTAGCCAAAGCCAGGGTGCCCCGGCCAATTCCGGTATTGATTTCATCCATCACCTGCATTAAACGGGCATGTTTCTCCCTGTCTGTGTTATCGTATAAATGCAACTGCACGGCATTCCGGGGAATAATTCCGGTAAGAACCACACCGGCTTTTTTATACCCATACCCCTTCCGAAACAAAAAAGACAGTTCTTTTAGCACCGCCCGGTTTACCTCCAGGGTACTGGAAGTCGCTACCGGAAAGGTAATAATCCGGCTTTCTGCTTGTTGCGGTACATCTTCCTTAAAACGGTTGGTAAGAACAAAAACAACCGCCTGCTGGCAGGTACTCTCCTGTTTACGCAATTTTTCACATACCATAGAAGTGAAAAGTGAAACCTGCCCGGCCAATTTTTCGTAATCAAAAATTTCTTTTGCAAAGCTTCGGGAAATACACAGCTGTTTTTTTGGAGGTACGTGGTCAGAAAAATCAATACACGGTTCTCCCTGCAATTCTTTCCAGGTCCTGAGCCCGGTAATACTCATTTTCGTTTTTACCCACTCTGCAGGTAAGCAGGTGAAATCGAAGGCTGTATGCACGCTGTGATCGTACAGCATCCTGGAAAACCTACGGCCGATTCCCCAGATATCTTCAACCGGTGTAATTTTTAAAATACGTTCCCGGTCATCCTGCCGGTGCAAAAAATACCCTCCTTTCAATTCCGGACGGTTTTTACACCATTTGGAAGCTATCTTGGCCAGTGTTTTGGTAGGTGCAACTCCTACAGATACCGGGATTCCCGTATTTTTCAGACACAAAGCCGAGGCGTTGATGGCAAAGCCTTCCAAATCTGTATGCTCCAGCCCCCGAAGGTCCAGAAATGCTTCGTCAATCGAATATATTTCAATGGCCGGAACCAGTTGCCGCAACGTAGCATGAACTCGTTTGGACATATCTCCGTACAAGGCATAGTTGGAGGAAAGAACGGCTACGTTATGTCTGTTTAGTATTTCCTTTACCTGATATAAGGGAACTCCCATGGCAATGCCCAGGGCTTTTGCCTGGTTGCTGCGCGATACAACGCATCCGTCGTTGTTAGAAAGCACAACAACAGGCCGGTCATTCAGTCCCGGATTAAATACCCTTTCGCAACTGACAAAAAAGTTATTGCAATCTGCCAGGGCATACATGGTTACAATTTTTTAATCACATAACGGACTACTCCCCACACAGTAAAATTGTTTTCAGCATCAACCCGGATGGGTTTGTATTGTGTATTTCCGGGAACCAACAGAATGTGGTCTTTGTGTTTTTCCACGTGTTTCAGGGTAAAGGCACCATCTATAAAACAAATGGCAATACAGCCGTTGTAGGGTTCTACCGATTTATCTACCACCAGAATATCTCCGTCTCCAATCCCGTCATTGATCATACTATTGCCGCTTACCCGGGCATAAAATGTAGAGGCAGGGTTCTTTACAATCTCTTCCGTTATATTAAGCCTCATATCAGAAAAGTCTTCTGCCGGAGACGGAAAGCCACACTGAACACCCTCAACCATAGGCAAGGCTAACTCTTTCTCCGATGGCAGAAACAGAGATACGGTTGTTTTTTTCATGATGGTAAAGAGATTGTGACCCCGACAGGATTCAAACCTGTAACCTTTTGATCCGTAGTCAAATGCTCTATTCAGTTAAGCTACGGGGCCAATCAGTATTATGCTTCTGCAGGTGCAGGTTTTTCCAACACAACCCTTCTTTCTTTAATCCGGGCCTTTTTACCAGTCAGGTTACGAAGGTAGAAGATACGTGCACGACGTACCTTACCGTATTTGTTGATTTCAATTGAATCAATAAAAGGTGATTGAACGGGAAATATGCGTTCCACACCTACTCCGTTAGAAATCTTGCGTACCGTACATGTTTCCGTTGCACCCGATCCCCTGCGTTGGATGCATACTCCGCGAAACTTTTGCAGACGTTCTTTACTTTCATCCCTGATTATATAGGTAACGGTGATGGTATCACCCGATTTAAAATTGGGGAGTTTTTTACTTTCTCCTGCAAATGCTTGTTCTGCTACTTTTATTAAGTCCATTTTCGTACGTATCGTGTTAATTTTGGGCTTGCAAAGGTAGCCTTTTTTTCTTGTTACCCAAACTTTTCTATCAAATTTTATACAGAGCGCCGCCAATATTATCATGCAGGCTACCGGTGACCGAAGACAGACAGGAAGGAATGCCACTCACATATAGAACTCCCAGAAACGCAAAAATAAGGGCCTCCTTGAAATTTATGGTAAGGCTGTCGGGAATGTGGTACGTGACCTGCGGTGCTACAGCCGCCATACGTTCCATCAGGTAGCTGTTGCAAGCGCCTCCGCCGGTCACTAATACACGTGCCCCCGGAGCAACATGATGGGCCGTTTGCACGGCTACGTGTTCACAATACGTGGCCAAGGCATCTTCCAGCGTAAGTCCGAAAGAGTCCACCAGCGGAATCACCTCTTCTTCTACCCATTCTCTTCCCAGCGATTTAGGACCTTCTTTTTTATAAAAAGGAAGCGCATTTAACGCATACAAAACGGTTTGGTGCACTTTCCCGCTGCGCGCCCTCAGTCCGTCTTTATCGTACTCTTCCCCAATCCCGCGTGTGTAATGGTTCAGTACATAGTTGACTGCTGTAATATCGTAGGCTTTACGCGTTCCATCGGCATGTTCAGAAGAAATATTTGAAAACCCGCCCAGGTTCAGGCAATAATCATAAGCAGAAAACAAGTACCTGTCCCCCACCGGAACCAACGGAGCTCCCTGCCCGTAAAGGGCTACATCCGTTGTTCTGAAATCGCATACAACAGGGATTTTACCTTCTGCAGCAATTCCTGCACCGCTGCCAATTTGTGAAGTAAACCGCACCGCGGGTTGGTGAAAAATAGTATGGCCGTGAGAAGCCACCAGCTGCGGACTCACCTTGTATTTTTCTGTAAACCACCTGACTTGTGTTCCCAGATACAACCCATAATCTGAATGCAAACGAGCAAAGGCCTCGGCTGTCATGGATTGGGCAGAACCCAATGCTTTTTTTAACTCTTCCGGATAAGACACCGTGTCTGCGTGGAGTATTTTGTAGGACCATTTTCCGTTCCGTAACGTAAAATCTGCCAGGCACAAGTCCAATCCGTCCAATGAGGTTCCGGACATAAGTCCCAGAGCCTGAATGCCTTTTTCTACATCAAAAGTAACCATCTAAATAATTTTTTAATACAGATGCCAAAACTACACATTTTTTACATAGAGTTACGTGTTTATTTGTTTGTTATTCCTAACTTTGTACAGAAAACTTAACACTTTTCATTTTTACCGTTTTATTATTCATTTTTTATCTTTTTAACTTTTTTTCTTTTTTATCTTTTTTTATCCAAAATTTTTATGAAAAAAACTCTTTGTCTTGTGCTGGCAGTTTTTGTTACAATTTCTGCCTTTGCACAACAACGTGTTACCGGAAAGGTAACCTCATCAGAAGACGGTTCTCCACTTCCTTTTGTCAATATTTTGATAGAAGGTGAAGGAGGTGTCGGCACCAGCACAGATGTGGACGGGAATTTCGTATTTGAAAGATGTCCTTCAGATGCCGTGCTCGTCTTTTCCTACATTGGGTACACGAGTACCCGGATTACTGTAGCCGGGCGAAGTGTGGTTAATGTTGTACTAAATCCCGATGCTCTAGCTTTGGAAGAAGTTATGGTGGTGGCCTACGGCACAGCAAAAAAAGGTACATTTACCGGATCTGCATCCGTTGTTAGGAACGAAGCTATTAAAGACGTTCCTGCACTTTCTTTTGAAAATGCATTGAGTGGAAAAGTAGCGGGACTTCATTTTGCTCCAGGCTCTGGACAGGTAGGTTCTGTGTCCACTATCCGTATCCGCGGGACAGGCTCTATCAATGCCTCCAACGAGCCCCTCTATGTAGTAGACGGGGTACCTGTTATTTCCGGAGACATGTCGCAGCTGGGTTACGAATCATGGAGCGGAGTTGGGATCAGTTCAAACAACATTATGGCAACGCTCAACCCCAATGACATCGAAAGTATTACAGTGCTCAAAGATGCGGCAGCAGCTTCTCTTTACGGTTCCAGAGCTGCAAACGGAGTTATTTTGATAACGACAAAAAGCGGTACCCAAGGACGTGCACGTGTTACGTTCAAGGCAAATGTGGGAGTTACACCAGACTATGCGTACAACAACATGATTTCTGTTACTCCCGAGCAAAACAGAGAACTTGTATATGAAACGTTCTACAACTGGAGACTTGATGTAGGAGACACTCCGGAAGAAGCTGCCATTTATTCGCAGATTAACGGACTGGATCTTTATATTCCCAAAGACCCAAGAGGTTTCTTTGACTGGGAAAAAGCTCTTTTCAGAACAGGCATTTACCAGGATTACGACGTATCTGTTTCAGGAGGTAACCAAGAAACCAAATACTATTTGTCTGCTGCATATACAAACGAAAGAGGAAGAGTTATTCAAAACAGTATGGAAAGATTTAGCGGCAGAGTGAACCTTACTCAAAAAATAGGCAAACATGTAGAAGTAGGTGCAAACCTCAATTTGTCCAATATGGACAAATACGGCTTTGATGACAGCCGGTCCTATAGTTACAACTATTTTTATATGGTAAGAAACTTGTTACACCCCGACTATTTCCCCACAGACATAGAAGGCAACCAAATAAAGACAAGGTATATGAGCTATGTATACAACATGCTTTATTATCAAGACCTGGAAAGCAGAAAATCAAACACATTCCGCCTTTCCTCCACAGAGCACATCTCAGTAGATATCCTACCTTATTTAAAATTTAGGACGGTGTTTAATTACGACTACTCGCGTGTAGATGACAAAAGGTACTTGAGCCCAGAACATTTTGCTGTAACCTCTACCAATGGTAGCGTAGGTATGTACGGTACTAAGCACGTTAAAGTGGTGTCATCTTCTACGTTATCATTTGACAAAACCTTTGCCAAACACAACCTCTCGGCTCTGGCTGGATTTGAAGCAGAGGCAAACGAAACAGTATACCACGTTGCTACCGGCACAAAGCTGCCCAACGCCATAAACCAATCTGTATCTGCAGCAGGATCAACTTCCGGAAGTGGATTCAGCAGCACAGACAACCTGCTTTCTGTAATCAGCAAACTAGACTACAATTTTGACAACAAATACTACTTATCGGGAAGTTTCAGAACAGACGGTTCTTCACGTTTTGGTAAAAACAACAGGTGGGGAAATTTCTGGTCTGTTGCTGGGTCATGGAGGCTAAAGAACGAAGCATGGCTCGAAAATGTAGACTGGCTGACCAACCTAAGACTTAGGCTGTCATACGGAGTTAACGGAACTATGCCTACTTCTCTTTACTCCCACTTATCTTTATTCAGCTATGCAGACTCTAACATTGGAGGACAAGCCGGAGGTGTTGTCGCAAACATTCCCGACCCCGACCTTACATGGGAAAGCAACTACATATGGAACCTGGCATTGGAATCTTCTTTCTTTGACAACAGGCTCTCCCTTAACGTAGAACTTTACAACAGAGATTCCAAAAACCTGCTCCAGCCTATCAGCATTTCCAGAATAACGGGTCATACTTCCATTCTGACCAACTTTGGAGAAATGAACAACAAAGGTATTGAAGTGGAAATTGGAGGAGATATTGTTAAAAACTCACTTTGGAATGTAAGTCTCTTTCTTAACGCATCTACGTACAAATCTAAGATTACCAAACTGTACGACGGTGAAGATATCATAAACGGATTGTTTATTTACAGAGAAGGCTACTCACCTAACACTTTTTACGGTCAAGAATGGGCAGGTGTTGATCCTTCCAACGGTGCCCCCAGGTATTACCTGAATAACGACTCCAATCCCAATGCAGAAATCCTGAACGGAAGACCTATTACTAACAACAGGCTTGCTGCTTCTTCTGTTGTGATTGGCTGTTACGATCCCGATGTTTTTGGGGGGATTAATTTTCAGATAAGCTACAAACAAAGGTTGTCCCTTTCTATGAACTGGTCTTATTCCATAGGAGGGCAAAGCTTTGACGATACGGCAAAAGACAACCAGGATGACGGATACTACAGCGCCCGTGTCATGAGCAGGTTGCAATGGAACAGATGGCAGAAGCCGGGAGACATTACCGATGTGCCCAGAAGGTCTTTTAGCGAATTGGAGTCCGGACAAGGCTACCAAAGTAGAAAAGTACACTCTACGGACCACATAAGGCTTAAGAACATAAATCTGGCATATGCCTTTAATCTTGTAAAGCTTAAAAAAATTAACCTAAGCGGTGCGCGCATCTACCTGAGTGGCATGAATTTATTTACTTGGGCAAAATACAAAGAATACGACCCTGAGGTTCCCGTACGTGGAGTCAGGGGATGGGAATTGCCTATTGGCAAAACATATACGGTTGGTCTTGAATTAACCTTTTAACCCTAATTGATTAATTGATTAATATATAAACAGTATACAGAAATGAGTAAATTTTATACTATTCTAGCAACAGTAGTACTGGGCATAATGCTTCCGTCGTGTGCCGGTTTTCTGGACCAGAAGCCAAGTGATTCCACTTTATCCATAGAAGCAATCACAACTCCTGCTGACGCTCAGGTTGCTCTTAACGGGGCGTTTAGAGCCATGAGCAATTTTAGCTATTACGGAAGACAGTTCCTGCTTTATGCAGACTTCAAAGGAGGTGATATGACTCCTCCCTCGTTAGGTCTTGGGAACGATGCTTTGTTTACTTTCATACATAATTTCAACATGAGCAATTTCGGCGAATACTGGAACATTATGTACTACGTAATTCTTCAGAGCAACAACCTGCTTGCTGCACTCGACGAAGACCTCGTAAAAATTGTGAGCGAAAGCGATCAAACAGCCGTAAACAACATCAAGGGACAAGCTCTTTTTGTAAGAGCTCTTGCTCATTTTGATCTTGTAAGAATTTATGGATACCCCTACCTGAAAGATAACGGCGCTTCGCCAGGAGCCGCCATAGTAACAGAAGTGTTAAACGCCAAAGACCAGCTGGTAAGGAATACCGTCGCTGAAGTGTATACTCAGGTAATACAAGATCTTACCCAAGCAAGCACGTTAATGAGCAAAAGCAAAATAGAACTGGGAGCAAATTATTATGCTGCAAAAGGTCTTCTTGCACGTGTGTATCTATACAAAGGAGACTGGGACAATGCGTACAGCAACGCTGTGGAAGTAATAAACTCCGGAATGTATCAGCTCTATACCCCCGAAAACTGGGTGGAGTCCTGGGGAATCGACTACGGAAGTGAATCGATTTTTGAACTTCCTGTAAGAACAGGCGAAAACGACCTGGCACAAAGTTCTCCTACTTTTATGCTTCGTCCTTCGTATGTAAACAACGGGCAAAGCTCTCTTGTGGCTTCAAAAATTTTTGAAACACTGCTTAACGAAGATCCACAAGACGTAAGATGGGGGATTATGGGCAACGAAACCACAAACGAAGGACATGCCTGGTTAGTGAAGGGACGTCTGGGATGGGTAAGAAAGTATGAGAAAAACAACCAAACAGCAAACAACTTAAAAATCATCCGTCTTTCAGAAATGTACCTGATTGCAGCAGAAGCAGCTTTGAAAAAATCTGCTGCAGATAAAAACACAGCAGCCAACTACCTGAATGCCATTAGGAAGAGATCGCTTTCACTTGCTCCGGCTCAAGCAAACGACAGCCAACTGGAAGATCTGATTTTGAAAGAAAGAAGAAAAGAGTTCCTTTGTGAAGGACATACGTACTTTGACTACATGAGGCTGGGGCGTACGGTACGGTACGATCAGACATTATTCCCCATTGGCCCAGAGGGAAGGAGCCTGGCTATTGACTGGAATTACTACAAATGCGTAATGCCCATCCCTATTTATGAGCTGTTGGCCAACCCAAATATAGTACAAAATAAAGATTACGACATACCTTTGTAAAATGAATGTAATTTTACAAAAAGATCAGAAGCATTTTCCAAAGATGGCTTCTATCATGAGCTCCACAGAACCGTGGATCACCCTGCAAAGAGACCAGGCAGCTTGCCTGGCCTCTTTACAAGGGGAAGGCAAAGAGGTTTATTCCCTTGAAGAGAACGGAGAAGTTATTGGAGTGGTAGTACTGCAAATGAACGGTTCGTTCAGAGGGTACCTGCAGGTCTTGTGTATTGATGAAAAATACAGAGGAAAGGGGTACGGCAAAGCTGCAATGGCATACTGTGAAAAACGTATTTTTTCAACCTCCCCCAATTTTTTTCTTTGTGTTTCGTCTTTTAATACAGAAGCCCAAAAATTTTACTACAACCTGGGATTTTCGTTGGTTGGAGAAATCAAGGATTTTGTACTGGAAGGATACTCAGAACTGCTGCTTAGAAAAACCACAGGCTCTTTCAGCTCATTCAATCCGCAATAAAAATGCATAACACCCTCATACTTATAGCGCTGGTAGCATATACAGGCTTGTTGTTTCTTATTTCCCATTTCAGCTCAAGAAAAGCAGACAGCCGTTCTTTTTTTCAAGGCGACAAAAAATCACCCTGGCCTGTAGTGGCGTATGGGATGCTGGGAGCTTCCGTTTCCGGAGTGACTTTTATATCGGTTCCGGGCAATGTAATGCATACGAATTTTTATTACATGCCCCTGGTAATAGGGTTTCTGGCAGGGTACATTATAATAAGTACTGTCCTTTTGCCTTTGTACTACAAAATGAACCTGGTGTCTATATACGGATACCTGGAAGAAAGACTGGGAAAAAAATCGTATGCTACCGGGGCTGTATTTTTTATGATTTCAAGGGTATTGGGAGCAACCGTTCGTGTCTTCCTTATAGTACTCGTATTGTACACATTGGTTCCGGCACACCTGAATGTTCCATTTCTGGCAGTTGCCTTACTCTTTATGCTCATAATCTTTTTGTACACCTACAAAGGAGGAGTCAAAACCATTGTTTGGACAGATTGCATGCAAACTACATTTACCCTTCTGGCTGTCATACTGACGGTAACGGCCATATGCAGCCAGATGGGATGGTCGTTTAGCGGAATGACTTCTGCTGTTCTTAAGAGTGATTATTCACAATGGTTCAACAAAGACATAGGAAGCAGTACCCACTATATAAAACAGTTTTTAAGCGGTATGTTCCTAACCATAGCCACCGTAGGGCTTGACCAGGGTATGATGCAGAAAAACCTAAGTTGCAGCACGCTTAAAAACGCACAAAAGAATATGTTCTCTACCAGTGTTATTCTTGTAATTGCCAATTTTATGTTTGTGTGGCTGGGCGCTGTACTTGTACTTTTTGTACAATCTTCCGGTATTTCCATAGCAGACAGCGACAGTCTTTTTGGTATAGTTGCCAACGAGTACCTGGGAACTACCGTAGCTTTATTTTTTGTAGTAGGACTGATATCCTCTTCATTCCCTAGCGCTGCCGGTGCCCTTACAGCACTCACTACTTCTTTCTGCATAGATTTTCTGAAGCTGGACAAAAAATCATATACAGACAAAAAAAAGAAGAAAATAAGACAAACCGTACACCTTGCTTACTCCGTACTTTTTGTCGTGATGATTATGATCTTTCACGTTTCTAAGAGCCAGGCAGTAATAGACTTGGTGTACAAAATGGCCAGTTACACATACGGCCCACTGTTGGGACTTTTCTTTTTTGGAATTCTCACAAAAAGAAATGTCAGAGATAAAGCCGTTCCTTTTGTGGCCGTTGCAGCTCCCGTTCTTTGCTGGGCGCTGGAAAGCTTCAGCAAGGCAGTATTTAACTTTGGTTTTGGATTCACTTTATTGATTGTAAACGGTATATTTACCTTTATAGGGATGTACCTGTTTAGTAAAAAAGCAACCTGAAAATATGAAAAAAAACAGTAGTCTTTTGATTTGTATCCTGGTTCTGTTGTTGTTGGGCACCTGGTCTTGCCAAAGAGAAAAAGGACTCGATACAAACAAATTAAGCCGGGTAGATTCGTTAATTTACGACGCACTGGAAGAAGGACTTTTTCCCGGAGGCGTGCTGGCTGTAGTTTACAACGACAAATTGGAATACCTGAAAGGTTATGGCAACAAAGCCGTTTACCCCAAAGAGGAACCTATTTCTTTGAACACCATTTTTGATCTTGCCTCTGTAACAAAACCCTTTACTGCCCTTTCTGTTATGTTGCTCGTAGAGCAGGGAAAAATCAGGCTCGAAGACAGAATCAAGACTTTCTTCCCGGAGTTTCCCTCCAACATCACCATTAAACATCTTCTTACGCATACTTCGGGCATTGCCGATTACAGCAATATTGGTGCAGAACTGGATACCTATGGCAGGGGAAACAGAGAAGGCCTGAAAAAATACATTCTATCCCGGACAGGCCAAAGCAAGCCGGGAGAAAAATTTGAATACAGCTGCCTTAATTTTGTACTACTTCAGTATATTGTAGAAGACATTACTAAAACAACACTCAGCACTTTTGAATACGAAAACATATTCAAACCGCTTGGAATGACAAGTACCGGGTATAATCCAACAGGTGATTTGCTGGAGCGAACGGCACCTACAGAAAAAGTCGCAGACGGAGTAGTCCTTAAAGGCATGGTTCACGATTCCCTGGCTTTATTTTTTAACGAAGGAGTCTCCGGCAACGCCGGCCTCTTTTCAACTGCAGAAGATTTGGTCATTTTTGCCAAAATGCTCATGAACAACGGATCGCTGCATCATGCCACCATTCTGTCGCCACGCACCTTGCAAACTATGATAACGGTACCGGAAGATTTGCAACCTTTTGGAAGGTCTCTGGGATGGGACAATTACTCCCCGTATGCATCCGACCACGGGAACCTTTTAAGCAGAAAAGAAACGTTTGGGCATACCGGCTATACCGGAACATCTTTTTTTGTTGACCCGGTAAACAAGTTGGCCGTAATATTTTTGGCGCACAGGGTCCATCCGTACAATGTGGGAAATATGGTTCCTTTCAGAAGTAAACTGGCCAATATAGTGGCCGGCGCGTTACCTTAAAAACGAAAGTTGCTACCATAGAAACGAAGTAGTGTACTCCGTAACGTTTGCTTTTTTGTCAGCAACCTTTACCACTACGTTATGCAGGTTGCCTTTGTTGATGACCTCCGGATCCAACACGCAGGTAACCCGGGAACGTTTGGCATCGTATATACCTAACACCCATTTCCCGTCAACAACCACTTCATATGTTTCCAATCCGGATTCGTTATCTTTTATAATAAAATAAACACTCTTGCGTCCTCGTACATCGGCTCCTGTCGCAAAGGAAGCCTGAACAGAAGGAGGAATGGTATCTATATCTATCCTGAACCGTCCAAAAGCATTGGTGCTGAAAGTGACTACACTATCGCGGCATTGCCCGCCTGCCGGCCTCCACAAACGCGGATCGGCTTCCTGCATGTGCGGGTCCCTGCCATTATCCGATTGCCTGAGCACAAATACTTTACTGTACAACTCTTCCGGAATGGCCGAGGGTACCTTCATCTGTACATGCATGGGCTGGTGCAGTGGTTCTTCCGCGGTATGTAAGACCCATTCGTATGCATCTACGCGCGCCGCCCAAAACAGGATGTCTTTATACAAGCTGTATTCCGGTATTTGAACGGAAATACCTTGTGCCTCAAAATGGTTGTTGCTGTCCCAGCGAAAGACCTCTTGGTATTCCTCTGCAGGCATACGTGTACTCCCTGCGTCCGCACCGTATAATGCTGCAGGTATACCGTACATATCCTTTGTTTTTTCTACTAACGCTGCCAGAGACCCCTTGCGACGGAGTATAAAACTCCTGGAACTGTTATTGCCTGCTGCATCATAGACCACCATACGTAACGTATGGTCTAAAGAATCCGGCAACGTAAACAAACCCTTTGTGGGTGCATACATACGGGGGGTATCTGCCAGTTTGTTGCCCGGTTCAACCCACGTCTTCAGCAAGCTCCTGCCCGTTTGAGCCCTCTGGGGAAAATAGGTCAGAGATAAAATATAGCGGGACATATCCAGGGGCAAATCTTCATTCCGGTACCTGTAAACAAGCTCATTGTCCAGGTATACTTCCCATCTTTCAATTCCCATGCGGGACCATGTATGGTTCATCCGGTCAATGGCATCTGCAGCCACAAAAAACGTATCCGGAACGTGGACAACCGTTCTGTTTGCAGATGCGTCAAATCCGGCAACCAGACGTGTTTGAGGTATATTGAACGCATCGGTACTGTACCCGTAAAACTGGACAGCTCTAAATTCCGGAGGTAAGGTGTCTTCCGGTTCATACACTTTACGCTGCAACAGGTTAGCCGTTATCCTGGAAGCTCCCTGTTCCGGATTATTGTAACGTAGCTCAAAATGCAAGTGCGGGCCGGCCGAATCTCCCGTATTGCCGGCTTTGCCAACTTGCTGTCCCTTACGTACAGGAAACAATCCGGGCGGGCAATCCAAAGATACCTGAAAGCTTTCCCTTCTGTACTGCTCTTCTTTTACATAAGCAGCCACTTCCGGCGAGAAAGCATCCAGATGACCATAAAGTGAAACGGTTTCATTGGGGTGTGTTATGTACAAAGCATTGCCGTAGCCACCGGGTGAAACAGTAATCCTGGAAATGTATCCGTCAGCTACCGCATATACCGGGGCACCTACAACACCTCCCACCCTAAAATCATACCCTGTATGAAAGTGTGTAGCCCGAAACTCTCCCATACTACCACTTAGGGTAAGCGGTTCTATGTTTACAGGTTTTCCATAATAGCCAACCCAGTCCTTTCCGTCATCCTGCGCAAATACCTTACAAGAAAATAAAGAAAGGAACAGTATGGCAAGCAATACCGTTACGTGTCTTTGTGGTTCATTCATTCTTGTGCAAACTTAATGTGCAAACATTCTTTTCATTCTCTCAAAGAAGTTTTTATCTTCTTTGGTAGGATTTGGGGCAAAATTAGGAGAATCCTTAAGTTTGGCCAACAATGCCTTTTCGTCTTTATGGAGTTTTTTTGGAATCCAGACCTGAATAAACACAAGCAGATCACCGGTACTGTATCCGTTGATATCCGGCAACCCCTTACCTCTCAGCCGCAATATGCGTCCGCTTTGTGTCCCCGGCTCAATCTTGATTTTTGCACGGCCGTCAATGGTAGGAATTTCTGCATCGTCGCCCAAAGCAGCCTGCGTAACGGATACAAAAAGTGAATATATCAGGTCCTGTCCGTCACGTTGCAATTCCGGGTGTGCTTCTTCTTCAATAACAACCAGCAGGTTGCCGTTGACTCCTCCCCCTTTGGGAGCATTCCCTTTACCACTGATGGTCAGCTGCATACCTTCTTCCACTCCTTTGGGAATGGAGAACGATATTTCTTCTGCTTGTTTCACAACGCCATCTCCTTTACATGCACTGCAGGGGTTGGTAATAATCGTTCCTTCTCCGTTACAAGCCGGGCAAGGACTGCTGCTTTGCATCTGTCCCAGGAACGTTTGCGTAATGCGGGTGAACATACCTGTTCCGTTGCAGGTAGGACAGGTTTTCTTATCAGACTCGCTTACGGCTCCCTTCCCGCGGCATTTGCTACAAGCAACCAGCTTATTGATCTTGATAGTTTTGTCTACACCATGTGCAATCTCTTGAAGCGAAAGCTTCACACGAATCCGGATATCCGACCCGCGACGTACCCCGCGGCTTGTACCTGTCCGGCCTCCAAAAGGACTGCCAAACGGACTTCCCCCAAACGCTCCGCCAAAAATATCCCCAAACCGGGAAAAGATATCATCCATGGAAAATCCGCCAAAACCTCCTGCACCACCGGACCCCATGCCATCAACTCCGGCATGTCCAAATTGGTCGTATCTGGATTTTTTTGTAGCATCGCTCAGCACATCGTACGCTTCTGCCGCTTCTTTAAATTTATCTTCTGCAGCCTTGTCTCCGGGGTTCTTGTCCGGATGGTATTGCAGTGCTTTTTTGCGGTATGCTTTTTTAATCTCGTCCGCAGACGCACTTTTATCTACGCCAAGTACCTCATAATAATCTCTTTTTGCCATGGTGTTCTTTATTCGCCCACTACTACGTTAGCAAACCTGATTACTTTTCCGTTCAATGTATATCCTTCCAGAACTACGTCAACAATTTTCCCTTTTTTCTTTTTTTCTCGAACCTCTGTTTTTGCTACGGCGCAATGAAAATCCGTATCCAACTCTTTTCCTTCTGCCTCAATGATTTTCAAACCTTTACTCTGCAAATACCCATACAGTTTGTTGTAAATAAGCTGAATCCCTTCTACGTAATTCGGGTCAGCATCTTCCAGTTGCTGCAGGGTTTTTAGGGCTCGCTGGCAATCATCCAGTACCGGTAAAATCCCGCTGATAACATCTTCAGATGCAGTAAGTACCAATTCCAGACGTTCCTTTGCCGTACGCTTTCTGTAATTGTCAAATTCTGCCTGGAGCCTCAGTAGCCTGTCCGCTTTCTGATCCAGTTGTTCCTGAAGGTCTTCTTCAGGCGTTTTGACAACATTTTCTATTCCTTCTTCACATACATCAGGCCCGTTTGGGGCCTGATGTGTTTTCTTGTCTGTTGCCTGCATATTATTTGATTTCTTCAAATTCAGCGTCTTTAATTTCTCCTTCATCGGAAGATGTATCCGGTCCGGGGCCTGCTGCACCCGGATCAAACCCGGACTGTTGTGCACCCTCGGCTCCCTGAGTAGCCTTGTACATTTCTTCCGAAGCGGCATGCCATGCCTTATTGAGGGCTTCCAGAGCGCTGTCAATAGCCGTTATATCTTGTGATTTGTGGGCATTTTTCAAATTTTCCAACGCTTCTTGTATAGGAGCTTTCTTATCTTCCGGCAGTTTATCTCCGTATTCTTTCAGCTGTTTTTCTGTCTGGAAAATCATGCCGTCGGCCTCGTTGATCTTATCAGCACGCTCTCTTTCTTTTTGGTCTGCTTCTTCGTTGGCTTTGGCTTCATCCCGCATCTTTTTAATCTCGGCTTCTGTAAGTCCGGAAGAAGCTTCAATACGGATGTTTTGCTCTTTGCCTGTTCCCTTGTCTTTTGCAGAAACGTTCAGGATACCGTTGGCGTCAATATCAAAAGAAACTTCAATCTGAGGAACACCACGGGGTGCCGGAGCAATACCGTCCAGATGGAAACGGCCAATAGTCTTGTTATCCCGGGCCATGGACCTTTCTCCCTGCAGCACGTGAATTTCCACAGACGGCTGGTTGTCGCTGGCCGTAGAGAACACCTGTGATTTCTTTGTAGGAATGGTTGTATTGGATTCAATAAGCTTTGTCATAACACCGCCAAGTGTTTCAATACCCAGGCTAAGCGGAGTGACATCCAGCAGCAACACGTCTTTAACATCTCCTGACAAAACACCGCCCTGAATAGCAGCTCCCGTAGCTACCACTTCGTCGGGGTTAACACTTCTGTTGGGAGTCTTTCCAAAGAACTGTTCTACCAATTGCTGGATAGCGGGAATACGTGTAGAACCGCCTACCAGAATCACGTCATCAATATCTGACGGTTTGAGCCCGGCATCTGACAACGCCTTTTTCAAAGGCTCTTTTGTGCGTTGTATAAGGCTGTCTATCAGGCTCTCGAATTTAGCCCTTGTAAGTGTCTTAACCAGGTGTTTGGGCATCCCGTCCACCGGCATGATGTAAGGCAGGTTGATTTCTGTTGCATTCTGGCTTGACAATTCTATTTTTGCCTTCTCGGCAGCCTCTTTCAGACGTTGCAGGGCCATGGGGTCCTTCCGCAGGTCCAGTCCGCTGTTTTCATCGGCAAATTCTTTAGCCAGCCAATCTATAATGGTCTGGTCAAAGTCGTCACCTCCCAGGTGGGTATCTCCGTTGGTTGCTTTAACTTCAAATACGCCATCGCCCAGTTCCAGAATGGAAATATCAAAGGTACCACCTCCCAGGTCAAACACAGCAATCTTCATGTCTTTGTGCATTTTATCTAAACCATATGCCAAGGATGCTGCAGTAGGTTCGTTGATGATACGACGTACCTTAAGTCCGGCAATTTCACCGGCTTCTTTGGTAGCCTGACGCTGTGAATCGCTGAAGTACGCAGGAACTGTAATAACAGCTTCTGTTACTTCCTGACCCAGAAAGTCTTCTGCTGTTTTCTTCATTTTCTGCAACACCATGGCAGAAAGTTCTTGCGGTGTATATAAGCGGTTGTCAATTTTTACACGTGGTGTATTGTTTTCTCCTTTTTCAACGGCATAGGAAACCCTGTCACGTTCCAGCGCCACTTTATCAAAGGTTTCTCCCATAAAGCGCTTGATGGAATAAATGGTTTTTTGCGGGTTTGTGATTGCCTGACGTTTTGCGGGATCTCCAATTTTTCGTTCTCCGTTATCTGAAAATGCAACAATCGAAGGTGTTGTACGTTTCCCTTCTGAATTGATAATTACAACGGGTTCGTTCCCTTCCATAACGGCAACACACGAATTGGTGGTTCCCAGGTCTATACCAATAATTTTTCCCATAATTGAATATTTATTTTTTTTATAATTACAGATTACTGACCTGTCTTACTCAATTGTTATGCCAAAAGGTATTTACTGACAGGTTGGCAGTTTATAGGAATGTTTATCTTTGCCACCATGTCATATATACCTTCTTTTGACGACCTGCAACAGCGTATTTTATACGAAGACAACCACCTGATTGCCGTAAATAAACGGGCCGGAGAAATAGTCCAGGGGGATAAAACAGGAGACCGGCCGCTCAGTGAAACCATCAAACTTTATTTGAAAGCCCGAGACAACAAACCCGGAAACGTATTTCTGGGCGTTACCCACCGCCTGGACCGTCCGGTCAGCGGCATCTGCCTTTTTGCCAAAACCTCAAAAGCCCTTACCCGGCTTAACCGGATGTTCAGTGAAGGAGATATAGAAAAAGATTACCTGGCCCTGGTAGAAACACGTCCGGCCATCCCCTCGGCCGAACTCGTCCATTATTTGACAAAAAACGAGAAACAAAACAAATCGTATGCAGGAACAATTCCGGGAAAGGGAGCAAAAAAAGCTGTTCTGCACTATACCTTTATAAAAGACACAGATAAATACTACTTGCTTGAAATAAAGCTAATTACAGGACGACACCACCAAATTCGCTGCCAGCTTGCCGCCAGCGGAATGCCCGTTAAGGGTGATCTGAAATACGGGGCACGGCGTTCCAATCCCGACGGAAGCATTTCTTTGCACGCCCACCGCCTGGAGTTTATCCATCCCATACGAAACGTCCCTGTAGTTATTGAAGTTCCTCCCGTTTTTTTTAAAGGCACCTTATGATATCTGTTGCCGTTATATGTGCAGACATACCGGCTGCACGATCGCCTGCCTGCCCGTGAAGGAAAACGCCGGCTGCTGCAGCATGGTATGCAGGAATTCCCTGTGCCAGCAAACCTAAAATAATCCCTGTAAGTACATCACCGCTGCCCGCTGTTGCCATTCCCGGGTTTCCGGTTGTATTCAACAGATGCGGCTCGTCCCCGTTGGTTATAAGCGTATACCTGCCTTTAAGCACCACCACTACATTCCATTTTTTTGCAAGGGCAATGGCCTGAAAAATTCTGTCGTGGGAACACGGGGCTTTCTCCCACCCCAAAGCAGAAACCAGGCGGTCAAACTCACCTGCATGCGGTGTAAGAACGGTACCTTTCGGCAACACCTCCGGCAGGTACGAAAACTCCGACAACATATTGATGGCATCGGCATCCAAAACCAAAGGCATACGGGGTGATTTTTCTTTCAAAAAAGTAAGCAAACGTTCGAACAAGCGTGATGTTACCGGATCTTTTCCCCATCCCGGCCCGGCACCTATGGCTGCATAGGTTACGGGGGTTTTTTCCAGTCCCCCTGGCAAATCCCCGGCTGCATGAGCACGGCTGTCCACAGAGAGCATGGCCTCCGGCAGGGCTGTGTAAAAGGGAACCTCGCCACATGCCGGCACATGGGCGGTGAGCATACCTGCCCCGGTTCGCATACAGGCACGGGCTGCCATCAGGGCTGCTCCCATTTTGCCTCGGCTCCCTGCCAGCAATAAGGCGTGTCCGTGGTTGTATTTATGCGAAAAAGGATGCCGTTTTGGCGGAAGTCCCGACTGTACCCGGGCTGCATCTGTAGTTACAAAAGGAACACTGATTCCCGGATAATCCATACACCCCATCCCGATATCCAGCACCTCCCAGTCTCCAACATACGGGTAATTTTCCGGCAGAAAGAATGCCAGTTTAGGGAATTGAAAGGCAAGCGTTACATCTGCCCGTACCACAGGTGGGCAAACAGCCTTGCTTTCCGTGAACTGCCCGTCACCGGGCAATCCGGAAGGTATATCCACTGCATATACCTTGAACTTGAGCGCATTAACAGACTCGACAACAAACGTGTAAAGGCCTTCCAAAGGCCTTGAAAGACCGGAGCCGAACAATCCGTCCACCACAATACTTCCGGCCGGTAAGTCCGACAGGCAACGCGTCCAATCTTCTTGCCACTGTGTAGGAGCAAATGCTCCGGGAAATTCCCAAAGAACTACCTCGTACCCGTTTCCCTGCAACAATCCGGCAATGGAACGGGCATCTGATCCGTTGTTTCCGGGGCCGGCAAGAACAAGTATCTTGCCCTTTTCAGGCTCTTTGGCAAGAAAAGACTTTACAAAAGCAGCGGCAGCCCGTTCTATCAGTTCCTGTTCTGTAACCCCGCAGGCCTGCATATACAGGCTGTCTATGGTTTTGATATCTTGTGTACCGTATATTTTCACACTAAACTATAAATCCGTTCATGTTTTTCCCTGCTGCCAACCCTTCTCTTATAAACGTGGAGGAAACCGTGACCAACGGAGCCTGCAATAATACAATTTCTCTGGCCAAAGGAGCATACCTTACCTGCAGTGCTTTACTGTCCACACCGTGACGAGGATACACATAGAAGGGAAATTCTTTCAGCAAATTTTTCCATTCATGCCATTGTTCAATATCCCGCAACTGGTCTGCACCCACAACAAGTACAAATTGTGTATGGGGCTCGTTTTTACAAAAATGGTGCAATGTGTTGATGGTGTAATGCGGTTGGGGCAGGGAGAACTCTATGTCTGAAACCTGAACCTGGAATTTTTTGGCTTCCAGCACACTGCGTATGTGCTGCAAACGTCCGGCAGGGTGGTCATCTGCAGGTACCTTGCCTTTCTTCAGGGGGTTCAAAGGCGAAAGTACAACCCGTACAGTATCCAGGTTTGTATAAGAAACCAGGTAATTTACAATGGCCAGATGACCAATGTGAAACGGGTTGAAAGATCCAAAATACAGACCGCACGTTTTCATATAGGTATGCACGTTATTGCTACTGTATAAAAGCAGCCACTATTTCAGTCGCCTTTGCCAGCGTATCTCCCAGACGGTCGTTTACCAGCAATACATCAAAAGCCGGTGCATCTTGCATTTCCAAAGAGGCTTTGGCCAGACGTTCTTCAACCGCCTGAGGAGCTTCGGTACCCCGGCTTGTCAGACGTTCTCTTAATACTTCCAGAGAAGGTGGCGCAATAAATACAGAAAGAGCGTTCTTTCCAAAGAACTTTTTCAGGTTTATTCCTCCTTTTACATCTACGTCAAAAACAGCTACTTTGTTTCCGTTCCATATCCGTTCCAGTTCCAGTTTGAGCGTACCGTAAAAAACGTCTTTATAGACTTCTTCCCATTCTACAAATGCATCTTCTTTGATCAGTTTCTGAAACTCGTCCTTACTGATGAAGTAATACTCCCGTCCGTTTTTTTCAACTCCCCTGGAAGGCCGGGTTGTTGCCGTAATAGAAAAATCAAGCCTGGGAAAAGTTTCCATCAAATGGTTCACAACCGTAGTTTTTCCTGCTCCAGAAGGTGCGGAAAAAATCAAGGCTTTCTTACTTTTCATACAAATCCTCCACGTTTTTAATTGCGGCCAATTCTACAAGAAAAGAGGCAATTTCTGCTATGCTGTCTTCCACAAAACGCTTCCCTTTGGCAGGAGTTGCCAGTTTCGGATTACCAACTCCCGTATCTTCCGATGTATAAATCCATCTCCTGGGTATCCAGGCCCAACGTTCCCGCAACCCTTTTATCACAAAGCGGTTTTCCTTACCGTCACCTGCCTTATCCAATGGCAACACCAGCTGGGGGTACAGGTGCATCATGGAGGACGTTTCCATTTCGTCTGCATGATCGCCCGGATCATCAAAATAGTCCCGGACCGGCCGTACACGCCACCAGTTTACGATACACAAGATCATTTCCGGGTAGCGAACCTCTAATTCCCGGATGGCATTCTGAAATGCATTGCCTCCGTGCCCGTTCAATATGACCAGTTTGAATACCCCGTGACGCATGAGTACGGCAACTATATCTTCTAAAATCCGTTGTTGCGTAGAGGGATTCATATGCATACAAAAAGGAATGTCCATTTGTCCGGAATTAACGCCATAAGCAATTTCCGGCAACACCAGCACTTTCACTTCCCGCTCCCAGGCCAGTGCAGCACTTTGCCGGGCTACCTCAGTTGCCATGTACGTATCTGAACCATAAGGTAAATGGTAATTATGGGCCTCCGTGGCACCCCATGGCAAGACAGCTACCTGGTATTTTGTATCTTTTACCGTATGCCAGTTAGTCTCCTGAAGGATGTAAGATTTCATTATCAATTAAGGTTTAATCTGCCCCAAATATACATCAAAAGTCTTATCTTTGTTAATAAATTATTATGATGATATCCTATAAAGATCTGGGCCTGGTTAATTCAAGGGAGTTGTTTGCCAAGGCCATAAAAGGAGGGTATGCCATACCCGCATACAATTTTAACAACATGGAGCAAATGCAGGCCATCATTGGTGCCTGTGTAGAAACAAAATCGCCGGTAATCCTGCAAGTATCCAGTGGTGCCCGCAAATATGCCAATCAGACACTTTTGCGTTACATGGCACAGGGAGCCGTTGCCTACGCAAAGGAGCTGGGATGTGCCATTCCCATTGTTCTTCACCTGGACCACGGAGATTCCTTTGAACTGTGCAAAAATTGCATAGAATATGGATTTTCTTCTGTCATGATTGATGGCTCTCACCTGCCGTACGAAGAGAATATTGCCCTCACACGCCGTGTTGTGGAATACGCTCATAAGCATGACGTTACTGTTGAAGGAGAGCTGGGTGTGCTGGCAGGAATTGAAGACGACGTAAAGGCAGAGGCGCATATTTATACCCAACCGGACCAGGTAGAAGACTTTGTTAAGCGTACAGGTGTAGATTCCCTGGCCATTTCCATTGGGACCTCACACGGAGCTTATAAATTCAAACCGGGACAAAAACCGCAAATCCGTCTGGACATTCTGACTGAAATTGAAAAGCGTATCCCCGGATTCCCCATTGTGCTGCACGGTTCTTCAAGCGTTCCACAAGACATTGTGGCACAAATCAACAAATACGGAGGTAAATTAAAAGATTCCATAGGGATTCCGGAAGAACAGCTGCGGCAGGCAGCCCGCTCGGCCGTTTGCAAAATCAACATTGACTCCGATGGAAGGCTGGCCATGACGGCGGCGGTACGGAAAGTGTTTGTCGAACATCCGGAAGAGTTTGACCCGCGCAAATACCTGGGCCCGGCACGAGACATGCTCAAAGAACTGTATAAGCACAAGATTGTACACGTACTGGGATCGGATAACAAAGCATCCTGCTAAGCGTCCCCGATTGTTACAGATTGAATACATCGGTTACCGGTAATGCCTTACCTGTATTGATATCAAAGACCCCTCTGTGCAAGGTCAGGACCGGTCCCTGCGGAACGTACGTCTCTTCCGGATACCAGTACATATAACCGTTCACATGGGAAAAACCCCTGAGCAACTGTAAGAAATCTTCAAAAAACGCTTGCTGACCTTCCGGAGTAGCCGGGTATTCTAAAGGATAGCCCGCATTGTCGGGAACACCCCATGGATGGTTAGCGTAAGCTACCTCAACCACGTTCACCGGTTTGTCGGGAAAAGCCGTCTGCAAAGCAGCCAGACAGGACTCCAATTGTGTCAATGGGCCATGCCAGAAAGGATAATAACTGAGTCCGATAATATCGTAATCCACCTTGCCTTGTTCCACCCGGTTGAAAAACCGCACAGCCGCCTCCCTGTCGCCTCCCCTGTCCGAATGCACCATAATCCAGGCTTCCGGGCAAATTTCCCGGCATGCCTTGGAGGCCATGGAAAGCACCTTGCAAAAATACAGCCACCGCCCCTGCGTGTTCCACTCGCCTTCCCAAACACTTACCCTTGCCGAGTCCCACAACATGCCGTTTGTCACTTCGTTCCCTATCTGAATCATATCCGGAGCGGCCTTGTTCTTCACAAGGGTTATCAGCACCTGGCGTGTGTATGTATAGACTTTGTCTGCCAATGCGTCGGAAGAGAGGCTTTCCCAAAGCGCCGGTTTGAATTGTTTCTCCGGATCTGCCCACGTATCTGAATAATGAAAATCCAGCAACACGTTGTACCCCTTGGCCTTGGCCTTCAGAATCATTTCCTGAACATAGGATAAATTCTGGCAGGCGGTCGATTGCATGTCGGGATCAACAAACAGGCGTAACCTGATATAGTTCATGCCTCTTTCTTTAAAAAAAGAAAGTGCCTCCACGTCTTTTCCGTTGCTCTCTTTATATACAGCTCCGGCTGCCACATTCCTGTCCAGCAGGGAAAGATCTGCCCCAACAATCCAGTCCGGCTGGGTTACGGGCGGCGGCGTAGGAAGAACGTTTCTGCAGGAGAACAACAGCAAAAACATACCTGTCAGACAAAGTACTTTTAAAAAAGTTGTTTTCATACTATTCATTGAATCAATCCGGAAAGGTTGGAAGCAAACAGCTTTACAGCCATAGCCAATAAAATAATCCCGAAGAATTTTCTTAAAATATAAATACCTGCTTTCCCCAACACCTTTTCTACCCAGGGCAAATACCTGAGAACCGCATAAACAACACCCATATTAAGCAGAATAGCAATAGACACACTCAACAGGCTGTACTCAGCCCTGAGCGAAAGTACGGTAGTAAGGGTCCCTGCCCCTGCAATGAGGGGAAAGACCAGCGGAACTATGGTAGCAAGATCCGGTGGTCCGTCATTTTTAAAAATTTCCACACCAAAGATCATTTCTACAGCAATTACAAAAATGACCAGAGCCCCGGCTACAGCAAAAGAGGAAATGTCAACATTGAACAATCCAAGGACGGCTTCTCCCAGAAATAAAAAAACGAAAATAAGCACAGTAGAGATGATGGTTGCCAGAGCAGGTTTAAAAACCCGGCCTTTTGCCTTCAAATCAAGAATGATGGGAATGGAACCCGTAATATCAATAATGGCAAACAAAACAACAAATGCGCTGGCTATCTCTCGTAACATATTCATACTACAAAGATATAAAACACTATATTTGTACCAGTTGTTTTCAAAAATAAATCTCACATGAACTACAGAACCCTATTTACAGGCTTTCTTTTATCGATAGGCCTGGTTGCATTTTCTATTCCGGTACAGGCACAGGATGCCGTTACCAAAAAAATCATTCAGGAAGGTACCACCAACAACCTGACTCAACACCATCTGGATGTATTGTCCAACCGCATTGGAGGGCGACCTGTCGGCTCTGATGCCTACAATGCAGCGGTAACGTGGGCTGCCGCACAATTTGAATCGTGGGGTCTGGAGGTTTCCGTTGAAAAAGCAGGAGAAACAAAAGTGGGTTTCAGCCGTGGCCCGTGGTCCGGAAAGATTTACGGTGCGGTATTGCCCGGCGGGGACGGCATACACCTGCATTTTGCTACCCCTTCCTATACGGCAGGTACTAAAGGGCTGCAACGTGGACATGTGGTTATTGAACCTAAAACACAAGCAGATTTTGACCGTATAAAAGGCAAACTCAAAGGAGCCTGGGTGCTTATTTCAGGAACAAGCAACGGTTGGCCCGTTGAACGTACAGAACAGGCAGACAAGCGCAGGGATTCTGTCCGTATTTTAAACGAAGAAATTGCACGCCACAACAGCGGCGTTATGTACCGCTACAGGGCACGTACCGGCGCACGGATGATGAACCTGTCCGGAATGGAAGAAGAGCTGAAAGACAGCCTGCGCAAACCGGTAGAAGAACCGGCCTTGTTGTACAAACAAATGGTAGAAGCCGGCATTCTGGGCGTCATCCAATCTTCTCCTGTTCCCATTACAGCCCTATGGGATAAAGAAACGGTCTTTGGCGAAAATTCTTCTTTTGACAACCTGCCAACTGTAGCAGATATCAAAATGGACGAGCACCAGTACAAGTACATTTACCAATTGGTAAACGAAAGGCATCCCATTGAACTGGAATTTGGCATAAGAAATCATTTCAGGCCGGGTCCTGTTCCGTTTCACAACGTGGTAGCCACCTTGCGTGGTACGAAGTACCCCAACGAATACGTTATGGTAAGCGGCCATTTGGACTCCTATGATGTGGCTACGGGAGGTATAGATTGCGGTGTAGGAGTGACGCCGGCCATGGAAACAGCCCGGTTGCTTTCGGTAGCCGGAGCCAAACCCAAGCGCTCCATTGTGTTTGTCCTTTTTGCCGGTGAAGAATTTGGATTATTGGGTGCTAAAGCCTGGGTAGAACAGCACAAAGACAAACTGGAGCGCATTTCAAATCTTTTCAACAGGGACGGAGCCCCACTGGCCGCCAGCGGAGTATCTGTTCCCAAGGCCATGTACGACGATTTTGTAAAAGCATCTCAGCATATTTCCTCTATTAACCCAGATTTCCCGTTTACCGTAGATACCATACCGGCCAGACCCTGGCCAACCACTACCGGCAGTACAGACGCCTCGGTTTTTGCCATCCAAGGCGTTCCCACCATTGTGCTGCGCGACAGGGATGTAAAGGGATACGATTTCAATTACAGAGAAATCTGGCATACGGAACGCGACCTCTACACCAAAAGTATTGCGGAATACCAGGAACATACATCGGTAGTACAAGCGGTACTCGTGTACAACCTGGCTAACCTGGACCACTTGCTCTCCCGCGAAGGCATGTACTTTAAACGCTAACAAATCTTCTTCCTATGAAAAATAGATTATATACACTTATAACGTTGCTTGTATGCACAGTTTGTTTTTCAGGTTGTGAAAAAATACAACAGCAACTTAACCGGCGCCCAACTATTGTACTGACAAAAACAGAGCAGGCAATAAGTGCGGATGCCGGCACTTTTGCTTTCAAACTGTTCCAACAAGTAGCTTTGGAAGAAAACGGCAGTTTTTTTATTTCTCCGCTAAGTGCCTCGCTGGCACTTTCCATGACAGCCAACGGAACAGCAGGAAGCACAGCGACCCAGATGAAGGAAGTTCTTGGTTTTGAAGGTTATACCTATGAAGAAATGAATGGGTTCTTTGAAAAAATGTCCCGGGAACTTCCCAATGCAGATAAAAAAACAAAGCTTGCCATAGCCAATTCCCTTTGGGTGCGGGAAGGATTCCCCGTTCATGATTCCTATAAAAATCTGCTCAGCACCTATTATAATGCGCAGGCAAAAGAGCTTGACTTTGACAGCAACCAGGCAGTTAAGACCATCAACAACTGGTGTTCAAGCAAAACAAACGGTTTGATTAAAGAGATCATTGATGAAATAGAAGCATCCATGCTGGCATACCTGATCAATGCGCTCTACTTCAAAGGTACCTGGACTTATGCTTTTGATGCAGCCCATTCATACGATGACACCTTCTATCCGGATTTTGAACAAGAGAGGACCGTCAATTACATGACTCAGACAGAAACTTTCCCTTATACAGAAACAGAGTTTTCCAGAATTGCCTCATTCCCGTATGGGAACCAGGCTTATTCCATGGTTATCATCCTGCCAAAAGAAGGAGTTACTGCAAAACAGGTTATGTACCAGGAGATGACACCGGCAATCTGGCAGGCCGTTATCAAAGATTTGGAGAGTAACAACCGGGAGCTAGAAGTTTCTATGCCAAAATTTAAAACTGAATTTGAAAAAGACCTTATACCCACACTCCGGGCTATGGGTATGACACTGCCTTTTATAGAAGGAGCAGCAGATTTCAGCAACTTATCACCGGTAACGGGACTGTTTATTGGATTAGTAAAACAAAAAACATACATAGAGGTTAACGAAAAGGGAACCCAGGCGGCAGCCGTAACAGCAGTTGGTATTAGAAAAACCTCCCTTGATCCAGACGCACCTATACCCTTTACTATAAATAAATCTTTCGTATACCTTATTGTAGAAAAAAGTACGGGTGCCATTCTCTTTATGGGCAGGCAGTAAATTTTAGCCTAAAAATCCGTTTTTTATTTTTTTTTTATATTTGTCTGTTACTTGTCAGGTGAATTGATGTTTTCTTGATCATTATTATTCACCCATCAGTTGTACTTTACTTCTTAAATTATCTGATTATGATGAAACAGACAGATATACTATTCTTAAATCCAAAACAACTATTGTCTTTGTTTATCAGGCAGTTACCTTTGGTTGTTGCTCTTGCCAAAGAAAGCAGCCATGCAGAAATGTTTTGTATACGATTGAAAGAGTACATACAAAAACATCCGAACCACAACAGCAAACCTGCCGAAAGTATTCTGACACTCATTCGGCATAACAATACCACCATACATGAATTATCAACCGAGAAAGATGTGGAAATCAACACCATTACTTTATTGTGGGAGTGGTTGCGCGGTGGCATTGACAATACCATAACCAGTGATTTTATCCTTGAATTGTACCAGCAATTTGTGTTATTAGATACTCCTGATATCCAAAAGCCTACTGCCAATAAAGTAGCAACATGGATGAAAAGATGGCATTCCGGCTTAAGTCCCCGTATTGTACAGGCAAGAGAAGAAAACAAAGAACGTATCATTCGCCTGCTCATGGCCAAAATCGAAAACCGTCAGGCAGGAAAATACACCTTCCCGGAAGGAATCAGTTACCTGTCAAAATTCAACAGGGTTGAAAAATGGTGGGATGATTACCAATTCCAGCTGGCCCTGGCTGTTCGCAAACCTTCAGATCTGAATATGATGCTGAACAACACCTTGTCCGCAGAAACCATGGACTTATTAAAAGAGGCTCGCAAAAAAGGAATACCCACTTTTGCGACTCCCTATTATTTGTCGTTGCTCAACACTTCTAAAAAGGGATTCAACGATCTGGCCATCCGCAATTACGTAATCTATTCCGAAGAACTGGTTGAAACTTTTGGAGACATTGTGGCCTGGGAGCGTGAAGATCAGGTAAAACCCGGAAAACCCAATGTAGCCGGCTGGCTGCTTCCCAATGCTACAAACATCCACCGCCGGTATCCCGATGTAGCTATTCTCATCCCCGATTCCGTAGGCCGTGCCTGTGGAGGTTTATGTGCTTCCTGCCAAAGGATGTACGATTTCCAACGGCAGCATCTGAATTTTGATTTGGAAAAACTGAAACCAAAAGTAACCTGGAATCAGAAGCTGCATTCCCTTATGAAGTATTATGAAGAAGACTCCCAATTGCGGGATATCCTCATAACGGGCGGAGACGCTCTCATGAGCCAGAATAAGACCTTAAAGCACCTGCTCGATGCCATTTACAAAATGGCCATCAGAAAACAAAAAGCCAACCTGAAACGCCCCGACGGGAAAAAATATGCAGAAATGCAGCGGATCAGGCTGGGAACCAGGCTCCTGGCCTATCTTCCCATGCGTATTGATGACGAATTACTGTACATCCTCAAAGACTTTAAAGAAAAAGCATCGGCCATTGGGTTTAAACAATTTATTATCCAGACTCACTTCCAGAGTCCTTTGGAAATCACGCTGGAATCCAAACGTGCCATCAAAAAGATCCTTTCCACCGGGTGGACTATTACCAACCAACTGGTATTTACGGTATCGGCTTCAAGAAGAGGCCATACTGCCCAGTTGCGCAGGAAACTGAACAAACTGGGTGTAATCTGTTACTATACATTTTCCGTGAAAGGATTCCAGGAAAATTATGCCGTTTTTGCTCCCAATTGCAGGGCTATCCAAAAACGGGAGGAAGAAAAAATCCTGGGTGCTTTAACATTAGAACAGGAAGATGCCCTTTGTGACATGTTTGAACAGGGAGAGAATGTGTATAAGAACGTGCGTGCGTTTATGAAAGAACACAAGTTGCCGTTTCTGGCTACTGACCGGGATGTGCTTAACTTACCGGGTATTGGGAAAAGCATGACGTACCGGACCATTGGGATAACGGCCGATGGAAAAAGGGTCCTTTGTTTTGAACACGATCAAAACCGCCAGCACAGCCCTGTCATTGAAAACATGGAAAACGTATTCATTGTAGAAAACAAATCGGTAGCGGCGTACCTGCGGCAATTGAAAGAATACGGAGAAAATCCCAACAACTACGAAAGCATCTGGTATTACACTACCGGGGAGACAGAGCGCCGGTTCAAAATGTACGAATATCCGGAATACGATTTCAAGACAACGGATAAGCTTACGCATTTCAAAGCCCAATAGTACCGTATTTAACATTTTATCTTCCAAAATCAGACAAGTGGTTCTTTGGTTTGGCAGATTCTAAACTTCCCAAATAGCAAATAGCAAGTAGTTGTATTTAATTTCAGAGCCTTTGTTTCCCTTAACCGGGTAGAGTCCCGGTTGTTTCCGTGTCTTCAATAGTTAATTAACTCTCTTTTATTTTTGGGATTGCTGATTTCCTGTAAACCACAGGAAAAACCTAAGACAATACAACCTACGGCGTGCTCTACAACTGGCCGGCAGCTATGGCAGGAGCAGGAACAAGCGATTTAAATCCCAGTGGTGATGAGTGGCCGCAAGCAAGAGGGGTACTCTGTTCGTTGTGTAAAGAATTAAGTATGCTTCGTCCTTCCCGGAATTACCTTCGCGCCGTTGGCGCTCGGTGTTCTGCTACTAGTGAATCCCCGAATTCAAAACCAATCCGACCGAATACAAAGTCATACCTACCAAACTCAAAATCAAGACAATAGTTGTCAAGAATATTTTATAATTTTATAAAGGAGCGAGTTAGATTTATCGTGTAATGAAAAAACACTTAAAATTATAAGTTATGAGAAAAACAAAAGTAAAAATCAAAGAACTGCAGAAAGCAGTGTATGCACCTCCTGCCATAAAAATAACCGACATCACCTTGGAGCAGAACGTGTTGGGTAGCGGTAGTATGTATGAATCGGAAGAATTAGAAGATTTAGAAGGTGAGATTTGGTAATCCGGATAAATAATCAGCATTATGAAAATTAAACATTTGCATAGCATACCAAAACAGGCTCTAAGTAGTATTGCCTTTTTTGCAGGTTTTCTGTTGTTTACAGGCTGTGTTTTTGACGGCTTAGAGACTCCCAACGGCGAAGGTACTGCCTCGGGACAAACTATACAGGTCACCATAGATATGCCCGATAGTACCCCACAAACCCGTATTTCATTTGAAGAAAAAGGCGAGTCTGTGGTCCTTGAATGGCAAGAAGACGATAGTATAGACTTACTTGTTGTTACAGAAAAAGGAACACAAATCCAACAAACGGTGATAGTATCTCCCGATCCGAAAAATCCCAAGAAAGCTACTTTTGAACTGAAGCTTCCTCATGAAAGTGAGGGTGAGGTATTTGACTTGTACGGAGTGTACGGTGGTAACGGATTTGTCTTTCTGGATAACGAGTGTTTTGCTAGTCTTCCTAGTCTCTCCCAATCGTCAGGTAGCCTTCTGGGTATACAGAATAGGAAGAGTATAGTGCTCACTTTTGCTTGTGAAAAAATCCCGAGGGATAATCCTTCTATTTCTGTTAAATTTAAACATCTGGGTTCCTTGTTTAAGATTTCTCTTAAAAATAAATCCCATGATGTATGGGATGTCTTGGTCGACTTTACGTATGTTGCGCTTTATTCTCGGGAGCATAAGATAAATATTTTTGCACATCAGCAGGATGGCGTGGAGAATATGCTATATAATGTTAGGACAGGAGGTATAAAAAATTCAACGTTTAATCCTGTTTTGCCTTTTAATATTGGAGACGATTTCAAAGAATCCAAAATCAACCCTGACGAAGATCTTGATCTATGGGCTTGGTATATACCCGGTAGCGAAGACTCGCATTTGTGGCCCGGACTCTCGTTAGAACTAGAATTCCAAAAGAAGGGCATCAGACAAAACATTTTTAAACCGAAACGTGAAAAACCTACTGACCCCGGGAAGGTCTTTTATTTCCGTGCTATATTTGACGTTGGGAAGCCAGAAATAGTCTGGGAAATATAAGAAACATGACTTCCTTACCCTCACGGGATTACCTTCGCGCCGTTGGCGCTCGGTGTTCCCTGGGGGGCTTTGCCCCTCACTCCCTCA
>DIRP01000003.1:23234-77984 GCA_002427525.1 Bacteroidales bacterium UBA5433 | reverse complement strand
GCGCCATAGGCGCTCGGTGTTCCCTTTTGGGAGTGGCTTCACAAAAAACCAAAAGCGGCATGTTATGCCGTAAAAGTCAGTACCCCGAAAAAACAAATAAACTTGTTTTCCCGGGGTACTTCCTTTTATACGCCGGTTACCCGGCTCTTTTGGTTTTTTGTGGCGGAGAGAGAGGGATTCGAACCCCCGGGCCCTCGCAGGCCAACGGTTTTCAAGACCGCCGCATTCGACCACTCTGCCATCTCTCCTCAAGTGAAACGGATGCAAAAATACGTAAAAATTTAGTTTAAAACGCCCTAAGTAATGCTTTTTTGATTTTTAAGCCAGGTAACCGTATCGGACATGGTATCCTGGAAAGGCCTGGTAGCGTAACCCAGTTCAAGACGGGCTTTGTCTGTAGAAAACAACGCATTGGAGCGAAGCGTATACAATGAATAGGACGAAAACAACGGAAGTTGTTTTTTAATCTTGTAGTACAGCGAACAGAATGGCAGTGCAGCCTTGGCTACCCACATGGGCGCCATAACATGGGGTTGCTTTTTCCCTGTAATATTCTGAAACGTGCGGAAAAATTCTTTGATGGAGATAAATCGGTTGGCCAGGATATAACATTGTCCTTTACCACCTTTCCGACAAGAGGCTATGATGCCTTGTGATACGTCCCTTACGTCCACAAAATCATACCCTCCTTCGACCCCCATAGGCAAAGAGCCTTGCCAACATTCAACCACCAGTTGTGTTGCGTAATTTAGGGTGTGTGAGTTGGGACCACAAATCCCGGATGGATGTACTACCGTAACGTCAAGGCCTGCTTGTGCGGCATCCAGGACATATTGGGTTGCCTCGGCTTTCGTTTGGCTGTATATTCCGTAAACCAGATTCTTGTCAAAACGATCCACTTCTTTAATAACTTGTCCCTTTGGCAATTCAGGGATGGCATGAACTGAGCTCACATAAACAAACTTGGTAACATGGTGCTTTAAAGCAGCGTCAACCATGTTCTGTGTTCCCTTTACATTTACCTTGTAAACCATGGGTTGGTATTTGAGCGAAGTAGTGACAATCCCGGCACAATGAATTACAAAAACAGCTGTATCCTTCTGAATGGAAAAGAAACGATCCAGAGAGTCGGGGTCCAATACATCACCGTAACATATTTCCACTTCTGCGGGCAGGCAAGCAGACAACTTGTCACCGGGCAACACCAGTGCCCTGACTTTTTTACCATCACTTACCAATTGCGATACTATCGTATAACCCAAATGACCCGCAGCTCCGGTCACTAAAAATATTTCTTCTTTTTTCATATTGTAAATATGAGCAATAATCAAGCCATTATAGGGGTATATTTTCACCCTTTTGTTGTATAAAAGACGGATTTTTAGTATTATTGTATATATTTACCATAACATGATACGAACATTTGAACATTTTACAGAAAAAGAGCTGGTTGAGTTAACAAAACAATTCAATGGCATCCTTATTGACAATCAGTTGTTTATTACAGAAGAACTGGAGCTTCAGGATAATTATTTCCAATATCCTTCGCGCCTGGACGTTTATTTTTTAATCGTTTGTTTACAAGGTTCTTTTGATGTTTCTTTAAATTTACGTGACTTTACTGTCAAAGAAGGGATGGCTATGTTGTATACGCCGGAGTGCATTGTACAACTTCACAAGACAGGTAAAGCAGTCCTGCAAACCGTAGCCATTAGCAAAAGTTTTTTACAAGGTATTCATATTGATCCTAACGAAATTTTTTCGCCATTGATAAGCTTTGACGAAACTCCGTGCTGGAAGCTTACAGAAAACGAACTGAAAATTATTGAAAATTACCTGCGACTGATCCGGTCAGTTTATATCTTGCCGGAAGAGTCGTATAAAAGAGAAATTATCCGCGGATTGATCTCCTCTGTTGTTTATTTATTTGTTCACGTTTGGAAACGTGAATCGGTTATGGCACGTAAAGACGCCATGCCAAAAGACAGAACTGCCCGTCATTTCGCACAATTTATGACCCTGTTGCATAAGCACCATTGCCAACAGCATTACGTGAGCTTTTATGCCAATGAAATGAATATGACCCCTAAATACCTTTCATCCATCATTAAAAAACACAGCGACAAATCGGCTGCTCAATGGATTGACGAATATCTGATACTGGAAGCCAAAAGTTTTCTAAAATACTCCGACAAAAGCATGAAAGAAATTGTAAACGATCTGAATTTTTCCGACTCTTCTTTCTTTAGTAAGTATTTTAAGAAACATACGGGAATGACTCCTACAGAATACAAAAGACAGTAATAACCGGTGAGATAATTTTAATCCAGCACCCAGTTTTCAATAGCCAAAGGCTTTTTATTGCCTAAAAATAATGATGACATGCTGCCAATGATATCATGTCCTGCCCGGCTGTTCGTGAAATACACAAGAATACGCTCCTTATGCACCTTGCTTTCGGGCACCATTAAAAACAAGGCTTTGAAATTCCCGTTGTCTCCCCAATGAAAAGATACTTCTCCCAGTTCCGGATGTTTTTCCATGCCCATGCCCAGTCCCCAAAAAATAGTACTGTCGCACTCCCGGGGCCTGTCATGGTATCTGACCGCCTGTACTACAGGGAGGTACATGCCACTCAGCCATTCCCTTTCCGGAAGATTTTCCCGGCTTATATACCTCAGGAATTTCATATAATCGGCTGCCGTGGTTCTCAGCGTATAGGCAGCATTGGCTCGGGGAAAGTTCCCCTTGCCTCCGCTTTCGCCCTCGCGGTTAAATCCATCAGTTGCCAGGCTGTCGTATGCCGGTATCCAAACATACGAAGTACGGTCCATCCCAAGCGGTTCAAATATCCGGGAACGGGCAATATCTTCCAACCCTGCTCCGCATACCGCTTCCACAGCTCTTTGTAAAAAGGCATAACCTTCTCCTGAGTAACTAAAAGCACTGTCAGGAGTAAATTTGAAAGAAATGGGCGCAGTTGGCCACTCCTCTGAACCAGGTCCCGTAGACCAATTGGGCAAACCTGTTACATGGCTGAGCACCGTACGGGCAGTAAGAGTACAGGCAAGCTCTTTGTCTTCAAAGCGTTCAATATCGGTATAATGTACCAGGGGGGTATCCAGATGTATCAGTTCCTCATGAGCCATTTGCAAAACAATACTGGCAAATACGGGCTTACTGAGCGATGCGGCCTGAAAAACCGTTCCGGCATCCATCCTTGCCGGAGTTTCCTGAAAGGCCGAGGCCTCAAAGACAGTGCAGCTATCGCCTTCTGCATAAGCAACCTGGATAAGTGGTATCCCTGCCTCACAAGCCATCCTGTGAACTTTCTCTTGTTTTGTACTTACACCGGAACAAGAAACCAGAACTGTGGAAATCAAAACACAGATAAAGTAATTTGGTTTTGCAAAGCCTTTCATAGTATGCAGTTTTTATATTATGGGGACTAACACCCTGTTGAACAATTAGCTTCTAAAGATTTGCTCTCCATTTGAATTGTTGTATGTCCAATCCCAAAACGGGACCGCAATTCTTTTTGCAGGTTTATCACAAACGTACTGTCAAAGCCGTCCTGAACGACCAGATGAACAGTGAGAGCAGCCTGGGTAGTACTTATAGCCCAAACATGCAAATCATGAAAACCTGTAACGCCTTTTTGTTCCATCAGAAACGCTTTTACTTGTTCCAGATCAATATGGGAAGGTACTGCATCCAGCGCAAGATTAAGCGATTCTTTAAACAGCCGCCAGGTTCCCCATAATATGACAAGAATAATAACAAAGCTGACCACGGGGTCAATCCACAACTTTCCGGTCAGGTGGATCAGAATCCCTGCCACAACTACACCCAGAGAAACTCCTGCGTCTGCCGCCATATGCAAAAAAGCACCTTTTATATTCAAATCTGTTTTTTGTCCTTTGTAAAATAACAAGGCCGTCAGCCCATTGATAATTATTCCTACCCCGGCCACAATTACCACCTGAGTTCCTGCAACAGGTTGCGGATTCTGTAACTTCTCTATGGCATCCCAGGCAATAATCGCCACGGCACCAAACAATAACAACGCATTGAGTATGGAAACCAAAATGGTAGTTTTTCTAAGTCCGTAGGTGTACCGGCCACGTGGACGTAACGTAGCCATCCAGGCCGCTGACCAGGCAAATACCAACCCCAGCACGTCACTGGCGTTGTGGCCGGCGTCAGCCAGCAATGCAGATGAATTGGCAATGAGTCCGTACGCTACTTCCACAACTACAAATACAATGTTCAAACCAATAGCCAAAGCAAAATGTTTGGCATAAGCCACAGACGTATTGTGCTCGTGCAAATGCCCGTGGCTGTGGCTGTGATTCTTATCAGGACTCTTTTTCATGTTTGTATTGATCAAGGGCATCTTGCAACTGCATTCTAATCTCCTCAACAAGCCAATCGGGCTTAAGAACTTTAACAGACATACCGTGTTTTAGAATTTCCTGAGTCAGCTCCAGGTTGGGAATAACTTGTAATGAAATTCGGCATTCCCTGTCGTTATCAACCAGTATTTTTTGTGATTTATGCCAAGGAAGTGTTTTTACATATTTTCCCTGGACAGGAGTAAACGAAAGTACGACTTCCTGCACTGTATTGCCGGAAAAAACCAAACCAATAGTTTGCTCAAACAAAGCAGCCGGATTTAGCAACGGATTGGGAACGAAAGTTTCAGTAACCACTTTAAGTTTGCTTATACGGTCAATTCCAAAAATACGAAGTTCCTTCAGGTTTTCTGCAATACCTACAACGTACCACCGGTTCTGGTATTCCCTGAGCAGGTAGGGTTTTACGGTATACTCTGTTGTCTTTTCCGTAGTAAAATTGTAATGGTTAAAACGGATTATTCTACATTCCCTGATGGCAAACAGAAGAGGTCTCAGATTTTCAATGCCTTTCAGGCCTCCTCCCGTTCCAAAGGAAATAGAACGTAATGTATCTTTACTCTCCAGCAAACTTTCTGTAAGCAATTGGGCTGTATTTACAATCTCCAGGAAATGGAAAAAGGATTCCAGATTAACACTTGCATCCGTGTCAATCCAATAACCTTTTTTGTAGTGATCGTAAACAACCTCAACACCAAAGTCATAACGAATTTGTTCTATATCACGCTGAATGGTTCTGTCTCCTACCTGAAAACCGCACCCGTAGAGATGTTCTTTAATTGTCTGAAAATTTGGATAATGGTTGTTCCTGATAATTTCAAGAATCAAGCTGTAACGTCTTATTTCGCCATGTTTTGACATGATGTAAAGATACGTAAAAAGGTCTGTTCGGCAAGGCTGTTAAACTTATCACAAAAATGGATTGTTTATTATTTGTCTTTTTTATGTAATATTAAAAACTTTATATAAGCTTGCAACATTCTTTTAATAAACGTTCTACATTTTAACAAAACTCAACAAGGCTGTTTTGCTTACAATTTGTTACTTTTTTCATTCGTATATTTTCTTATATTTGCTTAATCTGTTTTTAACCTAATTTACTAATTTTAAAAAAATCAGGATGAGAAAATTTCGGATTTTTGTTTTTTTTCTGATGGCTTGTTCAGTTACACTTACGGCACAAAATATTAATGTGACCGGAACGTTAACAGATGCGGCCACCGGAGATCCGCTCCCGTTTGCCACAGTGCAGATCAAGGGAACGACATTTGGAACATCAACCGACGCGGTGGGGAAGTATTCACTATCCGCACCTGCCAACGGTGTGTTAATCTTTAGTTTCATGGGGTACAAAAGTGTGGAGGTAGCCATTAATGGCAGAGCTACCGTCAATGCCCAACTTACCCCTGAAGTGACTTTTCTGGACGACATTATTGTGGTTGCCTATGGACAAGCAAAGAAAGAATCGGTGACGGGTTCTGTCTCTGCCTTCACCTCTGCCGATATTGAAAAACGATCCTTGCCCAGTGTTGCAGGTATCCTGGACGGTGCTGCAACGGGTGTTATGGTTGTTAACACGGGAGGTCCAAGCTCCACGCCTTCGGTCAGGATTCGGGGATTTACTTCCATTACAGGAAGCAACTCTCCATTATATGTAGTCGACGGTGTGCCATTTTCCGGAAATATTTCCGACATCAACCCCAACGACGTTGAGAACATCTCTGTTTTGAAAGACGCTGCCTCTGCCGCTCTTTACGGAAACCTGGCCGCTAACGGAGTAATACTTATTACGACAAAAAGAGGACGAAGCTCTAAAGTTGGTGTGAGAGCTACTGTGCGAGCAGGTGCCTACAGCTGGGCACAAACAGAATTTGAGAAATTGGGAGCTGACGAATGGATGGAAACCATGTGGCTGGGCTACAGAAACAACCTGATGTCTAACCCTGACCTCAATTATTCGCTGGAGGCAGCTAACAGTTATGCTACAAAACACCTGGTAGAAAATTACCTGGGTTACAACGTGTATGACAGACCCAAAGACCAGTTGTTTGATGCCAATGGTAAAATCGTTGCCGGTATGCGCCCGGGTTTTGCAGAAGATATGGACTGGTGGGATGCTGTTACAAGAGTTGGTTTGTACCAGGACTATACGGTTAGTGCAGACCATGCAACAGACAAAACAAACTTCTTTATATCTCTGGGACACCACAACAACGAAAGTAACGTAATTGGCAGTGGTTACATGCGTTTCACTTCCAACGTTAACGTTACTGTACGTCCTACCAAATGGTTCAGTGCCGGTGTTAAAATGAATGCTTCTTACCAGGAGACAGACAACATCAGCGACGGATCTTCTGCCTATGTGAACCCTATTTATTATGGTCGTTTCATGTCTCCTATTTATCCCATTCACTTACACGATATGAATACGGGTGAGTATATCCTGGATGAAAACGGAAATAAGATCTACGACCGCGGTAACAATTTCCCGGAGTTTACGCGTACTCAAAACCTGGACAGACACGTTATTTGGGAATTGGATTTAAACCAAGACAGAACGTATAGAACCACTACTACCGGTAACGTGTGGTTTAACATCAACTTCCTGAAAGATTTTGATTTCAAAGTATTGTTTGATTACAGTTTACGTAATACGGAAAACAGAACATACAACAACGCAATCATCGGTGACGGTGCCGGTAATAACGGAAGAGCCAGCCGGACTATCTACAGATACAATACGTTCACTGCCCAGCAGATCCTCTCCTGGAATAAAACGCTTGCAGATAAACACAATTTGTACGCTATGGCAGCACATGAAAACTATAGCTACAACTACGTATACACCTATCTGTACAAAACAAGCGAAGTATTTGCCAACAAATACGAACTCATCAACTTCACAGAACTTGTTAATATAAACGGATACGACAACAACTTGCGCAGAGAAAGTTACCTGGGTACGTTTAAGTACAACTTTGATAGCAAATACTACCTTGACTTGATGGTTCGTGGAGATGGTTCCTCCAAATTCCACCCGAACAACAAATGGGGTGTTTTCTGGTCGGTAGGAGCCTCCTGGTCCATTCACAGAGAACCGTTCATGGCCTCTGTAACTTTTGTAGATGCTCTTAAACTAAGGGCTTCTTACGGTCAGGTAGGTAATGACAACGGTGTAGGAACTTATGCCTGGTATGGATTGTACTCCAATGCCAAAAACGGTGGTTTGGGTGCTTCCTATAAATCACAGAACGAGGCTGCCGATATCAGATGGGAGTCTACCAACTCTGTTTCCGTAGGATTAGAAGGTAATTTGTTTAATAGACTGGGATTTGAACTGGACTATTACGAAAAGGTATCACAAGACTTACTTTTCAGTGTGAACAAACCTATGTCTGTTGGTGCCACCAGCAACGGCAGTATGTCTCCCACACAAACCGTGAACTTTGGTAGTATGCACAACCGGGGTGTTGAATTGTCTCTGAACTTTGACATTATCAAAACCAAAGATCTTGTATGGAATGTAAACCTGATAACTGCCTGGCAACAAACGAAAGTAGGAGAATTGCCGGAAGCCTTGTTAGATGAAAACGGTGGTTATCTGTCCGGTAACAAACGGTATGAAGAAGGTATGCCGTATCTGGCTTATTGGACCTACGAATTTGCCGGAATTGACCAAATGACCGGTCTGTCTCTATATAATATTGATGACAAACGGTTCTACGTGGGTAGTGCCGCTGAAGAAGGAAAAACGGAAGTTCCTGCAGAATACGTAGTACAAATTGGTGATAAATATTATACGGCTCATTATACGTATGCAAACAGAGGCTGGTTGAACGGAGGTGCCACTTCCCTTCCCACTGTATTTGGTGGATTTGGAACTTCCTTGCGCTGGAAAAATATCGATTTCAGCATCAGCTTTGCATATGGAATTGGAGGTTACGCCACTTCCAGTCCCTGGAACAGTTTAATGTCTGTGACCTCTAGCCCCTCGGCTATTGCCAAAGAAGTAAAAAATGCCTGGAACGGTGTTCCGGCCGGTATGACTGCTAATTCTCCCGACAGGTTAGATCCTAACGGATTGCCCAAAATTGACTATTATACCAATGCATGGAAGAGCACAACAGCTATAAATCACATGCACAGCAAAACGTACCTAAACGTTAAAAACATTTACCTGGCCTACAATCTGTCACAGAATGCAGCACAAAAAATAGGCTTAAGCGGATTGAGTATAAACGTCAACGTGGATAACGCTTGGCTCTTTACTTCACTGCCCGGCTTGAACGTGTACAGTACAGGGGGCAGTGACGATAACGTATACGGAACCAACAGAATAGTTACAGTTGGGCTTAATTTGAGATTCTAAAATGATTGCAATTATGAAAAAAATATTTATACCCCTTGCCTTAATTGGCGTATTGCTTGTGGGAAGTTGCGGCAAAGATTACCTGAATACCGCTCCCACATCTGCTACTAGTGGTGGTACCATATTTGAGACAACGGAGAATGCCAGATTAGCCGTTAACGGACTGTCCAAGATTATGACAAGACAGTATCTGTCTTCTCAAGGATTTAACGGCGAAGGTACCATTAAACTGTACTACGGGGAGTATCCCGGACAAAACTTTACCGTGAACTTACCCGGTTGGGCTGGTGTTATTGGACAAAACTACCATACCTCCAACAACTCTACGTATACCAACTATCCGTGGTACTACTACTACATGATCATTGGGAATGCCAACTCCATCATTGAATACATTGACGATGCAGTAGGCCCTGACAATGAAAAGGAATATATTAAAGCACAGGCCCTTACGTACAGGGCATATTGCTATCTGATGCTAATGCAGCTCTACTCGTACCGCTGGACAGACACAAACAACGGAGAAACATCCGGGGTGGTATTGCGTCTGGAACCAACAGATGAGGATTTACCTCTTGCTTCTGCTAAAACAGTATATAATCAGATTTACAAAGACCTGGACGATGCTATTTCCTTGTACACTTCTTCTAAAATGGACAGACCTGCAGGGCAGAATTTTGAAGTAAATATTGATGTGGCACATGCTGTATATGCAAGGACAGCTATAACCATATCAGATTATTCCAAAGCGCTGGAAATGGCCGGAAAGGCACGTGCCAAGTATCCCATGATGACAAACGCCGAGTACACATCCGGTTTCTCGTTGCCCAACCAGGAATGGATCTGGAGTATTTACGGTGCCAGCGACGAAACCCTGTATTTCTACCATTATCTGGCATACATCGGATACAATTCTAATGCATCTGCCGTAAGGACTTACCCCAAACGTATTGCCAAATCTCTGTATGACAAAATTCCTGATACCGATATCCGTAAAGGAATGTTCCTTGATCCTAAAAATATGGGGTGGAATAAAAATACCGGATTGGGACAGGCAGACCTGAAATCCTATGCGTTCAGTAAGTTCCCGGATCTCTATTCAACAGCTACAGTCCATGCTTACATGAACTTTAAGTTCAAATGCCAGGACCAGCCGGGTGTAGGACATATCAACAACTTCCGTTCAGCTGAAATGTTGCTGATAGAAGCAGAAGCTAACTACTTCCTGAACAACACATCGGCAGCTCAGCAAAACCTGGAAGCCCTTATACTAACTTCCGGAAGAGATCCCAATTACATCTGTACAAAAACAGGAGCAGCCTTGCTGGAAGAAATTAAAACGTATAGGGGCATTGAACTCTGGGGAGAAGGCTTTGACTGGTTTGACAAGAAGAGATGGGGCGATACCCTGGTTAAGAGAAACTGGGACAACGGAGATACGTTCCACAACGACCTCACAGGCGTAATCACACCGGAAGACAAGAACAAGTGGACCTGGGTTGTACCGCGCCTGGAATCTGACTACAATACTGAAATACCTTTCTAAAGACAGTTCTTTCTGTATTGCATAAAGCCGGCTTTTACAGCCGGCTTTTTTTGCTTCTTAGGTAAGAAAGTATATCTTTGAAGACATTATGCCTGAAACTTTAAAATCTTGCCCACAATGTCATTCTCCTTACGGCTACCCTTTAGAAGTGGCATTGTATGCCTGCCCTGAATGTGAATGCCGGTGGAATCCCGATGAGCAAAAAACAGAAAATGGGTTAAAGGTCCTGGATGCACACGGAAACGAGCTCTGCGATGGTGATTCTGTAATTGTTATCAAAGACTTGCCTGTAAAAGGTGCCCCAAAACCTATAAAAGCAGGGACAAAGGTAAAAAACATACGCCTGACGGACGGAGACCATAACATAAGTTGCAAAATTGACGGTTTTGGTTCTATGGCACTAAAATCTGAATTTGTTAAAAAGTCTTAATCGTTGATTACTTGTGAAAAGGATAGCACTGATTTCCGTAAACAACTTTAAAATTCCTTACATAATATTTCCTATTGGAATTTCATACATTTCAACTTATTTAAACGAAAAGATGCCGGAATGGCAAACAGAAGTGTTCGATTTCAATATGGGAGATTATGAGGATCTGACCGAGTTTTGCCGTAACGGCAATTTCAAATACATAGGTATTTCTGTAAGAAATATTGACGATACCAATTATTACGAACAGATTAGCTTTATGGCCCACTACCATAAAATCATGCAAATCATTCGTGAAAACAGTAATGCCGTTGTTCTTATGGGCGGCTCTGGTTTTTCCATTTATCCCGGTATTTTATTCAGGGAACTTCAACCGGACTGGGGAATTCATGGGGAAGGAGAAGAAAACATCTGCAAACTTATTACAGCCCTGGAACAGGGAGCAGACCCGCATGTTATTGACGGGCTTGTTTACAGAAAGCCGGACGGTTCCATTGGCATCAACGAACACAAACAACACATCAGCTCACTTACGTTGCATGTAGAACAGCAAATAGCGCATTTCTATTTTGAGAAAAGCGGCATGTTAAACATTCAGACAAAAAGAGGCTGTCCGTACCACTGCATCTACTGCAGTTACCCGATTATTGAAGGTCATAACGTACGTCTGCTGGACCCTGTGTCGGTAGTAGAAAACATCATTGAACTGAAAGAAACAAAAGGGATAGATTACCTTTTCTTTACAGATTCTGTCTTTAACATACACAAGGAATACAACCGGGAACTGGCTTCCCTTCTTATCCAGAAGAAGGCCGGCATAAAATGGGGAGCTTTCTTTACACCACACAACCTGTCGTTTGAAGACCTTTCTTTGTATAGAGATGCAGGTCTGAAACATATTGAATGGGGTACAGATTCTCTTTCCGATTCCCAGCTGGAAAGACTTAATAAAAGTTTCCGTTTTTCACATATTAAGGAGCAAAGTCTTAATGCTTCAAAACTGGGGATTTTCTATGCGCATTTCCTTCTACTGGGCGGCTACGGAGAAACAGACCAATCCCTGGATGAAACGTTTGAACATTCCAAAGAGCTGGGACGAACTGTGTTTTTCCCATTTGTAGGCATGCGTATCTATCCGCGTACCCTCTTTTACGATATTGCCGTAAAAAAAGGGATTATTTCAGAAGAAGATACCCTGCTGCAACCCACATATTATCTTTCCAAAGAGATTACCATGGAAACCCTGCAAGAGAGAGCTCATGCCACCGGTCAGAAATGGATCTTTCAGGGAGACGAGTCGCCTGAACTCATGGAACGCTTCCGTGCCAAGAAAAAACGTGGTCCCCTGTGGGAATACCTAATGTATTAACCTGTAGAACGGTACATCTTGTGCCCGCATTACAGAAACTTTGAATCCTGTTACTTTTCCTCTTCTGTCTCGTTCAAAAGTATATTCGCCGTTATTCTCTGACGTAAAACGGTCTCCGGTCCTATGGCTAAGCTCAAATTCATCCCCTGCTTTGCGCCCTACTTTCAATGTTCCTTCCTCTACCAGCACTACGTACCGGGTATCCACCTCGGTACTGTAATACGTTCCTGTGTAATCAGAGAGCTCAGGCGGAGTTTCTGCGTGGACTTCAGCAACTTGATGAACTGAGGCTTGTTGGCTTTCTGCAGCTGCAGGTACCTTAGCAGAGGCATCTTCCTCCAAAAATAAGGAAGCTATCCGGCGGCCGCAGACAACAGGAGCAAACTCGGCGTAATTACTAAGTAATACCACAGACAGCCTTTTTTGCGGATACCAGGCCAGCCAGGCCCTGTAACCACCCGTGGACCCGCTATGGGCTACTTCCCGGTATCCGTTCAGCGTGCCAATGGTATGACCCGCAGCATACCCAATATCCTGTCCGTTCGTTGTTTTACGCGCTATTATGCGGTTTGTGGCAAATTCCTCTCCCAGAATCTCCAGGCTTTCGTGCAACCGGTTCCAGCGTAACAAATCGGATGTAGTGGTAAGTAGTCCGCCCGGACCGTGCAAGTCTTCAAAAGGCATGTTCAGCAAAAATCTCCCGTCTTGCCCTCTGTATGCTGTTGCCCTACCGGGTACAACAGCCAGGTGGTTGTCCCTCCACAAGGTATGTTCCATGTTCAGAGGCTCGAAGAAATATTTTTCTGTAAACTGAGCCAGAGTCAGTCCCGAGACCCTCTCCAAAACAAGTACCAGCATCATATAATTTGAATTGCTGTAGGAATACAGGGTTCCCGGTGGAAAATTCAGACTTTTCTGTTTAAAGATGATGTCCCATCCCAGCTCCTGGGTATAAACCCTTGTGGTGCGGGGCCATCCGGTTAAAGAATACAAGGCCCCCCAGTCTTTCAATCCGCTTGTATGACTCAGCAGCATGTCAAGGGTGACAGGTGTTCCATAGTCCGGTAACTCCGGCACATAAGTACGCACATCATCATGCAGCGTAAGCTTTCCTTCTTTAGCCAGCAACAAAATACCGGCTGCTACAAATTGCTTGGAAACGGACCCTGCCTCAAACAACGTTTGCGGGGTATTGGGTACGTTGTATTCCAGATTGGCCAAGCCGTATGCCCTATTGTATATTACCCTGCCGTCAATACTGACAGCAACTGCAACACCCGGCATTTGGTTGTGAAACGGTGCAAAAATAGCATCGAGTTCCGCCAGGGTATCAAGCGTCTGTGCCTGTAATGGCAGCCATGGCAACGCCTGCACTGCAAGTGCACACGTTACAAAAAAAAGAACTGTTGTTTTCCTCATAATTCGTCTAAATTAAATAAAAAAAACCTTATTTATATGGTAGATATTTAGTAATTTTGTATCCCTTTGGCAGAAATATGGATAACAACAACAATACAGATCAGAAAAATCAAAATAGTTTTGTCTCCTTTAAGGATGAACGTTTCAAAGCATTCTGCGTACGCAATTTTGATACGGATAACGATGGAGAAATCTCTTTTGAAGAAGCTTCCGAAATCCGGATTGTGCGCTGTGACGACATGGGCATCAAATCATTGGAAGGCATTGAGCATTTTGTCAACCTACGAATTTTGCGTTGTGAGTTCAACCAGCTCAAGTCCTTGGACCTGAGTGGTAACAAGTACCTGCAACAAGTATTTTGTTCATTAAACAAAATACGACACCTGAATATGGAAGAGAATGAAGCACTCCAGGTACTGCAATGCGACTCCAACCGCCTTAGTTCTTTGGACCTGAGCCGGAACAAAAACCTAACCTTCTTAGATTGCAGCTGCAATAAAATAACCCGTTTGAATGTAAGCGGCTGTCCGGAATTAAGGGTTTTGCACTGCTGGTCCAATTGGTTGACTAACCTTGATATAAGTCAAAATTTGCAATTACGGGATCTGGGTTGCTTTGTCAATGATTTGAGAACCATAGATGTGTCAAAAAACACATTGCTTACTAAGCTTACCTGTTCAGAAAACCATCTGACAAGTATGGATCTGCAAAACAACAAAAAGCTGAAAATTCTGTCCTGCGGCAACAACAATATTGGTAAACTGAACATCCAACATAACAAATCTCTTGAGGTGCTGGATTGTTTCAACAACCAATTGGCATCACTGACAATCAGCAACAACGAGAACCTGTACTACCTCAACTGCGATGCAAACAAATTTTCCTCGCTGGATATAAGCAATAACAAAGAGCTGGAAGAGTTGCGCATTTCCGATATAGATCTGGATCTCCTTGATGGCACCATAGGTTCGGCCTAAAAGGCACGGGATTACCTTCGCGCCATAGGCGCTCGGTGTTCCCGTTGGGGGTGGCTTCACAAAAAAACAAACGCGGCACTGCGTGCCCAAAAAATCAGCAGCCAAAAAAAACAAATGAATTTGCTTTTTTTGGCTGCTGCTTTTTGGTTGCCGGCTTTGCCGGCGCGTTTGTTTTTTTGTGGCGGAGAGAGAGGGATTCGAACCCCCGGAACCCATAAGGGTTCAACGGTTTTCGAGACCGCCCCGTTCAACCACTCCGGCATCTCTCCGTTTAAAAGGCCGGGCAAAGGTACGGATTCTTTTTATTTTTTTGAGAAAAACTTGAATTGGAAAAACAGCATATAAAACGTAGCGCAGGTAATACAAGAGTCTGCCACATTAAATATGAAACGAAAGAAAACAAACCGCCTGCCACCAAAGAACGGGAAGTTTTCCGGTAACACAGTATCTATCAAAGGAAAGTAAAGCATATCTACTACTTTACCGCGTAAAAAAGGCGCATAGCCGCCTTCCGGAGGAAATAACGTGGCTACCTGGGTAATACCCGATTCACTAAAAATAAGGCCGTAAAATGCAGAGTCAAAAATATTACCCACAGCTCCTACAAACACAAGCGACAACCCTACCAAAACACCCATAGGTGTATCCGGTTTTTTCAGCAGCCTGCAGATGTACCACATGATAAAAATACTCAGGCAAATGCGAAAAACACTCAGAATGAGCTTGCCCGCGTTCCCGCCAAATACCATGCCAAAAGCCATGCCTTCGTTCTCTACAAAACACAATTGGAACCAGGAACCAAGTACGTTAACACTCTGGCCCAGAGTAAAATGGGTCTTGATCCAAATCTTTGATACCTGGTCCAGAATCAGAACCAAAGAAATGATCAGTGCAAGGATCCTGCCTCTGGACTTTTTGTCCTTCCCCATAAAATAGGTTTATTCCCGTTTGTTTTTAGCTTCCACAGAGAGGGTTGCATGAGGAACCAGGCGAAGGCGTTCTTTAGGAATCAATTTCCCGGTTTCACGGCAAATGCCATACGTTTTGTTCTCAATCCTGACTAAAGCCATTTCAAGGGACTGTATAAATTTATGCTGACGGAGGGCCAGCTGTCCCGATTCTTCTTTTGAGAGGGCCGAGGCACCTTCTTCCAATACTTTAAATGTAGGAGAGGTGTCTTCGGTATCGTTACTCTGACTGTGGGTAACAATCGCTTTCAAATCTTCGTAATCGGCTCTTGCCTGGGCAAGTTTCTCGTTAATCAGTACCTTAAATTCCAGAAGCTCCTCATCGGTATAACGAACCTTTTCTCTTACTTCTTCTGCGACCTTGTTATCGGTCTTACTTCTATTTGTAGTCATGGTTCTTGATTTTTAGGAAAGTACAAATGTACTACTTTATTATGATTTCTCAATATGAATGGAAAGGCTGCCATCTTCCCATTCTACTTCATGGGCATCTGAAGGAACTGCAGCTACCTGTATCTCATTTGCAAGTGTTTGACTTACAATATATTGTTTATGCTCACGTACTGCTTCTGCTATGTCTTTTCTGTCTTCTACTACAACACGGATTTTATCTGTCACTTCCAGCCCGGTATCTTTTCTCAGGTTCTGAATACGGTTCACCAATTCCCTGGCCGTTCCCTCACGCTCAAGTTCCTCTGTAAGTGTTACATCCAGTGCAACTGTGTGCAATTGGTCAACAGCAATAAGCCAACCGGGCATATCCTCAGATGTTATAATTACATCTTCGCGTTCCAGCAATACGGCACCCGACGGAAGTGCCAGGGAATAGAACCTGGTCAGTCCGTTCTGTGTGTTCTCTTCATTTACTGCCCTTTCAAAGGCAGCAATATCTTCCTGGGTGAATTCCCTGAGAGCAGCTGTTATTTCTTTCATCAACGGTCCGTGTTTCTTACCCAGCACTTTAAAATTGGGTTTAATGCCTTTCAGAATCAAACCTGTTGTATCCCGGATGAATTTCATTTCCTTGACGTTGGTCTCGTTCAGTATAATAGACTGCACCTGTTCAAGGCGTTTTTCTACCTCTGCATCCAATACAGGAACTAGAATCCTGCTCAAAGGCTGACGCACTTTAATATTTACTTTCCGTCGCAGGGCCAATACCATGGAGGTAATACGCTGGGCCAGATCCATTCTTTCCTCCAGCGCTTTATCTATCAAACTCTCGTCTGCTTCCGGCATACGTTCCAAATGTACCGAATCTCCCAATGTAAGATCCAGATACAACCTTTCCATATAAACAGGGGCTATAGGAGCTCCCAGCAACGCCACCGTATGCAAGCAACTGTACAAGGTTTGGTATGCAGCCCGTTTGTCTGTATCTACCTGACCACCCCAGAATCGTTTCCTGTTTAACCTAACGTACCAGTTACTCAGCTGATCGCTTACAAAATCCTGAATCAGGCGTCCCGCCGTAGTTATATCGTACCTGTCATACGCCTGCAACACATCTTTTATGAGCGTATTGAGCACCGACATAATCCACCTGTCCATTTCCGGACGTTCCTGCACCGGAACACGTTCCGCAAAAGCCGAGGCCTGCGGCAAACTTACAGCCTGCGCGTGAGCCGGAGTAAAACCGTCCACGTTGGCATAAAGAGCAAAGAACGAATACGTATTGTATAATGTTCCAAAAAATTTACGGCGAATTTCATCTACCCCTTCCTCGTCAAAACGTAAATTATCCCAGGGCTGTGCGTTGGTAAGCATGTACCACCGCAAAGGATCAGCGCCGTAGGTGTCCAACATAATAAAAGGATCCACGGTGTTTCCCAGACGTTTGCTCATCTTATTTCCGTTCTTGTCCAGGATAAGCCCGTTGGACAATACGTTCCGAAAGCAAATACGGTCGTTCACCATGACTGCTATAGCATGGAGCGTAAAGAACCAGCCACGCGTCTGATCAACCCCCTCGGCAATAAAATCGCCTACCTGCCCAAATTCGGGCTGTCCTGATTTTTCCAGACCTTCCTGGGAAAAAGGCATGGACCCCGAATCAAACCAGACATCTATCAGGTCAGGCTCGCGGAACATAGGCTTGCCCTTGGAAGAAACCAGTACCCAATCATCTACGTAAGGTCTGTGAAGGTCTATTTTATCGTAATTGCTCTTGCTGAAATCTTCCGGAACAAATCCTTTGTCTTTAAGTGGGTTGGATTTCATATACCCTTTCTCTACAGAATCTTCCAGGGCATCATACAATTCCCGGAGCGATCCTACACAAAGCTCTTCCGTACCATCTTCTGTACGCCAGATTGGAAGAGGTGTCCCCCAATACCGACTTCTGGAAAGATTCCAGTCTTGCAAATTTTCCAGCCATTTTCCAAAACGTCCCGTTCCTGTCGATTCCGGCTTCCAGGAAATAGAATTGTTCAGTTCTATCATACGGTCTTTAACAGCCGTAGTTTTAATAAACCAGGAATCCAGCGGATAATACAATATGGGTTTATCGGTGCGCCAGCAATGCGGGTAATTATGTACCATTTTCTCTATGCGCAAAACCCGGCCTGTTTTTTTCAACAACATACAAATATCCACATCCAACGAATCTTGGTCCTGAGTAGCAGCGCTGTTATTTTGGTATTGCGGGTCGTATTCGTTTTTCACATAACGCCCTGCAAAAGGAGCGTAGGCTTTTGTATTCACTTGTTTTTCAACAAACCCGGCACTCAAATCTTCCAGCCTGTAGAACTTCCCTGTTTTATCCACCATGGGACATTGAGTTCCCTGACGGTCTGTCAGCAACAAAGCCGGTACCCCGTGCAACTTGGCTACCTTGTTGTCATCGTCTCCAAAAGTAGGAGCAATGTGCACAATGCCTGTTCCGTCTTCTATAGTAACAAAATCACCGGTAATTACACAAAAAGCTCCCTCACCCGGATCTACCCAGGGAATCAATTGGTGGTACCGTATACCTGCCAATTGTTTTCCTGTATAAACTGCAGGCTCTGCCACATAAGAAGCGGCCTTATCTCCCGGAAAAAATGTTTCCATCAAATCCTCAGCAAGAATTACCCGGATAGGTTCTTCTGTATAAGGATTCACGGTTCTAACCACCCTGTAACGTATAGAAGGTCCCACACAAAGGGCCGTATTGGAAGGCAATGTCCAGGGCGTTGTAGTCCAGGCCAGGAAAAAAACACGTTCTTCACTACCATCAGAAGCACTTGCGACTGCACCGGCAGAACCACTTGCGTTTGTACCGGAAAAGAGGAATTCACTGACCTGGTCACGGATAACTTCAAACTGTGCTGTGCACGTGGTATCTTTTACGTCTTTATAACATCCCGGCTGATTCAATTCATGCGTACTAAGCCCCGTACCGGCAGCCGGTGAGTAAGGCTGAATGGAATAACCTTTGTACAGAAATCCTTTCTTATAAATTTCCCGGATCAGGTACCAGACTGTCTCAATATAAGTATTGTGGTACGTCACGTACGGATTGCTCATATCAATCCAATACGCCATCTTTTGTGTAAGGTTCTCCCATTCCCGCGTATATTTCATCACCTCTGTACGGCAGGCTGCGTTGTATTCCTCTACAGAAATGGTTTTCCCAATATCTTCCTTTGTTATGCCCAGTGATTTCTCCACTCCCAATTCAACAGGCAACCCATGGGTATCCCAGCCTGCCCTTCTTTCCACCCGGAAACCTTGTTGCGTTTTGTAACGGCAAATAACATCTTTGATAGCCCGCGAAATAACATGGTGAATGCCGGGCATACCGTTTGCAGACGGAGGCCCTTCAAAAAACACAAACGGTTTTTCTTTGGGTCGCATTTCTACACTGCGGAGGAACGTTTTTTCACGATTCCATTTTTCAACAATTTCCTCCTGGATTGCAGGAAGGTCAAAGGCCTTATACTCAGCGAACTTCATAATAATCAGAGTTCAAAATAGTTTGCAAAGATACGAATCTTAGCTATCTTTGGAAACATGTTGGCAAAATTATCTCTCAACTACATAGATACTATTATCTTAATAATATGGGCTGTAGCCATTATTGAAGGTTTGATGAAAGGCCTTATCAAACAGGTCTTTGGTATTTTGGCCGTTATCCTGGCCTGTTACATTTCTTACAAATTTACAGACCTTGCAGCCAAATACATTGTACAATGGTTTGGATGGAACGGGGACGGCTTACGCATTATCGCTTTTATTGCCACATTTGTTGCCGTATTATTAATTGTCCGGTTGACAGGCCATATTTTTAACAAATTGTTACATTTTGTCCTGTTGGGGTGGCTTAACAGGCTGTTGGGGGTTGTTTTTGGCTGGATTAAGTGGAATATCCTGCTGGCAGTAATTATGCATGTCTTGTACCTGGTAGAGGCTTATATACCATTCCTTCCCAACAATGCTTTGGAAGCATCGCGTTTGTATCCCGTGATTTTGAAATTTGGTTCATTGCTGCTGCCCTACCTGCCTTTTTTGCAATCGGGGCAGATTCTATAATATTCTTTTATTCTATTTATATCTTTTATCCTTTTTTTTCTTTTTTGACACCGTAGGTTTGCCATATGACAACACATTGCAAACCATCTTATCCGGCATTGGAGCTTGCAGCTTCTAACGACCGAAATGCTACGGTAAAAAGGGGAAAAGGGTTTTTCGTGTTTTTTGTTATTGTCGTGTTGGCTACCGTAGCAGGGATGGTTTGCTTTCTGTTGTTTATTTCTACGGAACTGCCTGTGTTGCGCGGTCCGGTATCGGAGGAAAACAGAGATGTGCGGGATCTGTTGTCCGGGTACGGGAAAAGTGAAAAGGAAAAGGCGGTTCCGTTTATTTATTACGGTACTCATGAAAAAAATACGTATCAAACAACACCATATAAGTGATTGCGGAGCAGCTTGCCTTGCGTCTGTTGCTGCCTGGTTTGGATTGCGTTTACCTCTGGAACAAATCCGGCAATGGAGCGGTACGCAGACGCACGGCATTTCTGTACAGGGAATCCGGGAAGGAGCCGAACATATGCATCTCTCTACCCAAGCCCTCAAACGTGATAGCAATACCGGCCCGGCAGACGAAAATTTGTTTTCCAACCTGCCGGTCCCCTCAATTTTACATATTCTTAAACCCAATGGATTCAGCCATTTTGTAGTGTTCTACGGCCTACGGAAAGGTAAGGTGAAAAAATGCCGTATCATGGACCCGGAAGATGGGCGGATACACCGTATAAGCGTTGCAAATACAGCTAAAACCTGGACAGGAGTTGTGGTTACCCTTTCTCCGGGGGAAGGATTCCAAAAAGGAAATCTCATACCCAGCTTTTCACACAGGCTGGGCGTTTTAATGAAAGGACAAAGGCGGCAACTGGCCGTCGCCCTGGGGGCGTCATTCCTGTACACTTTTACCGGGATTGCCTCGGCTTTGTTTCTGCAGCAAATTGCAGATCTGGTAATACCGGGGAATGCGACGCGTTTCCTGCAACTGATGGGATTGGCTATGGTATATATAGCTTGCTGCTCCCTGGCTCTGAATGTGTTTAGGATAAAGGTTCTGTTACAGACAGGCTTTCGCACAGCCACAAGACTTGTCGGTGGTTTTTACAGACACATTCTTTACCTGCCTCAAAAATTCTTTGATCAGCGGCAGTCGGGCGAGTTGGTGGCACGGATCAACGACACGTTTAAAGTAAGTACTTTCTTAAGTTCCGGAATCCTGAATATTGCCTTGAGTATTTTTACACTCTTCTTTTCGCTGCTTGTCATGTTCTTATTTAATAAGCAGTTGAGCCTTTTATGCCTTGTTTCTGTTCCTTTATATGCCGGCATTTATTATTTATTTGATCTGCGCAACAAAGATACACAGCGAGATATCATGGTAGCTCAGGCACAGCTGGAAACAAGCCTCGTTGATTCGTTACGTGGTGTAGCTCAAATCAAATACAGCACGGCACAGGAATACATGATTGCCACTATTCAGGAAAAATACAGCCAATATGTCAAAAATGCCTGGAAAGGAGGAATGAACCAGTTGCGGGCAGCCACGCTGGGTGATGCCGTAAACAGGGGCATGGGGCTTGCCATTTTATGGCTGGGCGCCACTTTTGTAACTCACGGCCAGCTGAGTTTTGGACAATTGCTGACCTTTTACGCCCTTACGGCATATTTTTCTGCACCTGTCAGTGAAATCATTTCTTTCAGCCAAAAGTACAGAGATGCACGGATTGCTACAGACCGTTTGTTCGAGATCATGGAGCTGGAACCGGAACAGAAACCCGGTGCATTGCCTGTAATGGCAGGAGGGCTTGTTAATGCGGTAGTTGCAGAAGAGCCGGCAGGTGAAAACCTGGTTCTGGATGGCATATCGTTTCATTATCCGGGCAGGCTCACATTATTTGATAATTTCAGCTGTGTCTTTCGTGCAGGACAGATAACTGGAATTGCCGGTGAAAGCGGGTCCGGTAAAAGTACCCTGGGTTCCCTGCTCCTGCGGATGTACCTGCCCGATGCAGGCTCTGTACGTCTGGGCTCCAGGGATGCCTGCGACATTCCGCTGGATACCTGGCGCAGAATTGTGGGCATTGTGCCTCAGAAAGCAGACTTATTTGAAGGCACCATTTTAGAAAACATAGTATTGGGAGATCGCACACCGGATATGGACCATGTAGTAACACTTTGTGAAGAACTGGGTCTGAGACCTTTTCTTGCCGCGCTCCCGCGTGGTATTCTCACACCCATTGGAGAACAAGGGGTACAACTTTCAGGAGGACAGCGTCAGCGACTGGCACTGGCAAGAACGGCTTACCGCAGGCCATCCTGGATAGTACTGGACGAAGCCACATCATCTCTTGACAGCACATCGGAAGAAGCCGTACTGTCTGCTTTGCGCAAATGGAGCCTGTTGGGTACGGGTATTGTTATCATTGGGCACCGGATGTCCACATTATCAATTGCTTCTCGCATTATTTTACTGGACCAAGGCCGCATAGCAGAAGAAGGATCCCACGATGAACTGGTACGTAATAATGGCAATTATGCTGCCTGGTGCAGGCAGCAAGGCCTATGAGATATGCAATCGCGCGCTTGCAGGCGGAATCTCACGCGCCTGAACTGTGAGAAAAGATTAAACCTAAAAGTTATGAATGAATTTGTGATGAAGGATTTTGGGTTCACTGCCCTGGATCCGGTTGCCCGGTGTGCTATTTCAGGAGGAGATTCTGAATATGGAATTCTGGGCGAACTTCTTGAAGATCTTTTAGAAGGATTGGCTTCTAAACTGGGTGCAGCAGGCATCCTGGTAAGTATGCTGGCAAAAAACATTGACAGCTTTATTGATGGATTCAGAGCCGGTTGGAACAAAAACAAATGAAGAAGATGAATGCGAAAGAAAATGTACAAGGTTTTGTGTTGCTAAGCGACGCTGCGTGTTGCGTAGTAACCGGAGGCATGTCCTCTTCTGATTTTGATAAAGACCTGGCTTACAAGTTTGGCGAAATTATGGGGATCGCTTTCCGTGTCCTCTACGATTTGGGTGAGAATTTGTTTTACAAAATCAAATTTACCATTATCCCAAGCGGTTGATTTGTGACAGGGCAGGATTCCTGCCCTGTTTTTTTTTTCAAAAAATGCGTAAGTATTTGTTTCTTGCATACCCCATATGCCTGTATGTTGTTTTTAGTTTGTCCGTAGTGCCGTTGTTTGCTTTGTTTTATACCTGCGGCATAGACCTGATTATAGCTAATTCTTTGGGGACCCTGGGCATGACCCTAACGTATCTGTTCGGAAAAAGAAAAAAGACGGAAGGACTTACAGCTGTTCCCTGGCGCAGTATATTTTTGCTCACAGGCACCATGGCCCTACCGGTTGTTTTGCTGAGCTTGTTACTAACAATCAAAGCCTTTGGTTCAATCGACCTTACCACGTACCTAATCAATTGTACCTGGTCGTTTTTTTGCATTTCCCTGTGCGAAGAATTGCTTTTCAGGGAATTTTTAACCGTTCGTATGAAAACAGCAAAAATGCCCAATTTTCTTATCCTGTTGTTACCGGCCTTGTTGTTTTCCCTGTGCCACCGTCCGGAATCCGTTTCCTTTCTTTTGCAACGTTTTATTTTGGGTACACTTTTGGGATACCTGTACCAAAAAGGAGGTCTGGCTTTATGTGTAGCCGTTCACTGGATGTACGACATTATTATCTATACGTTTCATACAACCCTGCCCTATGTTACCACATGTTACTCAGCAGCACGCGCCGCACTTCATGCCACCTTGTGCCTGCTTTCGCTTTTCATTATGGTTGTTGTATATTGTTTAAATAAAAGTAAATTTGCATGATATACTTAATATTTACCATGAAAAAATGTTCCGTAGTACTTGTATCACTACTTCTTTCCTTTCCTCTTTCTCTTTTAGGTAAGGATACCTGGTCACTTGAAGACTGCATACGGTATGCCTGGGAAAACAACCTGACCATCAAACAACAGGAACTGGGTGTTTTACAATCTAAAAACGTTCACTTTCAGTCAAAAATGGCCTTTACCCCTTCCTTAAGTGCCCGGATAAGTGAAAATGTCAACTGGGGACAATCGGTTGATTTGTCTACTTTAACCATCCTGAACCATGTGAAAAGCACCAATACTGGTGTTGGTATATACGCCGATATGGATTTGTTTACCGGTCTGCAAAAAATCAATACTGTAAAACAGGAACAAGCCAGGTTGGAAATTGCCGTTCAGGAAGTACAAAAACTGAAAAACGACATATCCATTGAGATTACACGTGGTTACCTGAACGTACTGCTTGCCGGTGAAATATTGGAAGCAGCCGTACAGAGCAGGGAAAGTGTTGCCGGACAATGTACCAGAACAAAGAAACTCGTAGATGCAGGAAGCCAGCCTTTAAGCACACTGCTTGAAGTAGAATCCCAGTTGGCAACAGAAGAACTGCAAGTAGTAGAAGCACAAAACAACTTACGCACTTATTACCTTATATTAAGACAGTTACTGGATATTCCCACAGAAAGTGTTTTTGAGATCCTGATTCCTGAGCTTGGAGATTTGCAAGATATGGATCCGGTATCTGTTGAAGATATGTATTATACGTCGCAGGACCTTCCGCAGATCAAAAAAACGGAATTTGGTCTGGAACAGAAAAAGCACGAACTGGCGATTGCTCAGGGAGGCCGCTACCCCAGGCTTACCTTGTCTGTAGGTTATTCTTCATTTTATTCAGATGCGAATAGAAAGAAACAAGAAGAAAAGGACCCCGAAGAAAACGGCGATGACAACGGTGGCGGGCTGGATGATATTTTTGGAGGTACATCAGCCAGCTTTTGGGAGCAAATGAAAAAGAACAACAACCCATCCATTGGTCTGTCACTCAATATCCCCATTTTCAGCAAATGGCAAATCAACACGAATGTAAAAAATGCAAAGCTTGGAGTAGAAATGGCTGAACTGGAAATGAAAAATGCACGGCAACTTCTCATGAAAGAAGTACAGCAGGCAGCCAACGATGCCACCTCTACGTACCTAAGGACACAGGCAGCAGAAAGAAATGTTAAGGCCATGGAAGAATCGTTCCGTTACGTGCAGCAAAAATTTGATATTGGCATGCTCAACAGCACGGATTACATTGTTTCCAAAACCAATTTGTTTAAAGCACAAAGCAGTTACATTCAAGCCAAATTTGAACACGTATTTAAATTAAAAATTTTGGATTTCTACAAAGGAATCCCTATTACACTATAACTTGTATCACACTCCATGAAGAAATCAATACTTTGGATTATTATCAGTGCAGTAGTACTTATTGTCGTTCTAATCTTTGTCGGAAAAAGCAGTTCCGGCAAAGGTGTTAAAGTAAGCACAGCTAACCCTGTTATTAAGAACATTACAGAAATCATTCCGGCTAACGGAAAGATTCAGCCGGTAACAGAGGTGAAGATCAGTCCGGACGTATCCGGAGAAATCGTAGCTCTGCATGTAGCAGAAGGAGATTACGTAAAAGCAGGTCAGGTGTTGCTCCGTATTAAACAAGACCAGTATATTTCTGCACGTGACAGAATGTCAGCGGCTTTGAATCAGGCAAAAGCCCAGCTGGCACAACAGGAAGCACAGTATAAACAAGTGGAATTGTCCTACAACAGAAACCTGACCTTGTACGAACAACAAGCTATTTCTCAGGCAGAATTTGAGTCTTCCTCCTCTGAATATTCCATTGCAGGAGAACAGCTGAATGCCTCCCGGTTCAACGTCCAGAGTTCCCAGGCCGCTCTTGCCGAGGCCGAGGAAAGCCTTGCAAAAACAACCATTTTTGCTCCCATGGACGGTATTGTTTCCAAATTGGATGTAGAACGAGGAGAACGCGTGGTAGGCACCAGCCAAATGGCAGGAACAGAAATGCTCCGCATTGCCAATTTTGAAGAAATGGAGGTGCTGGTAGATGTGAATGAAAATGACATTGTCCGCATCAAACAGCGCGATACGGCTACCGTTGAAGTAGATGCCTATCCGGGACGCAAGTTTTTAGGTGTTGTAACACACATTGCCAACTCGGCAAAAAACATTGGTTCTGCGCTGGAGCAGGTGACCAATTTTGAAGTACGGGTTTTCATCCTTTCTGAATCCTATACCGATCTGGTTACACCCCAGTTTGCCACTCCGTTCCGTCCGGGTATGTCGGCCTCGGTTTCTATCCGCACAGAAACAAGAAACAACGTACTTGCCATCCCCATCCAGTGCATCACTACCCGCTCGGAACTGTTGCCCGACAGCATCAGGATGCAGCTGGGTCCCAATGAATTGGCAGAACAAGTATTTGTTTTACAGGAAGACAATACCGTCCGTTCCTGCCGCGTTACTTCCGGATTACAGGACCACATGCACATAGAAATTCTGCAAGGACTGACAGAAAAAGACAAAGTGGTCACCGGGCCCTATTCTGCTATTTCACGTACGTTAGAGAACGGAACAAAAGTTGAGCCTAAAACAGAAGCAGAGTATAGTGAAACCAATCCTGTTGATTGAAACGAGCACATCTGTTTGCTCAGCCTCACTGGCACTGGGAACACATATTCTGGCACAGCGTCAAACAACTGAACCACGGGCCCATGCTTCTGTGCTGGCTGTTTTCATCCATCAGATTTTGGAAGAGTGCCGTCTGAAGGCAACAGATTGTGCTGCAGTAGCCGTCAGCGGCGGTCCCGGCTCCTATACAGGACTGCGTGTAGGTGTCTCTACCGCAAAGGGCCTGTGTTTTGGTGCGGGCATTCCCCTTATACATGTATGTTCTCTGGAACTGCTTGCACAATTGTATATTGACAAATTTATGCTGGAAGAGCCCCTGTATATCTGCCCCATGATTGATGCCCGACGTATGGAAGTATATACGGCACCTTTTTCTGTAAGGAATGAAAAAGACACAGGAAAGACAGCGTTCAAGGAAGGTCCTGTCAGCGCCTTGTGTGTTCAGCACGGCAGTTTTTCAGAGTTGCTTAATCAAGGACCGGTAATGTTTATAGGTGACGGAGCACCCAAGTGCAAGGAGTTGCTGGTACACCGTAACGCCCGGTTTGCCAACCTGGAATCCCATGCAAACGGCATGGCCAAAGCAGCACTCAGGGCTTTTCGGCAGAATGACTTTGAAGATACTGCTTATTATGTTCCTTTCTATCTGAAAGAATATCAGGTAAAACAACCTAAAAAAGACGTTTAATCTGTTTTATGGCTGCATCAACATTGCTTTCTCTGGATACAATATCCCCGTTCCTGTTAATGATAAAATAAGTGGGAATTTCTACCACATTGTACGAAGTAACCGCAGGGGAATAAACACCCATACCGTCGCACACACTTACCCATAACAACGACTGATCCCTGATGGCTGTTGCCCACGCAGCTTTGTCGGTATCCAAAGCGACCTGGAAGATCTCCAACCCTTTTGGAGCATATTGCCTGTACAAGTCCTGAAGTTCTCTGTTGTCAAACCTCATCCGGACATTGGCTGAGTGCCAGAATGACAACAAGATGGTTTTTCCCTTAAGTTCAGATAAACAGGCTATTTTACCACCTACACCGGGCAGGCAAATGTCGGGAAAATCAGTTACTTCTACCTGTGAGAATGCGTGTTCCATACGCAGTGCTTTTTCCATATTTTCGTAACGGTCCCTTACGGCCATAGTGTGCGGAGAAAGCGGATAATCCAAGTACAAAGAATCGTAGATGCGTCGCAGCAACGGAGCATCTTTTGGATCTGCAAAAACATACAACTGGCCCGGAAAAGTATGAAAAATTACAGACGTATTCACAAATGCCCGGGGGTGCTGGTACAGAAAACGAATGGCAGACTGCTTGTATTTTACAAATACAGTCCCCAGTTCAATGCTCAGCCTTTCTTTTTCTTTACCTGACGCTTTTTCATACTGAACATACAAAGAATCAAACTTCCTGACCATTTTGTGGTAATCCGCATTGACCTGTTGCAACAACAACGACTCTTCCGATCCTTCCAGACGGCTCACTTTTCCATCCCTTGTTGTTTGAAGGTTGATCTTATCTCCCTTTTTCAGAATAAGGGCAGCTGCTTTTCTGTCCCCCGCATACAAATAATAATAACCGGGTTGCTCGACACCCTTCTTTAACGTGTACTTAAAATTTCCGTTCCCATCTCTGCGAATGGTATCAAGAAGGGTTTCAGAACTAAAATCCAGTCTTTTAAATAACAACACATCGTCTTCTTGCAGATTTTCTACTGTTCCGGAAATCCGAACTTCATGGTCCGTTTTGCACGAAAAAAACAAAGCTGTACTCAACATGACAGCTGTGGTTACTAGTATATTGAATCTCATGGTGGAATTATTCAAATTTCTCTGCAATCTGTTTTGCCAATTGCTGCATAGCATCAGCCGGTATCTTAAGTACAGGGCGGGCAAGATTCATGTCCCCTTCAGAGTCCATGGGAATCAAGTGAATATGAGCATGAGGCACCTCCAGTCCCAAGACACCAATCCCTACCCTTTTGCATGGAACGACTGCCTTAATAGCCACAGCTACCCTTTGGGCAAAACGGAACAAATCTCCTAAAAGAACCGGGTCCAAATCAAAAATGTAATCTGTTTCCTGTTTGGGAATGACAAGGGTATGTCCGCGCTTTCTGGGGTTGATGTCCAAAAACGCATAAAAACGGTCGTCTTCTGCAATTTTGTACGAAGGAATTTCACCGGTTGCTATTCGTGAAAATATACTGGCCATAATCACAATGATATATCTAAAATTTCAAAGGATACAATACCGGAGGGCGTTTGCACATCAGCAATTTCTCCTTTCTTTTTTCCCAGAAGACCCCTGCCTATGGGAGATGAAACAGCCAGCTTTTTCTCTTCCAGATTGGCTTCACTTTCACCCACCAGGGTTACTTCCATAACAGATTTATTCGCCATATTTTTAATCCTGACCTTGTTCAAGATCTGGACCACTTCTGTGTTCAACCTGGATTCGTCAATAACACGGGCGTTAATAATCAGGTTCTGGAGCTGAGAGATTCTCATTTCAAGCATACCCTGTGCATCTTTTGCCGCATCATATTCTGCGTTTTCAGACAGATCTCCCTTATCCCGCGCTTCTGCAATAGCCCGGGCTGCTTCTTCCCTTTCTACGGATGTCAGCCTTAACAATTCTTTTTTCAACTTCTCCAGACCTTCTGCTGTGAGATAATGAGGCTTGGTCATACAATCTATTTCATTAAAATAAAAACAGAAAAAGAATCCCATGGATACGGGACTCTTCTTAGTACAAAGATAATACTTCTTTATGAATCAACAAATTCTTCAAATTTTGGTTTCATGATTTCTGAAAACAAAACGGCTTTTTTTACATCAAATCCCAATTTTTTTATTACCCTTTCCTTGTCGTTATTTTGTACGTTGTTTTTCACAAGAAAAGGTTCTTCCGAAGACACGGTGGATCTGGGAGCTTCTTCCGCCATATGTTCATACATATCTTCTGGAACATGTTCATGCTCGGCTGAAGAAGGCGTTACCTGCAGTTCTTCAGGGAAAAACAACTCTTGCAGCATCTTACCCCGCACATCAGGTATCTGCTTTCCGGGCTGCGTTTTTTTCTTTTTGTTTTTTGCATTAATTACACCAAAAAAAACAGCCAGAATGCCCATCAATAGGGTTACCAGTGTATCTGATTTCATAGCAATGCTTCCTTGTCTTTATGTAATTGCTCTTTAAGTGCTTCAAGTGAAGGAAAAGCAATTTCCTGTCTGTGGTACTTCAATATCCTTATCCTGATGTCCAATCCGTAAATAGTATCGTCAAAGTCAAAGATATGTGTTTCTATAGTCTGTTCCAAATGGGCAGCAACTGTGGGACGAACACCAATATTCATCATCCCTTTATACCACCTGCCATTCAGACGAACTTCCACCTGGTACACTCCATTGGCCGGAATAAGTTTAAGCGGCTCATACAATTGCATGTTAGCCGTTGGGAACCCCAGCGTCCTGCCAATGCGGTTTCCCTCCACAACTACTCCGTGCATACAATAAGGATACCCCAGCCACCTGTTGGCCGTTTCAACAGATCCGGCAGATAAGGCAGCCCTGATTTTTGTAGAACTGATATGCTCACCGGCCTCTGAAACATACTGGGGCACCCGGATAATTTCAAAACCACTGCTACGCGCTTCTGACTGCATATGTTCGCGGTTCTTTGCACCGTCGCATCCCAGCCGGTGGTCGTATCCGGCAACAAGAATTTTAACCCCAAATTCCTTAACCAGGTAATCCCTGAAGAAATCTTTGAAAGAAATATTTGAAAAATCCCGTGTAAACGGAATGATTTCAAACGTGTCAATTCCCAGGTTGCGCATTATTTCTTTTTTCTCATCCAACGATGTCAGCAAACGGAATTTTTGGGCATCCTGTTGCAATACGGCTCTGGGATGCGGCCAAAAAGACAATACCATGCTCCGGGCACCTCTGTCCTTGGCAATGTCTGTCAACGACTGAAGTACAGCCCTGTGTCCCAAATGAACTCCATCAAAAAAACCTGTAGCTGCTACAACCATTTTACTAAAGCAAAATCTTGCCTGTGAGGCATGTTTGAATTATACGCATAAATACGGGAAGCCACATAATACGAACCGGCAGCTTGCGGTGTCAACCTGCCAACGTAGGTAATCTCCCCATTTGAAATCTGCTCCGGCACATAGGGAATAATTTCATCAATAACGGTTTCTCCGTTCTTTGTAAACCTTGTTATAACCATTTCTACCCCAATATCTTCCACAGAAAGTGTTCCTAAATACAGTTTTATACGCGATACGCTTTCACTCCCCAAAGTTAATACATCCTTGCTATCATTGGGATGGTCGTATTCCAATACTTCAATAGAATCCCATTCCCTTTCCACTCTTCTCTTCCAGAATGCCATCTCTCTGGCAAGCGCAAAATTGTCTGCTGCCATAGCTGCATGTCGTTTTGCAAGAGGTTCGTAAAACTTGGACTCGTAATCCTGCATCATACGGTTTGTTGTGAAATTAGCAGCCACATAAGCAACAGTATTTCTAATGTGATTGACCCAGTCAGTAGGAATGCCCTCTTTGTCTCTCTTGTAAAACAACGTAGCGATCTGGTTTTCCAGCATATTGTATATGGTCGTAGCATCCAACTCGTCCTGGTATGCCTGGTTTTCATACGTTCTCTCTTCCGGCAATGCCCATCCGGCGCCTTGGCGGTATCCTTCTACCCACCACCCGTCCAGTACACTAAAATGCATTACTCCGTTCATGGCAGCCTTTTCACCGCTTGTCCCGGATGCTTCCAGGGGCCGGGTTGGTGTGTTCATCCACACATCCACTCCCTGCACAAGCCGTTTTGCCAACTCCATATTGTAATTGGGCAAAAAGAGAATTTTTCCTATAAAGTCCGGCATACGCGATACTTCAACAATACGCCGAATAAGATCCTGTCCGGCTTTATCGTGCGGATGTGCTTTGCCCGCAAAAAGGAACTGTACCGGCCTGTCGGGGTTGTTGATAATTGCATCCAGCCTGTCCAGGTTGGTAAACAACAGATGGGCCCGTTTGTAGGTCGCAAAACGTCGGGCAAAGCCTATAGTCAGTATGTTTTTATTTAAAGATTCCCTTATAGTAACTACTTCTTTTGGTGAATAAAATTCCGGCACGTTTTTCGTCCCCGAGAGAGAGCAAATAATTCTATCTATCAATTTTCCCCTCAGCTTATTACGAATATCCCAAATTTCCCGGTCGCTGACCTGAAGTATGTTTTCAAAACATTTTTTATCGTAATGGTGTGTTCTAAAATCAGCACCAAAAACACGCTCGTGTACTTCTTTCCATTCATTGGCTGTCCAGGTGGGATAATGTACTCCGTTGGTCACATAATCCACATGGGATTCCTGAGGCAGGTATCCCGGCCACAGGGGATTCAAAATCTCCTTGCTAACCTGACCATGAAGCTTGCTTACCCCGTTTACTTCCATAGACAGGTTGGCAGCCAGAAAACTCATAGAGAATTTTTGATGGGGATCGCACACATCAGTTTTCCCCAAAGCCATAAGCGTATCCCAGGATATTTTAAGCCTGTCCGGATAATGCGAAAAATAAGGACGCAACATCTCTTCAGAAAACGCATCGTGTCCGGCAGGTACGGGTGTATGCGTTGTAAAGAGCGACGATGCACGCACTACTTCCCGGGCCTCTTCAAAAGAAAGATTTTTCTCAGTCACATATTCTATCATCCTCTCTAACCCTATAAAAGCAGCGTGGCCCTCGTTGCAGTGGTACACATCTGCTTCTATCCCCAGCAAACGGAGTGCCCTTATACCTCCTATACCCAGCAACAATTCCTGCTTAAGCCTGTTTTCCCAATCGCCTCCATACAGCTGGTGGGTTATTCCCCGGTCTTCCTGTAAGTTGTCTTCAAAATCTGTATCTAACAAGTACAAGGGTGTGTTGCCAACATCTGTCTTCCATATACGGGCATACACATTCCTTCCGGGAAATGCCATACTTACCATCATCCAGTTATCATTGCTGTCACGAACAGGAGTAACCGGGATTTTCTGAAAATCTACGGCTTCCTTGTCGCTTACCTGATCTCCCTGTGCAGAAAGAACCTGACGAAAATAACCGTAACGGTACAGCAACCCAACGGCCGTTATGGGAACGCTTTTATCGGAGGCTTCTTTCAGGTAATCACCTGCAAGAATACCCAAGCCTCCCGAATAAATTTTCAAACTCCAGTCCAAGCCGTATTCCATGCTAAAGTATGCCACACGGGGTCCGGTAAGTTTTTCACGGGATTTCATGTAGGCATTGAACCGAATTTCCACTTTTTCCAGGTCTTCCAGAAAAGTCTTATTATTCTCCAGAGTTTTGTATTGTTTGTATGATATTCTGTCCAGCAGAAGTATGGGGTTCTTTTCCACTTCCCTCCACAAATCAGGATCAATCCCGGAAAAAAGTTTGCGGGCGTCTCTGTTCCAGGACCACCACAAATTTCTTGATAAAATGTCCAGAAAAGCCAATTTGACCGGCAATTGTTTTTGTATGGTTACCGGTGACCACGTTGGTGATGTACGAATCCGGGTTTTGTGTACCGGACTGCACTCTTCCCAGGTTACGGGATATTGTTCCATATTGTTTAGAATTTTTTTCAATGCAATGGCATAAGCTTGTTTATAATACTGAACCTGATTCTTCCATAAGGCAATGGTTGATACCTCACGGGCATTATCCTTAAACCCGGCAGCTTCCTCAGCCGGGAGCAGGCTCCTGTTGCGAATAATTCCTGCTACCTCATGCACCACTTGATCATGGTTGCTGTCGTTGCGGTATACAATATCAATACCCGGATGCGGCTTTGTATATTTTTTTTCTACCCACACACCAAAACCTGCAAGAGAAGTAGTCACTGTAGGAACAGCAAAAGCAAGGCTTTCCAAAGGTGTATAACCCCATGGTTCGTAGTAAGATGGAAACACAGTCAAATCCAGACCAATAAGAAGATCATAGTACGTTTTATCAATAAGTCCGTCGTCTCCATTTAAATAACAGGGAATAAAGAAAACGTCCACGTTATTTTCCCCCGTATTCAAAAGTCCCTGTTCTTTCATAACGTTAAGAACAGGATCGTATTCCGGGTCATTCAGGTAATGTGTAGTGACAGGATGGTTGTAATCTTTTCTGGGACCGTTGTGGTTAGCAGGAACCATAACAAACGCAAGAATCCGGCGGTCAGACTGCCCTCTTTCTCTTTGTAACAAAGCCAGAGATTCCAAGAACACATCAATGCCCTTGTTTTTAAATTCATAACGTCCGCTTATCCCCACTAAAAAAGCGTTTTCTTCTATTTCACGGTTAAGCATACGTGATGCTACATACAACAACGCATCCCGGCCCTCCTTTCTTTTCTTATCAAATTCCTCCCTGGGTGGCGTAATACTATTTTCAAAACCATTGGGTGTAACAATATCGACCTCTTTCTCCAAAAAATGACGGCATTCCCTTGCCGTAATATCACTTACCGTTGTAAAGGCATCTGCATAAGTTGCCGCTGTTTTTTCCAACGAGTGTTTTGCCGTAATATTATACTCTCTGGCCTTTTCAGCAGCATTGTACATTTCCATAGTATCATACAGAGGCATCCCGTTTCCTGCAATAGCGCGCCCCACAACCGTAGCATGTGTGGTAAACACAGTAGCAACCGGCATGTTGGCCCATTTCAGATACAACAGTCCCATGCCCGTCATCCACTCGTGAAATTGTGCTACACTTTTGTGGTGAGGAGCCAGATTAAAACGGACAAAACTCTCTATAACAATTCCTGACGCATAGCCAAACAAAGCCGATTCAATATAGTCCCACTGACCGGTTATGGAGTCCAGGTTGAATTTTTTCCAAAACTCCGTAAATATGCTGTCTTTATGTGCTATATAAGAAGAAAAATCTACCAGTACTACAATGGGGTTTCCCGGCACATTCCACCTTCCTACCCGTATCCTGAGACCTTCCCCGGCAGCCCGTTCTCTCCAGGCAACCAGCAACCTTGGATCTTCTATAAACTCGGGGTTTTGTTTTGTTTCCCTCCAAACATCAGGTCCAATGAGAATATGCCTGTTTTCCATTTCTCTGGACATATGCAACGCCTTGGTAGCAATTACAGTATGGATCCCCCCTACCTTATTGCACACCTCCCAACTCACTTCAAACAGGTAATCGGGGCTCAAATTTACTTCACTATTCATATCGTTATTTGGGTGTACGGAGCGTAATATCACTCAGCACGTTCATGTAATTAATAAAAGCTTCGTACGGAGAATCGTAGGGATTAAAGTACTTATGAACATCTCCGTCAGAGAACAACTTGGTACACATGTAATAAAAGTGATCGCTTGCCTGCATGCGTCTGAAATCCCTTTGCAAATCCGGATCATTGCTTAGCTTCACTCTTTCTTCCAATGCATACAAGTCATTGAAAGCTTCCTGCTGCAGTTCGTTTCCATACCACGCACTGATGTCGCGTTCTTCGTCTGCCCATGAAATGGCATAAGGTACATGCAACGGAGCTATGGGTTGGTGTTTTGCAGCTGCCTGCGAAGGTGTCAATATTTCCAGGTTGGTGTGATTTAATATCATACCCGGCATAGCTCTAAGGAATTCAAAAATTCCGGACGATGCCGGCTGGTGTTCACCAAAACTTTCATAGTCCATAAATATGTTCACCAGTTCATCTTTTTCCAAAGCCCCCGCAATCCATCCGGCGTATTTTTCTGCTGTTAAAGGCCAGTCTCCCCATTTTTTATCTGAAAAACGGAAGGCAATATCATCACTCAGCCTGAAATTCCTGAGCATCAATTTTAATTTTGGGATCAATGCGTTAACATACAGATAATTGGGACTCTTCCACCCCAATATATGGCGTGCCCCTTCTGTTAACATGGTTGTAAATCCCATTTCAGCTGCCATTTCTCCAATGGTGTCGGAATAAATAAGTTCTGTGTTCCGGAACGCCTTTGGTTTCTGTCCAAAATGTTGCTCTACGGCCTTCGTATGCATTTTTACCTGATTTTTAAATTTTACAGGTGAAATCAGCGAAGAGAGGGAATGGGAATACGTCTCGGCAAGAAACTCCACATGACCTGTGGCAGCAAGTTCTTTAAAAGATTCCAGGGCTTCCGGGGCATATTGCTCCATCTGTTCAAGGGCCATGCCGCTCACAGAAAACGCAACCTTAAAGGCACCGTCAAATTCTTTTATCAAATCCAATATCAATCTGTTGGCCGGGATATAACACCTGGAAGCCACGCGGGACATAATGGTCTTATTGGCAAAATCATCATAGTAATAGTGGTTTTTCCCAATGTCAAAAAACCGGTATTGACGTAATCTGTATGGCTGATGTACCTGGAAGTACAAGCAGATTGATTTTTTCATATGGTTGTTTTTTTCAATTTTTCTTCTAATACATCCTCGTAAATTTTCTTAACCTTAGCTGCGGCAATATCCCATTTCAAGGCGTTTACTTCTTCCAGCCCACACCTTACGGTCATAGTTTTCAAAGCAGGATAGGTAAGCAGCCCGTATATGGCATCTGCCAGCGCATGTACATCCCAAAAATCAACTTTAATGGCATGGTGCAATACTTCAGCTACGCCGGATTGTTTGCTGATAATGGCCGGAACTCCTGCCCTCATAGCTTCCAGGGGCGAAATTCCAAACGGCTCCGATACAGAAGGCATAACGTAAACATCTGAATAGGCAAACATGTTTTTCACATCTTCGCCACGCAAAAAGCCCGTAAAATGAAAATGGGAAGAAATACCCAATTTGGCTACACGTCTAATAGAGCGGTTAAACATATCGCCGCTGCCTGCCATAACAAACCGGACATTTTGGGTCTTTTGCAGCACTTTATAGGCTGCTTCTATAAAATATTCCGGTCCTTTCTGGTACGTAATACGTCCCAAAAAAGTAACAATTTTTTCCGGAACCCCTCTGGATATTTCTCGATCTTCTACGGTGCTGAAATCAACCGCATTGTGTACGGTAACCACTTTTTGGGGGTTGATATGGTATTTGTTGATAATAGTATTTCGTGTCAAATCGCTTACGGCAATAATGCGATCTGCCTCTTCCATTCCCCTTTTTTCCAGTTCGTAAACCTGTTCGTTCACGTGCTCACCCGTACGGTCAAATTCCGTGGCATGTACATGTATGACAAGCGGTTTCCCGGAAACACGCTTGGCTGCAATCCCTGCCATGTTAGTAAGCCAGTCGTGTGCATGAATCACATCAAAATCGTGATGTTTTGCAATGGAAGAAGCTACCAGGGCATAGCGCATGACCTCTTCCATAAGGTTGCTTCCGTACGTACCTGAAAATTTATATTTCTGGCCAAAGGAAATCCTAAATTCATTCCATTCTTTTTCCCTTTCCAGATTTACCTGTTCTGTAAATTCATCCGGTCCCAGATAAGGTATCAGGTTTGACGTAACTTGTAAAAATTGCACTTTTTCCAACAGGTTTCGTGCATCCTCCCTTGTTTCAAAAGCAGCCACGTCACTCGCATTTATAATACGTACTGCACTTTGGTCTTCATCACCGGAAGCCGTGGGCATAACAAAAAGAATTTCAACCTGATGTTTTGCCAGGCCTTTGGTCAAACCATCACAGGCAGTACCCAGTCCACCCGATATGTGAGGAGGAAATTCCCATCCAAACATCAATACTTTCATGGCTCGTCAAATTTTTCAATACGTTTCATGGCTCGCAGGATACCTGCCACACTCCGGGCACTGGCTATGCATCCGTGGGGTTTGTGTGGAGGGTCTCCGTCGTACAATTCAGCTATAGAGCCAATCCCATGCTCTGTCATTTCTTCTTCAAAAACTCCAATGATATCTTTTGCACTAGCTACAAAACTTCTGCCATGAAGACGGAACTGGGCATCCAAAAAATGTCCCAACAACCACGGCCACACAGAACCGTTAAGATAAGCTTTGCTGCGTTTTTCCGATGAACCTTCACACCGGCCTTCATATAAGTGATTTTTAGGGGAGAGTGTTCTAAGTCCGCGCGAAGTCAGCAATTCTCTGCTACACGCTGCCAGAACAGAATTTATGGTTTCATCTGCCAAAGGTGTAAAAGGCAGAGAACATGCAAAAATCTGATTGGGTCTGGTAAATATGTTTTGTTCTTCATGATTTACAAAGTCTGCCAGGTGGGAGCGTGCTTCACACCAGAAAGTAGGCAGAAAATTTTCTTTAATCAGGTCCGGAAGATTTTCATATTCGGCAACGAATCCCCGTTCATTGCTATCCCGGGCAAGTTCCAGAGCAAAACATACGGCATTGTACCAAAGTGCGCAAACTTCTACCAGGTAACCGTACCGCGTTGCCCCCAGCTTGTCATCCTCCCCCGTCCACAACAATCCGTTGGGATGCATCTGCACCTTGTCCGTACCTTTTTTATAATTTCCCAGGATAGATTTCATCAAACGACCGTATGATGTCCACAACCCTGCTTTATCTCCTGTCAGTTCCAGGTATTGCTGCAATGTCCAGAACAACCACAACGGAGTATCCGGTGTGTAATACAATTTTTTTTCGTTTTCCGTCAAAGCTGCCAACCCCCTGGCAAACAATGCTTCCCTGTCCTTAGCAAAACAGGTCAGCCCCGGAAGAGCAATGGCCGTATTGCGTAAACTGACATCCAACCAGGGATACCCCTCTTTTACCTGAATTACATTATTCCTGTTAACTAAAAATTGGGATGCTGCAATTTTCAGGCATTCCTTGTACGTATCTCTCTCGGATCTGCCTTCCAGTTCCTTGTTAAAAATGGATTGCAGACGTCCCGGACTGGCAACTGCCAGGGAAGCCGAGAAAATAACAGCCTGTCCCTTTTTTATGGGGCATTCAAAATACCCGGGCACAAAAAGATCTTCCCGGTAACCATATCCCCTTTCCTTTTCCTTCAGGTATTCTATATTTTTATACCATTGCGGATACTTAACAAATTCATGCTGCACATTCAACTGCATATATACACGTGGAAACTCCCCGTACAACCGGTAGCCAACACCTTTTTCCACGACTGTGTGGAACGTGTCTGCCGCCATATTTTCATACGTCAGGTCGTGGATATTCCTAAATGCCAAAAAAGGTTTTAACCTTAAAATAGTGGGAGAACCGGCCTCTACCAGCGTATACCTGATAAGTAATTGTTCCTTGTTATGCAAAAACAGCAGTTCTTTCTTAAAAACCATGCCGCCAATTCTGTAGGTAATGACAGCAATCTCATTCATTTGAAAATCAACAATATACTTATGACCACGTGGTTCATAGATTCCGGGGTACCGGTGTATCCCCAGATTAAACGCCTGATCGTGCTGGATGAGGGTTTCATCCAATGAAGATAACAACACGTGGTTTTCTCCACCCAGTTCTTCAACAGGCAATACCATAAGGCCGTGATACCTTCTGGTATTACAGCCGGTCAGAGTCGTGTTCAGGTACCCTCCCGCCCTGTTTACGGCAAGGATTTCCCTGTTAAGTGCATACTCCAGGTTTCCCAATTCGTGTTTTTTGAATTGCAAATACGCCATACTATTTTCCTTGATCTATAACCTTGCAAGATACTAAATTATTCTGCAATGAACACCATTGCTGTACGTGCCGGCACATACAAGAACAACCTGTTAGTGCCCGGTTGTGGAACAGTAAAATGCTCCGTTTCTTTGTGATTTCTTCCAAAACCTCCGTATAGGGGATTGTCTGTGTCCAGAATACAGCTGTATTTCCCGGGTTTTACCTCCATTCCGTAATCTGTATAGGAATTGTTGGGACTCAAATTGAAAACGAACAACAAATTCCCACGCACAAAAGACAACACCTGTGATGCAATATCCTGTACAACAGGCTGTGGATAGCTGTCAAACAGGCGGTATTCTTTTGCCATATGTACCATGTCCCTGTCAAAAAGTTCCAACCCCTTGTACCGTAAAAGTTCGTTATCTGCCAACGACCATTGCCTGCGGGCATAATGGTAACTCCACCCGTTTCCTTCCCTGGGAAAATCAATCCATTCCGGATGGCCAAATTCGTTTCCCATAAAATTCAGGTACCCGTCACCTGCTGTAGCTAAAGAGAGAAGACGGATGATTTTATGTAAGGCAATGCCTCTGTCTACAACCAATGATACGGAATCTTTGTTCATAGATGTGTACATTTCCTTGTCCACAAGTCTGAAAATTATTGTTTTATCACCCACCATGGCCTGATCGTGGCATTCTGCATAAGAGATGGTACGTTCGTCGCTGCGTTTGTTGGTCAGTTCAAAAAGAATATCCCCCACATGCCAGTCCTCATCTTTGAGCTCTTTAATCCATTTGATCCAATGGTCAGCCACACCCATACTCATTCGAAAATCAAAGCCAATACCACCGTATTTCTGAGGATAAGCAAGGGAGGGCATACCGCTCACATCTTCTGCTATGGTGATTGCACGGGGATTGCATTCATGTATAAGTTGGTTAGCCAGGCCCAGATAAGTTATGGCATCTTCATCCTGTGAGCCGTCAAAATACTGGCTGTATTCTGTAAAATCACGTCCCAGACCGTGATCAAAGTAAAGCATAGATGTGACTCCGTCAAAACGAAATCCGTCAAAACGAAATTCTTCTGCCCAATATTTTATATTTGACAACAAGAAATATAGTACAGCATCTTTCCCGTAATCAAACAACCGGGAAGACCATAGCGGGTGCTCTCCTTTATCCCCCCTGTGAAAATACAGATCATACGTGCCATCAAACCGGCTCAATCCTTCTACCTCGTTTTTAACAGCATGGGAATGAACAAGATCCAAAACAACGGCTATGCCCCTTGCATGGGCCTGGTCTACCAGGTACTTCAGTTCTTCCGGTGTTCCAAAACGCGAACTGACAGCAAAAAAATTGGATACCTGATACCCAAACGATCCGTAGTAAGGATGCTCCTGGATGGCCATCAACTGTAGGGTGTTGTACCCCAAACGTTCGATTCTTGGAAGTACCTTATCGCAAAACCACGTAAAATCCGCAATACCCGGTTCTTCTGTGCTCATACCAATATGAGCTTCATAAATAAGGGGATTGGTTACACGCAAAGGATTATCATATTTCCATACATAAGGCTGGGAAGGGTTCCATACTTGCGCATTAAAAATTTTGGTTTCCGGATCCTGTACACACCTGCGTGCATAGGCGGGAAGCCGCTCTCCATACCCGCCGTGCCACTCTATAAGCCATTTGTACAATTGACCGTGTACCAATTTTTGCTCCGGCAAATGCAATTCCCAATCCCCGCCACCTACCGGATGAAATGCATAAGCGTCTTCTTTTTCCCACCCGTTGCATTCACCTAACAAATACAAACCTGTTGCATGGGGTGCCCATTCCCTGCATACCCAGCCTTCCTTTGTTTTATGAACGCCGTAATACAAATGGTTGTTGACAGCTTTTGCCAGCGAACCATGTGCTCCCGTAATCTCTGCTGCTTTGGCCTCACGCATTTGCTGCCTTCTCCACAAAACGGGCTTATAAGGCTTAAGGTAGGGATCCTGTTCCCAAATGTACCTGCTTTCTATCATTCGTTTTCAAAATCATGGAGTAGTGTATCTGCATCTTCCTGAACCTTATACAGGTAATCTCTGCAAAATTTTACCAGTTCAAGTGCTCTTTTTACTTTGGCGGCAATTTGTCCCAGATCTGCATTGGGACGTTCCAGTTCTTCCACCAATGCTTCCAGTTCTTTACGCGCTGCCTGGTACGTCATTCCTGTTTCTTTCTTCATGCTACTCCTTTTTAATAGTGTCTATGGTCGCTTCCATACTGCCTTTGTAAAGCAACGTTGTTATCTTGTCTCCCTTTCTTACATCTTTCACATCCGTCAGGGTCTTTCCTCCTGCCAGTGTAAGGGAATATCCTTTCTTAAGTAAAGTAAGCGGATTGTTACGCATAATCCGTTGTTCCTGCATTTCCAGTTCGTGTGTATGCCTGCGAACAATCCATGTTACAGCACCCCCGATATCCTTCAGCACATATTCCAGTTCCTGTTTCTCATGATCCATTCTGTTTTGAACCGCCTTTTCCAATGCACGAATTACCCGGATTGTTTTTTGTTCTTCATCTGCCAAATGGTTGTTCAGAAAATCAGCTACAGCAGTAGGTGTCTTTAGTGCCAAATAAGATACCCTGTCTGCAATATGAACATCTCTGTGGTGCCCTATCCCTGTAATTACAGGAATGGGAAACTGGGCAATATGTGCTGCCAGGTCATAATTGTCATAACTGTGGAGGTCTGTTGCGGCCCCTCCTCCACGCAGGATAAGAAGCAAATCAAAATTCCTGTCGCCGGCCAACACCTTTTCCATGGCTTCTATGATACTTGCCGGAGAATCGCTGCCTTGCATCAAGGCGGGAAAAAGAACGGTTCTGAAAGCATAACCGGCCTTCTCTATATGGTCCTTAAAGTCCTGGTATCCCGCCGCTGTAGAAGCGGAAATAACGGCCAACTGCAACGGCACAACCGGAAAAGGCAATTCTTTGTTCATGTCCAAAATGCCTTCTTTGGCCAACCGGTCCATCGTTTTTTTTCGCTCGGCTTCCACTCCTCCAATGGTATAAGACGGATCTATATTGGTAACCGTCAAGCTCAATCCGTATAACGGATGCATTCTGGGAACCACACTCAGAAGCACTTGCAAACCTACTGCAAGGTGCATACCTGTTGACGTTCTGAAATAGGGTTCAAGCAAGGCATAATTACCTGCCCAGATTACAGCCTGGGCTTTTGCCAGCAACCGATCTGTTTGCTCGTCTTTTTGTACCAGTTCCATATAACAGTGGCCGTTACGAACGGCCAGGTGGTTGATCTCGGCACGGACCCAGCAGGGTTTTTCAAATGCATTGGAAATAACTTCTTCCAGATGTCTTTGTAAATCAATCAGATCTAATTTTTGCATAGTACAAATTTACATTAAAATACCAAAAAAACGTTATCTTAGTCCCATGGAAATCAAACAGGCTGTATTTCATTCTACCTCTTTAAAAACAGAAGCTGCCCGGGAACAGGGATTGCAAGAGGTTGCATTTATTGGAAGGTCAAATGTAGGTAAGTCTTCCCTTATCAACACACTCTGCAAGAAATCCGGATTGGCCTATACATCCTCTACACCCGGCAAAACACAGTGCATCAACCGATTTTTGATTGATAACAGCTGGATTATTACAGACCTTCCGGGATACGGATACGCCAAGGTTTCCAAAACAAAAAGAGCTGCCCTGCAAGCTATGATCAACTCCTACATCCGGCAAGCTCCGGGAATGGTTCTTTTGTTTGTATTGCTGGATTCCAGGCATCCCTTACAGCAAATTGACCTTGATTTTCTTTTGCAGCTTGGGCAATGGCAAGTACCTTTTGCTGTAGTACTCACCAAAGCAGACAAACTTTCTAAAACAGCACTGGAAAAACAAATCGAGGGTTTTAAACAGTCACTTTCCGAGTATTGGGATCCGCTGCCGCCGCTGTTTTACACTTCTTCAAAAACAGGAGCAGGAAGAAAAGAGTTGTTGGATTATTTAGGTTCCATCCTTATCTTTGCATAATCTTCAAACCAAAGGGACAATGGATCATCTGCATTTATTTAAAATCTTTTCTTGCCGCGGATCCAGATATCTTGCCGAACGCATTGCCAGCCATCTGGGTCTGCCCTTGGGATTATTATCAGTAACCACATTCAGCGACGGTGAATTTCAGCCGGCTTTTGACGAAAGCGTAAGGGGTGCAACCATTTTTATTATCCAATCTACATTTCCTCCTGTTGATAATCTTTTTGAATTACTACTCACCATTGACGCAGCCAAAAGAGCATCTGCCTACAAAGTAATAGCTGTAATACCTTACTTTGGCTGGGCCCGTCAGGACCGTAAAGACAGACCTCGTGTTTCTATTGGAGCTAAAATGGTAGCCAATTTGCTTCACTCGGTGGGATGCGACCGTGTCATGACCATGGACTTGCACGCAGACCAGATACAGGGATTTTTTGATTTTCCGGTTGACCACGTATATTCAAGCTCTGTATTTGTGCCTTACATCAAGAGCCTGAATTTGGAAAACTTATCTGTTGCCGCCCCGGATATGGGAGGTGCAAAAAGAGCCAATGCGTATGCAAGGAAACTGGAATGTCCTTTAATAATTTGCCATAAATCACGTGAAAAAGCCAATGTCGTAGGCAGTATGACAGCTATTGGTGATGTAGAAGACAGAAATATTGTCATTCTGGACGACATGATTGATACGGCAGGAACCATGGTAAAAGCAGCAGAAATGATGGTAGCAAAAGGTGCCCGCAGTGTACGTGCCATTGCAACACATCCCGTCTTATCCGGACTGGCTTACAACGCCATTGCCAATTCTCCGCTGGAAGAAGTTATTGTAACAGACACCATCCCTCTTTCTGCAGATCCCAATATTGACAGAAGCAAAATTAAAGTAATATCCATAGCACAGGAATTTGCAGACATCATTGAAAAAGTATACAATTACCAATCTATAAGCAGTAAATTCACTTTGTAATGAAACCGGCCGGCGAACTGTACAAAACCCTCACAGAAGGAATTAGCCGATTTTTTAATGAAGCCGGCAAAAAAAAAGCAATCCTGGGTATTTCCGGAGGCCTTGACTCGGCTGTTGTAGCCGCTCTGGCTGCCGATGCCTTAGGCAAAGAAAACGTGCACGGCTTGCTTCTGCCGGGTCCCTACTCTACCATACATTCGATTACAGACGCTTTAAAGCTTTGCTCTTTGAACGGTTTAAATTACCATATTGTACCCATTGACAGCATTTATCAAAAATTCTTACGGGAATTGTCTTCTGTTTTTGAACACACCCAACCGGATGTTACAGAAGAAAATATCCAGGCGCGGATTCGAGGAGTTTTCCTGATGGCTTATGCCAATAAAAAAAATGCGTTGTTGCTTTGTACAAGTAACAAAAGCGAGCTGGCCATGGGGTACGGAACACTTTACGGAGACCTTACCGGAGCCCTGATGGTATTGGGAGATGTGTATAAAACACAAGTCTATGAACTGGCCGCCTTTCTGAATAAAGACACGGAGCGCATACCCGAACATACCCTAAGAAAAGCCCCTTCTGCAGAATTACGTATAGACCAAAAAGATACTGACTCACTACCTGCATACCACCTGCTGGACCCCATCCTTTTCTCGCTTTTTGAAGAAGGCCGGTCGGCGGAACAAATCATGGAATCCGGCACCCCGCCGGATTTAGTCCGGGAGGTTGCGGGTAAGGCGGGACATTACCAGTTTAAATACCTGCAGGTGCCTCCTGTTCTGGCAGTCACGGAACACCCGTTGCTCCCGGAAAACAAATGTTACCGGTATAAAAAATGACTGTTTTCTTTTTGACACTTGCAGTACTTGCTGTTGGGATTGCAGCCATGAGTCTTGCCGTAATTCTAAGAAAGAACAATAGTTTTTCAAAGTTTTCTGTAGGACACAACACACATATGAGGGAACGGGACATCCGCTGCCCTAAGGAAGAAGAAAAAACGCTCCATAAAAAAGATAAACATGGGTATTGTAGCCATTGTGGGAAGGCCTAATGTGGGTAAATCCACGCTTTTTAACAGGCTTGCAGGAAAACGACAGGCCATTGTTGATCATACATCGGGTGTGACCCGGGACCGCCATTACGGAAAAACGGACTGGAACGGAAGGGAATTTTCGATTGTTGACACAGGCGGTTATGCAGAAAAATCTGACGACATTTTTGAAGAAGAAATTCGCAGGCAGGTATTACTTGCCATTGAAGAATCAGACGCTGTCATTTTTGTTGTGGATGTTCAGACAGGCATCACAGACTACGACCAAAGCATTGCCGGGATTCTTCGAAAATCAGGGAAACCGGTAATCGTTGCCGTTAACAAAGTGGACGACGGAGGAAAAATTTTTGACACCTTCCAGTTTCATGCGTTGGGTCTGGGTGATCCAATTTCCATTGCAGCAATCAGCGGAAGCGGCACAGGAGACCTCCTTGACAAAGTACTGGAACTTCTTCCGGACGGACAGGCTTCTGAAGAGGCACATGATATACCGTATATTGCCATTGTTGGAAGGCCCAACGTGGGTAAATCTTCCTTGACCAATGCGTTTCTGGGCGAAGAAAGGAATATTGTAACTTCTGTTGCCGGAACAACCCGCGATGCCATAGCTACCCGATACAACAAATTTGGACACAATTTTATGCTGGTTGATACAGCCGGCCTCAGAAAAAAAGCAAAAACAAAAGAAGATCTTGAATTTTACTCTTCCATGCGGGCCATCAGGGCCATCGAATATTCGGATGTGTGCCTCCTTATGATTGATGCAGTTTCCGGCATTGAATCGCAAGATCTGAGCATCTTTCAATTGATCCTGAGAAACAAGAAGGGCTGTGTTATTGTAATTAATAAATGGGACCTGATTGAAAAAGAAACAAATACAATGGCAGCATTTGAAAATGTAATCCGTCAACGCACCGCTCCCTTTACAGATGTTCCTATAATTTTTGCTTCTGCTCTTAAAAAACAAAGGATACACCAGATTCTGGAAACAGCTGCCCGGGTTTTTGAAAACAAAGGCCGTCGCATTGCCACTTCACGTCTGAATGAAGTAATGTTGCCTTTGATTGAAAATTTTCCTCCTCCCGCAACAAAAGGAAAATACATCAAAATCAAATACACCACACAATTACCAACCCCCTCTCCCTCCTTTGTTTTTTTCTGTAATTTACCGCAATACGTGAAAGAGCCGTACAAACGTTTTCTTGAAAATAAACTGCGTAGTAACTTTGATTTTCACGGAGTTCCCATTCAGATATTCATGAGAAAAAAATAAAGCCGAGCCGTAAGAAGTTAATCCTTTTCAATACGTATCTGCTGCAGTGTATGCTCATCTCTTTCTGACTTCACAAAAAGAATTACACGAAAACGTTCCCCACCTGCCAGAAGGGTACCAATACAATAGAGCATAGGCACAGAACCACTCATATGAAGAATGGTGAAAGATTTGGGAGTATAACGGGAATAGAAGTTTTTCATCAGCTGCCGTGCCTGGCTTTTGCTGCAAACTCCGGCTGTTCCCAACACATCTACTTCCATATCTTCTGCAAACCATTGGGCAAAAGTAGCTGCATCCCCACTTTTCAGGTCATTCCCTATAGCAGTAAAAAGTGTCTTCAACTCCGTATCTTGCGCTCCGGCAAGGAACGGCAAACATATAGAAACACTTATCAAAAAAAGGAGTAGAGTTTTCTTCGTAGTCATAACAAAGGCCTAAAACATGGGCAAGTTACACATTATTTCTTACTTTTGCTCAATGAATATTGTGCTGCTTTGCATAGGTAAAACACAAGCGCCCTGGTTGCTGGAAGGCATTCTTGAGTATGAAAAACGGCTAAAACATTACATCCGTTTCAAACGCATAGAATTGTCCGGCATCAAAAATCCTGCGTCCTTACCCGGCCCCCTGGTCATAGAAAAAGAAGGAAAAGAGTTGTTAAAGCACATCAAAACCGGGGATCATCTTATTCTTTTTGACGAAAGAGGCAGCACCTATACTTCCAAGCAAATGTCGTTCCAAATTGAACAACATATGCAAAAAGGAACACGTTCCCTTGTGTTTGCCATTGGAGGCGCCTATGGGTTTTCAGAAGAAGTGAGAAACAGAGCGCAGGAGACATGGTCCCTTTCACACCTTACATTTCCCCACCAACTGGTACGTTTGTTGTGTGTTGAACAAATCTACAGGTGTTTTACCATCATTAAAAAAGAAGGTTACCACCACGAATGAAACTGAAGAACATATCTGAAAAATTGTGGAAACACAGGTTCCTGCTGCCTCTGATTGCCGCTGTGATTCTTTTTCTACTATCTTTCTTTGAGCTTACTTCCCACAACCAACGTATGGTACGTCTGGTAGGTGTTGAAAAGGTACTGCACCGCAAACAGTATACCATTGAGGAAATAGCACGCAGGGAACTGGAGCAGGAGGGTATGGCAGACCTCTCCGAAAAAAACGTACCGGAAGATATGGTTATCTATAAATACTATAGAGACAGCCTTATCTCCTGGATTCATACCTTCCCCATCATCAACGACAGCTACAGTCCCGGTTCCATGTTTCCCGGTTTCTCCTATTTTTCCAGAAGTTCTATCCTTCACCAGCCGCTTGCCGGAGTGGACGGAACGGAACAGTACATGAATCTGGGAAGTGCCTGGTACGTAGTAAAGGCATACAGCAAAGACTACGTAACTATCATAACGGGCATCCTTATCCGGACAGATTTTCCTTTCAGTAACAATTTCGTTGAATCCAAAACCAACCAATCCCTGAAGCTGCCTGCCCATTGTTCTATTGTTCCTCTTAATCTGGATGAAGGGTTCATTGTATTTGGGAAAGATAACGGCATCCTATTTACCATATTGAACGACACCACTATGCAGGGGCAGTCAGATGCCGTAATCCTCAGGTGGTTCGCAATTACACTGGTATTGCTGTCGCTGCTTATGTTTTATTACCGGAACAGAAAAGCAAAATATGCCCTGTACCTGATTGTTGTTTTGGCTTTTCTTCGGTTCCTTACGTCTGCGTATGCCGATTCCCTGCAATTAGACACGCTGTTTTTTTCACCCTTGTTGTTTGCCGGAGGCCTGCTGGAAAATTCACTGGCAGCCATGGCTCTGAATACGATTCTCATTTTTATAAGTTCATGGGCACTATATCTGGCACGAGAAGATTTAGGGCGAATCAGGAATTCCCTTAAGAAACCAGGGGCTGTGCTGCTGAATGTAGTATTTATCGTACTCATTACCGGATGTGTCCTGCTTACGCACCATACCTTAAAGGCTTTGACAATGGATTCCAACATTGTCCTGGAATTGTTCAAATTGGATGAAATCACCTGGTATTCTATTCTAGCTTATATACTTATTTCTTTTTTACTCCTTTCAACCTTTCTGTTATTCCGTACCCTCTTAGTAAGCAACCGGGTCCCTGCACACTCTTTCTTTTGCAGCAACCGTTTTACGTATTTATACGTTCTCTTTGCTGCTCTCTACAGTTTATTCGCTGTAAGCCGGTATGGAAATGAAAAAGAGATGAATCTGTACAGGGTCTGGACGCAGAAAATGTCGGTTGAAAGGGATTTAAAACTGGAAATGCAGCTCAGACGCATAGAAGAAAGAATAGCCATAGATCCCATTCTCTCCATCATGATTCAGATGGAACAGGACCACGATCTGATCCTGTCCCGCATCAGAGAAACTTATTTTTCAGATTTTCTTCAAAAATACCAAATTCAAATAACTATTTGTGAACCGGGTGACGTTCTGGCAGTTGCGGGGTTACCCAGACCTGTATCCTGTTACCAGTATTTTCACAGCGAAATACTGAAAAACGGAACCCCCCTGGCAGAAGATTCCAGGTTCTACAATATGGACAACAAACTGGGAACGGTCAGCTACATTGGCGCTTTTACATTTTACAGCTACAGCGGATCCCAGGATCTATATATAGTACTTGATTCCAGATACATCAAAGATGCTTTGGGCTACCCGTCCCTGCTTTCGGACAGGTCACAGCTGGATCGTTTCAAATTGCCTTACGACTATTCCTATGCCAAATACATCAACAACAAACTAGTATCCAATAGCGGTAAACATGTATACCCCGGCAAGTTATCTTTCCATCCGGAAGAAGGTTTCAACCTGCGTAAAGAAAACAAAAACCTACACAGCTATTACAAAATAGATAACAAAGTACTCGTTATTACCCGTCCGCTACGAACTCCGTTGCCGTACCTGGTTTCTTTATCGTATCTGTTTTTGTTCTACGGACTATTCTTTGTACTGGCACTGGCGCTTTTAAGGGAAAATGACCTTAAAATAGATCTTCCCAAAAATTCATTCAGACGCAAAATCACCTTTTTACTGGTGGGACTTCTTTCTGTGGCGCTCATTCTCATGGCTGCAGGTAGTATTGGCTTTGGGCTCAAACAATACGAAGAAACAAACAACAGGCAAATGAGGCAACAAATGGACGCCGCCCGCTCATCTCTGGAAGAGTACACCCGGTTTGCCGACAGATCTGCCGATCCTACAGCCAATGCAATGGAACTTATGAATACCATCAACCGGCTGTCTTCCAACATGCAGATACATGTCAACCTGTTTGACCCACACGGAAGGTTATTCCGTTCTTCACAACCGGAAATATTTGAACGCCATTTGCTGGGAGCCCGAATGGACGGAGAGGCATTCCTCCAGCTGAAATACAATGAAGAATCGCAGTTTGTTCAAAAAGAACAGATTGGTTCCCTGGTGTATTATTCCATGTACGCACCGTTATACAACACAAACGGCCAACTGGTCGCCTACATCAACATTCCATACCTTTCCGGCCAGACAGATGTCAGCAAAGATACTTCGTCCATTGTTGCGGCCATTGTAAACCTGTACCTTCTTTTGTTATTGGGAGCTGTCTTTGTAAGCTACACATTTTCGAATCAGATTACCCGGCCCCTGGCAGAACTGGGAGAAAAAATCAGCCGCCTGGACGTAACCCAAAAACCCGACCACATCTACTACGCATCCGACGACGAGCTGGGACTTCTGGTAAAGGCATACAATAAAATGGCGGACGACCTGAACGAAAGTACCCAACGTCTGGCTCAATCTGAAAGAGAACAGGCCTGGCGTGAAATGGCACGTCAGATTGCCCATGAAATCAAAAACCCGTTAACCCCCATGCGCCTGAGTATTCAGCACCTGATCCGGTTAAAACAAGAAAATTCTCCCAGGTGGCTGGAACAATTTGACAAAATTGCCAATTCGCTTCTGGAACAAATAGACATATTATCGAATGCTGCTTCTGAGTTTTCCAACTTTTCACGTTTCAATACAGAAGAACCGGTAGAAGTAGAACTCAATGCGCTCATCAGGGAGCAAATGGTGCTGTTTTCCACTTTTGAACATATTAAAATTCATCTTGAATCGGATGTTCCGGATGCCCGGGTACGCGTCAGGCGTTCGCAATGGGTCAGCCTGATGGTTAACCTGCTTTCAAACGCCGTACAATCTGTAGAAAAACAGCAAATTGGGGTAATCAGTATTTATTTAGCAGACGAAGGCGATACCTACCTGATCCGGGTTGCTGACAACGGTCCCGGAGTTCCTCCGGAATTCCAACACAAACTATTTCATCCCAACTTTACGACCAAGAGCGGAGGCACAGGACTGGGACTGGCTATTTGCCGAGGCATTGTTGAGCAATACCGAGGCGAGATTTTCTATACTTCTTCTGAATGGGGAGGAGCCTGCTTTAACGTCCGAATCCCAAAAATGCCCGTTAATTAAATAACGGTTCTGCGTAAGCCTTTACATCTTCCTCTTCTATAGTTCCGGAAGATAAGATGATGAGCCTTTCAATAACGTTTCTCAACTCGCGCACATTACCTGTCCAGTGGAGCTTCTGCAACTCATCCAATGCCCCGGGAGTTATCTCCCTTACAGCCGTTCCATATTCCTGACAAATCTGTTCTATAAAATACTCCGCAAGCAAGGGTATGTCTTCTTTCCGGTCAGCCAAGGGCGGTACATGTATCAGAATCACACCCAGCCTGTGGTACAAATCTTCCCTGAACGTGCCTTTATTAATTTCCTCTATCAAATCTTTATTGGTAGCAGTGACCACCCTTACATTCACGTTAATATCCTTATCTGAACCAACCCGTGTTATCTTATTTTCCTGCAATACACGCAAGACTTTCGCCTGAGCGGCCAAAGACATATCTCCTATTTCGTCCAGAAACAACGTGCCACCGTCTGCCTGTTCAAACTTCCCTTTATGTTGCCTGATAGCAGACGTAAAAGACCCTTTTTCATGTCCAAAAAGCTCGCTTTCAATAAGTTCACCGGGAATTGCTGCACAGTTTACTTCCACAAACGGCATGTTTGACCGGTTACTCTTTTCATGAAGCCATCTGGCAACCAGCTCTTTCCCTGTTCCATTTGACCCCGTAATCAACACCCTCGCATCTGTTGTAGCAACACGATCAATCATATCCCAAATACGGTTGATGGCAGCCGATTTTCCTATAATAGGAGGAATTTTCCCATCTTTTCTCTTCAGTTTTTTATTCTCCTGGACCAGCGTGGATTTGTCGTTGGCATTCCGGATAGTAATAAGTATCCGGTTCAGGTCCAAAGGTTTCTCTATGAAATCATACGCACCTTTTTTAATACACTCAACGGCCGTATCAATATTTCCATGGCCGGATATCATAATCACAGGCATATCCAATGCCATCTCCTGAATCTTTTCCAGCACCTCAATACCATCAATTCCCGGCATCTTAATGTCACAAAATACCGTGTCTATCTGTTCTTTACCTGTTTCCAGTATAGCAAGAGCCTGTTCTCCGTTTTCTGCAAGTACCACCTGGTATCCTTCATATTCCAGAATTTCTTTCATGGTATTGCGAATACTTTTCTCGTCATCTATAATCAATATCTTCATACATCCTGCTTTTTCGCAAGCAAAGATAGCGCGAATTTCAGAAATAGCAGATTTTCGTTACTTTTGGAATAGATATGAAAAAAATGATTGTTGCCATTGACGGGCACTCTTCCACCGGAAAGAGTACGTTTGCCAAAGCCATAGCCAAAGCCATGGACTATACGTACCTGGACTCGGGTGCCTTATACAGGGCCGTCACCCTGTTTGCTTTGGAACACGGCTTAATAAACAGCGACGGACACCCTCAAACACAGGACCTTACCAAGCGACTGCCTGAAATCTGCCTGTCTTTTCACCGTGATGCAGCTACCGGGGAAAAACACACGTTTCTGAACGGGAAAGACGTAGAAAAGAAAATCAGAAGTTTAGAAGTATCTGCCAGTGTAAGCCCCGTATCTGAAATTCCGGAGGTACGAAATTTTATAGACAAGCAATTAAAAGAATGGGGAAAAGAAAAAGCCATCGTCATGGATGGCCGGGACATAGGCACGGCCGTTTTCCCCCAAGCCGAGGTGAAAATCTTTATGACAGCACCTGCGGAAATCCGGGCGCAACGGCGCCTTGCCGAGTTGCAGGCAAAAGGCCTGTCCGGAACTTTTGAAGAAATATTGGAGAACATCCGCCAACGGGACCATACAGATTCCAGCCGGGCAAAACATCCGCTCAAAAAAGCCCCGGATGCCCTATTGCTGGACAACGGCAACATGACCGTTGAAGACCAGATGGACTGGTTCAGAAAAATAATGAAAGAAACATGGGATATCACGTTGAAATAGATAAAAAGTCCGGGTTCTGTTCCGGTGTCATACAAGCCATCCGCTGTGCAGAAAAAGCCCTGGAGGGAAACAAGAAAGTGTATTCGTTGGGAGCTATTGTACACAACAACGAAGAATTAAGAAGGTTGCAGGAAAAAGGCCTTAACATTATCAGACATACAGACCTGCCCACCCTGCCCAAAGACGCCACCGTATTGGTAAGAGCACACGGCGAACCTCCTTCAACGTACGCACAAATTGAGCAACACGGCTTGCATTTGCTGGAATGTACATGCCCCGTTGTACTGAAGCTGCAAAAAAAAATCAAGCAGGAACATACCCGAATAAAGCCCCATAACGGACAAATCATCCTCTTTGGAAAAAAAGGACATGCAGAAGTGGTCGGTCTCATTGGCCAGGTAGGTGGAGACGCCCTGGTTATTGAAAACGAAACGGATGTAAACAGCCTTGTTTTTACGGGCGGTCCGGTATCTCTTTTCTCTCAAACCACAAAGAACCCCGAGCATTACAAAGCCACGGCGCACCAACTCAGAAAAACCATAACTTCCCGAGGCCTGGATCCGTCTCTGCTTACCGTATTCAACACCATTTGTGCCCAAGTGGACAACAGGCATGAAGAGCTGGCACATTTTGCACGCAACCGGTCCCTCATTCTTTTTGTAGCCGGTAAAGAAAGTTCCAATGGGAAAGTTCTTTTTCAAACGTGCAAAAGCGCCAACCCACGCAGCTATGCCATTGAAAATCCGGAAGGTATTTCCCAAAAATGGTTTCGGTCCGGCGACACGGTAGGTGTATGCGGCGCTACTTCAACCCCGCTCTGGCTTATGGAACAAGTGGCAGAAACCGTTCGTAACATGCCCTGAAAGAACTCTATGATGAAAGAAATGTATGCCAACATACTTTTCCCCTTGGCTTTGGATAGTGAATTTACTTACCGGATCCCCCCGGAACTTACCCCGGCAGCCGTCCCGGGAAAACAAGTAACCGCCCCGGTAGGAAATCACATCCAGACAGGCATCATCACGCACATTTTTGACGTGCCGCATACACTTGACGTGCCACCCACCCTTGAAAAAGAGCCTGAACTACCTTCCGTAAGCGACATAAAAAATATCCTGAGCATAGAAGAAAAATTACCCGTTATCCCGGAAAAAACATTGCAATTCTGGCATTGGATAGCCTCCTATTACCTCTGCCCCACAGGCCTGGTCGCCAAAATGGCCTCCTCCTCCTGGAAATTCAAACGCCGCGCACCCACCCCGCAAGCAACCCCGCAAGCAACTTCAGCACAAACTCCGGCACAAGCTCCGGACGAACCCCTCGGCAAAGAATCAACTCCGCTTCCCCTTTACCTCCAACTCGGCAAACGTACAGAAATCTACAAGAAAGAGATTCTGGCAGCCACCCGTGCCGGAAAACAATGCCTGGTTTTATGCCCCGACATGATTTCCTGCGAAAGCGTTTACAACGCCCTGTTGCCCGGGCTGGAAGACCGGTTGTTTTGTTTCCATTCCAAAAGAACCACCAAAGAACTGGGCCGAGCCAAAAGAGAACTGTATGCAGGGTACCCCTGTGCCGTAGTGGGCATGCACCAGGCACTTTTGCTGCCGTTTACCCATCCGGGGCTGATTGTCGTTGAACGCGAAGAACATCCCGGCCACAAAAAAACAGACGCCCTCCCGCTACTTCATAGCAGAGACGCAGCCATGATGCTGGGGCATATATTTGCATCCCGTGTGATTTTGGGCTCTGCCTCGCCCTCCCTGGAAACGCTGTACAACCTCAACCTCGGCAAGCACAAGGCATATCCCGGCATTCCGACACCCGGCATT